>JASLPY010000009.1:692-109785 GCA_030744755.1 Kiritimatiellia bacterium | reverse complement strand
CCTTTTTGGGGTAAAGACAATCTCGGACCCTCTTTTCGTACTGCTATTATTCGCTCAGATCACAACGCAAAAGGCTCCCCACAAATGCCTACGCTATTCTGTACCGGAAAGGAATCTATCTGCACTGCTTTGCCCAGCCATACTTGTGGGTAAAAGAAAGCCAACGCGAGAAATGTCAAAAGACCATGCCCGCCTGGTACTTCCTCGCCTTTCACACTTCCAATCATGCAGTTGCGGGTTGTAGAGTAGCTGCACCTATATGACACATCACGGTAAACATCTAATCGTACTGGCGTTGATGGCGGCCCCGCTGGTTGCTGCCGGCAGCGTATTTCATGTTTCGCCTGCCGGTAGAGACACGGACCCCGGTTCGCCGGAGAAGCCTTTCCAAACAATCGGGAAGGCAGCAAGCGTCATGCAGGCCGGCGATACGTGCCTCGTGCAGGCGGGGACGTATCATGAGAACGTTGTGCTGAAAAACGTGAAGGCAACTGAGGAGAAACCGGTAATCTTCAAGGTGTGCCCGGGGCAGAAGGTGGTGTTGGACGGGACGGAACCGATCGCAGGCCCATGGATTAAGCACAAGGGAAACATCTACAAGACGAAGGTAGAAGAAGACACCTGGCAATTGTTCGTGGACGGAACCGAGATGCTGTCCGCCCGCTGGCCGAACGCATCGCTAGATCCCGGCGCGGATAACTACCTCTGGGCGGGCCGCGACAGCGGGGCCTGGGCGAGACAAGGCGGAGAGAGCAAGTTTGGCCAACTGCATGATGATGCGTTGGCTGAATTGGACCTGGATCTTACCGGCGCGATCGCGATTCTGAATGTTGGGCGCTTCGTTACATTCTCGCGGTTTGTCAGGAATCACGCGAAAGGAAAAGGCCTGTTTGACTACACCCGGGAGTTCACTCAGCCCGCCCTTCGCCATTCTAAGCGTTCGACGATACCAAAGATCATCAACGATCACTCATCAATGTGGAAACGGGAGAAAGTGATCGAACAAGGCCGGTACTTTGTTGAAGGCAAACTTGAACTGCTGGACTCGCCGACCGAATGGTTCTACGACAGGACAACCGGAATGCTGTACTTGTGGTGCGGTGACGGGCGAAGCCCGGCGGGCCGCGATGTTCGCGGCAAGACGTTGACATACGCAGCGGAAGTACAGGGCAGCAGTAACGTGACGTTTGAAGGCTTCGACTTCTTCGCCTGCACTTTCCGTTTCAACAATGCACGCAATTGCCGCGTTGAAAGCTGCAACTTTCGGAACTTCGCAACCAACAGGCGCATGATAGGGGTGGAAGTTGAAGACACCAGAATGTGGGCCGAGGAATTCTGTGCCACGGACCTTTACGCAAACGGAAGCATCATCCGAAACTGTACCTTCCGGGACTGCGAAGGGGCGGCGTTTCGCCTGCTGGGATCCGGGAATGTTGCGGAAAACGTATTGATGGCCAATATCGATTGGAGCGGGATCGGCTGTGTTTCCGTCCGGACATACAACAACAACACGTTGCGGCGTCTTGAAGCTAATCGCACAGGCGGTTCTGAGTGCCTCCGCGTGGCTGCCGGCTGCCTGGTAGAGTTCTGCAGGATAGGACCAACGGTGGGCATAATGCAGGAGGACGGCGCGACGATCCAGGTGCACCCGCATATGGACACGGTTGTGAGACAGAACTGGTCTTTTGGACACAGCAAGTTCGGCATACGCCCCGATGGCCCGGGCATGCAGAATGTGGAAGCCAGAATGCGTCGGGCGCGAGTATACCGCAACGTGGTGTGGGGTCTGGATACGACGCACAACAAGGAAGGAATCAAGCTCAAGGGCGACGATCACGTGGTGGCCCATAACTCATCTTTCGATAACGTCAATGTGGACATTGGCGTACCGGCGAAGGTGCAGGAGTACAGGCACAACAGGAGAACGGTGACACGCAACAACGCCGCCGGCGAAATCAGTGGGCACCGCAATCCTGCAGTGACAGATGTGCCGCCGGGCGGAACGGTTGACCATAACTTCATAGGCGACGTGGCGGCGCAGTTACGCGATGCCGCCAATCGGGACTTCAGGCCACGAAAGGGATCGCCGCTGATTGACTCCGGTGTTGAACTCCCGGGTATAACCGGACGGTATGCCGGCAAGGCACCGGACGTTGGGGCATATGAGTTTGGAGAAAGCAGTTACTGGATTCCTGGTTTCCAGAAAGCCCTGGCCAGCCATCCGGTTCCGGCGGATGGTGCGACGGATATCGCTCCCGGCAGTGACCTGATATGGCTGAAAGGGTGGGGGGCAGAACATAGCGACCTGTACTTAGGTGGCGACAGGGGCAATGTTGAAAAGGCGACGGTCAAATCGCCGGAATACATGGGAAGGCAGAAGAATAACATCTACAGGCCGAAACAACTGAAAAGCGGCACTACGTATTACTGGCGGGTGGATGCAATAGGCGAAACCGGCGCAGCAAAAGGTGCCGTGTGGAGTCTGCAGTGTCGCTGATAACGATCCAACTTCCCGTTTTCCTGTGCTCCCCGTCAGAAACCCTCGGCTTCAGACAGGATCAGAGGTGTGTGCTTAGAGATGGCGAGGAGGCCATTCTCATGGGTTCCTCATGGTCGATAGAGCGTCACAAGACACCCGCCAACCGCCGCCAACATAATCCCTGCGACGAATCGCCAATCCAACGAACTGAACCCGCCTTGGGGTGGGTGCATTCCCATTGCAACGACGGCATTGATAATCGGAGCTCCGGCGAAAATAATGGCCATCACAACAGCTGGGGTTCCCTTCGCGCCAAACGCAAGTAGAACGCAGAAAGCCCCAACTGCTCCGACAAATCCGGCTAAAGTTGACCAAGCCATACCCTTGCCGGGAAAACTCCACTGAACGCCGTTGACGACCATCATCACGGCTGAACCGATGACAGCAACCAATAGATAGGCAATCCCTACAAAGAAGAACGCTTTGTAGCGACCGTTAACCGCATCCGCCATCAACACCTGTCCTTTGTGAAGAAAGACGCCGTAAAGCCCCCACGACACTACAGTCATCAGCGCAAAAACCAGCCAAGCCATAAGACCCTTCCTTTCTCTTCTCTCTGCCCCGGGACCGTACGGCACTACCTTGGTCTAACGGCCCTGATTTCCCTTCTTCCGATAACACCCGGAACATCGAGTTTCTTCTCAAAGGCGCGCAGTACAGCCTTCAGTTCCTTCACTTTCTCCGGCATAGCCGTTGACAAGTCCTTGCTTTCCGACAGGTCGCTTTCGAGGTCGAACAATTCGTTTCGCCCTCTGCGGTACGCGATGTATTTCCATTTGCCCGAACGAACCGCTGCATACTGATCCTCGTAGCTCCGGTACATGATGATCTCTTTCCGGTCCAGTTTCGCCTCATCCTTCAGCACGGGAGCAAGGTCTTTGCCGTCGAGCTTCGGGAAGGCGGAGCTGTCTCCCCCTGCCATTCCCAGCATTGTCGGGAAGACATCGGTTGTAACCGCCAGCTCGGAACTCGTTGTGCCGCCTTTGACGACTCCAGGCCATTTGACGATGAACGGGATACGGGCGCCACCTTCGTAGAGGGCCTGGCCACCCCTCTTTGTCCCGCGCATGGGAGGGGAGGGGATCTTGCCGCCCTGGTCGCCAAGGAAGAACACCACGGTGTTGGAGTCCAACTTCTTCCTTTTCAAGGCATCCCGGATGCGGCCGACTGACTTGTCCACGGATCCCAGCATCGAGGCCAATGGATAAACAGCTTTGCGCGGATTCTCTTTCTCGAGCTCCGCAGTCATTTCCTCCGACGCGTCAAATGGATCGTGCGCGGAGTAGTAGAACAGGGTCAGCATGAAGGGCTGTGTCTTATCCTGTTTCTCAATATACGCCACCGCATCATCTGTCAGTTGGTCGGTCAGGTACTTTCCTTTCGGCAGTTCCTTGTACGTGTCATCAATGTCTGCAAAATACGGCGCGTGATAGCTGCGCGGGTGCCCGCAGTTGGACACTCCGAATTGAACGTCGTAGCCGTGTCTGACCGGGTGATACGGGTCATGGCCGAGATGCCATTTGCCCACAAAGGCCGTGCGGTAGCCCAGGGGCTTGAGCGCATCCGCGAGGGATGGTTCCTCAAGGGGCAACCAGTTGCGGGATGGCATTTTCACGGGATCCCTCCCATAAGTGTGAAACTCCTTGGCATGCGTCCCATCCTTGCTGCCTGGAACATGCCTCACCAGGCGCAGGCGGGCGGGATGCTGACCGGTGATCACCGAAGCACGGCTTGGGCTGCAGGTTGGTGATGCGGAATACGCGTCGGTAAAAGTCATGCCTTCGTCGGCAAGCGCGTCAACGTTGGGCATGCCGAAGTGGTTCTTCTTGTACTTCACCTCGTTCCAACCAAGATCGTCCACGAAGAGCAGAACAATGTTCGGTTTGTCTCGGGTGGGGGCGGCAAACGCACGTTGCCCAAAAGCAACTGCACCGGTTGCGCAACTAATGGCTTTCAAAAAACCACGCCTATCCAAGCTCTGTCTAATCATGAGCACACCATCCCAGTTTTTACCGCAAAAGACCAGCAGTGGTTTCTACCCACGGTTTGCTCTTGATAAAGAAGGCGCGGCTTTCAACGCCCAACGCCCGACTTCCAACGTCCAACGCCCAACGTCCAACAACCAACATCCAAGGGGGGAGATTGGGCTTGTTATCCACGTGTCTTTCAGAATAGACGGGATCTAGCATCCCGAATCTCAAATCTCCCGCTCCCAACTTGGATGTTGGTTGTTGGACGTTGGGCGTTGGGCGTTGAATCCTTCCCTTCTCCCGCTTTCAACGCTATAAACAGGGTGTCACACTTATTGATACACCACAACCAGCGGAAAAGGGCCACGCATGAGGAATAGCAGGACGATACGTCTCTTACTGAAAGCCATGTTGTCCGCGTTCTGGGTAGTTCCCCTGCGCGCTGACAATGCCGGCTTAGAGGATTTCAACTTTAACTGGCGCTTCAGGAACAAGAAAGAGATGGAGCAGGCCCGGGACGTGATGGAGAAAGCGGTTGCTCCCGGCACAGACGATTCCTCCTGGGAAAAAGTGGACCTTCCGCACGACTGGGCGATCGCCGGGCCGTTCGATGGTCCAACGGCGAGGGGCGACCAGGGCAAGCTTCCGTGGAAAGGTGAAGGTGTCTACCGCAAGCATTTCAAGCTGCCCGCAAACACCACCGGAAAGCGTCTCATAATCATCTTCGACGGGGTCATGGCATACCCGACCATATACCTGAACGGCAAAGAGGTCGGGGCATGGCGTTACGGCTACAGCTCTTTTCATCTCGACGTAACAGACGCGGCCAACTTCGGTGGCGACAATATTCTTGCGGTTCATGCCAACACCAACGGCCATTCATCGCGCTGGTATCCCGGCGCGGGCATTTACCGCAAGGTCACGGCGTTACTGAAGAACGCGGTCCACATCCCGGTTTGGGGCACCTTTGTTACCACGCCTGAGGTTACGGACGAAGAAGGCAGTCTCAACATCAGCGTGGAAGTCATCAACAGGGGCGATAAACCCGCCACCGTTTCCGTCGCATCAACTTGTCTTTCGCCTGACTCGAAGAAGGCGGCGTCGGGAAAGAGCAAGACGAGGAAGATCGATCCCGGCAAGACAGAGATCTTCAGTGTGGTTCTCGCGGTAAAGGAACCACTGCGCTGGGACGTGTCGAGCCCCAACCTCTACAAGGTCATGACGACAGTGACGGCCGACGGCGAGGCAGTCGATACAAGTTCTGTTGAATCCGGCTTTCGAACCGTCAAGGTCACGATCAATGACGGTTTCATTCTCAACGGAAAACGCCTGCAGCTGCAGGGGGTTAATCTACACCACGATCACGGGCCGCTCGGGGCCGCATTCTTTCCGCGTGCCATGGAACGGCAGTTGCAGATGATGAAGGAGATGGGCGTCAATGCCATCCGCACAAGTCACAACATGCCTGCTCCCGAGCTGGTTGAGTTGTGTGACCGTATGGGCTTTGTAGTTTACAACGAGGCCTTCGACGCCTGGAAGCTGAGCGATGTCAAACAGCACCTTGAGAAAGAGATACGCAACTTCGTGAGGCGCGATCGCAATCACCCTTCGGTCTGTTTCTGGTCCATAGGCAACGAGGTGCGCCAGAAGACCGACGGCGAGGCCAACCGGTTGCTTCGCGGCTACGTGCGAAAGCACGATACCACGCGCAATGTATCACAGGGGTTCTGTTCGCCTCACCTGGCAGAGAAGGAAAAGGGCATACTCGACGAGCTTGATTCCTCCGGATGGAACTACGGTTCACGATATGCGAACGCACGCAAGAACTACCCGGAGAAGCCGATCCTCTACACCGAATCCGCTTCCGCGTTCGGCACCCGCGGTGCTTACAAGCTTCGTTTGCCGTCAGGCAGAACAGACTACGCGTTCGATGGTGAGTGCAATGCTTTCGTCGTGACCTCGGCCCGGTGGTCGGACATCCCGGAACATGAATTCGAGCGAATGATCAACGACCGTTTCGTGCTCGGGGAATTCGTCTGGACGGGATTTGATTACCTGGGTGAGCCGACCCCCTACAATGGCACCAAGGTGGATAAGAAGAACGGCTGGGTCGGTCGCAGCAGCTATTTCGGCATTGTCGATCTCGCAGGCTTGCCGAAAGACAGCTATTACCTCTATCGCAGCCACTGGCGGCCGGACGTCAAGACACTGGCCCTTGCACCACACTGGAACTGGAAGGGGCACGAGGGCGAGATGATTCCAGTTTTCGGTTACACCAATGGCGATGAAGGCGAGCTGTTTCTGAACGGCAGGAGCATGGGCAGAAAGAAGAAGGGCCTGCTCGATTCGAACCTGGCGCGCGGCAAGAAGGCGAGTGCCAGCAGCGAAGATCCCAAAATGAACAACCTGAGAAATGACGGCAAGGCATCCAATGCGCTGGATGAGAATCATCTCAGCGACTGGCGGCCTGCTCGAGAGGCGGAATCTCCTCACCACTGGCAGGTTGATCTGGAAGAAGTTCAGAGGTTCAACCACGTCTACATTTCCTGGGCGCGTAAGGCGCAGGAATACGAGTTCAGCATTGAGACATCGAGTGACGGCAAGAACTGGAGCGAGCGCGACGTCATCAAGAGAGAAGACGACAGGGGCTATAGCGGAGCTACCTTTGCCGAGGTCAGCGCCCGCTTTCTTCGCATGTCCTTCAACCAGCGCGACCCGGCAATAAGGGATGCAAGGGTGATGTTCAAGACCGGCAACCACCATTTCTGGAGCGCCCCGGACGACTACTTCAACGTCGTGGGCAAGTACCGTCTTTTCTGGGACAACATTCCATACGAGCCGGGCGAATTAAAACTGGTTGCATACAAACAAGGCAAAGTGATTGGCGAAACGTCGGTCAAGACCGTTGGAGAGCCCGCAGAACTACGCCTCACCGCCGACCGCCGGACCATTACCGCAGATGGCATGGACCTGTCCTACGTAACCATTGAGATGACGGACAAGGACGGCCTGGTGTGCCCGCGGGCAATGGACAAACTGGCATTCAGGACGGAGGGGCCCATCACTCTCATGGGCGTGGCCAACGGCAACCAGATGGGGCTGGATTCGTTCACGGACGCTACCCACCCGCTGTTCTACGGCAAAGCCGTAGCAGTTCTGCGCAGCAGGTACAAGGCCCCCGGCAAAGCGAAACTGATCGTCACCGCCCCCGGCAAGAGAATGAAAGCCAGGATCGATCTTGAAGTAGCCGGCAGGTAGGAGAGGGGAGGGGGGTAACGCCCAACGCCCAACATCGAACGTCCAAGTTGGCCATGGTGTCCGAAGTCCATTTGGGCAACGTTCCCTTGAGGGGGCTCCCAATCCCCCCAGGAACGAATGACCGATGACAGCGCTCTCGATTACTTCACAAATATCGATCCGACGCTGATGTTGTATCCCACACCTTCTGACGGTGAGTCATTGTCCACGGGGCCGATCTCGCCACCGCCGTAGAAGCCGAAAATGAGAGCGTTGCCGCAGGGCGCCCGCATGTTGTCCATCTCCTTCTGGAGTCCGTCTTCAACCTTTTTCATTGCGCCCCTGCGGCCACCGCAGTCAAAGACAAAACTCATGACAAGATTGTCCTTGTTCTTTCCCACTGCCCTCTGGAAAGCGTCCCCGGATGCCTTGATGAATCCTTCGCCGCCTTTCCCGCCTTCCCTGGCAAGACCCAGTTCGAAATCGCCGCTCATCAGGATGCCGACATTCGTACCCGTGACAATCTCACCCTTGACAACTTCCTTGTTGTTTGCGCCGCCCGCGGCAGCACCGATGATCGGGAACTTCTCGCCGAGTACAGATTTCAATCCGTTGGCAAAATGCTTGTTGTCGCCAACATGCTGATCGCCGAAGGTAAGCACAACTTTGCCCTTACTCTCCTTTGACGCGGCATCCTTCAGCGCTTCCCCGAGTGCCTTGCCGCAGTTGAGATACCGCTCGCTGCCTTTTCCTTCACCCGCGACCGCGGCGGCAGTTATGTTTACTTCACCGCCCAGCGCGATAACCGCAACTCCATTGTCATTAAGGTTGCCCGCCTGGGTGACAGGGCCATAACCTTCGCAACCGTAAATGATTTCCTTTGGAAAGACGGTGGCGATGCCTTCGATCATCGCCGGGGAAGTCTGCTTTCTGCCGGCGAACACAATGACGATTTTTGCGTCATGGGAGCCCAGCCCACCTTTGGCGAGAGTCGCAGCCTCAGCACCGGCTTCCTTTGCATCCGTGGCGTTGGAAAGACCGTTGCCTGCTATGAACTTGTTCTGCTTCGCCTTCTTCTTGTCTTTTGCACATGTTCCGCAGTTGGCATACGCCGCACAGGCACTCACAATAACCGCGAGCCCTACCATACAAATCAGCAGTTTCTTTGACATTTTCTGTTCCCTTTCTATACTTGTTTCCAACCTGTTACTCACCAGCCAGCCTAAGACTTTCACGTCTTCACTCTAATTACCGATCAGGAGAACGATGGACGAGAACTGGCAGTATGTTGCCTTCTCCTCCTCCGTTTTCCAATCCGGCGTGTAGTATTCACCGCAGGCATAGAAACCCATCACCGGAACATCCTTGCCCAGGGTTTCACGGATTGCAGTGTTTTCTCCGACCTGTTCCTGGCCGACGCCGGCTCGTCCACAGCAGACAAACGGCATTGCCAGGGCGGGCTTTGCTCCGCCCATCGACGCCAGCGCGTTCTTCACACTCTGTGCCGAAGATGGAATGAGCTTTTCCTGGTTGTAACGTGCAACATACACTTCATCGCCTTCGGGCATGCCGTTGGGGAAGCCATCATAATAGATCCCCTTGTCGTCTTCCTTCAATGCCCTCTGGAACCTGATGAATGGACGGTCCTCAACCTTGTAGGCGAAGATATTCTTTAATGCTGCACCGATATCCTTCTGCCCTTCCTTGTCGACACCGGTCAGGGCTTCCACCACATCGGCGACAGGCTTGTCATCGAGGGTGAAAATGGCCTTGCCATCACTCTTCGTGATCTTCATGGGCTTCTCGTTCACGAACTCGAAGTTGTTTGCAATCCCGATGCCGACTGTGAGGTGGCCCGAGAGCATGATTCCGATACCGCCTTTCTCGAGGAGTGCGTCCTTGTAGAATACGGGGGCATGAAAATCGTCGAAGCCCATACTGTTTCCGCCCGCTATCGCGACACCCTTTGCGACGACCTTCTTGACACCCTTGAGGAAGTTCGCGACTTCAGGCGCGTTGTGCGAGATGTTGGAATCGGTGAGCAGTATCATGGCCACGTCTTTGTCGCCGGCGATCTTCTTGGCTAGCGTTTCTCCGGCCTTCTCCATCCCTTCGAGGAACTCGTTGACCTTGTCGACCTTGATCTTGACGCTGCCCTGTCCCTTCAGGGCCACCGCTCCAACGCTGTTCGACACGCCGTACCCCTCGGAAGTCAGGATTCCCGCCGTGGCCATGCAGCCAACCACGAGATTATCCCCTGCCGCCTTTGTCGCTCCCTGGAAAGCCAGCGAAGCCTGTTCCTTTGTCGCTTCGTAGTCTTCACCCTTGCAGGTTGCGTAAACGATGATGACGTCGGCGCTGTCGCTCCCAAGCTTCTTGAGGGCCGCGACAACCGCGTCTGAGCCTGCGGTTTCGGGAGAAGCCCCCGAACCCATTCCCGTGCCCGAAAGCAGCGCGCACGAGTGTCCCTTCTCGTCTGGCTTCGCTGAGCCTGTATCTGCCGGTTGTGAGCAACCCGTCACCAGGATGACCAACACCAGTACCGCTACCATACTTTCCAATACTCTTTTCAACATGCTTTCCTCCTTGTTCTTGGAACCTTAACCTACATCCACTGTAATGCCTTCGGCTATTGATTTCTCAACGGCCTCCGTTGCCATCTGGGCCCAAATCCCGTCTTCAAGGGTCGACGGTGGCGCCTCCCCATTGAGAATACATCGCTCGATGAAGTACCTGACCTCGTTCGAGAGCGTGTCCTGGTAAGCATTGTATGTCTTCGAGTGAGAGAGCCCCGCTCCGGCGCAGGCCCAGTCATTATAGGTATAGTGTGTCGAGCCCTTTGTGCCTATCACTTTTATGGTAAATGTCCAGGGCGCAGTCGAGAGATCATCGGCAGCGAAGCTGGCACAGAGATGTGCCAGTCCGCCGTTCTCGAGTTCGACATTCACCAGGGTAATATCTTCCTGGTCCAGCTCTTTGTAATGCCTGTTCGCCTGGAACCCCGAGATCCGCCTCGGCCGCCCAGCCAGGAACATCATCGTGTAGAGGTTGTGGGTCAGAATGTGTCTCGTCGTTCCGGGAAGAGTCAACGCCCGCTCCTCGGAATGGTGGATGTTGTACATGACGTAGCAGGAGACGATCTTACCCAGGTCGCCGCGTTGTATCATGTCGCGCGCGCGGAAGATTCCCTCTTCGTGGATCATGTTGTGCCCCGGCATGCAAACGACATTCGATGCGTCGGCAATGGCCTTCATCTTCCTCACGTCTTCGGTCGAAGCACAGAGCGGTTTCTCGCACAGAACATGCTTGCCGGCCTCGATGGCCATCCTGGTGTATTCCAGGTGCGTCTCCAGGTTGGTCATCACAAATACGGCATCGACTTCAGGATCATTGACGCATTCCTCCGGCGTCGCATACATTTTGCATCCTTCTTCCCTGGCCCTTCGCTCTGCCGTGGATGCCGTCCTGTTCCACAGTCCCACGACCTTTGCATAGGGGATGTTCTGGATTCCCCTGCTATGCATCACCGAGACTTCGCCGGCGCCGACGAATCCAATTCCTACCGTATCCATCTCTCGCTCCTTAATTCTTGTATATATGCCACTTGACCCTGCAGATCAATTACGATATCTATAAAGCCATTATGTAGGTCTATAGCCTCTTGACCATGAGATCAAGACCAAAAGGAATCTTTTTTTTAGGAGAGACAATGAGTGCTGAAAGATTGAAGAACTACATTAATGGGGCATGGGTTGAAGCCGCGGGGTCAGACTCCCTGGAGATCGAAAACCCCAGCACCGGCGCGATACTCGGGTCCGTGCCGCTCTCAACGGAAGCCGACGTAGATGCTGCCGTGTCCGCGGCCCGACAGGCGTTTCCCGGCTGGAGTTCGACTCCCGTATCAAGGCGCATCAAATCTCTCTACAAGTTGGTAGAGCTCCTGAAGCAAAACGAAAAAAACATTTCGCGAGTACTTGTTGAGGAAATGGGCAAATCCCTTCCCGACGCTGCCGCGGAAGTCAAGAGGGCCCTTGAGAATACCGAAGTTGCCTGTGGCATGCCGACACTTCAGCAGGGCGATAAGGTCGTCGGGTGTGCGGATGGCATTGATGGAGAGACCCTGCGCCTGCCCGTAGGGGTGTTCGCGATAATATCTCCTTTCAACTTCCCCGCCATGGTTCCCTTCTGGTTCCTGCCTTACGCCCTGGCCACGGGTAACACCGTCGTTCTGAAAGTATCAGAACAGGACCCCCGCACGTTCAACCTTATAGCGGAATACATCGATCAGATCGGACTGCCCCCGGGCGTTTTCAACATGGTGCACGGCGACAAGCAGGTGGTCGAAGCACTCCTGGACCACCCCGTCATCAAGGGGGTCTCTTTCGTTGGATCATCCCGGGTCGCCGGGCTGGTTATGGAGAAATGCGCCGCTGCGCGCAAACGGTGCCAGTCCATGGGCGGAGCAAAGAACCACCTGGTCGCCATGCCGGACGCGAAGGTAAGCGAAGTCGTCCGCAACATGATCACCTCCTGCTACGGCTGCGCCGGCCAGCGCTGCATGGCGGCCTCGGCTATCGTCGGGGTTGGCGATGCCATGTACGAAACCATTTGCCGCGAATTCATCGCCGCATCGAAGAAGGTACTTATCAGCGACCCGCTCGACCCCGCGGTGGCGGATGAAGCCATGGTTCTGGGCCCGGTGATCTCCGCCAGGTCAAAAGCGTTCATACAGGACATGATCGAAACCGGGGTGAACGAGGGCGCCACCCTGGCCCTGGACGGAAGAAACGTTTCCGTGCCAGGCTGCGAGAAGGGCCACTTCATTGGTCCGACAGTGTTCACGGACGTCAAACCGGGAATGGAAATACACAGGACGGAGATATTCGGCCCCGTGGTTGTTATCCTCAAGGCCGCCGACCTGGACGAGGCGATCAAGATCATCAATGATCACCAATACGGAAACGGGGCCTCGATCTACACGCAGAATGGCTACTACGCCCGCCGGTTCAAACTCGAAACCGAGTGCGGCATGATAGGCATCAACGTGGGCATACCAGCGCCCGTGGCCTACCTGCCTTTCGGCGGCATGAAGGATTCCCTGTACTCGGACATCAAGGCGCAGGGCAAGTCGGTGATCAACTTCTTTACCGAGGAGAAGATCGTGACGGAGCGCTACTGGGGAGAGGAAGGGTAAGCACGAGAATGGACATACCTGAACTCGAAGCCATCACAGCAGAGACGCGCATCAAGATGATCAGGATCGTGCACAAGGCGCAGTGCGGCCATCTTGGGGGATCGCTTTCGGCCGCCGAGATACTGACCGCTCTCTATTTCCGGATTATGAACATTGATCCGGAGAATCCCGACATGCCTGATCGCGACAGGTTCGTTCTATCCAAGGGGCACTGCACCCCCGGTTATTACACGACGCTTTACAAGAGAGGCTATTTCTCTGAGGAGATCCTGGACACCTTCGACCAGATGGGATCGATTCTCCAGGGACATCCGGATATGAAGCTCACTCCAGGCGTGGACATGTCATCGGGATCCCTAGGCCAGGGCGTATCGTCGGCCCTCGGCATTGCCATGGGCGGCGAGGCCAATGGTGACAGCTACTATACCTACGCCTTGCTGGGCGACGGAGAAGCCCAGGAAGGACAGGTCTGGGAGACGGCGATGTACGCCGGCTCGAACAAGATCAAACGCTTCATAGTGATCCTCGACCGCAACAAGGTCCAGCTTTCCGCAACCACCAGTGACGCACTCAACATTGAGCCGTTGGCAGACAAGTGGAAGGCGTTCAACTGGGATGTCCTGGAATGTGACGGGCACGACATGGCCGCCGTTGTTGAAACGCTGGAACGCGCCAGGGACATGTCAGATAACGGCCCGGTAGTAATCATCGCCCACACCGTAAAAGGCAAGGGTGTCTCGTTCATGGAAGGACGCTGGCAGTGGCACGGCATTCCACCCAACGACGAGCAGTTTGAACAGGCTATGTCCGAGCTCACGCCAGGAGACGCCCAGTGAATATAGGCGACATGATTGCACCAAGAGTGAGTTTCGGTGAAGCCCTGAGGGATCTTGCGCCGGACTATCCGAAACTGCTGGTATTCGATTCCGACGTCTCGCCGTCCACGAGGACGCAGCTGTTCGCCGAGGCATACCCCGAGAGGTTCTACCAGATGGGCATTGCCGAGCAGAACATGGTCTGTTCGGCGGCCGGCATGGCTACCACCGGCTGGATGCCGATGGTCTCAACGTTCGCGGTGTTTCTCGCCAAGAGAGCTGTTGACCAGGTTCGCGTTTCCGTTGCTCAGACGAAACTGAACGTGAAACTCAACGGGGCCTATGGTGGTCTTCCCACCGGCCGCGCCGGCAAAACCCATGCGGCAGTGCAGGACATCGCCGTCATGCGCGCCATGCCCAACATGGTGGTGGTCGTGCCCGCCGACCCGATGGAGACGAAGCTCGCGGTGAAAGCCTGCCTGGACTTCGAGGGGCCCGTTTATCTTAGAACGGTAAGGGATCCAGTGCCGGTGATATTCGGCGAGGACCACGTGCTCGAGATCGGCAAGTCGTACGTGCTGCATGAGGGCGATGATCTTGCCATTATTTCCACGGGCATGATGACTCCCAAGGCGCTTGTCGCCGCAGAGCAGCTCAAGAAGGAGGGCATAGGGGTCAGGCTGGTCCACATGCCGACGATCAAACCCATAGACAGGACGGCGATCGTCAAGGCTTCGAATGATTTCGGAAAGATACTGAGCATCGAGAACCACAGCGTCATAGGCGGCCTCGGCGGCGCCATTTCGGAGGTCCTGACCGATGAAGCCCCCTGCCTGCTGAAACGGCTCGGCTTCCAGGACAGGTTCGCCGAGTCCGGCGACAACGAAGCAATATTCAGCGCTTACGGGATGAACAGCGAGAACATCGTGGAAGCCGCGAAGGCCTTTGTGTAGGTTAGAGGCATTCCGCCGGGGTGTTGTTGGACAGCAAAATGCGGGAAGGGAATGATCGTCGATGAGGATAGCCGTAATCAATGAAACAAGTGCTGCCGACAAGAATGCCGACATCCTGTCGGCCCTTGACGGAAGAGGGCATACGATAATCAACGCGGGGATGACGAAGACCGGCGCCAGCCCGGAGATGACCTACATTCACACCGGACTGCTCTCTGCGTTGCTGCTGGAGCTGAAAAAAGTAGACCTTGTTGTCGGTGGTTGCGGGACAGGGCAGGGATATCTCAACTCGGTGATGCAGTATCCCGGCGTGTTCTGCGGCCTTATAACAAGTCCCCTTGACGCCTGGCTGTTCGGCCAGATCAACGGCGGAAACTGTCTCTCCCTCGCGCTCAATTTCGAATACGGCTGGGCAGGGGACGTCAACCTGAGATTTGTTTTCGACCGTTTCTTCTCCGTGGAGATAGGATGCGGGTACCCGGCGCACCGCAAGGAATCGCAGGGACAGAGCCGCACAACACTATCGAGTGTTTCCTCAACCGTGCACAAACCATTTGCGGACATAATAAGGGAGTTGGACGACTCAGTGGTGGGCCCCGTTCTGTCATATCCCGGTGTTCCAGACTTGATCGACGTGGGCAGTATTGATGACGGTGAATTGAAGAAGGCTTTGAACGAACGTCTTGACGGAACTAAAGGATAACAATGTGCGGAGATGCGGCGGAGGCCCGCCGCCCTCCATGCCGACACATTCTTCTGGAGCGCGGCGGGCCTCCGCCGCACAGGGCAATGGGGGATGGAATTCTTGACGGAAAGATCTCAATCCACAGGAGGTGCGGTATGAAGCGGGTGATGTGTGTAATGTTGGCGATGGCGGTATCCGTGGCTTTTCTCGTTTCCGGATGCGGACAGAAGAATGACCAGGAAGGTACGGAGGGCGGGCAGAAGAAACTGAAACTCGCCTTTCTCACGATCAATGCCGACAACTACTGGACGATAGCCAGGAGAGGCTGCGAGAAGGCGGAAGAAGACCTGGGGACGTTTGTCTTCGATTTCAGGATTCCTTCCGAGGCAACTGCCTCCGAACAGAAACGAGTGCTTGACGATCTCCTGGCCCGTGGCGTGGACGGGGTGGCCATCAGTCCCGTCGATCCGGCCAACCAGACCGAGATGCTGAACGAAGCGGCTGCACAAACCCTTCTGTTCACGATCGACAGCGATGCCCCGGAAAGCAAGCGGGCATGTTATATCGGCACCGACAACGTGGCTGCGGGAAGACAGGCGGGCGAGATGATCAAGGAAGCTATCCCCGAAGGCGGAAAGATCATGCTGTTTGTCGGGGGCCTGGAACCACTGAATGCGAGGCAGAGACTCGAAGGGATCACGAAGACCATTGCCGGAGGTAACATCACGGTGGCAGGTGTCAGGACAGACGGAGGTGATGCGATTCGGGCAAAAGACAACGCACTCGATGCGCTTACCAAGCATCCGGATGTGGCCTGCCTGGTGGGCTTGTTTGGCTACAACGGCCCGGCGATACGCAGTGCGATCAAGTCCCGCGACAAGGTCGGAGAGGTCAAGATTGTATGTTTCGATGAGAACGAAGAAACTCTGGCCGGAGTCAAAAGCGGCGAAATCCACGCCACAATAGTCCAGCAACCTTTCGAATTCGGTTACCAGGGCATGAAGCTGATGATCGACTACCTGAACGGCGATCAGTCGGCCATCCCGGAAAACAAGCAGATCATCGTCCCAACCAAGGCCGTCAAGAAAGAGAACGTTGATGCCTTCAAGGCAGAACTGGCAAACGTTCTGGGCAAGTAGCACTGAGAACAGGGCAAATTCCAGACATGAACGACAACAGGGAACGGAATCCATTACTCCGGATGGAGGGGATATCCAAGGTATTCCCCGGCGTGGTCGCGCTGAACGCGGTTGATCTCGAGGTCTACGAAAAAGAAGTCGTTGGGCTCATAGGCGAAAACGGGGCCGGTAAATCCACGCTGATGAAGATCCTGGGGGGCATCTATACGCCCAACGAGGGCCGCATCCTGATAGACAATCGCCCCGTGTCAATCAGTTCGGTTTCCGATGCCATGGGTCACAGTATCGGGTTTATCCACCAGGAACTCAATGTCCTCGAGAACATCGATGTGGCTGGAAATATCTTCCTTGGGCGTGAACCGCGCCGGGGTGTGATGCGATTGATCGATCGCGAAAAGATCAACGCCATGGCCAAATCTCTTCTCGATAAACTCGACCTGGATATTTCTCCGTCGGCCCTGGTAGGTGACCTGTCGATAGCCCACCGGCAGATGGTGGAGATTGCGAAGGCGCTCTCTCTTGACGCGCGGATACTGATTATGGATGAGCCGACATCCAGCCTTACGCTCACTGAGACGGAAACGCTTCTGGGGCTGGTGTGTGAA
The DNA here is from genome assembly GCA_030744755.1 of Kiritimatiellia bacterium. Lineage (GTDB taxonomy): Bacteria > Verrucomicrobiota > Kiritimatiellia > UBA8416 > JADHWI01 > JASLPY01. The sequence goes on along the minus strand of JASLPY010000009.1, from coordinate 92,648 downwards.
CTGCGGGAACAAGGTGTGAGCATCATCTACATCTCGCACCGGCTCAGTGAACTGAACGAGATTGCCGACAGGGTCGTCGGTCTTCGTGATGGGAAGAACGCGGGCACCCTGGACAAAGACGAGATAAGCCACGACCGCATGGTCAACCTGATGGTCGGCCGCGATATCAGTAGCTTCTATGTTGAACCCGGCGGAAAAAGAGAATCCGGATACTTCAAGGCACGCGGTGTCACTTCGGGGGCCTATCCGAACCAGGAGGTCTCGTTCGATGCGGCTCGCGGAGAGATACTGGGCTTTGCCGGTCTTGTGGGCGCCGGCCGCACGGAGATCATGGAGGCGATGTTCGGCCTTGATACGTTTTCAACGGGCGAAGTTTCCATCGGGGATGAGGTTATCCCTATCTCCAGTGCACGCGATGCGATCGATCACGCGATCTACCTGGTTCCGGAAGACCGCAGGTTGACGGGCCTGGTGACCGATATGACGGTCAGGGAGAACATCACGCTCCCGTCCTTGATGGAATACTCGAGATGCGGGTTGATCCTGAGGGACAAGGAAACGGAGGTCGCTCAACTCCAGATGGAGGCCCTGGATATCAGGGCTCCCGGCACCGAGACCCCCGTGATCAATCTCAGCGGCGGGAATCAACAGAAAGTGGTTCTTGGAAAATGGCTTTCCATGAAACCGAGGGTGATCATTTTCGACGAACCCACCAGGGGAATAGACGTCGGCGCCAAGGCGGAGATCTACCGAGTGATGCGCGACATGGCGGAACAGGGCGTTGTAGTGATCATGATCAGCAGCGACATGGAAGAAATCATCAACGTCAGCGATAGGGTGGCGGTGATGCATGAAGGAAGAATAACCGGTGTCCTCGACAGGTCAGATTGCACTGAAGACAATATCATGCAATTGGCCGTCGGCAGAGACCTGAAAGAGCAGGTCGTGGCATGAGATTGAGAATGCATTGTGAAAAGATGCGGCGGAGGCCCGCCGCGCTCCAGAAGAGTGCCCGGCATGGAGCGCGGCGGGCCTCCGCCGCCCAGATTGGCTGGAGGAGTAATGATCGTTAACATGACCCGGGAAACTCGCGAAAGAGCCTTATGAAAAAAGAAATGGGCATTGGTATATTGTTCCTGGTCGTCTGCATTGTCGTGTCGATCTTGAACCCCAGGTTTCTGTCAGTCGTCAATATGCAGAATATGGCCGAGCGTATCGGCAATTATGGAATATTCAGTATTGGGATAGGGATGATAATAATCACCGGGGGCATAGATCTTTCGGTCGGTTCGATATTCGCACTGACGGGTGTCTTGCTTGCGATGATGCTGAGGGAATGGAACTGGCCCTGGCAGCTTGCCGCGGCGGCGGCCATTCTTGTCCCTATGGCACTTGGCGCCTTTCACAGCCTTCTGATAATCAGGACAAAACTTCTTCCATTCATCGTCACGCTTTGCGGACTGCTCTTCTACAGGGGGATTGCCCGGTATATCGCGGAGGATACGAACAAGGGATTCGGCGATGCCGAGGCTGGGGGGTTCGTGTTGCTCAAATGGATGGAAAACGGCAAGGTTGCCGGGGTCCCGATGCCGTTCGTCCTGCTGGTGATCATTGCCGTGATCATGTGGTTCCTTCTTCACCGATCTGTCTATGGCCGGTATCTTTTCGCAGTCGGGAAGAACGAAGAAGCAGCAAGGTATTCCGGGATAAACTCAAACCTGGTCATCGCCAGTGCCTACGTCGTATCCGGTTTCCTGGTCGGTATTTCCGGAATACTCTTCGCTTTCTACACGCCTTCAATAACACCGTCATCTCACGGGAACTTCTACGAGCTCTGGGGAATTGCCGCAGCGGTACTGGGCGGGTGCAGCCTGAGGGGAGGGGAGGGATCGATAATAGGAATCGTAATCGGCGCGGCCCTTCTCCAGGTGCTTCAGAATCTCGTCAACCTCCTGGGGATTCCCAGCTCTCTTAACTACTCCGTGATTGGTGCCGTCATCTTGATTGGCGTCTTGGCGGACCAGTACTACCGGCAGAAGAGAATCAGGAAACTTGAAAGAGAAAGCAGGCTGTAAATGGCTAAAACTTCATACGACGTTCCTGCTATCCGGAAAGGCATACGTGTTATCGAATTGTTGTGCGACAGCCAGGCACCTCTAGGCGTAACGGAGATAGCGCAGAAGTTGGGACTGAACACGAACATGGTCTTCAGGCTTCTACGCACATTGCAGGACGAAGGCTGGATCGTGGAACACGATAATGGGCCCAAGTACGTGATGAGCCTGAAGCCATTTCACCACACTGCCAAACTGGTCAAGAAGATGGACATCGTGGTGGCGTCCATGAATCCGCTGCGCGAGCTTTGGGAGAAGACTGGGGAGACGACTTACCTGGGGGTTCTGGATGTCGACAGGATACTCTGCGTCGAGCAGCTTGAAGGTACCGGCGATATAAGGGTGGGGGGCATGCCGGGCAGACGCTCACTCATGCACTGTTCGGCACCGGGCAAAGCAATCCTCGCACATACGAAAGGGAGCCTTGTCGACAGGCTCGCGAAAGAAGGCCTGAAAAAGATGACGAAGAATACGATCTGCTCCAAGGCTGCACTCAAAAAGGAACTCTCAAAAGTCGCCGGCAAAGGATATGCCTTGGACAAGGAAGAGTACATGGACGGTCTTCTGTGTCTGGGCGTACCAATTTTCGACCACGAATCGAAGGTAGCCGGCGCCGCAGGCCTGTCCGTGTTCAAACTGTACTACACGCTCGAAGAACTGATCGAAAAACTCGGCCCCCTCCTCGTGGAGACCGGCAGAAAGATATCCCACGCCCTCGGTCACCCTGGAGACGAGTAGAAAACCCACGAGCCTATCGAAAGCCTACTCCAAAATCCCCTCCTTGGAGGGGTGCCCGAAGGACGGGGTGGGTTCTCCCGCCACTTGCCACCGTCTCAAAGAGGGAAGATTCAACCACCCGCGCTCCCGCGCTGGAGTTCCCGAGGACACGAAGGTTAGAGGGAAAGAGGAGACGCAGCTTACGGGCGCCATGAATTTGACGATGGTTCATTGTGCCATCTTGTGACTTGTGTCTGACTAGTTGCGGCAAACCATCGTCAAGTTCATGGCGCGTTTGCCTCAGGAGAGGGAAGAGTGAATCGCTTACACGCAGCATCTCTCTCATCTTTCTCAAATGGCAGACGTTGCATGAATCTGGGTCAAGGAATGAAGGGGAGAGGGGAGCATTCCGCCAGATTCATGCAACATCCCCGGAGCCCAAGTCCCCTCCTTCCATCTAACCTCCGTGACCTCGGGAGCTCCAGCGCTGGGGCGCGGGTGGTTGAGATTCTCGACTCTCTCCTGACCATTGCTGGACTGCTGATTCGCCTTTCTGCTACGGTGAACGTTCTAAAGAGACAATCGACACAAACCAATACAGGGACTTATTCGTATGAAAGCTGGCGTTTACGAGGGACGGGAACAGATAGTGATTCGGGATGTGCCTGATCCGGTACTGGAAGAAGGCGAGGTGCTTCTCAAGGTCGAGGCCTGCTGCGTGTGTGGCTCGGATCGGCGTACCTACCGGCACGGTCACGCCAGCATCCCGCCGCCGCGCGTGCTGGGCCACGAGTTCTGTGGCACGGTAGTGGAATCGCGCGCGCCGAATCATATCAACATCGAAGTGGGCGACCGGGCGGTGATGTACATCGTCATACCCTGTGGCACATGCCGGCCCTGCCTGGACGGTAAGGTCAATATCTGTCTCACCAGGAAAACCATGGCCTACCATTACGATGGCGCTTATGCCGAATACACAAAGATCCCGGCAGTAGCGGTAGCGGCCGGCAACCTTTTCAAGGTCGAGTCGGACGTACCTTCCGCCCATATGGCTCTCAGTGAGCCGCTGGGCTGCTCCATCAACGCTCATGGCCGCCTGAAAATAGGATTGAAGGACACGGTGGCGGTGTTTGGTGCGGGGCCGATAGGAATCATGCACGCCGTGTTGGCCCGCTTGCAGGGGGCCCAGAAGGTATTCGTTATTGCGCCTCCCGGGAAACGGTTGGAGCGTGCGGAATCATTCGACGTCGATGCCTGTATTCCTGTTACTCCCGAGGGTAGTCATAAGGAAGAAATCATGAAACTGACCGAAGGGTACGGATGCAGCGTGGTGATCAGTGCCTGCAACAGCGGCCAGGCCCAGATAGACGCGGTGGAGATCGCAGCCCGGTCAGCACGGGTCGAGTTCTTCGGCGGCCTGCCGAAGTCCAATCCTACCGCTGCCCTGAATACCAATCTCATCCATTACAAGGAGATCATGGTGACGGGTTCTTTCTCGGAGAGAATGAGTGATTTCCAGGCAGCCCATGCGCTGCTCCAGAGCGGACGTTTTCCGTCAGACAAGATCGTTACTCACATGCTGCCACTGGATCGAATGACTGAGGCCTTCGACCTGATGGATGCCGGCGAATCCCTGAAGCCCTGCATCGATCCACGGTTGTGAGGGGGAGGGGAGGGGCAACGTCCAACGCCCAACGTCCAACGCCCAACGTCCAACAACCAACGTCCAACAACCAACATCCACTTGTCCGCCAGCAGTGGCCGGGGTAGAGCCAATTGCGCTGTGATTTTGATCAACACTGCCAGCGTGATTTGATCGCGTGAGGTTTTGTTTGCCCTACAGCGCAAGGCGTTAGTAGCTAGGACTCTGGGTCGCGACTCCACGGTTTTCAACGGGTTACGACGCAGGCATGGCTTTGCGGACGGCGGACCTTTCCCGCTAACGCCTAGCGCCTAAACCCTAGCCACTGCGTTCTGCGCGCAGCGCAGAACGTTCGGGTACCATGACTTGATATGTGTCCCCGGGCCATATAAGCTGATTGACAGTGAATAGTGAACAGGGGAGAGGATATGAGTTTGTTAAGTGTGAATTCACCGTTTCATCCAGTTGATCCGGGGAGGGTCGTTCTGGAGACGGATGAGGCCGTGGCATTCTACGACGCTTACCCAATAACCGAAGGCCATGCGCTGGTGGTTCCTAAGCAGCGTGTCAGTTCTTTGTTCGAGTTGAAACCGGACATCCAGACCGCCGTTTGGGATGCGGTGCGCCTTACGCGTGAGTTCCTGGCAAAAGAATACCATACAGACTCTTTCAACATCGGCATCAATGATGGTCGGGCCGCCGGCCAAACGATCACCCACACCCACATCCACGTAATCCCACGTTTCAAGGGCGATGCCCCCGATCCCCGCGGTGGAATTCGCTGGATAATGCCAGACAGGGCGAATTACTGGGATAGATAACCTTCTGGGCAGGAATCTCCAGTAGTGAGTGAGACGGTGGCGGGCCGGCGATGCACAGAATCGCAATGCCCATGCGGCATGCTCTTCTGTTCACGGTGATTGTCTCACCTCATTAATTCGAATTCGCGTGGATCACCCTTGGCGTCAAGAATCTGGAGACTGCCCATGTTCCCCTTGGCCTTCTCTTCGGGGATCATCCAGACAACTTTCTTGTCGGGCGTAACTTCAACGGCCCAGGGAAAAGGCCCGTCCGCGGGGCCGTTAGCCTTTCCGTGCCTTACATTGGTGATCACGGTGTTGCCGTTTCCCAGTCGCTGAACGCCGCAGGCCATGGACATTCGGATGCCGGCCTTTTCGACATCTTCAATGGTCCATTCCCAGACCTTCTTACCGTCTTTGTCGTACTCTTCCACCATGCCCCTCCGGCCCTTCTTCCCGTTGCCGACGGAGACAATGATGTTGCCGTTGGGCAGTGGAACTGCCACGTAGAAACCACCGGGCAGCTTGCGCAAGACTTTCCCATCCCCGTCCCACTCGTAAGTCCCGGCTTTCAGTTGCTCCGTGGCGCCGCCACCCATTAACGTGGCCACGTAGGTTCCCCGGGGTGTTTTGCGCACCTGGCGGAAAGCATGGTGAATATCCCTGATGGGCCCTTCGCATAGCCGTACCCGCTTGATCAGCTCTCCATCCTTGTCGAGCTCGGTCATCCAAAGCCCTTTCTTGCCGCATTCGCCAAGAAGGAACCCGCCATGGGGTAGGGGGAAGCATGAATGGTTATCGTTTCCGTCCGGGACGACATACTCCCACAGCTTCTTTCTGTCCGGGCCGAGCAGAATCATCCCCGAGCGGTACCCGCCTTGTCCTCGCTGAGAGAAACTGTATGCAAGCTTCTCATCGTTCAGGAGCCATCCGTCGCTCGTCTCACGCTTATCTTCCAGAAACCATTCCTGCTCAAAGGCCTCGTTATAGATTCCCGGCCCGCCGCTGCCCCATCCGCATTTGAAGAACCTGTGTTTAACACCCTCCTCGGCAACAGCCAAGGAAGCTACGATCAACAAACAACCAGCGATAACTCTTCTCACACTCACTCTCCTTCACAGACGTATCGATTAACCCCAAGAATAGTGCGCCGATATCACCACACAAACCCCCGAACGCAATTTCCCACAAGTAGGGCTGGACACGTTAGCGAGGGAATCGTCAAGGGAGTGAGGCGATGGTAAAGACGAAGGTAAAGATTAGGGTAAAGACGAGGACGTAGATGCATTCCACTTTGTCTTTACCATGATCTGCGCAAGCAAAGACGATGCAGAGCAACAAGGAGGTCGTGCAGCGCTATTCGATGGCAATAGAAAGCGAGCGCGGGAGCACGGGTGGTCAAAACATCCTTGGATGTTGGTTGTTGGACGTTGGGCGTTGGGCGTTGATCCCAATCCCAACTCTCCACTCGACGCCTACCGCTTCGAGAAAACCAGGTTCCATTTCGACTCGTCTTCGTCCGCCTTGACGTTAAGCGTTTTCTTGTCGCCGGAAAGCGTACCCGTGTCCTTTCTCCAGGTCTGCTTGTCATCGTATTCAAAATGAATCGCCCCATCCCTGGTCGACACCATTCCCGTTCCCAACGACTGTCCGCCCTGTGGATAGTTCATCAGCACGCAGAAAGAACCGTCTTCACCGAAGGACAGCCTGCCGCTTCCGCCGTTGAATCGTCCCTGGTTGGTTCTGTTTATGACAACCGAGGCGTCGGCATTCAGAATCCACTCCCCCATGAGATCGGGCGGTGTAACGGGCGGTTCCCGGGTAAAATCGAGACTCCACAACTCGGGCCGCCCCCATTCCATCACTCTGAGCTCACGGCCATTCTCCGCAAACTCCGCAACATCCATTCTCCACGTGGGGTCGCTGTAATTCAGCTTCATCCTGCCGTCTTCAATCGAATAGGAACCCAAGGCGATCTGCTCGCCTCCACGCGGGTACCTGACTATGATCGAAAGACCACCGTCATCTGCGATTGACAGGGCTGCGCGACCCCCGTGAAGAGATCCGCTATGAAGATGGTTGTTTATGCGCGATGTCGCTGCCTTCAACGACCATGTTCCAGCGTACTTCTGCGACCCGGGCACTTTCTTCCCGGCATTTCCGCTCTGGAACACGTTAAGCTTATCGAAGCAAAGACCGGGAGGATCGTTGTTCTCGTGATTCACGTAGAATCGTACCGCAAGCTCAAGCTCAACTACTTGCCCCAGGAATTCTCCCAGGTACCAGGTTTTGGCCAGGGGTTGGAACGAGTAGATTCCGAAGCGTGAAGACCTTCTGTCAAGGAGTGGCACCAGGGGCTTGCCGTCGACCGATACCATCATAGAGATTCCGCCAAATCCTGACTCATCACGTGAAGTCTCCATTTCCAGCCAGGTGCTGGGCGTTGTAACATTCACCTTCTTTGTGAACTTGAGAATGTGTCGATCCTTTTGCGCGTGGGCGCTTTTGTAGCTTGGGTTCAGCGGGACCATCGGGAGATCCGTCGAACGATCAAATGCGGACGTCGGAATGACTTGCTCAGGAATCCCGGGGCCCCGCCAAAGGACCTCCAGTTTTGCCACGCTTGTGGATTGAATGTAGTCTACCCTGAAGCGGTGCGGGCCGGGTTTGAGCCAGAGTCTCCTGTGCATAGTCTGCACGGCATGCAGTCCACCGTTGTTTATTATCAATTCGTTATCGAGATAGAGCCTGGATCCGTCGTCAGAGCAAAGAGTGATTTCGTAGATACCTTCATGGGGCACGAGCAGGGCGGATTCGTATCGCGCGCAGAAGTATTCGGCCGTCCGGTCGGGAATGGAAAGGGAAACCTGCGGAATGACACCGGAGCTCGTGGGCTTCTTCTTGTTCAAGTCGGGAATGTCATATTCCTTGATGTCGGGGTAGTACTTGTAATTGAGTCCGGGCGCCCTGGATTGTGCCACCGGTGAAGGAGGCAAAGGTTCGCCCCTTCCCATCTTCAGCACTTGGCGCCAGCTTTTCTGGTGCGAGTTCCATTCCTCGGCGGTACGTAGAAGTTGCCGGGATTCATCAGGCAGGTCCCAGTCATCAACCCACGGAAGCTTGAGAGATACCGAAGGTGCCGGGGGTCGTGTTGGTTTGAGCGTGACCGCGGCATCAAGCCAGTCCACCTCGTCGCGGATGTCGAGGGGGTCCGCATGTTGGGGGCGGCCTTCATGCGCGTAGTCGGTGAGCAGAACCAAGCGCTTCATTCCCTCTACGGGAATTGACTTGATGTTGGCCGGCTTATCCGATCCGCACAGAAAATCCTTTTGCCACAAAGGCTGTGTATTGAGATCGTTGCCGAACAGCGCGCAGCGCACGCAACCTCCCTCGCCGACGGTTCGATCCAGCCCGACCCAGGCGTTGAACCGGGATGCGGTTTCGGGAAGATCAAACGCCACTGCGCTGTAGGAATGGGTTCCCACACCCAGCAGGCTTGTTCTTTCTCCCGAATGCAGCATGCCCCCTCGGACGTTGGCGTCGCGACGCCACGTCCAGGCATGTCCCACGAAGCTCTTCTCCTCGAGGGTGGTGGCCGGTAGAAGGGAAAGCGGTATTTCGTTCAGTGGCAGGTAATGTACCGCCACAATTTCCGCGCGGCGTATGGCAATCGAAGTGATGGCCCAGTAAGGTTGGATAAAGAGCCGGGTATCGTAATCAGGTTGGCCGACGATCCTGCTTTCCAATGCTGTGAGACGTGTTCCGTCGGTGAGAAGAAAGCGCACGACGTGTTCGTTCTTTCCGGGGCGCACCTTCTGCATGTGCGCCGTAGGAGTGCGCTCGAGCTTCTCGGCCGGCGCGTACCATTCCTTAATAGTTTCCAGGGGCACTGTCATCACCTTGTCCGCGGTCAGTACCTTTGCCCCGGTTGGCTTCCAGCGAACCGCCTTTGTTTCCACTATCTGGCCGTCCGCGAGGCACAGCGTGCCGGGCCGGTGATGTCCCTTTTCCGGCAAGGCGGATACCAGGCGTGCTACGGCATTCACACGTACGGCGTGCGTGCTCCTTTGCTGGTTCTGAGCGGCCTCTATGGTGTCGCCAAGAAGCAACTCAAAGCATTGCGGGTGACCACGGGCCCTATCGGCGGGGCGAATGCCGGCCAGGGTTGCCGGCAGGCGATCGCCGTTGACAAACTCAACGAACGGGGCTGCAGGGCTGACCTTCTGATGCAGGTCACGAACCATGCGAATCGAGGTGCCTTGCTTAAAGATTGGTTGCTTGTCAATAGTCGGCGAGGAGTGTCCATGTCTCCATCCAAGGTAGTACGATAGGGCGTTGCCCGTGGTGGTACTGTCGTCAGCATAGTGAATCACATACCGCTGCGGACGCTGGCCCGGCGGAAGGTTGCCACGGGCTGCCGCAACGGGCAGCCCCAGCAGCGCCAGAGCAAAGAGCATCTTGTTTAGAACTGATCTCATCGCCGCATGCTACAAGAAACCCGTCCCGCCATCAAGCAGTGCCAAGCGGCGGGAATGGGAAAGAGGAGATGTTTTGACGGGATTTACAGGATTGAAGATGATGGGAAACGAGATTCGGGCTGCAATCTCATCATCTTCAATCCTGTAAATCCTGTCAAAAAAACTCTCCTCTCATCTTCCTTTCTTTCATCGGCTTGTTTAAGGTGGTTCGCAATCAGCACGGGATACTGCAGGCATGGGAGTTGATCAGGATGAAACAGGAAAGAGATAGTTGCAGGGGCCCATTAGGGCACTTCAGCAGAGTCATCACTCTTCTTTTGCTCGTGACTGCCTGTCAATCCGTCAACGCAGCCGGGGATTGGCCGACTTACAACCATGACAATGCACGCACGGGCATTACTGACGAGAAGCTGACCATGCCGCTGAACAGGCGCTGGGAGTTCAAAGCGCTTCGCGCGCCGTCTCCCGTATGGCCGCCTCCCGCCAAAGCCGATTACTTTCACAAGGTATTCAACATGAAGCCAAGAGTCGTTTATGACAGGGCTTTTCATGTAGTGGCGGCTGGAAACAGCGTCTACTGGGGCTCTTCCTCTACCAGCGCCGTCTATTGCCTCGACCAGCAGACAGGAAAAATCAGTTGGCGCTTCTGTGCAGGCGGCCCCGTCCGGCTGGCACCCACGGTCGCCGGCGACAAACTCCTTTTCGGCAGCGACGATGGATATGTCTACTGCCTGAACCGGAAGACGGGAGCACTCTTATGGAAAACGTTGCCCGGCGAAGAATCCACATACCTGCCGGCCAACGGCAGGATTTCCAGTAGCCGGCCCGTCAGGTCCGGCATCCTCGTGATAGGGAACAAGGGCTACTACTGCGCTGGGATCATTCCATCTCAAGGGATGTATCACGGCGTGGTCGATATCGATTCCGGAAACGTGGTGGAGGAAAAAAGAATCGAGAATCCTGCCCAGGGCTACCTCCATGTTACACAGGGTCGCCTCTTCTCAAGTAACGGAAGGCTAAAGCCCGGCCAGGTAAGAAAGCTTGAGAAACAGGAGCCTGATAAGCCGGGCAAACCCCTGGCCGTGAACAATGAGTTTCCCCACTGCGTGATCGCAGACAGCGAGAATGTTTTCAGAGGCGGCGATGGAAAGATTATGGCTTCAGATGCTCAAGGCAAGGAGGTGTGGAAAGCGGATGTCGACGGTAAGGCATACTCCATGGCGATCGCAAACGGCAACCTGCTCGTCAGCACGGATGCGGGGAGAATCTACTGTTTCGGGCCAACGAAGAAATCACCGGCAGTCATAGAGGAGAAAGCGAAGGCCGTCCTGCCTGCCGACGGAATCGTCCGCCTCACGAAGAGCATTGTCGATGGAACCGCGCACAAGAAGGGCTACTGTCTGGTGCTGGGCGGGAAATCGTTTGGATTGATCGCGGAGCTTGCACGACAGAGCGACTTCCAGATTGTGGTTCGCGACCCCGATTCGGCGATCTGCGCGAGGCTCAGAGATACACTCGCTGCCGGAGGCATGTATGGGCGGGTCTCGGTGCACGAAGGCGATTTTGGCGAACTTCCTTACGTTGACTACATCTTCAACCTTATCGTTCATGATGGACTTGTGACGAATAGGAAGTATGCGGGGAATGTTGAAGAGGTGAAGCGGATACTGTGTCCCGGGAAAGGCGTGGCGATTCTGGATGCCGGACCGGAAGCAATGTTCAGTCGTCCGCATCTCAAGGGAGCCGGCGAATGGAGTCATTTCTATGGCGATCCGGGGAATACGGCATGCAGCAGTGATAGGTTTACAACCGCGAATCTTGAACTGCAATGGATTGGCGAGCCAGGTCCGCGCAACATTGTGGATCGCCATAACAAACCGCCTGCACCACTATACAAGAATGGCAGACTCTTTGTCTCTGGAACAGACTGGTACGCGGCGGTGGATGCGTACAACGGGACCGTTCTATGGCAGATGGATGTACCCGGGTCAATGCGGCCGGCCGCATTGAAGAACAGCAGTAACATGGCTGCAACAGATACGCATCTTCTGGCTATTGACTCGGCAAGGTGCCTGAAGATCAATGCTGAAAGCGGAGAAGTGGAACGAGAGTTTTCACTGATCGAGAAGGACAGCGAATGGGGATACGTTGCAGCGGTGGACGGGTTGCTTTTCGGGTCAAGCACGGTCAAAGGTGTTTCCCGGTTTGATCTGGCGCCCTCTTCGTGGGGCCCCGGGTACAGTCAGAACCAGCCGGTGGTGTGCAGCAGGAGCGTATTTGCCGTAGACTTGAAAACCGGCGGCCGCTTGTGGACATATGCTCCCGAAACAGGCCGTATACTCAATCCGACTATCGCAATAGGCAGGAAGACGGTTTTTTTCATTGAGAGCGTTGAGCCTGATCCGGAGAAGAGAAAGACCGGTAAGGCGGCCTTGGGGGTTCTCTTCGAGAGACCTCCGAAGCTTGTCGCCCTGGATTACACAACAGGCAGAGCGAAGTGGTCCAGCGAATGTGAGCTTAAGCTCGCCCACGCAATCTATCTGGCCTGCATTGACAATAAACTGATCATCAGCGGTAGCCGCGTCAGCCCCACCGACAGAAAGATCAAGCAGGACGGAAGGGCCAACGATCGCGAGAAAAACAAGGACAACAAACAGATCACGTATGACCTCATATGCTACGATGCTGACTCGGGGGCAAGGGCGTGGGAGTCGGAATATGTTTCCGGGGGCGACAGGTCAGGATCGCACGGCGAGTTGACCCAGCACCCGGTGATTGTGGATGATGCCGTATATCTTTGGAATGCTGGTTTCGCCCTTGACGACGGCAAGAGGCTTGAGGAGTGGAAATGGGATAGAAAAGGCCATGGCTGCGGAACATTATCGGCTTCCGCGAGCCACCTGTTCTGGCGGGGCAAGAATCCCATGATGGGAGACATAAAAGCTGGCACGGCGGCGAGGATAAACACAGTTTCACGCCCCGGTTGCTGGATCAACATCATCCCCGCAGGCGGCCTTGTGCTAATCCCCGAAGGCAGCTCCGGCTGCAAGTGCGACTACGCAGTACAATCCTCCTTCGCCTACCGCCCGGTAGAATAGCCCTCTACGCGAACTTCCTATTCGCGATTTTCGAGCATTTCGCAGTTATCAAATCCCCAGTGATTTCTGCCCAGTGATTTCTGGACGTTGCATAACCCACGAATGCACGCTACACTCCCGTTTATAAAAAGAAGGAGATTGCCCATGAGCGTTGAGAACGTCGTACCCTCCCAGGACCTTGCCGGAGAAACACCCATCTGGATTCCGGAAGAGCAGGCAGTCTACTGGATCGACATGGGTGGTCCAAGAATACACCGCTACGATCCCGCAACAGGCGACGCGAACGAGTGGAAGCTGGACGTCCCCATAACGGCGCTTGCCCGGCGGAGTAAAGGGCAGTGGATACTTGCGACCAAAACAGGTCTCTATTTCTGGGACCAGGAAGAAAACAAGACCGAGTTCATTGTTGATCCCGAAGCCGGTAACGCGGATGTGAGATTCAATGACGGTTCGATTGATCCCAGGGGCCGTTTCCTTATAGGGACTCTCAACGATCAGGATCTCAACGCTCCGGACGGATCGCTTTACCGGCTTGACCCCGACTTAGGCATCCACAAACTCGACACCGGCTACGCGGTTGCAAACGGCATAGGGTTCAGCCCGGATGGCGGTACATTGTACCTCACCGACATGTTTAACAGCAGAATACTGGCGTATGATTATGACCTGGAGGCAGGTGCCGTCAGCGGGCGGCGGGTGTTTGTCGATGTACCGGAGGATGCAGGCTGGCCCGACGGATTGATCGTCGACCAGGAAGGCTTTATCTGGAGCGCGCACTGGAACGGATGGCGCGTAACGCGTTATGATCCCGATGGGAAGATCGAAAGAGAAGTGAAGCTTCCGGCTGCCAACGTCACCTGCATGGCATTTGGAGGCAGGGATCTTAACGTTCTTTACATAACAACGGCGTGGTTTCTGCTAAGCGATGAGGATCGCGCCGCCCAGTCGCAGGCCGGGGACTTGTTCCGGATAGAAACGGATGTCACGGGCCGGTTGGAGCCGGAATTCGCGGGATAAGAGAAGGACCAGGAGGCGACCATCATGACAATGACAAAAGAAGAGAGAGTGCTACGCGTCATCAACGGTGAGGATGTAGACTACCTGCCAAGCCAGATTACATTTTCCGATCGTACGAGGGATAAGGAGATAAGCGAAGCGCTGGGCCTGGGCGGTGCGGACGAACTCGAGGGCTACCTCGAGAACCATATCTGCATTACGCTGTCCTATCACGACAAGCCACTGTTCTTCCGCAATGACAGGGAAGAAATGGCGAGACTCAAAGAGTTGGGCTTCTGCGGCCCGCACTGGGATGCAAAACGCGTATATGACGCCTGGGGCATGGGCATCGAGGTAGGGTCCGACGGGTTCTTTGCCTGCTTCCATCCTCTCCAGAAGAAAGCGGGGCCCGAAGTTGCGCAGTTCATGCCGCCTGACGTCAATACCGACTGTCTGTACCAGGACGTTGAAGAAGCCGTGGCCAACTACAATGCTCCTGACATCACGCGGGACCGCATCTTCGAAGAGATGATCAGCGACAACGAAGAAAAATCCGGCGATTTCCTGGTAATGCCTTCGGGTTACTTCGGTATATACGAACGTGCCTACGCCCTGATGGGGTTCCAGGAATACATGATGAACATGACGCTCAAACCGAAGGCAGTGCATGAACTGCTCGAGAAAATCACTGAGTACAAGATCGAGTACGCCAAGAAAGTCGTGGAAATGGGCTTCAAGGTAGCACATCACGGGGACGATCTTGGCACGCAGGTAGGAACGTTCTTCTCTCAAGAGAACTTTGAAGAATTCGTTCTACCCTATATCAAACGGGCATGGCAACCCTACAATGATGCGGGCATTCCCATCATCATGCATTCCTGCGGATGCCTCACTGACTTCATTCCGGACCTGCTTGAAATCGGACTGAAGGTCCTCGAGCCGGTACAGCCCTGCATGAACCTTCCATATATCAAGAAGGAATACGGGAAGGACCTCGTGTTCTGGGGCGGCATTGCCACCCAGGACAAGCTCCCGTTCGGCACGCCGGAAGAGGTAAAAGAGATGGCGCGCGAAACAATCCGCATCCTGGGCAAGGACGGCGGACACATCATCGGCCCCAGCCAGGAAATAATGAACGACGTTCCCATAGAAAACGTAAAGGCACTGGTAGAAACCATAGTAGAAGAACGCCAAACAGTCCTCGGTCGTTAGGGGAGGGAGGAATCAACGCCCAGCGCCGACCATGGGAGTTCTATGACGGAATGAGCTGATTGGGTCAAGGCACAGACGCTCATGCTTGACCCTCGATTTTCTCACATTTTGGGGGAGTAGATATGGGATTCCGCAAAGGTATGACCGTTTGTCTGCTGACCACCTGTATGATTGTACCTGCCGTCACGGGGGCTGAGGAGGATTACAGGGCAACCACTGAACGTGACGTTCGACAGGCACTCTCGGATGCAGTGAGTCATCTTATCAGTCGATCCGAACGGAATGAAGTGGGAGGTTTCGTGCTTGCACCGGGTAAGGAACCGAAACGGCGGGTGGGGTATGGGACGGCTTCCAACGTCGTGCGAACCGTACGCTACAGAATGCAGGAGACACGCTATCGTGAGCAACCGCTTCGCTACAGGAAGGTCATAGAACGGTACACGAAGAAGACTGAATACATACCTGTCTACAAACCCATATACAAGGATGCGATCCAGGTCCAGCGGCAAGGCGTGTCCGCTGGGGCCACACAGAAGCTTGCAAAAGGCAAGACGGTGGTAGGACGTAAGGTGGTCGGTAAGCGCAAGGTCGAGCGCCTGGTCAAGGACCCCATGGGCTCAGTCCGAAAGGAGAGACTTGTGCCGGACGCCGACGGTCCGGTCATACGTGGCAAAACACTCGTGCCGGATCCTGAAGGACCTGTTGTCCGTAAGAACCAAGTGCAGGATCCCAGCGGGTCCATAGTCAGGGTCTATACTAACCAGGTCCCAGCGGGACCGATCTATGCGGAAGGCGCCGAATTGTGGCCGGAAGGTTTTCTGGGCGCTAACGCCATGGCTCTGTATTCGCTTCGCTGCTCCGGCGTCAGCGGCACGGATAAGAACGCACAAAGGATCGCATCGTCACTCGTGCAGCGCTGCAAGATCTACGGTCTGCCCGATACGACGTGGGATCTTGCATGGATAACTGCGGCGCTCGCCAGAATGCCGGGAGACTACTACGGCGACGCTTGCCGGTCAGTGGCCTCAAAACTGGCGGATGGGCAGATTGTCGACAGTGCCGCCAAGGGGCTCTGGGGTCCAGTCTGTATCAATACGCGGCTACTTGCGGCAATGATTGAACATGAACTCGCATTGACTGAGAAAGTAGAGCGTAGCCAACAGAAGTCACGCATTACAAGGAGACCAAGCAGGGCCGGACCTCATGAGAATGCCATAGAATCCAAGGGAGAGCTTGGTAGAGCAGAGAAGAACCTCAAGAAGTTTCAGGAAAGCTACCGGCTTGTAACAATGCAGGGCCGGCGCTTCCAGGAAATTCAGAATCCTTACAGAATCGAACCACCCATGGGCGAGTGCCCCGTGCAGATGCCGGGACTCCCGTTTAACATCTACCGCTTCGGGATGGCGGATATGGACAGCACGGCGGTCGCCGTGTTCGGCCTGATGGAAGCCCACCTGGCCGGCCGTCTGCCTCAGAAGACTCAGAGGCCTGTCCTGGAGAATGTTCGCGCGAGTTCCGTCATGATGTCCAAGCGTTTATCCACCGTGCTGGCAACCGCCGCCAAGGCTATTGCCGATCGGCAGCCTAAGTCGGGAAACTGGAAGAACGCGGTGGTCGTGTACAAGATCAATCATTTTGAAGGCGTATATCGTGATGATTCGGCGGCAATTCGTCTGCCGAGCGTCCAGGCGAAAGCAACACACCTGGCTACGCTCCAGGCGTACAGTGTGCTGGCGGATATTGGCCGGATTGTTGGACTGTCAAAACTGTTGGGCAAACACAGGCAAAGCTTTGCTCACGGATGGCGCGGTTACGAAAAGATACTGTCCGAGTATGCCAACGGTGCTGCCAATCCGTCTGCTCCAGGATGGGATGCGATTACGGACTTCTGTATCCCGGCGCGTGATTTCGGCAGCAGGCCAAGCGATCACGCGATAACATCGCGGGGAGCGTGGCGGGATCTCGCAGGCCGTCTGCTCGATCGACAACTTCCGGGCGGGTACTGGAGAGAAAGTGATGACTACAACCCATCGAGTTGTCTCAAGGATCTTCAGCGCGTCAGGGCTGAATCCCCGGAGCAGCTGGCGCGGCGAACTTCCGCCTACTACCGGATATCCACTGACGCCGATAGTGAATGCTCAAGCGTGATCGGTACGGCGCAGGCTATGGTTTTCCTGGCCGCGAACGTACGTCCACCGGTTGCCGGAGTCTGTGCAGATAGCCGTGGGGCGCCGGTCCCGAAGCGGCTGGACTGGATCATTGATCAGGTATCAAAGCAATACGGTGTATCGCTCAGCCCCGCTGTGATCACACCCTCAACGGGTTTCGCCGAGGTGAAGAATCTGCCGGTTCTAGTGGTGTCGCCGGGCCAGGGGTCAAAGTGGTTGGAAGACTCCACCACGGCTACCCTGCGGAAGTACGGAGAAAGCGGTGGGACGGTTATCGTTGAAGCGCCTGCTGCCGCGGAGGGACTGAAGTTCATTGCTGCGGCGAAAAAGAAACTTGCAGCAGGAGGAGGCCCTTCTGTGGCGGTGATCCCTGGTGACAACCCTCTCCTGGAAGGTCTGCGTTCCAAGGTCAGATTGTGGGGACAGTTGCGATCGGACGGATCGGTTCAAGCAATCTTCCTTCCTGTCGCGATTTCGCAGGGGCCATCTGACAAGATCGTCGATGCCACGCTGGCCACCAAGATCACGGTAAGGCTTATCATGCAGAACAGCGACCCCGCAATTCTCAGCCCCGCCTACGCATCTGTCATTGCAGAGGATGCGTCATCGGATGAATTCGAAAGTCTGGAACCGACCCCTTAACTCCCATCCCTCCCTCGCTCCCCTCACTTCTCCAATACCAGCGTCAAGGAGGCCGTTGGCGCGCCATGTGCACTCGTCCAGACCTCCGGTTGTATATCGGTCTTCCCGCCGGGGAGCCCCAGGATCACAACGTCGGCCTTCTTTCCGCGCATGGCATCGGTTATGGGAAAGAAATAGGTGTTGTTGCTGGGTAATTGCCTGGGACCTGCCTCCCATACTACTGCGGGGAAAGATGGCGCTCTTTGCGATGCACCAATCCATCCATCACCCATTCGGATTGCAGCAAAAGCCTGATTCCGGCCGTGTTCACCATTGATGGCAACACAGAGGTAGCTCCCCTCGGGAGCGTTACCGTCGATCGCGACGGTGGCCTGCCACGCCGCGGTCGGCTCAACGGATTTGTATGGGGCAAATAGGTTGGTGGCATGCCAATTCGAGCTATCAATTCGTTTTTCTGCTCGCCACAGCGCCAGTTCCGAAATCCGTGCCGGTGCCCCGGTGATTCTCACGTAGCGGATACCCGTCAACCCGGCCAACGATGCCCTCCAACGCTGCAGATCGGTATCAAACAACGTGTGTTGTCCTCCGTTGTGCGTGATGTTTGCGACCTTGACTGTATGTGTGCCGGCCTGCTCATCACGCTTCAACACAACTTGCCGCCATGACTTCAAATCGGCCGACACCTCAACGGCAATCTCCAAGGGGACTTCCCCATCTCGGGCGGTCTCCCAGAGTGCATCCAGGGAAATGCTATCCGCTTCTGTCGAACGCCCCAGGTCAAGACGCAGTGCCCCTTTCTCAAGGCGCTTATCTCTTTTTCCCTTGTAAGCGCCAAAGAAAGTTTCTGCCCGCCCGTCATACATGTACCGGTTCCATATTCCGCGCCGCCAGAACAGGTCCTGGTTAAAGAATGCCTCCCTGGCCTTCTTTACCTGCGGAACCGCAGATGGCCCAGAGCGTCCCAATGACTGCACTTCCAAGGCATCATTCTGTGCCTTGAAACAAGTCGCTTCGTATAGTTGCTCAGCATCCGAGGGCACTTCGATTGGCTTCAGATCGGCAAGCTTCCGGTGCCAAGCAGTCGCAATAGGCTTACCGGGGAAATCAACCGCGGCCTTACCTTTGACTATCCCGTCAAAACTCTTGCCATCCAGGATTGCCTTGCTGAACGAGCCTGCCCCCGGACGCAAGGCAACCGTTGCCGATTCGCCTGGTGCACCCAGGAGCTTCACGATTGCCGGCTTTCCTGCCGTGTCACGAACGACCTCGTAATCGCAGCCGGCAACACCGATCTCGCGGCATGGTTTGACCGTAGCCATGAGGAGATAGGATCGGAACGGATCCACTTTGACCTCAACCGTATCGCCGTAATCAAAATCCCCCAGGATCCGTTCTGCCGGGTGATAGCGTCGGACATGCACTTCCCCGCGCTCGTTTAGTCCGATTTCCTTGTTGAGCGCAACCCGGTAGACAACCGGGTTCCAGGTCAGGTTACGGAGTGTTACAAAACGTGTATTGGCGTTACCCCGTGCGACAGCGTTCGGGCCGTAACGTTCCTCGGGCAACACTATCCCCTTCACCAGGATTTCGCGGTTCCGGTAGTGAAGATTGTAGATTCGGGCCAGCTTGGGGAATTCATCGTCTCGGAGGAGCCACGGGTTTCCGTAGATCTCCGGTGCCAGGATCAGGCAACGGTTAAAGGCCTGCAGGATCAGATCGTCTTCCCAGAAATCAAGGCAGGACGACAGGCATACACCATGATCTTCCGTCAAGCGCTGAAGCTCGGGCGGCAGGCCGCGTGACAGGGCGCCGAGGCGGTTGTGTGTGGCGGTACCCCGATTGCTCATGTGCACGTCAATGTACGTTTCTGCGCCTCCCCAGAGAAACGTTGTGGCGTGGGGTTTTGCATCGCCCAGGTTGAGCCGGTGATTGAGCACGATCAGATCCGGTGCGTGCTTCCGGCACTCCGCCATGGCATTTGCAAAGGCGTCCTGCTTCTCATCCCGCAACTGGCCGCATACAGCATCAAACTTGTAGAGCTGAAGGCCGTAGTCGCGGCAGAGACTCACAAGGAGCTCCGTTCGGGCCGCCTCTTCTTCAGGAGTGTTGCCAAATCCATCGGGGCCGCCCCAGAGTCCCAGCCGACAGGAAAATCCCTTGGCCAGGGCTGCAATTCCTTTCCATCCATTTGGGAATTGTCTCTTGAACTTCTCTGTCTGCATGCTTCCGTAGTAATTCGCACTGTCGATATTACCCGCATCCCACGCGTAGATACCCAGGCGCATACCGTACTCATCGTGAAGCCATTTGAAGAACGCAAGGTTGATCAATGTGTGCTCTTCGGTTGCTCCTTCGTTTGTGTTGTTGATCCACGAGAAGTACTGCGGGACCGACGGAGTTTCCTCCGTTATGATGCCATAGACACTTGGTTTGGCCGCCGCCCGTTGCCCGCTATCCGTGGCAGCTTGTGCAGTCCCGGTATTCATGCTCAAGACCATCGCTGAAAGAAACCAAACGCATGTAAGCACAGCTATCTTCATCAATTCACCTCGTTTCAAAAAGATTCTTCCCTGGAAGCACAACCCACACACTCACCTGAACCAGCAACATGTTTCAGCACGCATTATACACGTCATCGACAATTCGTCCACCCGGTCTGGACTTGAGCATTTTCCGCAGTGAGCCATTTAGACCTGGGATGAACGCGCCCCGCAGTGGCGGGATGCAAGCAGATGGTCACGGATATGGGGAGTGTTTTGACAGGATCAACAGGATTTGCAGGATGGGGGAGTTGCATGAATCTGGCGGAATGCCCCCTTTCCCTGCATTCCGCCAGATTCATGCAACGTTGTCCACGTGATGGGGAGCGCAGAGCCCATCTCTTTTTTCTATCCATAGCAAACCGTGGCAGGAACTTGATGCTGGTTTCGCATAGGAATAGCACAAGAAGCGTGAAGTGAGAGTATCCAAGTAACCAGCGTCAAGTTCATGTCACCTCCCATCCCGTAGATTCTGTAAATCCTGTCAAGAAACTCTCGCGCTGAATGATGCTCCGTGTGTTGCATCCCACCATTGACACTCTTCCTGGGGTCAGTATCCCAAAAAGGCAGCCCTTCCCACCTGTGAAGCAAAGCATAGCACACACAAACTGGGGGAAAGACAATTACAGACCTCGATTTCGTAATGCTATTATTGATCGGATTGACTGCGGAAATGGCTCGACTTAAACTGTCTTCCATACGCACTTCCCGTGTCTCTCCTCCTTTCTTTATCCCTTGTTAGAAGAGGAATCTGTTCTTTCAGTGATGACAACGTGCTATAACCGTCATGAATATTGACAAGAAAGGGAACCCGGACATGAATGCCAGGCAAGCTGCTTATTGTGGCCTTATACTCTCGCTATCCATACTCGTAACAACAAGTTCACGCGCAAAGGAGCCCGCAGGAAGGAAGGGCCCAGAGAAGCAGGTGGCCGTCTTCACCGGGGGGACCGAAGGCTACAATGTCTTCCGCATTCCTGCCCTGATCGTGTCGAAGAAAGGTACCCTTCTGGCTTTCTGCGAAGGCCGAAAAAGCCGTAGTGACGCGGGCGACATCAACATGGTTCTCAAGCGCAGTTTCGATGGTGGCAAAACCTGGGCACCGCTGCAGGTCGTCTGGGATGATGACAGGAATACATGCGGTAACTGCTGTCCAGTTGTGGATGATAGTATCGGCACCATCCATTTGCTGATGACCTGGAACCTGGGTTCGGACCATGAAGGATCAATCATAGCTGGATCAAGCAAAGAGCCGAGGAAAGTATACATCACCAGTTCTGCCGATGACGGCGAGACGTGGTCCAAGCCTGTCGATCTCTCCGAGACATGCCGTGATCCCGATTGGGGCTGGTACGCGACCGGGCCTGGTGTGGCAATCCAGATCGAGCGCGGTAAGTACAGGGGCCGACTGGTCTGTCCCGCAAACCATTCAAACAAGAAATACAAAGATCATCACTACGGGGCTCACGTGATCTACTCGGATGACGGAGGGAAGACATGGAAACGCTCCGAATCTATCCGCCCGGGTTGTAACGAGAGCCAGGTAGTCGAACTGGCGGACGGATCGCTGATGATGAACATGCGAAGCTACAAGCCGCGTCACAAGCGGGCTATAGCCACCAGCACCGACGGGGGTGAAACCTGGTCCGAAGTGTGGTGGGACGACCAGCTGCCGGAGCCAACCTGCCAGGCAAGCATCCTGCGGTATACGACAGTGGAAGACGGCGGTAAGAACCGGATACTCTTTTCAAACCCTCCGCAATCCAGGGGCAGGGTGAAACTGGCCGTCAAGCTGAGCTACGACGAAGGCAAGACATGGCCCGTCGCAAGACGAATCCACGAAGGCGGGACGGCATACTCCTGTCTGGCAGTAATGCCGGACAAATCGATAGGCCTCTTCTACGAAAAGGACAACTGCAAAACAATCACCTTTGCAAGCTTCACCCTCGAGTGGCTGACGGAAGGCAAAGACAAGCTGGCT
The DNA here is from genome assembly GCA_030744755.1 of Kiritimatiellia bacterium. Lineage (GTDB taxonomy): Bacteria > Verrucomicrobiota > Kiritimatiellia > UBA8416 > JADHWI01 > JASLPY01. Next base: position 70,260 of record JASLPY010000009.1, on the reverse strand, counting down.
AAGTGATAGTCACTTCCCAAGAATCGCTTTAGTTGCCCCCTCGTTGGTGTTGTTGATCCATGAGAAGTACTTTCACACGGAACTCGCACCTGTTCGGGCACCTAGAACTTGGGTCTGTCATTGCTAGGCTACAATCGTGCGCCCCACCGGCACGAGGCCGGTGGGAGCGTGGCTCTGTAACGATGTCGAAGTCCCGCAGTTTTCATTGGGGTACAAGTCCGATTTACACTGCAATCGTTTCATCACCTCATCCCTAAGCTCCCGGCTTCACCACGCGGCCGGCAAACAAGATACAACCCGTCTCGATATCACGAATGCAGTAGAAGAACGGCCGGTCGGCACGGAACGTAGGCGTAAAGGGCCTGTCCATCGGCATGGACGTCGGTACGGCCATGGCCACGGCGGTTGCGGCCGCTGCCTCCGTGCCCTCTTCGTCGACATCAACAAATGCCTTGTGCTGAACCAGGGCGATGTAGAGTTGCTGCATGGGGTCCGTGGATGTCGTCATCCCACCGAATTTGGCACCTCCCGGGAACCGAGGATCCTTGAACGCACTGGGCATACCCATGGCCTGGAGCATTTCGTTAAGTTTGTATGATGTCTCCGAGCGGAATCGTGGCACGAAAACGTGCACCTTACGTTTGCGCAGCTTCTCCAACCAGCCTGCGAGAGCTTTCGACGTGAGCTGCTTTTCGACGGCCGCGAGGCCGGAGGGCCGATTCGGTGCGATCACAACCATGGCCAACTTGCCGCCGCGGTAAGGGAGTTCGATCATGGAAAAACCGTTGGGGCCGCCGTCCGTTACCGGCGCCTTGCCGCGCATCGAAACGCGCATAGGTGTGTTGAAGAACGATCCGTTCGGCTTAAACGCGCCGTACCGCACGTCCTCCATGTTCTGCCGCCGCATGAGTGGAACATCGGCCTTGCTGCCGTCCGAGCCCGTGAAGGGTTCATTCCGCGTGTCGCTTTTCTTGAACGGGCTCACCCATTCGCCCTTGAAGTAGATCGCATTGACCAGGACGAGGCGCGTATACCTGTCGAGCGAGCCGGCGGGAAGGAGGTCCTTGATCTTTTCGCGCGTCTGCTTCTCCGCCCACCCGTTGATCTTCAGCCGTTCTGCGTCGAAGTTGCCTTTGAAGTCCGATTGCCGGACCGAGCCAGTCTTGTAGAGGCCACTGATCTTGTCCAGGTAGCCCTGCCGGAACGGATAGGACTTCTCTCCCCAGAGCGCATTCGCGACGGTGATTTCCGTCGGGTCGATCTGTTTGAGAAGTTGCTTCAGCCGTTCGTTGCCCTCTCGCTGCCTTTTTATGGCCTCGCCGGCCTCACGCCACTTCTTCTGTTTGCGGAGACCGGCAATCTCCGCCTTGATATCCTCCAGAGCCTTCTGCTGCGCCGAAATGGCCTCCTTGGTCTTCAGCACTTCCGGCGTGTCCTTCTGCGGGTTGTAGCGCAGTCCCAGGTTCGCCAACCCCCTGTGTATTCCGACCAGGTCTTCTGGCAGATGAAGAACCTGACGCATCTCCTTGGCCGTGTAGTCACGCGCGCCCTCAGCCACCATGGTCAACGCGTTGATTACTGAAAAGGGCGAGAAGAATACGTTCTCCCCCGAATTCTCGGCCGAGAGCTTTGCGTAAAGATCCAGTGCGAATGAGTTGTTGGCCGATACCGCGGCCGTGACCCCCGCCTTGCCCCCGCCCGCCCCCTTTGCGGCTTGCTGCTCACACTGAGCATCCCCTGCAAGCATGCACAGGGCCGCGAACGTACACAGAACCACTAATTGTTTCTTCGAAATCATCTCACGCCTCTCTTGTCACGATAGTTGTTCTTCCGTTGTGTGTAGAACGGATGCTGTTTTTCTGCCTTGTAGATTCTGGTGGTCTTGGGATTGAAAGTGATGATCTCGCCCTTCATCCTCTCGCATCCTACGTTGCCGGATTCGTCATGCGTCCCATGAACAGAACACTCCCAGTCACCCTATCCTTGATCAGGAAGATGAACGGATGATCGGCACGAAAGGTTGGGGGGCGGTCGATGCGGGCACTTCTGGCTGCCATGAGCACGACCGTGGCTGCTGCTGCTTCGGTGCCTTCCTCATTGACCTCCACGAAAGCCTTGTGGATCACCTTGTGGATGCGCAGGTTCCGCGAGCCGTCCATGCCGGAGAAGTCTGCGCGCACCGTCGAGAACGCATCCGGCATTCCCATGGCTGTTAACGTTTTCTTCATGTGCATCATGTATTCCATCTTGAACCGGGGGAAGAACACGTTGACCTTCTTGTGCTGGCGCAGGAGGCCGGTCCATTGTGTAAGTGTCTGGGCGTTCAGTTTCTTCTCCAGTGCCGCCAACCCATCCACCTTGCGGGGCAGAATGACGACCATCGATACATCATCCCCGTCGTAGGGCAGTTCCAAGACCTGCAGGTCCTTGTTTTCACCGTAATGGAACTTGCCGGCCTGGGACATGAGGGGCACCTTGACCCTATTGGCCCGCGTGACCATGAAATCCTGCTCCCTGGTTTGCTTCTTCTTGAACTGGTACTTCCACGTGCCCTTGAAATAGATGGCGTTAACCAAGGCCAGTTTGGTTAGGGGATCGATATCGGACGCCTTGAGAATGTCTTTGATCAGGTCATTCGTCTTGTCTTCCACCCAGGTGTTGATCAGTTTGGCAGCCAGGTCCGCGTTGCTGAAATCGATGGGCTTGATCGTGGCCACGTAGTGTTTGCTGACCAGGTACATGAACGAGTCGAGGAACTTGTACTGCCTGTCCGGCCACAGCGAGTTGGCCACGTTGAGCGTCACTTTGCCTTTCTCGCCGATGGCATTCACGCGTGACTGGAGTTCCTTAAACGGCGAATGCACACCCTGCCTGGCTTCGAAATGAAGGACCTTTTCCATTTCCGTGGCCGTGTTGCCGCGCGCGCCGGCATAGGTCATAGCCAGCGCGGTCGAGATGCTGTACGGGGAATAGAACAGGTTCCCCTCGTCGCCTTTGGCCAGGTGGCTGTACAGGTCCAGGGCAAAGGTCGTGTTACCCGTGACCTGGTTGGGCACTGCGCCCTTCTTCGCCGCCTTCGCCGCGACACCCGCATCAGTCACACAGACAACAGCGAGAACTGCAACGCACGCTATCCACTTTACTCTATTGATCATCTTGCCCTCCTCCTGTTCGCCACCACGCGGCACATCGCCCCTTCTGCATGAGACGCATTGATCCGCGTTTCTGTTCCACATATCTGGTCAGTCTTTCACCGTCAGCCTGATCTCATCGGAGTTGGCCCGCAACTCCGGTGCATACATGCCGTTACCGGTCGCCGGGAGTGCACTGAAGGTGCCAGGGATCTCGGCGCGGAGCTTGTAGCTGAGCGCGTGGGTGCCGCGCGACAGACGGCGCACCTGGAATGAAACCCGTTCGTCGCGGAACTCGGTGTAGGCGCCCAGTCCCCAGCTTCCTGTATGCCCGCTCGTGAGTCGGACAGCCTCGAACCCGGCCGGCTTGCGGTCTTCGAACACCAGGTGCTCGTAATCGTTCTTACTCTGGATGATCAGCTCGACCTCAACCTTGTCGCCGCTCCTAACCACGTCGCCGTTCTTGAGCAGCACGCGCTTCACCTTGTCCACGCGACGGCCCACAACCTGGCCACGGGAACCCGTCGACTTAATCGAGAACTCCTCGGGGACGAGCTTGTAATAGCGCCGCTCGACCTTGATCTCGAGGCCGGCCTTCTTTATGTGATCCTCCAGCGAGAAGGTGGTCAGGTAAGCGTTGAAGTAAAGGCGCCCGGTCCCCTCCCGCTCAAATGTCACGGTGTGTTTACCGGTCGTGACATCCTGCCCCTTCAGCTCGACCACATTGTCGAATGTGTAGATCGTGTCCGGTGTGATGCGCACTTCCTTGCGCTCGTCATCGTCGATCGACACACTCACGGTCATGTCCGGCTTGTCTTCATCGGTCGCCCGGATGTAACGCGCGATGGCCTCGAGGCACAGCGCCGTGTCGCGTGTTGAATGCCAGTAGGTCGCGTGCTTTCGGTTGTTGAGCAGGTACTTGACGAACCCGCTGGTGACGTCGCTGTTGGGCTCTATGGCGACCAGCAGCCGCAGGTACATCGCCATGGTTTCGATTTCATTTCCATACCAGTACCACCAGTAGGATTTGTTCGGCAGATCCAGGTATGCGCTCTGGTTCTCCTTGTCCACGACCTGGAACTGTCTCAGGTTGCGGACGATGACGTCCCGCTTTTCGACCTGCTTCTGCATGTGATATGCCAGCCCGATCTGGGCTTGGCAGTAGCGCGCCAGCTTCAGCCGGTCGCGATACAGGAAGTCACGCATCTCTTTGTTCATCTTGCCGTTCTCGGCCAGGGTCAGGTAAACGAACGCGTCGAGGTTGCCCGCCTGATGCTTGTAGGGCTTTATCTGCTCGGGGGCGTTCTTGATCTTCTTGACCTCTCCCTTTTCGTATTTCTCCAGCCAGGCGACACCGCGCTCGAGCATGTTCGGCACCAGTGCCAGTCCGTTATCCTTCGCCACTTTGAGCCCGTGAACGACCAATGCGGTGGTGTGCGCGTCCGAGTCCCGGCGATGTCGCACGTGGGGGAGCCAGCTGAAGCCGCCATCCTGGTTCTGCAGTGCGCCGAGATCGGCCAGGCCCTTCTTGACGAGTGACGTGACCTTGGCGTTATCGAAGATCGGATTGGTGTCAAACTTCTTCCACTGTTTGGCGCGCTTTTTAGAATCGCCGATCTCCTGCGGGTTCAGGTTTGTCGTCTTCTCCCGCAGTGTGTTCAGGTCGATATCCATGTCCGCCAGCAGCTTCTTCGTGAGCACGGCAGGCATGAAGCGGTGGATGATGCTCTCGCAGTTCTTGTGGTGATACCGGGCCAGGTAGGGCAACGCGTCGACCATGGCCAGGGCGATGCTGGGCGAATACCGGATCTCGAGGTGCGACTGGTCCGGGCGGCGCTCCTTCGGCACCTGCATGAGCAGCTTGGCAATCTTCTCTCCAGTCTTCAGCACCCCGCTCCAGGACTCCGTGCGCAGTGAGCCGTGAACGTAAACCGGGAATTCCATCTGCATGGCATCGGCGTCGTCCGTGGTCTGAGCCTTCATGCGGATCGTCGCGCGGCCCTCTTTCTCGACGTTGACCCACCAGTCCACGCGCTTATCTTTCTTGGCGGCAAGCGAAATGGTCTGGACCATGCTCTTCTTGTCTGCCGCGACCAGGTTGCCGCCGTCCATTTCGAGCGCTACGCGCACGTCACGCTTGCCGTCCAGGTAGTTGTGCACGTTCGCGCTGAGTAGGACTTTGTCCCGTTCCACAAAGAAACGCGGCGCCTGCAGGCGGATGAGCAAATCCTTGCTGGTGACGACTTCGGTGCTCCCCTCGCCAACCACGGTACCGTGTCCCAACGCCCAGACCTGTATCTTCCAGGTGGTCAGGTTCTCCGGCATGGTGAGATCGATCTCCGCTTCGCCATTCTGGTCGGTCGTGATGTCGGCACTCCAGCAGGCCGTGTCGGCAAAATCCTTGCGCACGGTGGCTGCCATCAAGGGCGGTGGTGCCGCGGCGGACAAGGCATTGGCGCTATCGTTGAACTTCGCCGAGGCCGCTTGCGGTGCTATATTCATGGACGACGCGGACTCCATCAGCAGACTCTTGCCCTTGCTTGCCTTCTTATCAGCCCCACTGTAGTAAGCTGTAAGGATCCCACCTCGTTTGGAGGCGAGATGATAGCCGCTCGCCGCGCTGTCCCTCATCATTGCGGATTCCGGGCGCTCCGTCGCGTTCTTCCATAAAGCCTGCTGTGCACCATAGGCCCCGACGTTGCGCATGAATTTCTCATCCTTCTTCAAGAGTTGAGCGAAGCGCCGCGAAAGGCTGTCTACGCGGTACGGGCCGTGTTGCCGCTGCCATTTCCAGAAGAAGACCTTGATGTCCTGCGGTCGGTTGTTGGAGATGTACTCGACGGACTTGTCGTAAACCGAGACCACTGCCTGCCCTTCGAACGGCTTGCCGTGAATATCAGTCAGCCGAATCTTCACTTTGCCCGCCGCGCCGGGTTTGTAGCGCGTCTCGGACGGCGCGATGGCCACGTCCAGTACTCGTTTCTCGGGCGGCACGGCAATGTTGCGCGTCTGCGTGAAGATGCGGCCACCGCTCACCGTGACAGCCTCGATATGGAAGTTGGGCAGGTCGCGGGCCGTGATCTCGAACTCCCTGGTCACGCTCTTGCCGTCGAGCCGCAGAACGATGGGCTTCGGCGTTACGCCACTGACCGCCCGTGGAAAGAGCAGTACCGTACTGTTCTTCCGCGCCGTGTTGACCATGAGTTGCATGCGGTCGCCGACCTTGTACTCGGCCTTGTCCGGGATCAACTCGAGGTCGTTGAATCGGAAGTCGGCGCCCGTAAAGCCTTTGCCGCGTACCACAAGCATCATCGCACCCTCGCGTTCATGACCTTTCGTGCTTGTCAGCTTGTAGGACAGGCGATACTGCCCCGCTGCGTGCGCCTTGATCGAGAGTTTGGCTGTGCCGTTCTCGTCGGTGCCAACGTCCCATGTCTGGACTTCTTCTTCCTCGGGGTTGCCTTGGTTGTCATAAGCGACCGCATATAGTACGGCCTTGCCTTTTCCCTCCACGGGCTTGCCGTCCGGCGTTCGCCCCTGGAACTTGGCCGTAATCTCATCTCCGACGCGGTAATGGCCTTCCTCCGACCAGGCAAATACCTTGAATGGCTGGCGAGCTGCGATGACCGACCCTTTGCCGACAATCGTGCGCCGTGATTCATCGACGACCTCTGCTGTGACCTCGTACTTGTGATCCACGTCGCCGTGCAGGGCCTTGGCCACGGCCGTATCGATCTTGATCTTCACCTCGCCCTCAGCACCTATTTCCACGGTGTTTTCCTGGACGATCTCCGGAGGTCCGGCCCGATGCCAGTGGCGGGGGCCGATGCATCCCCAGACGGGCCAGCGCGGATACCAGTCGTAAGGCTGCCAGAACCACCAATAACCCTCACCGTAGAACCAGTCCCAGCGGCGGGGTGGCATCCAGTTGTTGTAGTGCTCGGTGCGTCGAACCGTGTACTTGACCCTGGCCTTGGTCACGGGGGCACCGAAGTAGTACCTGGCCTTGACCGTGGCCTCAATCGTGTCGCCCAGTTTCGTCGGTTCCTTCGGGGCCTCGACGGTTACCTCGTATTCGGGCTTCTTATATTCTTCGACATTGAAATTGAATGAGCCGAGGTGATACTCCTTTCGCTTCTTTCCAGTCACCGGGTCCGGAAAGTCCTTTGCGATGACCGAGATCCCGTAGCGGCCGAGACGCGCGTCTTCCGCCAGGTCCAGCCGATGCTGGAAGTCGCCGAACGTGTCGGCCTTGAACGATTTGTCCAGCAGCTTCTTCCCCGTGGGATCGTTGATACGCAGGACAAACGACCGGCCGGCATAGCGCGAGATGTCCTCCAGATCGTAACGGGCATGTCGGACCCATGAATGAATGTGGACTTTCTGCTTCGGGCGGTACACGGGCCGGTCGGTCACAATGTAGGCACGGGCCCTGTTCGGGGCGATATGGCGATAGGGTGCGCGCCGCATACCCGTAAAGCCCAGCACGGCAAACCGGCTGTCGGCCTCGGTTCTGGCGATAACCAGGTAGGAGTAGTCCTGGGGGGCGACAGCCGCGTTCGGGACCGCAACGCCCTGCGCGTCGGTGATCTCTGCGAAGTTCACGACCTTGGTATGTCTTCGCCTTTGCCCGCGGTGCCATTCGTTCTTCCAGCCGAAGAACTCCAGGTTGGCCTGCGGGAGGGGTTCGCCCGTCGTGGCATCGGACACGAAGTAGAGATGGTTGTCGTGGATACGCTTGTCCACGATCACGCTGTCGGTGATCCACACCAGAAGCCGGCTCGTGTTTCCATCAGCCGCCGTGGCTTTGAGCAGGTACAGGCCGGAGGCTTTCAGCGGGGTCTCAATGTCGATACGTTTCTCCCAGTGATCGTCGGCCGGCTTCAGAAGCTCGGCCCATTCCGCCGCCTTTTCGGCCAGGTATTTAGCCTCGTTCTCCTTCACAAGCCGATTGCCGATGGCGTCAAGGTTGGTCCGTTGCCAGTCCAGATCCTTGGGGTCGGACTTTATGTAGGCCTTGATATCCTCGATGAACGTGTCGAGCTTCACTTTGTGCGCGACGAAGTTGACTCGGCGAGCGTTGCGGAACGAGAAACTGAGCTCCACCTTCTCACCAGCCGGATGCATGCCGGTGCCTTCGAGGCGGCACCACGCCTTCAGAATCTGGTCGAGCCGATCCTGCTTGAAGCCCCCGTTGCCCGCACCGTAGCGCTCGATGCTCTCCTCCCAGACTTTCGCCGCGCGCGAGAGCTGTAGGCGGTTCTCGTAGATGCCGGCCAGCGTGTTGAGCGCCTTTTCCTCGGGCGTCACGTGGGTGAAGCGAGACAAACGTTCACCCGTGAACCCGGGCCCTGACCAGGTCACTCCCAACCCTTCGTCGCCTGTCTTCTCGAACATTCCGGCCCGAATGGCAACGCTGCCTTTCTCAAGCTCGGCGGTAGCGCTCTTTGGCTGGCCCATGCCGTGCAGGCCGTCGTAGTTGAGTTCAAAAGCGTCCCCGACCTGCAGGATCGAGCCGTCATCCGAATCGAGCGTGAACGTGTAGGTCCCGCTCTTGGGAACCTGGAGTGTCCCCTCAAAGACGAGCCCGAAGTAGTCCTTGCGTTTGCCCACCGTAGCATCGAAGCGGCCCTTGGGGATCTTGCCGGTTGCTTTGGGCTTCAGCTTGTCGAAGTCGGGCAGCTCGTCCCAGTCACCTTCGTAGTAGCTATACGTGAGATCCTTGATGGGTGAGGGCTTCTCCGGGGGTCTATCGCCGGCGATCTTCCGGTAGCGTGTGATGAAGCTGAAATCCTTGGGCAGCTTGAGCCGCTGGACGCCGGTGGCGAGTCGGGCAAGTGTTTCGTTGTCGTCGAGCGTATGAGCGGCATAAAGACCGCTCACGGGAGCTCCGTCTGCGTCCGTCCTGCGCAGGGAACCGAGCGTCTGCACACCGAACTGATTCCGTAGGAAGTCGGCAAACTCCAGTTCGAACGTGTTCTTGCGTTCGGGATCGGCTTCAGCCGCTTTGTGCAGCAGCCAGCGCCAGCGTTCGCCGTCATTTCGGGCAGTCTTCCAACTCTTCGGCAGTGGATAGAACACGGGTCGGTTGTCTTCATGCACGGGCGCGTGGCGAGTGCGACCCCAAGCGTTCGGATCGTCCAAGTCAGGCAGGTTTTCGATATCCGTCAGCGCCTGGAGAATCCAGGCGTTGTGATACCCGCGCAGTTGACTTGCCAGGTCCATGTAGAACGCGCTGACTTTCTTGGGGTCATCGTCCTTGCCGATGAAGGGCAGGGCCTGCTGCATCAACTGCAACGCGCGGATGCGGTCGCGGAGTCGGGCATTGATCTGGCGTCCGCTGCGGATGTGGTGGCCGCGATAGAACTTGCCGTCCGAGATGCGCCCATAGTGCACCGAGTGATAGTAGCCCCGAGCCGACGACCACAACAGGCGCCAGTCTTTGGGGTGAGCGTTTATGGCTTTCTCTGCCAGTTCGTCCCAGCCGTCGGGACGGCCGAGCTGGTTCATGCATTGCAGAGCAGCTCCCAGATCATCACCTGCTTCGGCACCGGTGTGGGCCGGGTCCACGACGAGTTTCTTGTAGATGTCCAGGGCCTCCTTGTAGTGGCCCTCCTGCATCAGTTTCTTTGGAGCAGTGTCAGATGTACTCTCCAATCGCTCGCCGGAATTGGCTTCAGCCATGCCCCAGGAGTTGCTCAATGCTACGATGCCGCTCATTACGAGCACGCGTGTCATATGGACAGCCTTAGCTGTAGTGTTGGTGAGGTTCACTTCTGTTTTGTCCTTTCCTGTTTTCGCTATAACATGAAAGCGCGTTCCCCGCGCGGTCGCGACGCCCGCCGGGGTGTTTACGGAGAAGGGAAGCCGTTGGCCGTCCGTGGGAATGGACTGGACGTAGGCATCGCCCTCCGTGAGTTCGAGAGAAGTCCGATCACACTGTCCGCGGACGGCGTCCTTATGGACCAACACCCGCCAGCCTGGGATATCCAGGGGCGTGACATAATCCGACGGGATGTGGACGGCAATTGCGGGACCAGGCTCCGGCGGAACCGCCGGGTTCGGCCGCCACAGGCTGTGCACGGCCAGCATGCCTATCAGCAGGGCCGCCGCGGCAGCCAGCCCCACGCGGATTGGCCATTGCAGTATTTTGGGTGCCGGTTTGGGCAAGGAGACCTGCTGCTCGGGGGTGAACCGCCATTGAAGCATGGCGTCCACGGACATGTAATCCAGGTAGCGCTGCCGCGCGTCGGCACTGGTGTTGAGGAGTTCTTCCAGCGCTTCTCGCTGCGATTCGTCCAGGGCATCCGCGGCAAGGGCACACAGGAGATTGTCCAGCTCGTCAAAACGGGGTTCCTTCGAGGTCATGCCATGGCCCTCCGGATGCAGTCGGCAAGGGCTTGACGAATCCGATGAAGCGTCACCGCCACCGAGTTTGCCCGCCGATTCACAGCTTCCGCGAGTGCGTCAACGGAAGCGCCACCATGATAATAGTCTTCGATCAGTTTGCGCTGACCGGACTTGAGTTTGCCCAGGCAGGTCTCCAGCGCCACGACGCGATCGTCAACCCGGTCACGCGAGGACGTGTGTTCGTCGGCCAGCGCGTGAAGTGTCTTTTCATCGAGGAAGACCAGGCGTTCACGTTTCCGGCGTTTGCGGTCGGTTCGGACCTGGTTGAAGGCTACCTTGAATGCCCACGGCACAAATTCCCGGCTGGGGTCGTAGCTGTCTTTGATTTCCCACAGCTTCCGGTTGGTGTCGTGGAGGATTTCCCTGGCCACGTCCGCCCGCCCGGTTAGGGAGTAAATATACCCGTAGAGCCGGCTCTGACAATCTGTCAGCAACTCCACATACTTGTCTGTCGGCTCAGAGGTCATGCAAACTCCACCGGAATACACGCCAACCGTGCTTCCCTACACTGTATTGGGCGAAACACTGCCTTGATATTACAGAAAAGACAAAAAAAGAACAAATTCCGCGGAAAAGACCTGTCTCCACCTGATCTTAGCATGGGGCGGGACCAACTTGGACGTTGGGCGTTGGACGTTGAGCGTTGGGCGTTGAACAACGCCCTACTTCTCTTCATCCACCGTTTCGTCGCGTTGGTAGATGGGAAGTTGGCGGTAAGGGACAGTGAAGGCTAGCAGCATCATGGCGGTACTGTATGTCTCGCCGTGACCGCCATGGCGCCAGGATCCATCCTCATGCTGTTTTTCCAGCCATTGGTTGTACATCCACTCGGCATACTTCTCCCAGTACTTGCCACCGAGCTGGAACATGGCCTGGGCGTTGTAGTAGTTGCCGTAGTAGGCGTGCCCCTGGCCGGGTAACTGCTTCATGCTGTTGAGAATGTAGTCACCCGCATTGAAGGTCAGATCCTTCCCGTGCGAGCCGGTTAACTCCAGGCATAGCAGTGCCGCACCGGTCAGTGTCACAGCATGGCCGTTTCGGTCCTGGTATCCAAAGGTTCCCCGGGCTTCGTCACAGCGCCTCATGATGTAGGCCACACCTTCTTCGATTGACTCGTCCGGCACGGGCGCGCCGTTGAGACGGGCTGAGCGTAGCGCCATGACCGCCCAACCGCTGCAGGAGAGATCGCTGTCGCGCGAATCGTGTTTGTAGCGCCATCCGCCGCGATGGTTGTCGTCTTTCGGAACCTGTTGGGCCGAGATAATGAGCCTGACCGCCTTGCCGAGGGCCTTGGCCAGCCGTTTCTCGCGCGGGGGGTCGAGCATCCCGCACACTTCCGAAAGGAAAAGTGTGCTGATGTTGTGGGAGTACATACCGCCGTGATTGCCATGGCGATGCACGAGCATCCCGTTGGGCTGCTGCTGGCTGATCAAGTAGTCGATGCAGCGATTGATATGCTTTCCGTAGGGGCCGTAGCCAGGCGTGTGGCCTTTTGCCAGGAAAGCCATGCCGGCCAGCGACACGATGGCGGTGACATCGCCCTTGCCACCTTCGAACGAGCCATTCTCCTTTTGCTTTCCGGCCAGGAAATGAAGACCCTTTTCAACGGCCGCGTCCACCTCGGCCTGGAAAGGTGTAAGAACGTTGGAGGCGCGTTCGGCGTGGGAGAGAGGGACGAACACAGGCAACGCCAACAGCGCAAGCAGCAACAGGGTCCCGGGACCGGCTGGACGACCGTTTCTCATTTCTTCACCTTATCTTCCTCTTTCGCCCCCTGCCGGGCGAGTTCGCGGAAATACTTCTTAACCAGGTCGCGGTACTCGGGTGGGGAGTCCTCACCGGCCTGCTCGGTGATCTCGCCGCGCATCTCTCCCTTGAAGCGCAACCAGTCAGCCAGTGAGACGCCGTGCCGCTTCAGTTCGGCCGGCACATCGCCCTGCAGCGCGAACTGCTGCCGTCCTTGCCCTTGACCCTGGCCCTGACCCTGACCTTGACCTTGGCCTTGACCTTGGCCCGACGAAGCACTGGGTGGCATGGCCGGAGATGATTCCATGCCCATGCTCTGCGCAGCGGCCTGGGCTGCGCTGCCGAGAGACTGTGCGGCAGCCTGGGCGGCCTGGGCCGCGGCAGGAGCATAGGCGACATCAGCGGCTTCCGAAGCCTGGGCAAACCCTTGTGCAAGCGCGGGTGCGGCGGGCGACGCGGCAACGCCGGAATCCTGCAAGCCTTCCTGCGGCAGCGCAGCAACCTGGGCTCCTAAAGCCTGGTTCAGCTGCGATAAAGCTTCGGCGCCTTGCTGCAGAGCCTGCGCAGCGGCCTGTTGGGCCGGCTGCGGAGACGATTGACCGCCTTGCCCCTGCCCTTGCCCCTGACCTTGCCCTTGTCCTTGACCTTCACCCTGGCCTTGCCCTTGACCTTGTCCTTGACCTTGACCTTCACCCTGGCCTTGCCCTTGACCTTGTCCTTGACCTTGACCTTCACCCTGGCCTTGCCCTTGGCCTTCGCCTTGACCCTGGCCTTGCCCTTGCCCTTCGCCTTGACCCTGGCCTTCGCCCTCACCTTGTCCTTGCCCTTGACCTTCGCCTTGACCCTGGCCTTGGCCCTCACCTTGGCCTTCGCCCTCACCCTGGCCTTGCCCTTGACCTTCGCCTTGACCCTGGCCTTCGCCTTCACCTTGGCCTTCGCCCTGGCCCTCACCTTGACCCTGCCCTTGACTCTGGGCGCTCTGTTCACCGCCTTCCTGACCGGGATCCTGGCCGAACATGTCATCAAACGCTTCTTCGGCACCGAAGGCCTGGTCGGCAGCCATGGCAAGCTGGTCTGCGGCCTGACCGGCCAAGCCGAATGGCGGTTCTGACTCAGGAGACCAGTCCGTAACGCTGTCTTCCAAGCTGGCCGCATCCTGTGCAAGACCTCCGGCGTCCTGATCTATCTGCTCCTGCATGGCAGCCAGGGCGTCGCCCAGGTTGCCCTGCGCAATGGAGTCTATCTGATCGGCAATGGCTGCCTGCCTGTCAGCAAGTTGTGCCGCCTGCTGACCCTGGGGGCTGCCCTGTTGGGCTGACTGTCCTGAGGGTGATTGTCCTGAGGGTGATTGTTCCGAAGGTGATTGCCCTGAGGGTGATTGCCCTGAAGGTGATTGTCCTGAGGGTGATTGTCCTGAAGGTGATTGTCCTGACGGGCTCTGACCGGAAGGTTGCCGAGGCGACTGCTGTTGAAGTTGAGAAGCGGCCTGTTGAAGTTGCTGCTGAGCCTGCTGAGCTGAATCCAGAGCCTGGTCAAGGTTGTCGTGCGCGACTTCCTGCGCCGCGTCCCAGGTAGTCTGCGCAGCTTGGGCCACCTGCTGGAACGGTTCTCCCTGTTCTTCTGACATCCCTTGCTGAAGTCCCACCGTGTCGCGTGCAACGTCACGCTGCTGTCGCTGGATTTCATCCAGAAGGGCCTGGCGAACCTGGTCCGTCGCCTCGGGCGCCTGCATATTGTCGGCAATTTGGCGCAGGGCCTCCTGTCTTTCAGCCAATCCGGCGGCCTGCCTGGCCAGGGCCCCCGCCTCCCGCTGCTGACCGTCAATCAGGTTCTGCATGGCCTCGGGATTGCCCTTCACCATCTCAGCGAGTTGACCCGCCAGAGCCTGTTGCTCCTGCTGCCACGGTTGGATGTCCTGACCTGCCGCCGCGAGGTCCTGTGCGGCCTGGGCCAGTCTTGCTTCCTGGCGAGCCATGTCGGAAAGCTTGGCCAGCGCATCGACCTGTTCGGCGGTCTTATCAAGCTCTTTGAGGAGGTCTTCCACCTGTGCAATGGAGTCGCCGATTTCCGCATCAGCGGCCTGGGCGTGGGCCTTGCGATCGGCAGCTTTGTCCGACAGTTGAATCAACTCGGCTTCCTTTCGGGCCGGCTCGATACCGTCAGCGACGGCGCTGGCCATCTGCGGGCCGAGCCGCGAGAAGGCGGTGCCTTCCACTTTCTCAGACATGTCGCGCATTTCCGATTCCACGGCAGCCAATTCCCGGCGCATAGCTTCAATCTCGTCCTTCGCCTTTGTCCAGGGGTCTTTGCCCTGGTTTTCGGGCAGGCTAACAGCTTTCTTGGTGACCCTTTCGGCACCCTCGAGTTTGGCCAGGGCGTCCTCCAGGCCCTCGCGAATTTCCTTTTCCTGCGCATCGAAGGTCTGCTTGACGAACGATTTCGCCCCACGATCGATATCTATTGTGATTTTCTCGCTAACTACGGACTGCGGCCCGCCCATGCTCGCAGGAAGGATATCGGCCACACTAAGCTGGACGGTCAGGCGGCGTGCACGCTCCAGGTCCAGGGCGGACAGGTCCAGGGCGGTCTTCCCGAGCCATATACCCGGTACGCCTTCCTGCCCCGCGGGTAACTCCCCGGGAGTCAGATCTGCGTCGGCGCCATCAATTGCCACCAGCATGTTCACCGCGCCAATGCCGAAATCGTCCCTTGCCACATAGAGAAAGGGGACAAGATCATCGGGTTTGAGTTTGAGAGTGGCCTGGGCTGGTTCGGTTATCTGGATGCTGGGCACGCGGTCGGCCAGCGCCCTGAGTTTTCGCATTGCCGGAAGGTTCTCGAACCCATTGAGGTCCTTGACCTCCAGCCACCACGTGCCGGACTGCTTGTTTTGCAGCGTGACCGGCCAGCTCAGCAAGGGACGCTTATCCTTTCGGCTGTCCGTGCGGCCGGGCGTGGCTGCGCCGTCGACCATGAGGTCTCCGGACTGGATATCCTTATTCAAGTGGGCGGCGATCGTGGTGTGTGTGCCGGCCAGGGCAACGATATCGCCGGTGCTGTCGGCGTCAATATGCGGGGGCAGGCGCGTGTAAGCGGGGAAGTCGTAGCGCACGGTCAGGTTCTCCACGGCCGGACGCTGTACCACCTCTATGGTGTAGTACCCGCTGACAGCCCTGCCGGCCCTTACGCGGTACCTGAATGTCTCGGTGACCACCGGGAATCTCAGTGAGAAGCGGGATATCTTGTCTTCTTTCGCGGAGAGGAGGGTCATGCGCTCAACCACCTCGGATCCGTCTTCGTGAACCCGCCTCAATTCGGCCCGGGAAACCGCCGGGAGGTACATCTCCACTTCGATCAGCAGGGGATCGCCCGAAGCAATGACCGTGTCGCCCGGCTTGATTCCGAGCTTCGCCGCGTGGACATTGCCTATCTCGGCGTAAGGAGCCAGGGCACGGGCAAAGAGCCTGGAGGTCTGGCCCGGCCAGGCAATGAAGAGCAGGACAAGTACGGCCATGAAGACCGACGAGGCCACGATGTAAGGCCGGGCAGCCTGGGTGGTGAACTCAGACTGGGGATTCAGGGAGCTCACGTCGGATACGGCTTCATTGGCGAGGATGTCTATCAGTTGCCGGGACCCGAGGTAATCGTCACTTTCCTTGCTCGACAGCAGTTCCACCGCGGAACTGATGCGCTCTTCCAGTTCCTCGTGCCTTGTCTCCAGCAGGCGTGCGATCCTGGTCAGGGTGAGTTTTTTCCGGAAAGGCCGGCACAGAAGCCAGTAGGCGGTGCCGAGAGTAGCAATGATACCCCCGGCCGAGGTCAGCCAGCGTACGCTTTGTGGTATCAGGACAACGGAGGCGTCGATGGCCATGATGGCAAGCATCGATCCCACGAAAACCGCGGCCACGGCCAGGCTCCCGCGCAACCAGATAACGAAGTGCACCCGGTTGATAAGGCCCTTCAGCGCCGCCACGATGGCGGGTGGAAGTTCTTCGAAATGTCTGTCATTGTCGGGTGTCATGTTTACATCTTCAGGTTTCAGATTAATCCTCTCCTCTTACGAACAATCCACTCCGTGGTGATGATGCCGACCATCAGGCAAAACAGCGGCCACCAATCCCAGAGGGCTGTATCATTCCTCTCGATGAAAGTTTCTCTCGGAGCACCGAAGGCGTCAAGCACTTTGGCGGCGTCTTCCGGCGTGGAGATCGCGCCGTCACTGAGGCCGGCGATCCTGGTGGGAACATCCCGGTCGGCCGTCAGTTCGGCCAACTCGATGGAGTTCCTGATGTTCATTACCAGTAATTCGGTCTCTACCTTGTCGGTGTCGGTTGAACTGAGAATGCTGGCAATCTTGCGTCCCTGCAATTCGATCCGATAACGGCCGGATTCAGCGAGAGGCGGAAGTTGGGTCTCGTAGATACCGTTGGAATCCTTGCGATAGACCAGGCGCTTCTGTGACAGGAGATTGTTGTCCTTGTAGATGCGTGCGTAGACACGGGACTCCTGGACCGGTTCGTAATCCTCATCAAGAATCTTGGCGATGATCGTGATGGGTTCGTCGAGACCGTAGGTGAGCTTGTCGCTCCCCACGCGCACCAGGTCGGTGCCGGATCTAAGATTCTCCCCGGTTCCCCAGCGCAGCAACTGCCCCCAGAGTTTGTGGTGATATATATCGCCGGTGCGATAGCGCAGCCGCCACGTCTGGTCGAAGTTGAACATGGCCACACGCCCTGTTCCGTACTTCTGTATAACAAGCAGCGCGTTTTGTTTGTGACGATCCTCTCTCTGGGCAATTCTGTCCTTTAAAGCTTGAAGATCGGCCGAAGGGCGCTGTGTAGTGTCCTCAGTGTCGGTGGCCGCCACTGCCTGTTCTCCCCCCGGAGCAGCCCCCGTCGGTGGAGTCGTCTCGAACGCGACGGGTTCGGCGTAGGCCAGAACGGTGGCACCGTCCTTGGTGCCGCGGATGGCATGGCGCCAGACCAGCGGCGGCACACCAGCCCAGATCTGCCGGTTCTCGGAAGAACTGCTGGACTGGCGTGTGATCATGTGGACGCGCCCGTCGGGCGTCAGTGCCATGCGGTAGGCAGGCTCGGGAGATATGAATTGCGGCGAATCGTCTTGTTCATACTCGATGGGAAGCATGCGCTTCATCACGCTGCTGTCAAAGGCATGGGGCATGTGGAGCGGACCGCTGATCACGACCAGTAGCGTCCCGCGGTTCTCGACACAGTGCTCGATATGGTGTAGCGCCTGGCTATCCAGCGCCCCGGGGGGAATGTCACCCAGAATGATGACGTCGAACTTCAGCCATTCGCTCCTGCCCATGGGGAGATCCGTGGCTTCCGAATCACCGAATTCGCGCGCCGCGGATGCACGCACCCGCTCAAGGGGAGGCGCATCCGTCAGTAGTGACGGATTGAGAAGAACGAACTGCAGATGCACGGACTTGTCCCGCCCGTAAAGGAGGTTGCGAAGGTACCGGTATTCCCAGCGCGGTTTGTTTTCAACCAGCAATACGTTGGTGCGGTCATCCGAGACCGCCACATCGAACTGACAGGTGTTGTTGTCGTGAAAGATCTCGCGTTCGAGCTGTTCGACTTCCACCGTGTAGATGAAGACCCCTTCTTCCTCGGGGGTGTCCGCAAAATGCGCCGTGGTGCGGAAGCTCTTATCGGGAACGTCGATTGTCTCCTCATCCACGATTTCATCCTCGTGCATCAGTTTCACGCGCACTTTCTCGCCGCGCAAGCCATCCAGCTTGAGGTCGACGCGGACGCTCATGCGGTCGCCGAGATAGACGGTCTCGGGGGCCTTGGACTTGAGGATGGCGGCATCTATGGGTGGATCCGTGGCGCCGATGACCACGGGACAGACGGGTGAGTTCTGAACGCCTAGGGTCCTGGCTACGGCTTCAACCCGCGACGCACCGTTGTGGCGGCCGTCGGTCAGCAGGAGTACACCGGCCAGGTTTTGCGGTGGGATCTTCTCGGCCAGGTCTTCCAGGGCGCCGGTCAAGTCGGTGGACTGTCGAAACTCCCCTTTGGCCCCTGCGGCCTCCCCGGGCAGAACGGGAGGGACGGGCCCGGCGGCAATTTCGTCAGTTTCTTTGGTGGGAGCCTCTGATTTCAGCCGCTGGGCGCCTTCTTCCCGGATCCACTTCTCGGCATCTATTTCCTCTGACTCGGCAGCGAAGCGAACGACCTTGACCGTATACTTGTCCCGCAGGCGTTGCATGATGCTCTTGCCGTCGAGCTTGTCGCTGAGAAGGAGTTCACGGGCAATAGCGGCGCGCGTGCGTGCTGCACCCCTGTCGATGGCCTGACGCTTATCTTCGCTAAGGGAGTTGTAGTAGGCCTGGTTCGCACCGGCAATGGCCGGAGGCAGGCGCTGCAGAAGCTGGTCCAGCTCGTCGAGAACCGCGTTCATTTGTTCGCGCACAGGCCGGTACTGCTGAGCGGAGAACTCTTCATCGATACCATCAACCCTCAGCAGGGCTTCATCCAGTTGACGTCCCAAGCGGTCTTTGAGGCGGTGGTGTATATCGCTCATGCGTTCGCGCACGGCCTGGTCGAGAGACTGTCCTTCGAGCGCGACTTGTGCTACAACTCGCTCGTGCTGCGTGACTGACGCGCGCGCTTGCTCGAGCGATTCCTTCAACCCCTTCTTCCTCTTCTTTACCTCCCCGGCGGCCGGCTTGGCGCCTTGTGCCGCGAGGTCCTCCTGCTGGGCGCGCAGGTCTTCGCGGAGATCCCGCAGGTCATCCACAACGGTTCCGAGTTGATAACGATCCCTGGCTGCCTCTACGTCGTAAAGGGCGGCGATCTTCAGTTTGTCGAGGACACCCAGGTTTCTGTCTACAAAGTGCATCGACTCCGAGTCATCGATCAGCACTACCACGCAGCGGTCTATGCCTTTTCTAAGCTCGCGCGACAGGACCGGCTGAACCAGTATGATGACGACCAGCACGATCATGCCGATGCGCAGGGCCAGGAGCACACGGCCGATACCGGGAGACACCGAGGCGCGATCCAGCCCGTAGAGCCAGGCAGACACTTCCACGGCGGTGGCACACAGCAGGGCCGAGAACCACAGCGACCAGCTCGTGGTCAGCAGCAGGAACCGGCCCGCGACCTGGAACATAGCCCATACCGCGGCGGACCCGATCAGGATGCGGACCAGGATGGAGGTGCGATGCAGGAGGGGATGCTCGAAGCCGCGCTTGAACAGGTGCGTGCCAATCCAGGCGCCAAGGAACGCCAGCAGCATCAGGACAACGAGAAACGTGGGGACCGCTCCCGTGATCATGTCAGCTCTGCCGAATTCGATATCAGTCATCAATGTCTCGTTTAGATGTTCTTTTCATTTTCGGAAACCCCGTCCTGAGGACGGGATCAAAGTCATTCTACTATGCCATTACGCACCTACGGGAGGGACGCCGGCCTCGGCGTCCGCGGGCAGCGAGGCCGCTGCCCCTCCCACTGCACTTCTAATGTGGCGTTCCTTTCACCTCACCGTCTATCCTGAACTTGCCGAAGGGCTGCCGGCCACGCGTGCCCGGGCGAGCTTTTCTTTGATTCTTTTCGCTTGCTCGATAAAGCCCGGTGAGGGGGCGTTTTTCTCTTCGAATTCTATCTGGAGGTTCTGACCGGACTTGCGCCGCATGGCAATCCAGCGCGTGAGAGCGTTTTCGGCCAGCAGGAAAAACAGCGCCCCCACGGCAAGGAACTTCCAGAGTTCTTCGCCAAAGGCTTTGCCCGAGAGAATGTGTTTCACTTGGTCGAGTGATTCGGTCTGCACGAAATCGGCATACTTGGTCACAAACGTGATGTCTTCGTCATCGAGCACGGAGAGGCGGCTCTCGTTGACACTGCCTTCAACTGTGAACGGGATTGTGCCGTCTGCGGCGAGAACATCTGTCAACGGCGTGCGGCCGTCCTCCGGCAGCTCGATCCGGTACAGGCCCGGTACGGCATGTCCACCAACAGTGGCGCGGATGCCCTCGGCACCCGTGATCAGCTGGGCGGCACGTTTCCCGCCATCCGGGGCAACGGCCGTGGCGGGGGTCCGGACGTCGGGGGCAGTGCGGGAAGCACGCGTGCCGGAAGCTGGAGCCTTGTCCGTGAGACGCAGGGCAAGTCCGGCGCCCGGCTCGCACTTCAGTTGAACTCCGGCCGGGTTTGCGAGGTAGCTGACCATCTCGTGCAGAAGAGGCACAAACGCATGGCGCGTCGCCAGGTTGCTTCCGCGCGTATCCAGCGAACAGGCGCTGACCAGCACGAAGCCCCTGCCCAGCTTGCGTTCGACGAGGAAGGCGTCGCCATTGTTGAAGCGCCCGCCGACGCCAACGTTTTCGTCGTAGTCGTCTTCCTTGAGCTGCCAATAGGCGGACAGGCGCAAGCTGCCGATATCGCTCTGTCCGGCATCGGCCACGGTGCGCAGGCAGCGATGGCTGAAGGTACTGAGGGAAGGCGTGGCTTCGTCGTCCGGATTTTCGATGATCGCTCGCTGCTCGAGTTGCGCCGGCATGAGCCGCCGCCCCGCACCTTGACTCCATTCGTTGTAAAACTCGGGGATCGCGCGTTCGCCGGGGGCGACCAGCAGGCCCCCGCCGGCGGATACGTAGCTGGCCAGCCTGTCGGCCGTCCGTTCGGGCACGCGCGGAACGTCGGCCAGCACGATCACCGCGTAGTCGTCGAACGATTCCACCTCTGCCAGTCCCGGGGCATCGACCAGCTCCGGGCGCACCAGGAAATCGGGGGTTCCACCAGCGGGTTGAGGGACGGGCTGTACCGCATCCTCGCCGTTAGCCGTCCGTGGGGCGGGCGCGAGAGCCAGCGCCGTGAAAGCCGCCGCCCTTTCCATGAAACGCCCTGCGGGATTGCCGTCGACCAGCAGGACGGGCAGCCTGCCTATAACGTGACGCACCCGCGGGAATTCGTTGTCCTGGGGCAGTTCATCGTTGACGACCACACGCGCAGTCATCACGTGCGACCCCTCCTTCTTGAAGTGGTAGGGGAAACGCAGCGTCTCCGATGCCCCGGGCACTATCTGGCCCAGCGTGTTGTCGATCAATTCCTCCCCGCCAACTGTCAGTTTCACTTCGTTGGGTGTAACGGCCTCAGTGCCTGTATTTTCAACACGCACGTTGACGGTGACTTCGCGGTCGGTTCCCACCACGTCGCGCGAGAAGGTCACGTCGGCCACGGCCGCGTTTCTGAATTCCTTCGGCAGGTCGAGGGTGCGCAGGATGATCTGCGGCGCCACTGGAAGGCGTTTAACGGCATCGTAGACGAGCCGCCACTGGGCCGGGCTCTCGGTGTGCCAACCCGTATCCTGGCCGTCACTGATGATAATGATCTGCTTGGAGGGATGGAACCCGCGCGCCAGGGCTTCGACCGATTCCAGCAGCGTCGCGACTGCGTCCATCGATCCGCCCACCGGCTTGAGACCGTCGATGAGTTCCGTCAGTTCGGTCCGGTCGCCGACCGGCAAGGGCGTTATCAACGCGGGTGATGATCCTCCGACGATGATGCTGAAATCTATTCCGGTGCGGGCACTCTTGACAAGTTCCCTGGCCTGGTCCACGGCACGGTCGAAGTTGCTCTTTCCGCCTACCTCCAACATCATAGACATGGAGCCGTCGATCACGATGGCCACGTCCTGCTGTTTGCCTCCACCAAAACGGCGCAAGTTCAGGAACTTCTCAAGCGTGACGGCAAGGCAAGCCAGGATCAGAAGGGCCAGGAACGAGACCAGCAGCCATTTTCTCCAGCGGGGGATAGACCAGACGGCCACGGCGGCGCACAGGCAGACCACAGCCAGCAGAATCATGGGCATAATGACTACCCAGGGAATCCTGGATCCGGGCGGCACAAAAGGGCGCGCCATTGCCAGGGCGATGGATGTCAGCACTAGGCAGCGCGTGATCATCAGGAGGGCCTCTTCCAGCATGATTCTGCGACGGCGTGTCACGATCGAGTCCAGCAGGAAACGTATGGCGCCCCAGTCGAGGTAAGTAGCGGTCCTGCGGCTAAAGAGGTGGATGATGATGGGAATGCTCACCGCAGCCATACCCAGCAAAAGACCTGCATTCAAGAACAACATTCGCTTCTTCCGTTGTCAGTCTAAGTCTGTCCGAAGAAAGTTAACGTCAGATTGCGTTCGGTAATCCGCCACAAACGTGGAGTAATGGTGTGATAGAGGCGCCATATTTCGAATTGCTCTGACATTACTCCAGTACTCCAATACTCCAAGCCAGCAGTTTCTGCTGCCGTCTACAGCCGGGAGCCCGTCAAACCAGTTCTGTCACTACCTTTCCGGATACCCTTTACCTCTTCCCCTTCCTCATCGTCAGGAAATTCGCGAGGGCGGTGTCGAAACTCTGTTTGGTTGTCATGGGAACGTAGTCGGCCTGCATTTGGCCGCATCCGGTTTCAACGGTTTTGATGAAGGTTTTGACCTTTTCCAGGTAGTCGGCCTTGACTGCCTTGGGGTCCACCTGGAGTCTGTGTGTCAGCATTTCCAGGTTGCGGAAATGCGTGAAGCGACTGAACGGGAACGTGAGTTCCTCTTCGGCCATGACGTGAAACACGATGACCTCGTGCTTGCGGTAGCCAAAATGGCGCAGGGCCTTGTTGATCTCCTCGGGATCGTCGAACAGGTCGCTGATAATAATAATGACGCCGCGCCTGTGTACGCGCTCGGCGATGTCGTGAAAGATTTCGGCCACTCCGGTCTCTCCCCCGGGGTTGGTGGCCACGAGTTCATCCAGCACGAGTCGTACCTGGCTGGGCCGACTTTTTGCAGGCACGTACTTACGGATGTGCGTGTCAAAGGTGACCAGTCCCACGGCGTCCTGCTGCTGGATGAGAAGATAGGTCAATGCGGAGGCCAGGTACTGGGCGTATTCGAATTTTGAAAGAGGACGCCCGTCAACCTGGGCTGCTTGCTTGCCGGTGTAGGCCATCGAGCCCGAGGCATCAACGAGGATGGTGGCGCGCAGGTTGGTTTCCTCGGTGTATTCCTTTATGTAGTAGCGATCGCTGCGACCCCAGACGCGCCAGTCGAGGTTGCGCAAATCATCGCCCGCGGCGTATTGGCGGTGTTCGGCGAATTCCACCGAGAATCCCTTGTGCGGGCTGCGATGTCTGCCCGTGATGAAACCCTCCACCTTGCCCCGCGCCAGGAACTCCAACCGCGACAGGAGGCTGGTTGTCTCGGGTGGCAAAAGCCGCAAGTATTTTGGTGTTTCCATTCTCTAGAGGTCTCGGGTGCCAGGTTTCACTTGTGAAGCGTTGACCCGTCACGGTCTCAAATATCGATTTCCTCGCCGGCCTTGGTTTCGTCGAGGAGCATTCCGACGATATCGTCGCTGCCGATGCCGGCGGCCTCGGCGTTGAAGGTGGTTATGACGCGATGCCGCAGCACGGGCAGGGCCACCGCGCGCACATCCCGCGTGGTGGCATGATAGCGCCCTTTCAATATGGCCCTTGCCTTGGCTGCCGTGACAAGGTAGATGCCTGCGCGGGGTCCCGCACCCCACGAAACCATCTCCTTTATGAAGTCCGGTGCCCCCTCCTCCTTGGGGCGGGTGGCCCGGGCCAGGTCCCTTGCGTACTCGGCAACGTGGTCTGCGGCCGGGACGCGGTGCACCACCTCCTGCAGGCGCAGGACATCCGCCGCCGTCAGGGCGACCTCCAGTTCGGCCTTGTAGGTGCCGGCTACCTGCTTGATGATTTGCAGCTCTTCGTCCTCCCGGGGATAGTCGACGATGATGTTGAACATGAAACGGTCGAGCTGGGCTTCGGGCAGGGGATAGGTTCCTTCCTGCTCGATCGGGTTTTGGGTTGCAAGCACGAAGAAGGGTTCCGGCAGGTGGTAGGTTTTACCTCCGACGGTCACACGATGTTCCTGCATGGCTTCCAGGAGCGCGGCCTGGGTTTTGGGAGGCGTGCGGTTTATTTCATCGGCCAGGAGCATGTTTGCAAACAGGGGCCCATTTACAAAACGAAAAACACGTTTACCGGTCGTACGGTCTTCCTCGAGCACGTCGGTACCGGTAATGTCGGCCGGCATCAGGTCGGGCGTGAACTGCACGCGCTTGAAGCTCAGATCCAGAACGTGGCTGAGGGTGCTGACAAGAAGTGTCTTGGCGACACCGGGTACGCCTACCAGTAGTGCGTGTCCGCGGCAGAAGACCGCCATCAGGACCTGCTCAATTACTTCCGCCTGGCCGACGATAACCCGGCCGAGCTGTTCGCGCATGCGGTCGTAGGCTTCGGTCAGATCCTGGACGATCTTGAGATCGTCGGCCTCCAGCTCAGGTTCCGGCTCCACCTCCGCACGCAGCGGCGCGGCAGCCACGTCGGGTTCTGGTGCTTCCTCCTGTACAGGCTCCGCCCCTGCAGCAGCCTCTGCTTCCTCGAGAGTCGTGCTGCCGTCCAGGCTGAATACAAAGGTGCTGTCCCCGACAGCGACGCGGTCGCCCTGTTTGAGATGAGCGGCCTTGGTTTCCTTGTCGTTTAGAAACGTGCCGTTGGAGCTCTGCAGATCGTAGAGCCACCAGTGCCCTTCGCCAAACCGCATCAGGATGTGTTCGTTGGAAACCTTGGAGTCGGGGATTGTTACGTCGCAGGCGTGACTGCGCCCCAGGGTGATTCCTGACTCCGGGAGTTCGCACTCGCTTCCCTTGTGGCATCCCGTAAGGAATAAGATCTTGGCCATGATATGTCCTCCACTCGCA
Source organism: Kiritimatiellia bacterium (assembly GCA_030744755.1). Taxonomy (GTDB): domain Bacteria; phylum Verrucomicrobiota; class Kiritimatiellia; order UBA8416; family JADHWI01; genus JASLPY01. Next base: position 45,228 of record JASLPY010000009.1, on the reverse strand, counting down.
CTGTACGAAGCATTTGGGCGTTTAATGAGAATAACGCGGGAACGGAACAACGGCAATCCGAACAGAAATGTTTTTTGAAAAAGAGGATTCAGGTGTCAACACCCACGCGCCAGTCCCTGTCCGACAGGAACTGAGCTTCTGGCCGGAACTGTAACTTCGTACGGCCCGGGGAGAACTAGCGCAGTGTCAGTTTTTCGATGTAGAACCATGTGCCGGCCTGGTTCTGGAACTTGAGGATGAACCGGCGGCCTGCGATGGGCGGGACTGCGACGCGGTGCTCGGAATAGACGTTGCCCTCGCGGAAAGGCCCCGATGTGGCCAGGACCAGGTTGCCCTCGGCATTGAGGATCTCCATTCGCATCTGTGCCGTTGCGGCACCTTTGAAATGGATTTCGCGCACGGGGTTCTTGCTCTCGACGCGGAAGTGCAACTGTTTGTCCTGCCCCTTGTTCTGCTGAAAGTAGACGCCTTCGCCAGAGAACGGAGCAGAGGGATCCTCTGATTGCTGTACAGGGAACTTCCCATGCCGGGTGCCCCTGGGGAATGGTTTCATGCTCTTCCCGGCGATGTAGATGAACCGGGTCTTCTCGGGCGGCGGTAAATCGACGGCCGCCACCTTGGCTACACCAGGGTCACTGGTAAGGCAAAGCAGTTGCCCGTTCTCCAGGGAGATGAAGAGGCGGTTGTCGTGGTCGATCGCCATGCCGCCCTTGACAGTGTCGGCTGGCAGGGGCTCTTCCCACAGGGCTGTTCCGCTTGCAGCGTCGATCCCGGTGACAAAGGGTTTGCCGGAGTCGTGGCCTGCAGCGATCAGGCGTTTATCCGAGGCGATGAAAGCAGTGAAGCGGCGGTTGCGGCTATCCTGCCACAGAAGGCGTCCCTGTTTGAGAGTGCCTCTTCGCCGCATCTCTGCGCGTGCGGCCTCGCCTGTTGGGGCGGCGGGATTGTCGGGGGCGGCCTGCAGGGCCAGGTTGCCGAAGGAGTTTCCTTCATAACTCGCGGCGTGACTGAGCATGCCGGCGCTGCATCTTACGTTAAGAGAGACGAACTTACCGTATTCGGGATAGTAAGGGTAGAAAGCGGTCGCAGTCCCGGCGGCGAGCTGGGTGTTGGGGGCGTTCTGGCAACGGAGATCCTTCAAGTCATAGCTTGCAACGGGATAAACGCCCCCGCCGACAAATTCCAGGTTGCCCCCGGCAATGCGCAGTGGGCCCTGCAGGCTGACACCCCCGTTGACTTCGGGCGAGAGACGGCCCGATTCGCGGTTTTCGGCGAGCAGCCGGCCGCTGCCGGCATCGAGCGCCACGACGTGGGTGCCATCGTAGTTGGCGATACCTGCTGCAGCATAAACACGTCCGTTCCGGACCGCAAGGCCGCCAGCCACGGGCCAGCGTGAGATGAGCTTGTTGAATACGTGGATCCGTTCAGTGGCAGGGGCCACCCGGTACTTCCACAGGAAGCGTCCGCTGCGCGATTCCAGGGCGTAGACGCAGCCGTCAGCTGACCCGACAAAAAGGCGATCCCCTTCCAGGGCGGGTGGGTAATAGACAGGGCCGCCGGTGTAGAACTTCCAGGCGGCCTTACCGTTGCGGTCGAACCCCTGGACCAGCCCGTTGCGGTCGCCCAGGAACACCATTCTGCCGCCCGCGACAGGGGCCGTAGGCATGGCGCCCTTCACCGCTGGAATCTTCCATTCGGTCTTGAATCCGGCGGGTAGCGGGTTCTTGCGGAAGTCGGACTGGCTGAGATCACCGCGGTAGCAGGGCCAGTCCCCGGAGCGGAGGCCGAGAGGCTCCAGGTTGGCCTGTGCCGAACCGGCCAGATGGCGCCCCGAAACGGATACGGGCGCTTCGCCGGCGGGGCCAAGTGCGATGTGACCGTATAGCGAGAGCTCGCAGCCGCACATCCAGGGCCCCCAGTAGAGGTGTCCATTCGCGACCAGCACGCCGTCCTGGCAGGGGGGACGCATGGCGGCAATGTGTTCGGACTTCTTGATATCGGTGCGAACCCGGACCGTACCGCCCGGTGTCCGGTAGAAGACGCTGTCAATGGTGCCGGTGGCCCGGGTGCATGCCCGTCGCCTGGGGAGACGCGAGATCACTTTCCCTGTCTTGTAGTCGAGCACCGCGCCGGTCGCTTGTGGGCCGGCAGCGTAGATTCCGTCGGGGCGCAACACGATCTGCATGTTGCCTTGCGAATGAGTCCAGGCAAGTTTGCCTGTCCTGGCCGATACGGCAACCATTGTCGTCCGTTGCGGTCCGACGAAGTAGAGATAATCATCGTTGCATTTTGTGTAGCAACTGGTCGCGTAGCCGGTAACCCACCGTTGTGCCTTGTGGTGCGGTCCGATGGCACTTAGCAGGTCGTTTCCCGTTTCCCGCCAAAGCTCTTTGCCGCTCTGTCGGTCTACGGCGCTGAGGAACTTGCCGGGGGAGTAGAGAAAGATGGCGGTACCGTTCATACACAGCGCTCGCGCATCAATGTACTCCTCCGTACGGAGGTGCCAGCGAAGGTCCCTGGTCTTCAAATCGATTGCTGCCAGGGTGCGGCCGAAACCAAAATTGGTGCGCGGGTCTTTGTAGTCATGCCCCTGCCACATGCCCCAGGGCCAGTGGCCGAGTCCTGGATTGTCGGACCTCTGGGTGCCGATCTCAATTTCCCGGTTCCCCACAAGTGCGTAGAGGGTGCTGTCGGCAATCGCCATCCACTTCCACACAGGTCCGTCCACCAGGGCGGGCGGCAAAGTAATCTCATCGCGCAACTTGCCGGTTTCTGCATGGATGACCTGGCAGGATGTCTTGTTCCCCATGTAGAAGGCATCATCAGTCGCAACCATGGTATTGCGATGTATCATGAAGCCCTCGGGAAGCGGGCGCTTCCAAAGGATAACACCGTTGTAAGCGTTGACGCAGATCAGGGTGTTGAGGTGGACATTCTGGTTGCGCCGGTGAGCGATGTGGCCGAAGGCCCTGAAGACACGGCCTCCGGCAGCCACACTCTGTTGCGGCATGGGGCTGAAAGTCGGTGTGGCAATGAACTGGGTCCGCAGCTCACCGCGGGCCAACTGGTCCGAGGACTGCGGATTGTTGTCCGGCCCATGATAAGGATGTGACCAGTCGTCCATGCCGCTTGGCAGTCGTTTCACAATCTTCCGCCCACCCATAAAGGCGGTACCCGCGGGACGCAGAACGCGCAGGACTTCCTTCTCTTCCTCCTTGGCCGTCGGACCCGTCCACACGGCGTCCGCAAGGTTGTTGGCCACTTGGATGACGGAAGGTGTTCCCGAATCGACAAAGAGCCGGCTCCCAAGCAATCCGGCCGAATCAGCCTCACGACGCAATTCCCTGACTCGTGCTTCGTCCGCCGACTGGTAGTACACAATGAAACGGGTGTCACGCAAGAGCCCGAGGACGGATGCTGTGCCTGGATCCGGTGGATCGACCAGGAGCACAATGCCCGCATCCGTCCCCACAGTGTCGATAAGATCTCCGGGCATATCGGCGTACAGCGAAGCCCCGGCGAACGAGAGGGCCGAGAGGATCAAGACAAGACAAAGAGGACCCCGCGCCATTCACATCCCTCCATTCTGGGTTGCTGTTTCATGGCGATTATTCCACTAATTGCCGGCCAGAACCACCATCAAATTCCTATCACAGTTTGCTTTGGCTCAGAGATCGGAAGTCGGAGGTCCAAACTGTTCCCTGACCATTCTGCCAAAGAAATGATTCTGTTGAACTCCCAACTTGGACGTTGGGCGTTGAATCTTGAAAGCCCCTGCTTCCCGCCTCCCCGTTACCTGTATTTTGTAGGGTCGGGAACGCCCGCCTCCTCGAAGCCGCATTTTCTGTTTTCGCAGTAGAAACATTCACCGCAGGCGGTTCCGTCATCGGTCATCTCGGTGCAACTGGAATACGTCATGCTGTAATCAACACCCAATCCTTTGCCCCGACTGATGATTTCCGCTGTTGAGCTATTCATGCAGGGAGACCAGACATTCAACTTGCGTATCTGGCCTTCCTTCTTAATGGCGACATTACCGAGCTTCTCAAAGGTATGGACGAACGCCGGACGGCAATCAGGGTTGTCTCCGTATTCAATGGAATTGACACCGATGAAGATGTCTCCCGCCTTGATGACTTCGGCCCATGACAGGGCAAACGAGAGGAACAGGTTGTTGCGGGCAGGAACAGTGGGTGATTCCTTCTGATCATCCGGTAGTAATTCTGCAATGTTGATCTTTATGATCTTATGCTCTTTGACCTCATATTTCTGAGCGATTTTGCCTGCAGCATCCAGCTTTGCTCTGTTCTTCTGGCCATAATCAAAACTCAGCGCATAGAGCTCAAACTCGCGACTCTGCGCCACCGCAAGAGCGGTGACAGAATGAATTCCACCATTAACAATAACAATACCTTTTTTCATGCTTTCCCCCCGTTGTTGTATGAAAAGACGTTGTCCCAGAGGACATCGATGTGCTTCTTCGATTCGGCTAGAGAGGTGACTGTTAGCTTGTCGCCACGGCGTTCTGCCAAGCCCATCCGTTCGAGCTTGCGAGCGGCGTCGTTGACCTCGAAATCGAATGTGGCATTGTGGTTTGTCTTGAACCAGTTCTCTACCTCATTGTCGAGTTCCTGCTCGGTCATCTCGTTGTCCCGTGTCAACAGGAAGTAGTATGCAAGCAGGGCTTCTTTGCCGTCCTCATCCTCGGCTTCGCCGGTCAGGTGATGAAGCACGCCGTTGTTGTTGTCCAACACCCGGAAGTACAGGTTTTGCAGCAGGGCCTGCATGTACTTTGTGCGTTTGAGACGGACGGTCTTCAGTTGCTTAAAGACAAAGCCGGCCACCGCTGCGACGGCCACCGCAAGCGCGGCGAGCTTCTGTCCGTCCATCTCGACTTCTTCTTCGCGGAGGCCAAGCCAGAACATGATGAGAAACGACAACGTAGCCAACGGATACAGCAGTTTCTTGATCAGCATAAAGATGCCGCCTGCCGCGGCAGGCCCGCCGATGAGGAACTTATCCTTGAGAGTCATCTTCATCTTTGCGTTCGGGAAAAGCATCTCCAATCCGTCCGTCGGGGCCATCGCAAAGAGCTTCAGGTACGATTGCCCTGATTCCGCATCACCGAGTTCCTCGCGGGAATGCTTCTGATCATCGGGCAGATCCTTGAAGCGCAGGTAGAGCACTACCCGGTCATAGAACTTCCGGTCGTATTCCTCTTTCTTGAAACCAAAGAGTTTCTTTTCCACTACATGCTCTGTGCGGACGTCGCGTCTGAACACGCAAACGCGTTCGAACTGATCGAGGTCTACTTCGACGCGTATGCCCAAACGCGGGTTTTCGCTGATGCTCCTTGCTATCTCCTCGCGGGACATTTCCTTGAAGTTCGCTCCGGTGAGGACCTCACGGAACATTGCCAGGAACTTGTCCTCGGCCGCATTGCGTTCCTGCTGCGAATGTGCCGAAAGTGAGATCAAAGCTTCGTCGGGGTTGAGCGGAGCGAAAGTACTCTTCAGGATTTCCTGACGATCGTGGTATTCGTGATGCAGCAGCGCAGACAGGATGGTTGCGAACTGAGAGAAACTATCGCGATCGCCCTCGGACAGCGCGCCCTCGGCAAGACACATCTTTATGATGTTATCTTTGCTGTAGGGTATGAAATGGCTGCTGGATTCCGATGCCATCGCGTTCCTCCCTCGAGTTGCAATCCGCAGAAGACTGTGTCAAAGGGGTGGTGTGAAGGCAAGAATGACTGACAGGAAATCGTTTCAGGCAGGAGGGGGAGTGTTTTGAGAGGATCCACAGGATTGAAGATGATGAGACTGCGTCATGAATCTGCCGCTGGTCGTCCCTTATTGTCTTGTAAAACTGTCCCAGTATTCTCTGTCGGTTGCGGGGACATCGATCGGTGTCTCCGGTTTCAGGTCTGCCGGAAGGATTCCATACCGTTGCATTTCCCGAATGTAGTGGATGCTCGGTCGGAAACCGGGCATGTACCAGCGTTTTCTCGTTTTCTGAAGCTCGCTCGCCTCACGAATCGCCATCAGCAGATTCTGATACAGAGGGTCCGATTTACTGCTCCAGAGAACATTCTTACAGAGTCCTTTTCCACCAGCCTGTTTCGCAAGCGGGGCGGTCAAAAGGAGCGACTTCTCCGGCTGCGACAGGTTGATAGCCAGCCCGAGCGTCACCGGAATCGACTCCTGCACATTGACTCCGATGTCTTCCGTTCCGGGAAGTAAACCGCGGTGACACGCACCACATTTGTTTGCGAGTGTTTTTCTGGGCAGGCGCACACGGTAATCTGTCGTATCCAGTGCGGCATATGTCGAGATGAACGTTGCACTTGTCTCGATCCAGAGCCGCAGAATGTCGTGTTCGTGTTGGGATATTCTTACGTTGTGGTGCCTGGCCTGTCCCGGCTCCAACTTTTCGCGCAGCGCGTACTTTGTAAGTAAGGGACTGACGGCAGAACCGTACTGGTAGGGCTTGTGATTGCTCGCAACGGCGTTCCGACCGTGGTGGAAGAGACGTTGTTGCGACAGCGTGCGGTAGCTCATCGTATAGCGAGGCGTAATGTCGGCGGATAGATCGGTTTTTCCGTCACGCCGGTCGGGGCTGTGACATTTTACACAGTGTTTGTCGAGAATGGGCTGCACATCACGAATAAAATCGATCAGCGGCGGCACGTTCTCGATGGGTGTTGCTTTCACCGGTCCCGCTTTCATCGCGGCGAGCATTCTTCCGCGGGGAACCGGAGCCGTGTTGGGGCTTTCGTGGCAGCCGACACAACCGGTGACTTCACCGGGCTGCAAAGTAAAGAAGCTCCGCATCCTTTTCACTGGGCGGTCGTTCCTGTCAAGTGCAACCAGGAAGAGGGATTCCATCGCAGGCAGTTCAATAAAAGCCGAACCGTCCGCATTTATCGGGACCGTGCCGACTATTCCCGCCAGTGTGAAAGTGCCGCCGATAGAAAGCGGTTCCATCCCGCCGGAAAAATTGACCGGCTTCGGCAACTGTTTGAGGACGAGAAGCTTCTTTATGTCGCCGGGCTGGATACCCTCCATTTGCTCACCGATATAGACACTTTCGAGAAAAACGTGTCCCGTCTTGCTTGCAAGGTTTACTCTGGACGGCACGGCTCGCTCTCTGGGTCTAGGAACAAGCGGTCGCGGTTCGTGGAGGGTAAGCTTCCTTCCTCGCCATTCCTTCGGTGTTGGGAAGATCACCTCGCTGCTACCGTCGCCATCAACCACACAAATGCCTTTTCTGAAGTCCACCGCAAGAAATGCGTTTTCCGAAAACGGGTACGGGTCATGGTAATCCGGCTTTCTCGTGATTTTCCGCAGCGAGGTGAGATCATTCGGGCCGTTCTTTTCCGTCACAGTGGCAATGAATCCATGGTGCTCAGGACGACCATGGCCGGGTGAGCAGGAAAGCACCACCCGGTCGCTGCCTGGAATAGGTTTTGCGTCGAGAAAAGCATTTCCCGGGTTCTTGTTTCCGAAAAAGACTGTCTGCTCTGTGCCATCGGGATTCATTGTCCATAGGTGGTGATAATTCATTTGGCTTCGGTCAACATACTCCCAGCGCATGTACAGAACACGACCGTCCGGCAGAAGCCACGGCGTGTTGTCGTGCTCGACGTTTGTGCTAAGCGGGCGGATGTTGCCGCCGTCTGCGTCGCAAGTGTAAACATTAGCGACCTGGGTCCGCATGCAGTTGACGAATCGATTGCATCGTGACGAACAGAAGATGATCTTATCTTCCGGACTGTAGGTGGGCTCAATGTCGTCGTGGATACCGTGTGTCAGCTGCACAAGGTTCGTTCCGTTACAGTCGATCTCGTAAAGGAGATAGTTGTGTGTTCCGCCTTTTCGGTAGGAAAAGAGGATCTTTCTGCCGTCGTAGTGAACCTTCGGGTCACGAATGCCACCGGCAGGATCGTCGAGCAGAACGTCCAGCTTACCCGTCCGGAGGTTCAACTTGCACAACTTCGCGCCTTCACCGTACGCCCAGTACACATTGTCCTCGAATTTGAACCCCCGTTTACTGCATATGCCGTCGTGGCAGGAGTAGCTTCCGAAGTTCGCGTACCAGTGGTCGTGTCCGGGCACACGCGCAGCAAACACAATCTCCTCAACATCTTTCATTTCGTTCTTGAGGAGCTTTTTCAGCAAAGGCCCCTTCTCCCGCGCCTCTTGAGCAGAGGCGCCAGACAACAAAGAAATCAGTAACACAATAACCGTAAAGTTCTTCATCGTTCTACAATTGCCAACTTTCTTCTGCTTTCATGGTCAGACATCTATTCTGCAGCATAGTCCTTGCGAAGAACTTGGAGAATGCCCACGTCTCAAGCTACAGAAAAGTGGCCACTGCTGTAAATGCCCCGCTGGAGCCATCTGCGTTGTGAAACAGATCAACGGGGCAGGGTGAAACGGGGGTACGAGATTTTGTTTACCCCACAGCACAAGGGGTTAGGCGCTAGGAGTTAGTAGCTAGGATTCTGGGACAGCGCAAATCGACCCCACCGTTTTGAGAGGGATACGAGGCAGGCATCGTTACGCGGACGGCGGACCCTAACGCCTAGCGTCTAACCACTAACCACTGCTTTCTGCGCTCACAGCACAGAACGCTCCGCTGGGTTTGGATCGTCTAGAAGTAGCTAGTATGTTACTCTCCTTCCATGTATTCAGGCGATGCTGATTCAGTTGCGTGTAGACGGGCGACGAACGATGAAAGACACACAGTTTATTACGGACAGGAAGATCTACGAGGAAGTGGTCCAGGGAATTGTGCCAGCGGCCAGGAAGTTTCTGTGGCTGGGTACGTCAGACCTTAAGGATCTTCATGTTCACAGGGGTAAGCGAATGGTCCCGTTTCTGGGGGTCCTTTCCGGGCTCATCGCCAACGGGGTGGCAGTGCGATTACTTCACGCCAAGGAACCCGGGCCGGCATTCCGCAGGGATTTCGATCACTACCCCAACCTGATTGACGGGCTGGAGCGCATCCTCTGTCCGCGTGTCCACTTCAAGAGTGTAATTGTGGATGGACATGTGGCCTACAGTGGCAGCGCAAACCTGACGGGCGCCGGTATGGGCGCCAAAAGCATTCACCGCCGCAACTTCGAGGCCGGCTTCGTCACAACAGACCCCGAACTGGTGCGGGCAATCATGGATCAGTTTGACCGAATCTGGATGGGCTGCGAATGCGACGGGTGCGGGCGCAAACAGCACTGCGCAGATTACCTGGAACTGCTGGCGAAGACCCACAGGGCAGATCGTCGACGTTAGCTCCTCTTATACTTTATACTTTAGGCTCGGCCCTGATCAGCACAAAAGGGTAGCAATTCTCTGAAAGAGACCTCAAACTACCGCCATGGTCGAAAATCGCCTAACCGATGTGGAGAGCACTATTGCTTTTCAAGAGAAGACCATAGGAGAGCTGTCCGATGTTATCTGCCGGCAGCAGGAGGAGATAGACCTTCTCAAAGCTCAGGTAAAAAACATCATTGAGCGGATGGCTCACGACGAAGAGGAGGCCCTTCCGGGCGAAGCGCTCCCCACACTCGAACCCCCGCCTCACTACTGATTTTGAGAAAGCTGAGACCGGAAGTCGGAGGAGAGAGGTAAAAAGTCCAGGTTATCATTCGAAATGATTCTGCCAGAACTCGCTGCCCGCCGCTCTGAGCACTCAGAACAAAGGTCCGCCACGCCTACACCCACATTATCCCTCGCTACAACGGTGACACCCCCGACCCTTGCGGCGGCACAGGTCCATCTCTTCCTGTTTATGAACTGCAGGAGCTCTCGGGAGGGTCTTATTCAGCCCGTGGAAGCAACCTGGTGGTCTCCTGAAGACGCCTGATCAAGTTGCGAACAATCGACACGGTTTGTTGTCCACCCTTTTCCACCAGTTCCCAGAAAGCCTCTTTTGTGAGGACTTCCACCTTCGTGTCGACGGTGGCCCTTACGTCAGCGCAGCGGGGAGCTTTCTGTCCGGAACACAGAGCCATTTCACCCACGATGTCGCCGCTCCCCCGGATAGCAATCCGTTTGTCGTCAACAAGGATCTCTACCTCACCTGACAGGATCAGGAACACCGAATACGCTTCTTGCCCTTCGCCGAACATCAGCTGTCCAGCCTTGTAGGTTGCTTCTGATTTCATTCTCTCCGCTCCTCTCCATTCCCCGTGAGGGGTGAGTAAGTCATGGACCTCCGAGAGCTTAACGCTACTACATACAGTGACACAAGAACAGATGCGAGGTGAGGATTTACCGCAGTGAGGCATTTCTGTAGCGAGAGCGTTTGGCATTGGGCAAGGAAATCGGCTTGCCGCAGCACGCACATCACGGTGTTCCCCGGGGATGGCCGGCATATGCATGCACATCCACCCCGGGCGCCACCGCGCTGTACGCACTGCAACAAGCCAATTTCCCTGGCCGCTTCGCGGCAACCCAATGCCAAACGCGTTTCATCCTCGGCGGCGATTGACGACTATGGAAATTACATCGCCTGGTAAAAGCCGCCGAGGAGGTCTGAAGACTCCAGCCCACCGTGTTTCGGAACGTTCTACTGGGGTCAATCTCGCGTTTTCCACACTCACATACCCACGCACACACATGCCCACATACAGAACCATGGGGTAAAGAAAGAATCACACGTTCGATTCACGCCGATATCATTGATCAAAACAACAGGGGAAATAGCTCGGTATTCTGATCCTGCCGGCGTTAAACTGGCTACTTCGTGGCCGCAGCCTTCAGCGCCTTTTCAATCAGAGCCTTGGTCTTCAGGGCGCCTTCCACCGGGTCGACGCCGCGGCCTTCGAACTCGATGGTGATGACGCCGGAGAAATCTGAATCGTAGACGATCTTCAGCATCTTGAAATAGTCGGTGTGAGTCTCGTTGCCTTCGGCGTCGAACTTCAGGGCTTTAGCGCAGACCGCGGGAGCGAAAGGCAGACTCTTGGTCACCCCTTCGTAGCGATCATAGCGCCCGAAGTTGTTGAAGTCGGGCAGGATTCCCGCGTTGGGCCGATTGATCTCCTTCATCGCTGCGAGTAGCCAGTCCGGGTTTTGCGAATGGCCGCCGTGCGGCTCGATCACGACCTTCACCTCAGTGTCCCTGGCGTAGTCGCACAGGGGGGCCAGTCCTTCCGCCGCATTCTTGAGGTTTTCATCGGGATTGCCGCCGGAGCGGCAATTGACACGAATGGCGTCGCAACCCAGCTGTGCCGCGCAATCGATCCAGGCCTTATGTTCGTCGATCGCACGGGTTCGCTGATCGGCATTCGGCGAATCGAGCTGATTCCTGGCATCGACGAGGATGAGCACGTTCTTCATGCCTTCGCCAGTTGTTCGCTTGACCAGCTCCCCCATGTAGGACTTGTCCGTGTGTTTGCCTCCGAAGGGGCGATTCCAGTATTCTATGTGGGTGATGCCAAGCCTTTCCTTTGCCAGCGCCGGATAGTCGAGATGCTTGAGCTTCCCGCTGTTGAGCCACCGATGAAAGGTGTATTCCTGTATGCCGATCTGAAACCTGTTCGGATCGTCCCTGCGGGCGGCAAAGAGCGAAGGTTTCAACGTCAGGGCGAATCCGCCAAACGAGGCATTACGGATGAAGGTGCGTCTAGTGTAGTTTTTCATGGTCAGAACTCTATCACACCGACCTGAAAAAAGAAGCCTGTTCTGCCAGGCGGTTACCGCGATCCGCCCCAATGGACCGCGGAATGAGGAGATAGCGGAAGAATAACAAGGGAGATGCAGAAGGAGCTTTCTGTGGTACATCGCAGAAAGCGCTAGTATCTATAGGGGTGTCGAAGAACTTGTGTTAGAGCCATCTGCGTTGTGAAACAGATCAACGGGGGCAGGGTGAAACGGGGGTACGAGGTTTTCTTTACCCCACAGCACAAGGGGTTAGGCGCTAGGCGTTAGTAGCTAGGATTCTGGGACAGCGCAAATCGACCCCACGGTTTTGAGTGGGATACGAGGCAGGCATCGCTACGCGGTCGGCGGACCTTTCCCGCTAACGCCTAGCGCCTAATCACTAACCACTGCGTTCTGCGCTCACAGCGCAGAACGCTCTGTTAAAGAACTTGTTGACGAGTTTGCAAATCGTACTACACTTGCGTTTGGTGAGGCGTATTCAGCGCGCCTTCAGTTGAGTTCGTTTTGTACTGAGGACGTTCTCGGCGTCTCCACGGGCTGAGCGTGGATGCCGGCATTCTTCCGGTCAGACTTGTGATGTAGGTGCGGGATCCTATATTCCGGGTCGGAGGAGACAAAGCTAGAAGGAGGCACGATGAAATTCATACACTTGAGTGACCTGCATTTTCACCGCAAGACCAAAGACAACGCGGGGGCTGTTAAGGTTCTGAAGTATGTTAAAGAAACATACCCGGAGCATAACCTCATCGTGACCGGGGACATCGTGGACGATGGCCATGAGAAGCAGTACAAAAATGCCCAGAAGGCGTTGAAACCTTTTTTGGGAAGGGTTTTTATCTCTCCAGGCAACCATGATTTCGGAGCCCTCGGCAATCTCTACAGCAGAGAGCGAGCCGAGCGCTTTGATGAGTTTCTCTCCGCCCCTCTTCAACAGGGAGGAGCCTTCTCCGGGGATGGCACGCCGGTGGTCAACGTCGTAAAGTCAGACACCGATAAGGTGATGTTGATAGCGCTGGATACGAACCTGGAGACGTCGTCGGCCTTTGACTTCGCGTGCGGTGCTGTGGGAGAAGAGCAGATGGCTGCTTTGGATACGATCCTGAGAGAATCCGCTTCATTGGGCATGACCAAAATACTGTTCTTCCATCACCATCCGTTTGTGCACAACGACCCGTTCATGGAACTGCAGGACGCGTTGGAGTTGATGAGGACAATCTACAACCGCGTAGACGTTGTCCTTTTCGGGCACAAGCACATTTCCGGGAAGCTTGAGAACGTGAATGGGATCCGTTACGTCCTCGCATCAGACAACTCTCCAGGCAAGAACTTCGCCAGGGAGCTCACCGTTGAGAACGGTATCACAAGCGTGGACGACATACGCATTATTTGATCCTGTTGGAGAGTTTACGATGGCGAGGTGCGGATTATTGCGCGGTGTGGTGGAGATTCTACGAAGAAGACAGAATGACTGAGAAAGGAGGTGCGAGGTGAAGAATTGCATCTTTCTGCTGAGAGAATTGGGGACAGGGAAGTAGTCTCTGGAGCAGTGTGACCAAATCTGGATGGGCTGCGAATGCGGCGGGTGCGGGCGCACGCAACACTGCGCGGACTACCCCGAACTCCTGGCAAAGACCCATGGGGCAGACCGTCGACCTTAGCTCCCCCTATACTCTATACTTTAGGCTCGGCCCTGACTCCCTTTCCAAGTCCCCTGCGACGTGATAAGATCGTCGATGATATGACAAGACGAAGAATCAATATGCTTCTCTTTGCGGCGCTCTTCGCGGCCGTCATGGTTCTTGCCGACGGGCAGCAGAAGATCGCGGATGCCGTACGGCGGCTTGGTGATCCGGCCTACGCGGTCCGCGAAAAGGCATCGACATTTCTCTGGTCCTGCGGCACCGATGCCTTGCACGCTGTTGAGGAGGCCGCAAAAAGCGACGACCCGGAAGTGTCTTTCCGTGCCCGGGAGATCGTGAAGAAGATCAAATCCGGCATCCTGCCCGGAATGTCTCCCGAGGTCGCGAGGCGTATCCGCCTATACCGCGCCGGCAACCTGGAAGCAAAGAGATCAGTGATCCTTGCGTTGCTGAACGACAAGGATGTTGGCATTGAGACCGTTCTCAACCTTGTACGCAGCGAAGCCAACGCGGCTCAGCGGAAGACACTCCTGGCCGGCATGAGCAGCGATATCTCACGCCTGGTCGTGACGCATGTAGTCAACGGCAAGCTGGACGAGGCCCAGGCATTACTCGGCTTGGGCAGCGAGGGTGGCGATCAACAGATGATGCGGAGCCTGGCGCTAATGGCAACTGTTCGCGGCAATATCGAGGAGGAAATCAAGACCCGAGTTGGACTTGCCGAGACTGATCGCTGGCAAGACGTGACCCTCATGTACCTTTATCGTGCTGCCGGCGACTTGGAGAAAGCGATTGCGGTTGCCCGTCAGGTCGGTTTGACCCATGAAGCACTGCACCTGCAAGAGGAAGCAGGAGATTGGGATGACTTGTTGACAACATTGGAGAGCAAGCCGGCGCCGGAGAACATTGAATGGCTGGGAATGTACCTGGCCTCTGCGCGCCTGGCCGGCAATACCGCTAAGCAGGCTGCAACGCTGGCGGATATCGAGGCATACGCCGAGACGCATGCCGAGTCAAGCTGGTACGCGGCCGAAGCATTGCTCATCAATGATGAACCCGAACGCGCGATCCGGCTTCTGCGACAAGGAGGGAAGTTCCAGATGGCCGCCCAGCTTCTCTCTGCTCAGATGCGTTTTGCTGAGCTCGGCACGGTTGTCAGGGAGGCGGAGAAGGCCGAGGTCCCTCAGGAGCAGCTTGCAGAACTGAAGAGAATGCTGGACTCGGTGGGCAAGGGCGAGGTTCGGACGCCCTCACCGGTGGCTGCGAAAAACAGAGAACAGGACGAGAGAACTCCGGCGCAATGGCAAGCCGTGGCTGCTGAGCAGGCGCGGCTGTCGCGGGCGGAACCTGAATCGCCGTTGCCCATGTTTCTGCATGGCTTTGCCTTACGGGAAGCCGGGGACAAAAATGACGGTGAAGCAATCATGAGGCTGGCCACACTGCTTCCGCTAAGCGACGAGAGAAAGCGCTATGAATTCATCCAGGCACTGGAGAAGAACGGGTTGCACAAAGAGGCAGGTTTACAGCGCGATCTGATTCTGCGTACCGCCCCGTTCGAATCCTGGCATACCGGCGAAGCCCTGCGAAGCTATGCAGTACAGCGGGCGATTGTGAAACAGGACTATGCTGCCGCTGCGTTCTACCAGGAACGATCTCGCCTGATGCTGCTGCCCAAGAACACAGCGATACTCAAGATCAACGGTTACCTGCGTTACGGCTGGCGCATTGCCTGGTGGCATGCACAGGATCGGATGAGCAAGGGAGAGATTGAAGAAGCGCTGCAGTATGTACGCAAGTGCCTAGAGTGGCTCCCGGGCGATATCACGGCGCCCATCTGGCTATGTGCGGAGTTGGACAGGCAGGACAGGAACGAAGATGCCGATGAATTGTTCAACGGATGCCTGACTCAGCTCGAAAAGGTGTGTGAGCAGTATCCCACGTCCAGTCATTTTTGCAACCAGGTAGCTTGGCTGAGCGCACGCTGCCGACGAAAGCTGAACAGAGGGCTCAAACATGCCGACCGGGCCTTGGAGCTTTCGCCTGATAACGCGGCTTACACTGATACCCTGGCAGAGGTCCACTTTCAGCTTGGAAACCGTGACAGGGCTATAGAATTGATAAAGCGTTGCATTGAGTTAGAACCCGGGATCGCGTATTTCCGGCGTCAGTTCAAACGCTTTCAAACCAGCGATCCATCCACCGATCCCGAAGAATAGAAGAAACCGAATGATCAGATCATGAAAGGAAGCTGCTATGCCCACAGTACTCTCAACCAGCGTTGTGCTTTTATCGATGGTGCTTTTGACGACCAGCGTTAGGGCCGGTACGCTCGAAGTAGGTCCCGACAAGCAATTCAAGAAGCCGTCCCAAGCGATTGCAGCAGCCAGGGACGGTGACAGTATAGAGATTGCCGCCGGAACTTATCTCAATGACTGGACGGTTATTCGCCGAAACAATCTCAAGCTGCGCGGCTCCGGCGGACTGGCTGTGTTGAAGAGCCAGGGAATGATCTCCAACGGCAAGGCCATCTGGGTCATTGCCGGAGACGACATATCCATCGAGAATGTCGAGTTTCGCGGTGCTCGCGTGCGTGACCGCAACGGGGCCGGCATCCGCCAGGAAGGGCGGAAGCTGACCCTCAGGAACTGCCGGTTTATCGACAACGAGAATGGGATTCTTGGTGGCCGCCGCGAGACCGTATTCGATATTCAGCACTGTGAGTTTGCGTACAATTCTCTTGTCGCGAGACCGGGTACTCACAACTTGTACGTTATGGGGGAAAGGCTTGTCTTTCAGTTCAATTATTCGCATCACGCGAAAGAGGCCCACCTGCTCAAGAGCCGAACGGCAACGAATATCATCAAGTATAATCGTTTGAGCGACGAAGGGGACGGCTCAAGCAGCTACGTAATCAACCTGCCCAACGCGGGACGCGCTTGTGTTGTCGGAAACATCCTGCACCAGGGTCCCAACTGCCAGAACCGCACCATTGTCGCCTATGGGGAAGAAGGGCCAAAAGGCGAAGACCATGAATTCCTGTTCATCAATAATACGGTCATAAACGACTGTCAGCGCGGGAGCCCCATCTTTGTGAGTATTCGAAGAATCCCCTCCGACACGAGAGTCGTTCTGCGCAACAATATCTTTGCAGGCAAGGGCAGGGCCACCGACTGGCAACAGGCAGTCAAAGAAGGCAATTTCGAAGGCACGGTGGGAGCGGTGAAGTTCATTGACCGTGAGAAATGGGATCTTCGCCTTAAGTCAGACTCGCCGTGCCGTGGAAAGGCAATGGATTCCGGAAAGGCAAACGACGGCACGGATCTGACCCCGGTAATGCAGTACCTGCACCCCCTTGAAGGAGAGAAACGGCCATCCGTCGGTAAGCTCGACATCGGCGCGTACCAACATGCCATGGAATAGACATGGACCGCTGCCACTTCGCCGATTCTTCGGCGCTGCATGTCCTATCCAGAGCTATTCCCCCTGTCGTTCTGGTCAATGCTAGCGGGGTGAATCAGAGGTGTGATGTTTTGTTTACCCACACACACGGTTCATCTCGATACTCAAGGTTTTAAGGCTTGATAGGATCTGAAACGGGCCACTGCGGTAAATGCTCATTCATGATCCTCTTGAATCACGCACCACTACTGTTGTTTGCTGTGTTTCTTCAATCTGTCCTTATATTCAGGGCGTTTGCTCCATTCCTTGAAATATGGCTCGTACCGCTTGTCGCCCGTCCAGAAATGTGATTCAGGATTGTTGTCGAGGACTCTGCCTGCAGGGTAGTCCTTGCCCTTTACACTGTCATCAACACTCGCACTCCACCTTATGAATTCAGATTTCATCCTATCGAATATCTCGCTTTCCGTCTTTGAAAGATCGTTGGCTTCAGCTTTGTCGCTTTTCAGATTGTACAGCTCGTACTTCGGGTTTCGTTCATGGCCGATGGCAATCAGCTTGTAATCGTTGTCGACAAGAGCTCCTTTGCTGCGGAATCGGAACGGGATGGGCTTCGCGCGCTTGCCCGGATTCTTCTTGAACAACGAGGTCAGGCTGATGCCGTCGACCGGCTTGACGAATACGGATCCCGGCAGATCCAGGATGTCAGCAATAGTAGGGAAGATATCCATAGTTGAAGCGGGATATTCTGTGATCCGCGGCTTTATGGTTGCGGGCCATTCGATGATACCCGGTACGCGCAATCCGCCTTCATAGACCGAACCCTTAAGACCGCGCAGTCCGCCCACTGAACCGGGTTTGACTCCAAGGCCGCCGTTATCGCTGCAGAACCACACGATTGTGTTGTCTGCTATGCCCAGGTCGAGCAGGGCTTTGCGCAGGACACCAACGCTGCGGTCAAAGGCTGCAAGTTCGCCGTAATGATTCTGGCTGGCCTCACCCAGCTCTTTGAAAGGCCTCTTGTCTTCTTCGCTTGCCTTCCAGGGAACATGGGGTGACCCGTCCCATATGACGGCAAGGAACGGTTTGTCCTGTCCGTTTGCATCGGTCATGAATTTCAGCGCTTCATTTACGATGATTGCAGAAGAGTCGCCGTTAAACTCCTCGAACTTGCCCTTGCGGCTCATGATCGGATTCATGTCGAAGAAGTTCGTTACCGTGAGCCATTCATCAAAACCGAAAGCACCGGGATTGTGTGAGTCCTCGGCAAGTACAGGCACGCCCGGGCCGCGTAGTGCGTTAAGGTGCCATTTACCGAAATGTCCTGTTGCATAACCGGCCGCTTTCAGGGCTGCAGGCAACGTCTTCTCTTGAAGGCGAAGAGCATGGCCGTGCGACGGAACACCTGTCCTGTCGTTTGCGCGGCCGGTGAGGACGGTCGCACGGGTAGGGGAGCATACCGGAGCACCTGCATAGAACCTGTCGAAGCGCAGTCCGTTTGCCGCCATGGCGTCAAGGTTTGGAGTCTTCAGTACAGGATGGTTGTAGTAGCCGGTCTGGCCCCAACCCTGATCGTCAGTCATGATCAGAACAATGTTTGGTCTGTCCGCTGAGACGGCAGCACTGGAAGGTAGTCCGCGAGCAATCAGCCCTGCGGATGCAAGGCCGATGCCTTTGAGAAAATCTCTTCGATTTGTCATTGTGATCTTTTCTTCCTTATCGTTTGGCCTCGAGTTGGCTGCGTTTGAGGGTCAGCTTGTAGACACTCTCTTTTTCCATAGTAACGCACTGGAACGTCATTTCGGGATCCTCTTTCGTAAGGTCGAAAGTCAATAGCCCGAAATAGTTACCCTTGTTATAGGAGAAGAGGGCTTTCGGCTTTGTGGGATGCGTATGGTTGTTGGTCAGTTTTGACGTCTCGAACTCGTAAAGATCATATCCGTTCGGTCTCTTGATCTTATAGACTTCCGTCCGATGCCTGTCGGCAGAAAGAAGGATAACCCCTCCGATCTTTTCCTTGTCGATAAGCGAGAAGATTTCCTCTCGTTCTTTCGGCACCCCCCACCATGAATCTCTGCCGCCCTTGTCTGCATGTTCTGTCCACAATACGCCGGATGCGATGACCTTAAATGTGGCTTTCGATTCCTTGAGTTTCGTAAGCAGCCATTTCTTCTGGTCCGGGCCGAGCATGGTCTCGTCTTGGAATGCCCGGTAGTAGCGGTTGTCGACCATGAAGAAATCGACATCTCCGATCGAAAAATCGAACCAGCAGCCGGGAAGTTTCACGCCTCCGCCGTAGTAGGGATTGTTCCAGTTTTCCTTGAACACCTTCCATGCAAGAAACTTCCATTCGGGTTCGAAAAGGGCGGGGCCGCCTTTGCAATCGTCCTTGCCCAGATCATGATCGTCGTAAATAGCGTAGATGGCTGTTGAGGCCGTCAGGCGCTGGTACTCCGGGCGGAGCTGGCGACGATAGTAATGGACCCGCTGCTTCGTCCTGGAGTCGGGCAGGTCGATATAGACATTGTCGCCCAGAAACAGAAATGCGTCAGGTGAATATGATGAGATGACGTCCCACATCTCTTCCTTCTGCGGATTGTAACGGGCGCCTCCGCCGAAACCTACATTGAACTTGGCTTCCTGGCCTTTAGAAGGATATGTGCGAAACTCAGGCAGCTTCTCACCAAAGACGCTTTTGCCGTCAACAATGATGTCATACTTATATGAAGTCAGTGGTTTAAGTCCATCGAGGTCCATGAGCGCAGCAAAATCTCCCCCAGGCCCGGTTTCGACTGTGTCGCTTTTCAAGTTCCCGGCAATAACCTGCAATTTTGCCGGGCCCGGGGTGCGAACCCAGAACCGCGCGCTTGTATCTGTGACGCATCCGAGCATTGGTCCGCCGAACAGCTTCAGATCATGCTTGGCAACCAGTTCCTTGAAGCGGTCCTCGTCTATTATACTGCCGAGTCCCGTGTCGTTATCTTCTGTCTTATATAGAGTATCGAGGAGATATGGATCCAGCTCTCCCATGACAGGGGTTTGCTTCGGAGTTACTAGCGGAGGCTTTGCTATGACATTGCCGGAGCAAAAGAGGGCAAGAGCAAAAGACGTGATTACTACAGATTTAGCTTCCATGCGACGCATCCTTGTTTGAAGTACTACGGTTCATTACTTATTCTAGACGCCATATCGGTCTGGGTTCTTGACCTTGCGCCCATACTGGCAGATGCCGAGTCTTATGGAGCGTCGGCACCACCATCTTCATAGGGTAGATTGTTGCTACGCGTTCTGTTCTCGGCCTCTCTATCAGCTCCTTGACGGCGCAGAGCAAAGCTCGGGCAGGATTCGACCTGTCTCGCCCCGCACGAGTGCATCAGCAATATCGTCCAAAGCGGTTTCGTTGCGATTGATGATGATCAGGAAGGCTCCATTCCGCTTTGCAAGCACCGGCAGGCTGGCCGCAGGTTGCACGGCAAGGGAGGATCCGGCGGCAATGAACAGATCTGCGTTCTTGCATAACTCTGCCGCTGTTCTCATTTCAGCTTCAGGCATGGATTGACCGAACGATATGGTCGCAGGCTTCATCCATCCCCCACACTTTGCACATTTGGGTGGCTCTTGAGTGCGTTCGAACTCGTCCATGGCCTCCTGGGTCGGGACCGAGTAACCACACTCAAGGCAAGCGGCACGCGTCGTGTTTCCGTGCAATTCGATAATTCTGTCAGGGGGCACGCCCGCCTTGCGGTGAAGGTCGTCGATGTTCTGCGTGATCAGCCCCGCAAGCTTTCCCTGTCGATGGAGTGCGGCAAACGCGCAGTGGCCCTCGTTGGGTTTCGCATCCTGGATGGAAGGCCACAAAGCAGCTTTCCTGCGCCAGTATTCGCAGCGGCCGCCGGCCGTTGCCAGGAATTCCTGAAGAGTCACTACGCGGTATTGTGTCCAGACGCCGCCCTTGCCCCGATAGTCGGAGATCCCCGATTCGGTGGAAATCCCGGCACCGGTGAAACCCACGACCCACGACGATTTCGCAATGCGTTCTTTAAGCTCAGCAAGATCCATTTGATATCCTGTATTGTTCATCCCCTGCAGAGACCAGGGACGCTCCTAGACTCCAGACTTTAGGACAATCTGCGCAGACCCTCAAACAATAGATACTCCTTATTCTGACTCAACGGTCTCTCCCCACTGTAGTAAATGCTCCTTCCCCGGCATTATTAACCGGTAAAGGAGCATTCTCACCTGTGAGGTGATGCCGGCGGTGTCGTATGTGGCCACGAACCGGAGTTTTCGACTCATGTATGTCATGACATGGCATGGGGTTTTCCTTTCCGATTCATCAAACCTGCGCTAGCCTATTTAGGGCGCAATCACTGGGATGGATGGATGGGGTTGCATCTCCAGGATTGGTGCTTCGGGATTGTGAAGAAAGGAATTCATGGAACTCAAACGAACGGTTCTGCTTCCGGCTCTGTATCCCCTCATGGCCACGCTTCTAACCCTGTCGGGATTTGCCGTGGCGGACAGTGGAACATGGACTAACGATGCGTCGGGCAGCTGGAGCAATCTCAATAGCTGGAGCGGCGGTATAATCGCTGATGGCCCGGGCAACACGGCCGACTTTAGCACCATCGACATTTCGACTGAGCTTACGGTAGCCGTTGATACAGCCCGAACGATTGGCAACCTGACATTCGGGGACACGGACGCAAGTTCAGCCGCAGGCTGGACCTTGACGCAAACGGGCACCAATGACCTGACCCTCGCCAGCGGCGGAACGATCACGATCACCAACCTTGCGGAGGGCAAGAATGTGGATATCAACGTCCCCCTGGCCGCGGACACCAAGATGGATCTGAGATTCAATGGTATCGACGTCATAGGGAGTCTGTACCTGAGCGGCATCGAGTACGGAGCCGGCACATATGGCGCGGACGCATCGCGTCCTGCGTATTTCAGTGGCCCCGGCAAGCTGAGAATAGCCGGCCGGGCCGGTCAGCTGCTGATCATCCGGTAGCGTTACATATCGCGGCTAAGCCGTTGTATGTACGTGGGCACGTGGAGGTCATTAGCTCATTCAGGATCTCAATACTTTAATGCGTAACAGACCTTCACTGCAACTGGTGCAAGGCAGCGAATGGCGGGCTCAGTCTATCTTGTACTTCTTGAAGTTGAGGCAGAAGTTGTCGCCTTCCCGGAGATAGATCTCGTGCAGCTGTGTGATCTTTCGAATTACCACGTCATCGTTGTCGGCCATCAGTAGGCTGTCCATGTCATGCGATCCGATCAACCCACGTTTGAGCGGAAACTCCTCCAGCCACTTCACGAGTCCGGGCCACAAGTCACCGTACAGAATGATCGGTATGTTGCAGATGTGATTCACCTGCGTCAGCTGCCAGGAATAGAAAAACTCCAGACACGTTCCAACTCCACCGGGCGTGACTATGCAGACCTGGGACAGGACCATGAATGTGTCCAGACGATTGGAGAAACGATCGAAGTCCTGTTTAATGTCCAGGTGTTTGTTAGGAACCGCTTCGAACGGAAGTTTGATGGTCAGGCCGATGGACCGTGCCTCGTTGTCCTTCGCACCGGCCTGGTGTCCCGCGTTGGCTGCCTCCATAAGGCCCGGGCCACCGCCGGTCACGATATCAAATCCCAGGTTGCCGATCTGCTTTGCCAGCTCGTAAACATCGCAATAAAGCTCATCGCCTTTGGAAGTCTGGGCTGAACCAAAAATGCTGACGCGAAAATGGTCCTTCTGCATTTCTTCGGACAAATCCGCAGTTACGGCATCTATCATTTATCCACCTCCCGTAAACATCTGTCACCGGCCCTACATGCCGGCAACTCTACAATATGATGGTCTTGAGAGACTGTCATTGCAAGCATCATGAATTATCGTGGCTGCGCCATGGGAAGCGGTTGTGCAGTAGGGATTTGGCCGGAAAGAATGCGCAAGAAAGTGCGAGGTGTGGGATACGAGATGCGAACTACGAAAGACACGAAAGGGAATGAGGAGGAGAATTGTCAGGGGGGTGGGGTCTCTTTCTAACGGCCTGTTGCCCAAATCAGCCGTCCTGCGGCGAGATGTCTGAATTCTAACGAATCCAGCTACTTTCGTTACTTTCCCGTAGCTGAATCCGTGAGGATTCAGACGGCTCTCGATAATGCCTTTCAACTACCCGCATCTACCCATTCTTTTTGTGGCGAAATAGAGCAGACAACTGCACCTTATTGTATCTATAATCGAATCGTGCTAAGCAATGAACAGGAACAGAATAATCTCGAGAACTGATACGTAGATTATGATTATTCAGCAAACTGCATCAACATGGAGGGCGGTAGAATGAAAACTTATGTGTGTGAGGGATGTGGTCATATCGAGTTCGATGATCCACCTGTCAGTTGTCTCGTATGCAATTCAGTGCTGGAGGCATTTGAGGAAGACGCCGCTGCTATAAACAGCCCTGCTAATTCTGCGGAGCTTACCGAGGCGGAAAAGAAGCACATTCCAACGATTACAGTTGTCAAGGAATGCGGTCTTATTCCTGGGGGCGTATGCACTGATGTTCACGTTAAGGTTGGAGAGATTGAGCACGTAATGCAGGATGATCATTACATCAGGTATATTGATTACTATCTTGATCGTAATTTCATTTCGCGTGTCTGGCTTTCTCCGGGAGTATGTCATCCCGCGGCAGCTCTTCATCTGAATGCCTCATCAGGTACAATCACCGCCATAGAGAACTGTAATGTTCATGGGAACTGGATGGCAGAAGTATCCTTATAGAATGAGGGAAGAAAGAAGCGGAAGCAGGTTGATGTGCTCAAGGAATGTTTGTAGAACAAGCGCAACATGAAACGCTGCATCCTTGTTCTCATCGCTGTATGTGCCGGCCTGGTCCTCGGGGAGGATAACCAGAGACCGAACGTCCTCTTCCTCGCCGTCGACGACATGAACGACTGGATCGGGTGTCACGGGACGACGCCGAAGGCCCTGACCCCGAACCTGGACCGGCTCGCAGCGCGCGGCGTGAACTTCATCAACGCCCACACCGCCGGTGTTTATTGTGCGCCGTCCCGGGCGGCAATCTTTTCTGGACAGTTTGCCTCGACGACCGGATGCTACCGAACCGGGAATTACTTCGTTGGGCATCCGGAGATCGAAGGTCTCCAGATGAGTTTTGCCCGGGCCGGCTACGCCACCTACGGGGCTGGAAAGCTATTTCATCACCCGGCGGGATCGATAGACACGAGAAGCTGGACGACGTTTTTCCTACGCAATCCTTCGCAGCTGAAAAGCGGATGGCCGTTGGATTCGTGGAGTGAAGAAACGCCGTTCCCCGATCCTTTCCCTGCGAGTATTTATAACCAGGGGCAGGAAATAGCCGGAGGCTTGTTTCTCGAATGGGGCGCGATCCCCAACGCGAAAGAGGAGGAGATGGCGGATACGATCCGGATCAACTGGGCCGTCGAGCAACTGAAAAGGAAACACCAGAAGCCCTTCTTTCTCGCCGTCGGTATCTACGCCCCGCATTTCCCTAATTACTGTCCGCAGAAATACTTCGACCTCTATGATCCGAAGAAGGTTGAACGACCTCCTTACAAGGAAGACGATCTCGAGGATCTTCCGGAGAAGATCCGGAAGATGAAAACCGCTCGTTCACGGATTCATCAAAAGCTTGAGAAACTCGGCGCAGTGGAGGACGCGATTCACGGCTACCTTGCTTGCATCAGCTACGCTGATGCGATGATGGGTCGGGTGCTCGATGCGCTGATGGAAAGTCCTTACGCTGATAACACCATCGTCGTGTTCTGGAGTGATCACGGGTATCATCACGGGGAGAAGGGGGACTGGGGTAAACACACCCTTTGGGAGCGCACCTCGAACGTACCGTTTATCTGGGCCGGTTCGGGAATCGCAAAGGGGATCAGAACCGATGTGACCGTGAGCCTGATCGATATGTATCCTACCCTGGTTGAACTTTGCGGTCTGCCTATGCCCAAACAGCGCCTGGAAGGGCAGTCCATCGCTGCGACCCTGGCCGCGCCAGACAAGGCAGAAGACCGGAATGTCTTTCTGCCCCACATGCATCCCGGCGAATACGCGGTCATTAACCAGGATTGGCGTTATATTCGATACGGCGAGGCCGGCGAAGAACTCTACGACCTGAGAAAGGATCCGAACGAATGGACCAATCTCGCTTCGGACGAGACCTACACCGGGGTGAAGGCCGCCCTGCGCAAATCTGCGCCAAGCCACTTCGCGCCTCCCCGGGAGAA
The DNA here is from genome assembly GCA_030744755.1 of Kiritimatiellia bacterium. Lineage (GTDB taxonomy): Bacteria > Verrucomicrobiota > Kiritimatiellia > UBA8416 > JADHWI01 > JASLPY01. Next base: position 20,237 of record JASLPY010000009.1, on the reverse strand, counting down.
GCTGAACTCCCGCCGTGACCTGGTGATCGAGGGAGACACCTTTCGCTGGGAAAAAGGAGCGGCCGTCCCGGCGGGCATGAAGAAGCAGGCAGCAGCAGAGGCGGGCTCACAGGGCAACCGGAAGAACATCCTGTTTATCGTGTGCGACGATCTCAATACGCACGTGTCTCCCTCCGGCTATGAACCCATTCTCACCCCGGCCCTGGATCACCTTGCATCCGAGGGCATGGTCTTCCGGCACGCCTTTTGCCAATACCCCGTCTGCGGCCCCTCGCGGGCTTCGTTCCTCAGCGGGCTTTACCCGGAGTCAACCGGCGTCCTCGGCAACAGGGCCGACATTCGCAAAGAACGACCTGGCACTGTTTCGATGCCGCAATTCTTTAAACAAAGGGGTTACTGGACTGCGAGCGTCGGAAAAGTATTCCATTCGCCGAAATACGAACACGGCGACATCGCGTGGCATTCATTCGTCCGTTTTGAAAACGATGAGCTGCCGGTGGTTCGTGAGGCCCGCGAGAAGTTCGAGGCCGAGCACGGCTCAATTGACGAGAGAGCGAACCGCAGGAAGTGGTCTGAGGTCCGGAAACGGGTCTCGGCCCGGCTTGATGCGCAAACACCGCCGGGACACGGGCGAAGCGGGCTGACAGATTCGGAGCACAAAGATGGCAAGAACGCGCGGCGGGTCGCAAGATGGCTGATGGAAGAAGCGCACGGTAACAAGCCATTCTTTATCGCCTGCGGGATTCAGAAACCGCACGTGCCCTTTTTGGCGCCCGACCGGTATTTCGATCTCTATCCGCTGGACAAGATCCAGTACACTCCTGACCGTCCCGATCTCTGGGATTCGATGCCGGCCACGGCGCAATCAAAACGCTACACGGCTTTCGGGTTTGAGCTGGGCAGGGAAAACGACGCCCTGCGCCGGGAATACATGCAGGCCTACCACGCCTGCGTCTCTTTCATCGACGCCCAGTTAAAGGTCGTTTTCGATGCGCTGAAGAACAGCGGACACTGGGACGACACGATCATCGTGTTTACCTCCGATCACGGCTATCATCTTGGCGATCATTTTCTCTGGGGCAAGGTGACCCTGTTTGACATCGGGACCAAAGTGCCGTTTATCGTTCGGGTTCCCGGGATGACCAAAGGCGGCACGACTTCGGAAGCGATGGTTGAGCTGGTGGATATCTACCCGACGCTCGTTGACCTCATCGGCTTGACACCACCGGATCATCTGCAGGGCATCTCGATTCGCCCCCTGCTCGGCCACCCGGAGCGGATGGGGAAAAAGAAATACGCCTACAGCGTGGTATTGCGAGGCGACCAAAGGGGATACGCGCTGAGAAACCAGGACTGGCGTTATGGAAAATGGCCAGACGGCGAAGAACTGTACAACCTGAAGAATGATCCCGAAGAAAAGACGAATCTTGCAGGGAGACCTCATCTCGCCGAGAAACTGAAGACGTTTTGCGACCTGCTCACCTTGAAACAGAAAGAATGCGCAAGCCGCCGATAAAATGGAAACAGCAAGGATTATACATCTCTTTTGCCTGACCGCCCTGGTCGCCGTTTCGCCGCTCCGGGGCGCGGAGCCGATTGTCTCGCGCGAGGCGGCCTATGCGGAACTGTCGCCCGCGAAGGCAATCCGTGGAGCGTCGACGGACAAACCCGAAGGCCTGAACGGACGTGTCATTGCCGGTTACCAGGGCTGGTTTCGAGCCGAGGGCGACGGATCCGGATTGGGGTTCGATCACTACGGAAAGGGTCGGACTTTCAAACCGGGAAGCTGCACGATTGACCTTTGGCCGGACTTGTCCGAATTCGACAAGGACGAGACCTTTCCTACCGCCTTCCGCCACGCCGACGGGCGAGCGGCACGCGTATTCAGTTCGATCCACCCCAAGACGGTCAACCGCCACTTTGCCTGGATGGCCCGATACGGGATCGACGGTGCCTTCGTGCAGCGTTTCGCCACTCAAGGGGCTAAACCGCACCGAAACTATCGTCAACTGAAATACGAGAATCGGAAGCTCATACTCTGCCGGAACGCCGCCATCGGGCAAAAACGCTGTTGGGCATTAATGTACGACCTTTCCGGCATGAATGAGCGGGATTTCGAACGACTCGCGGAGGACTGGAAGCAGCTCCGCAACAAAATGAAACTGGGCACCGATCCGAACGATTCGGCCTATCTCCACCTGAACGGCAAACCGCTTGTAGGCATCTGGGGCGTCGGGTTCAACGACAACCGTTCATACAGCCTGGAAGAATCGGCCTGGTTCATTCGCCTGCTGAAGCACAATCCGGACTGGGGAGGCATGAGCATCATGCTGGGCGTGCCCTACCACTGGCGGGAGCAGACCCGCGATGCGGTGAAAGACCCCAAACTCCATTCCATCCTCGAACTCGCCGATGTCCTCAGCCCCTGGTCGGTAGGACGTTATCATGACGCGGACCGTGATGCGGAGAAGATTGTACGGCATCAGTCAGCCGATCAAAAATGGTGCGCCGGGCGCCGAATCGAATACCTGCCCGTTCTCTTCCCGGGGTTTAGCTGGAAGAACATGCAGGGGGAAGACGAGGCGGGGATTCCGCGCAAGGGCGGGCGATTCCTGTGGCGTCAGTTTCAAGCCACCGCCGTTGCCGGGAACCGGTCCGCCTATATCGCGATGTTCGACGAGATTGACGAAGGAACGGCCATCTTCAAATGCACGAACCACCCGCCCATCGGCGCTTCGATTTTCCAGACATATGAAGGACGTCCCGCGGATCACTACCTCTGGTTGTGCGGTCAAGGCGGTCGAATGCTCCGAGGGGAACTGCCGAGCCGGTGAATTCTCAGGCAAGTGCCTTGCGGATGGCCTCGCGTTCGGCAGAGGTGGAAGTTGACGGGCGCGGGCTGCCTGCCTGCTGGTACCAGTAGTCGGCGTTGCCAATATCGCCTTCCTCACGGTGCAGGTTTGCATGAATCCAGCAGGCTGTGGAGTCGTTGAGTTTCTGGACAATACCATGGGCTCCATGCCAGTCCCCTGCGTCGGCCAAGTCAAGAGCCTTGAGGTGCTGAGTGTTCATGGGATGAAGGATAGGGAGTAAAGCGAAAAGTAGAAAGCAGAAAGTGCCGGCCGGATCACACCTCGACAATCAATGATGTTGAGAGGGGGCGTTGGGGTCTGTTGAGCCTTGTGGTTTGTTCCGTACAGCAGTGACGACTCCTGAATAACGTCTCGACGGTTTTGTGGCCGTCAACTACATTGACACGCAAGCACTCTAGACAAGGATATCGCCATTGCAAATAAAGCGGCGATTGGGAGTTTCACGATGAAGTCTACTCAGCACATATGCTTGCTTACGACACGGCTGACCAGCGCCCTTCTGGTCGCAGGAATAACAATCAGCCAAAGAAGTTCTGCTGCGGAGAACGCGGCGGAACAATCTGCCGAGTGGCCTCACTGGCGGGGCCCTGATCGAAACGGTATCTCCATGGAAACAACCTGGTTCGGCAATAAGCCGGACACGAAGATCCGCGAGGTCTGGAGAGCATCGGTCGGTATAGGATTCTCTTCCATGGCCGTCAGTAGCGGACGTGTCTATACGATGGGTCAGACAGCAAAAAACGGCCGGGACAAGAACCAGCAGGAAGTCGTCTATTGCCTGGCTGCCGGGACAGGCAAACTCATCTGGAAGAAGTCCTACCCCTGCGAGTTGCTCGCCCGGAATTACGATGGTGGCCCTCATGCGACACCCGCTCTGGAGGGCGGGCGTGCATATACCTGCAGCAAATTGGGCCAGGTGTTCTGTTTCGACGCGGCGACTGGAAAAGTCATGTGGTCAACGGATCTGCACAAGGGGCTGGGATACAAACCTCCCATATGGGGCTTTGCCGGCTCGCCAACCGTTATAGGCGAGAAAGTACTGCTGAACGTAGGAAGCGCCGCCATTGCGCTGGATAAGAGCAACGGAAAACCTATCTGGCGCAGCCAGACAGAGGGAGCCGGCTACGGAACGCCTTTGCCTTTCGAAGCCGGCGGCATGAAAGGGATCGCTTTCCTGGCGGCCAAACACTTTGTCATGGTAGATCATGAAACGGGCAAAGAGCTTTGGCGCATACCCTGGAAAACCAAGTTCGACATAAATGCCGCCGACCCGGTCTTCTCCGGCGACCACATGTTTGTGTCATCGAGCTACAACACCGGCTGCGCTGTCTACAAGCTCCAGGGTGGCAAGGGCACTCAGATCTGGCAAAGCATGGCCATGAAGAACCAGTTCAACAGCAGTGTTCTCCACCAGGGTCACCTGTACGGATTCGACGGCAATGTGATCGGCAGTGCCGGAACCGGCGGGACTCTGAAATGTCTCGAATTCATGACCGGCAAGGAGAAATGGTCCGCAGGCGGCCTTGGTATCGGCTCTCTGACGCTGGCAACGGGCAGACTGATTGTCCTGAGCGAAAAGGGTGAACTGATCATTGCCCAGGCTAATCCCGAGAAGTTCGATGTCCTGGTGCGCGCACAGATTCTCCAGGGCAAGTGCTGGACCGTTCCTGTCCTCGCGGGTGGCGTGATCTACGCGCGCGACGCTGCCGGCGACCTCGTCTGCGTGGATGCCTCACGGTAGCCTTGCCACGCAGGAACCAGGCAGGCATGCCGGACGTCTGTTCCCTGTGAGCTTGTCGAGGCTTTGTGGTGTGCCTTGGGTATCCCGGATCCCGCGGGGCGGCTCAAGAGAGGTCACTGTGGAAAATCCTCCTCACATCCATTCATTGCCCCATTTCGTGTTGTGAGGTATGTTGGATCATTGAATTCTGCGTCCAGAAGAGGTCTATTTTGAGATGAAATACAACGCCTTGGGAAACTCCCAATTGAAAGTGTCGCCAGTTATGCTTGGCACCTGGGCCATCGGGGGATGGCTGTGGGGTGGGGGAACGGATAAGGCCAAGTCGGAGGAGGCAATCCTTGCCTCCATAGATGCCGGAGTCAACGCTATTGATACCGCGCCTGCCTACGGCTTCGGTGTCAGCGAAGAAATCGTCGGCAGTGCTATCAAGCACCGTGACAGGGACAGCGTCCTTATCGCAACCAAATGTGGTCTTGTCTGGAACAACCGCCCGGATTCAACTTTCTTCTTCAGCACATCGGATAGCTCGGGAACGCCGCTTTCTGTCAACAGGTGCCTCAGGAAGGATTCAATCATCAGCGAGTGCGAGGATAGTCTCAGGCGTATCGGCGTCGATTTCATTGATCTGTACCAGTGTCACTGGCCACATCTCGAGACTCCGGTTTCTGAATCTATAGAAGCGTTGGCAGCCCTGCGCGAGCAAGGAAAGATTCGGGAGTTCGGGGTCAGCAACTACTCACTTTCTGATCTGCAACAATGCGTCGACCATGGAGGCATTACTTCTTGTCAGCCTAAGTACAGCCTGCTTTCGCGCGAGCTGGAAGAGGATGTCCTGCCTTTCTGCAGGGATAACCGGATCGGCGTCACCGCGTACAGTCCCATGGAAATGGGCCTTCTTACAGGGAAGTTCGCTATGGATTACAAAGTACCGGATGATGACACCCGCAAGTGCCGCCCGTGGTTTCAGCCGAAAAAGCGCAGGCAGGTTCTCGATGCTCTCGAACAGGTAAAGCCAATTGCTGACAGATACGATGCAACTCTCGCCCAGGTTTCAGTGGCGTGGATCTTTTCGCAGCCGGGTGTGACATCGGCGATCGTTGGCGCGCGAAACAGGGAGCAGGCGGAGAGTAACGCGCTGGCCGCGAGCATAGAACTGGACAGGGAAGACATAGAGACCATAAGGAACATATTCGAGCCACTTGTACTCGACGAACCATTTGATGTTGCGAAGGTTAAGCGATAGGTTCTGAACCCGCGGGTTCTGTGCATTGTGAATGAAAGTAAGTCGGGCACCCTTGCCCGACCGGGACGGACAGGGGTGTCCGTCCTACATTGGTTGCGGCCGCAGGCCGCCTTGGGAGAGGAGGATGGTATGCAGACGAAACTGAAGGGGATTCTGCTGATGGCGACTCTGGTGGCGGCTACATGTTTGACTGACGCAGCAGGTGAGCGCGAACTGAAACTTCGATACGAGCAGCCTGCCAACCAGTGGGTTGAAGCCCTTCCAATTGGAAACGGAGGGTTTGGAGCCATGGTGTTCGGGGGCCTGGAGCAAGAACGTATCCAGTTTAACAGTGATACTCTGTTCAACGGTCAGCCGCATGACTATGCGCACAAAGGTGCGGTCAAGCACCTGCCGGAAATTCGTAGACTCCTGTTGGAAGGGAAGCAAAAAGAAGCCGACCGTCTTGCGGGCCGCGAGTTTATGAGCGTAGGTGCAGGAGGGGGAAATCGCCAGCAGGCGTACCAGCCCTTTGGTGACCTGTTGTTGTCGTTTCCCGGTTTCAAGGGCAAGGCCGCGGATGGATACCGGCGCGAGCTGGATATCGACAGTGCCGTCGCGCTGGTCGAGTTCGTTCTGGACGGCGTGACGTTCAAGCGCGAAGTATTTGCATCTCATCCGGACAACGTCATCGTAACCAGGCTCGAGTCGAGCAGGACGGGAAGCCTCAACTTCATCGCATCACTGACATGTCCGCACGACGAGGTGACCATCAAGTTCAGCGGTAAGGATCTGCTGGTCATGACCGGCAAGGTGAAGAAAGGCGTTACTCGATTGGAGGCGCGGCTTCTCGTGCTTGTAGAAGGCGGTAAGGTCATCGCCGGAGATGCGGGGATTGAGATTAAGGGCGCCGACTCCGCGACGCTGATCCTGGCCGGTGCGTCCAGCTTTGTTAACTACAAGGATGTGAGTGGCGATCCATCCAAGGTGAACGAGGCTACGTTGAAGAAGATGACGGAAAAAACGTATGAGGAATTGAAATCAGATCACATTACTGATTACCGGACGCTCTTCCGAAGGGTAGAGCTCGAAGTAGGGATATCCGACAGGGCAAAGCTGCCGACACCTCAGCGGTTGAAGGCTTTCGACCAGGGAGATCCCCAAATGGTTGAGTTGTTCTTCCAGTTTGGACGTTACTTGCTAATTGCCTGCAGCAGGCCGGGTAGCCAACCAGCCAATCTTCAGGGGCTCTGGAATGAATCCCTGAAGCCGCCGTGGGAGAGTAAGTACACGTGCAATATCAATACCGAGATGAACTACTGGCCCGCTGAATTGACGAACCTCGCCGAATGTCATGAGCCGTTGATCAGCGCGCTCAAAGACTTGTCTGCAACGGGAGCCAACGTGGCAAAGGAACATTACGGCGCGCGGGGCTGGGTCGTTCATCACAACTTCGACCTGTGGCGCGGGGCTGCACCCATCAATGCGGCAAATCACGGAATCTGGCAGACCGGCGGTGCATGGATGTGTCAGCATTTGTGGTGGCACTACGAATTTGGTGGCGACAAGGATTACCTTGCCAAGACAGCCTATCCCCTGATGAAGGGAGCTGCGCTTTTCTTTGTGGATGCGCTTGTAGAGGACGCGAGGAACGGCAAGGGCTGGTTGATATCGGGGCCGTCCAACTCGCCTGAGAATGGAGGATTGGTCATGGGGCCAACGATGGATCACCAGATCATCCGGAATCTGTTCGGCAACACGATAGAGGCATCTCGCATACTGGATGTGGACGCAGAGCTTCGGAAGCAACTGGCCGACATGCGCAAGCGCATCGCCCCTAACCAGGTCGGACAGCATGGTCAACTGCAGGAATGGTTGGAGGACAAGGATAACCCCGGGAACAGGCACAGGCATGTATCCCATCTCTGGGGATTACATCCAGGCAAGGAGATTCATCCGAGGCTGACACCCGAGCTTGCACAGGCATGCAGGGTCACGTTGAAGCACCGCGGCGATGGAGGTACAGGCTGGTCCAAGGCATGGAAGATCAACTTCTGGACAAGGCTGCTTGACGGCGACCATTCGTTCAAGATGCTGAAGGAGGCGCTCAGAGGCAATACGTATCCGAACCTGTTCGACGCGCATCCTCCGTTCCAGATAGACGGCAATTTTGGTGCCACCTCGGGTGTGGCAGAGATGTTGCTCCAGAGCCATGCCGGTGACCTTCACCTTCTGCCGGCGTTGCCGTCGGCACTGGCGACTGGAAGCGTTAAAGGGCTGCGCGCACGCGGGGCGCTTGAAGTGGATATGAGCTGGTCCGGCGGTAATCTCACCAAGGCCGTTATCCGCTCGAAGAAACCCGCCAAGTTCAAGGTTCGTTATAAAGATAAGGTGACGGATGTCAAAATGGATGCGGGAGAGTGGACAATGCCGTTGAAGTGAGGGGTTCGCCTCCGGACGTATGTTTCGCCCTCATGCACAACGGGCACCGAGGCCGGTGCCCCTCCCGCCGATGGACGTCTTCTGTGCTATGCGGGCACGGGCATGCCGCCATCGTCCACCTCGTAGCGGTGGACGTACTGAGAGAGAAAGTAGGTCCGCCGCTACGAGGTGGACCAAGTAAATGGATTGTAAGCATCTGGCGGCACGAGAGTGCGCTGCATACAATGCCTCAGTAGGAACCCCCATCTTCCCAATTCGCATTGTCTCATGGCCCGGTTGCGTTTATCATTCCCCTTTGCTGATTGGAGAGAACTGTGAAATGCGACGTTGTTAAGTACGGGAATGATGCACTGCGTGTTAAGGCATTGCCGGTGGAGATAGTGGACGAGAATATCCGTGCGCTTGCATCGGACATGCTGGAAACAATGTATGCAAACAGTGGCGTTGGTCTGGCTGCCGAGCAGGTTGGACGGACAGAGGCAGTATTCGTTATTGATGTTTCTCCACCTTCCGGTTCCAACCACGAAGATGACTACGAAGACGAAGAGCCGGAAAACCCCGACGTCCCAATGCCGATGGTTCTTATCAATCCCGAAGTACTTTCATTCGACGGTGGCCAGGAGACGGCCCAGGAGGGTTGCCTGAGCTTTCCCGAGATATTTACAAACATTACGCGACCGTCAGAGGTCACGGTAGCGTACACGGACTTGGAGAGCAGCAGGAACACGATCACAGCAAGTGGACTGCTCTCCCGCGCCATACAGCATGAGATGGATCACCTTAACGGTGTTCTGCTTGTAGACCGAATGTCCCACGTTCAAAAGATCTCACTGTCGGGCAAGCTCCGCCGCCTCAAGAAGGCGACACAGTCGGCCTGATTCTCATTTTGCGTCTTTTGCGTGTTTGTAGCTCATCTGCTCTTCCCTATTTGCAGCGTCGTTTCCGCAAATCCGAAGCGGGATTTCAGTTTGAGCGTCAAGGCCTGCGTTATTCAGAGCTGTATACTTGAGGTACTTGCTGAGAGATGCTTTTTCGCTCAAGTCTGGCAGTTCTGTCTCCCTTACTGATGTACCATGTGTCTCGTCTGTCGCAGTCTGTGAGACACCTTGTCCAGTCAGTCCCACGCCAATAATTACCAGAATGACGATGCTGATCTTCATTGCTGTCTCCTATCCACAACTCTTTTTCATCAGCTCAAGAAGCTCCTGCATCTTTGCTTCGACATCCTCCTCGGATGGGTTTTGGAAGGCGTCTGCAACGCAGGGCTCTCATGTTGATCGTCTTCGGCGAACGCGTTGGGCGTTGAAAACGAAACTATAGCCCTAGGAACTGGATTGTGAGGCCTGAGCAGCATATCACCGCGCCGGCCACTGCGTGAGCGTAGCGTTCGGCGCGGCCGATCTTCACGAAGGAGGCCCCCCAGTTGGCGAGGAGCACTGCGCCAACCATCGTGGTGATAGTAGCAACGGCGAACACCCCGGCCACCAGGAGCATGCCCATGGTGCTGCTTCGTGCCGCTGGAAACATCAGTATCGGGATCAGGGGTTCGCACGGGCCCAGAATGAAAAACAGGAAGAGTGCCCATGCTGTGAGATCACCATTCTTCTGCGTATGGATATGGGTGTGGGAGGATCTGTGAACGTGGGTATGGTCGTGTGCAGTACCCTCCACATGCACGTGCTCGTGCTGGTGGGGGCGATTGCGGATTGCCCGGTGCACCCCCCATACGAAGTAGGCGAACCCGATCCCGATCAGGAGCCAGGCTGCCAGGCTGCCACGGAGTGCCTCGAAATACTCGAGTCGCGACAGGGCAACACCGGCAGCAACGCCGATAAGCCCCAATACGATGGATCCTATCACATGCCCGAGTCCACAGAGCATGGTGATGATCACCGTACGCCGGGTAGACCAGCCGCGGGCTTTGCTCAATGCCAGGAAAGGGAGGTAATGGTCCGGGCCCAGCAGCGTGTGCACCACCCCGATGGAGGCCGCAGTCATACATAGGACCCATATTCCAGAAGTCATGCCAAATGTGCTCCAGCTACAAAATCAAATCTTTTCACAGCAGTTACGCAAGAATGATACCAATCCAAGCCGCACTATCCAAGATTCATCTCTCTGACTCAAGTTTTTTGTTGCGGTCAGCAGCGTGAACAGACCCGTCTCCCCGGACACCCCCCGGATCTTGACCCTCCGGCCGTGTTTCGCGTAATCTTCTGTCGATGCCTATGCATCTCCAGCCCCAGATAGGGGATTTGCGCCCGATACTTAGAAAAGAAGAGTGTTATCAGCTGAACAGGTAGTCTAATGCGGGTTATTCATGAATAGCCTGCTGCAAACGCGAATCGCACCGCCATTGCGGTCCGAGACGTCCGAACGCCGGATCCCAGTATGTCAAGAGTCCAAGACTCTTGACACAGAACGAGTTTATCCAAGGGGATACATGTCATGAAAGCAGCAGTGTTTGAGGGGAAAGATAACATTGTGGTGCAGGAAGTTCCCGACCCTGTATTGCAGGACGGTGAACTGCTGCTGGAGATTGAGGCTTGTTGCATATGCGGCGCGGATCTGAGGACATACCGGCACGGTCATGCCAAGATAACTCCTCCGAGAATTCTTGGTCACGAATTCTGTGGTACGGTTGTTGAGACGCGTGCTGCGGACGGTCCCTCGGTTGGCGATCGTGTTGTAATGTATATTGTTATCCCTTGCGGGCAGTGCAAGTACTGTCGTGCCGGGCGAGCCAATCTGTGTGTCAGCCGAGCTACGATGTCGTATGATTTCGACGGTGCCTTTGCAACACATATGAAAGTGCCCGCAAAGGCTGTGGCAGGTGGTCATCTTTTCAGAGTAGAAGCAGATATCTCATCGCGCGAGATGGCCATTTCGGAACCACTGGGGTGCGCCATCAATGCTCATCACAACAGGCTGAATATTGGACTCAAAGATGTCGTTGCTGTAATTGGTGCGGGGCCCATTGGTGTGATGCATGCGCTTTTGGCACGACTCCAGGGCGCTCAGAAGGTATTCATTCTCGACACCTCTGAAAGTCGGCTCGAGATGGCGAAAGCGTTCGATCTTGACGAACGGATCATTGTATCCTCCGAGGGTGGGCACATTGAGAGAGTCAAGGAACTGACCGACGGTTTTGGTGCCGATGTGGTCATCGTGGCTTGTGGGAGTCCGCATGCACAGATCGACTCGCTCGAAATCGCCGCCAAAGCCGGTCGGGTGGAATTCTTTGGAGGATTGCCCAAGTCGAGCCCCACGGCACAGCTCAACACCAATCATATTCACTACAAGGAGATCACTGTTAGCGGATCTTTCTCCGAGAAGATGAGCGATTTCCAGGCTGCGCAAGCGCTGGTGCAGAGCGGGCGTTTCCCCGCAGACAAAATTGTGAACAAGGAGTTGCCACTCGAGGTCATCACGGACGGGTTTCATCTGATGGAGGAAGGGAAGGCGTTGAAAGCATGCATCAATCCTCAACTATAGTAACCGAAAAGATAGCGCCGCGCGGGCTTCTTGTTGATGGTGTACAGGTCCCGGCAAGCGATTCCGCCACGCAGGATGTCCACGCGCCTGCCACGGGTGAAGTCCTGACGACGATCGCGCGCGCGACAGCCGAAGATGTTGATCGAGCCGTGACCATCGTTCAGCGAGGGCAGACTGATTGGGCCGCTCGAACCGCCTACGAACGGGAAAAGATAATCCGGTCCGCAACGGCTCATGTAAGAACCCGCGCAGCTGAGATAGGCAGACTCATGGCCTTGGAACAGGGGAAACCTCTCAACCAATCAGTGGGAGAAGTAGAGGCTAGCTGCGATACGATCGACTATTTTGCTGCCGAGGGTGTTCGCATTGAAGGCTACACGAATCCCACCGAGAAGAGCGGGCTTCGTTCCTGGGTCATCTATCATCCCGTGGGTGTGTGCGCACTCATCACGCCGTGGAACTACCCGCTTTCGCTGCTGAGTTGGAAGCTCGGCCCCGCTTTCGCCGCCGGTTGCGCGGCTGTTGTCAAACCGCCGAGTGCCACTCCGCTATCCCCATTAGCCTTCTGCGAAGCACTGGTTGAAGGCGGTTTGCCTGCAGAGTTGCTGGCAGTGGTGACTGGAAGCGGCGCAACGGCAGGTGAGGCACTCGTGCGGCATCCCGGGGTGGATAAAGTTGCCATGACGGGTTCATCAAAGACTGGAAAACGGCTAATGGAGATTTATGCACCATCGCTCAAAAAGATCTCCCTGGAACTGGGTGGACATTGCCCCGCGGTGGTCTGTGCCGATGCCGATGTGGAGCTGGCTGCGAAAACCATCGCGTACAAGGGCTTCAGAAACATGGGGCAATCATGCAGCTCGGTGAATCGCGTGTATGTCCATAGATCGCTATATGATGCTTTTGTTGCGAAGTTGACCGAGGAGGCCGAAGCCCTGACGATCGGCGACGGTGTCACCGACGGCACCGTCGACCTCGGGCCGATGACGACAGCCGGCGGTTTGGCAACCGTGAAAGCGCATGTGGCAGATGCTGTCGCCAAAGGTGCAAAGGTGCTGTATGGAGGTACGGTTCCCGAGGGTGAGTCATACGTGAATGGCCAGTACTATCTTCCCACCATTCTCACCGATGTTTCCGAAGATATGCTGGTCATGAATGAAGAGACCTTCGGCCCAGTCGTTCCTGTTCAGCCCTACGATGATGATGACCAGGCGGTTTCCATGGCTAACGATACAACATATGGACTTGTCTCCTACCTTTTTGCAAAGGACTTTTCCCGCATCATCAGAATATCCGAGATGCTGGAAGCTGGAACCGTCTGTGTGAATAATGGGTCTGTTAATACAAACTACGGCCCCTATGCCGGGTGGAAGGAAAGCGGCTACGGGTTGGAACTGTCACGAAAAGCGATCTTTGAATATCTCAACACAAAGCACATCAAGGTGCAGATAGGCTAGTCGCTCTATGCTCTGTGATCCCATTCAATCAAGAAGACTGTTCGAACATGCACTGGATAACAACTACGCTATTCTTGCGGCGAACGCGGACAGCCATGCGGCGGTTACCGATTGCCTCAAGGCGGCGAAACTGTGCGATGCACCGCTCATCATTGAAACAAGTCTCTGGCAACTGGAAGGACACAGTTACGGGGCAGGTGATGCAATTCGTGGTCTGGCGCGATATATTGCTGATCTCGCTGTGCTTGCTGATTCGCCGGAATACAGAAGCATTCCGGTCGTATTACATACAGACCATATCAAGGGGCCTGAGACCATGGAGATCCTTAGCGCGGCCATACGAGGGATACCTGTAACTATTACAGGCAATAGTACTACCCTCCGAGCCTCTACCGTGTCACTCGATGCATCCGAGTTCTCTGATGAAGAGAACATCGCGGCGATTTCACGTCTCGCGGCAATAGCCGTGGAGAGCAACGTCGATGTAACCCTCGAGATGGAGTCGGCTGTTGACGAAGGCATAACGCCTGAGGAAGTGACCCGAAACCTGATTGGATCCGTGGAGGAAAAGTACCCTAATGCCGTTTGTCTGTATGCACCCGGCCTGGGTACCAGGCACGGGTTTTCCGCTGAGGGCTATCCTGAATTCAACTCGGAAACAGTACAACGAAACATCAGAATGCTGAAAGAGATCACGGGACGCGACATCGGTCTCGCGCTCCATGGATCTTCGGGTTTATCCTCGGGCGATCTGCGCGATGCAGCGCAAGCCGGTGTTGTTAAAGTCAATTGGTCCACCGAATCACTCATGATACGGTCCCGGGGAGCGATGACTTTTTATGAGGATAACGCCGCCAAGCTGGACCGGTCGCATGGCGACTGGAAAGTTACCGCCATGGACAATGGCGTACAGAGCCATATCTCGCCAGCGTACGTAGACAAGGTGTCGGAACGAATGAGGATCATCAACAGCGAGGGCAAGGCTTCCGATTTTGCACAGACGCCGGGGGCCTGATCGAGCCGGCAACCCCCGTCCCACGGCGGCGTGGCGCCAGCTTCCAGCTGGCAGCCCCCATCCCACGGCGGGGGCGGCGTGGTGCCAGCTTCCAGCCGGCAGCCTCTGTCCCACGGTGGGGCGGACTTGGGTTACCGGCTGGAAGCCGGTGCCACGAGTGTTTTCGCAACAAGAACTAGTTGAGGAGGTGTACAGTGAATTCGCTTGAGAGATGTCTGAAGGTTATTCACCAGGAAATACCCGACAGGGTGCCGGTTATTCCGCAGGATGCTCATGTTGCCGCCCACCTGGCCGGATTGGATCACATCGAGTATGCCAATGACGTCGATAAACGGGCTGCCGCCATAGTTGAGCAGCGCGAACGATTCGATTTTGATGGATCCATAATTGGCGGCGATACTGTCTGTCTGGCCGAAGCAGTGGGAGTCGAGGTCGAGTATTCGAAAGAAGCGTCTCCCAGGTGGAAAAGCGGTTGTCTGGACGACTACAATGACATAGATAGCCTCAGGTTGCCCGATCCAGTAAAAGACGGCAGATTGCCGGTATGGGTCGATACGGTAAGAAAAGTCTTCGAGGAAATCGGGGACGAGTACCTTGTAGTGGGTCGTGCAGACCAGGGCGCTTTCAGCCTGGCATCAATGATGCGGGGAATGGAGGATTTCATGATGGACCTGGCTATGGCGGCATCGGATGAGACGTCGAAGGAGGGAATCCACAAGCTGCTCCAGTATTGCAACGATTGCCAGTTTGAGTTCATCAAAGCGCTTAAAGCTGCCGGCGCGCATGTGGTTACAACGGGCGATTCCATAGCCGGACCTTCCGTTTGCTCGCCATCGGTTTATGAGGAATATTGCCTGCCCTATGAAAAACAGATGGTAGATCGGTGTAACCAGATCGGCATTCCCTATTCTATTCACATCTGCGGATACTGCGAACCCATTCTTACCCAATGGATGGAGACCAGGGCGCCGATCTGGGAAATCGACCACAAGACGGAATTCGCAAAAGCCCGGGAAACAACCAGGGGTAAGGTCACTATTATCGGAAACCTTGACACGTCAGGCGTCATGTTCTCGGGAACTCCTGAAATGGTGCTTGAAGAGGCAGAGCGAATAATCAATGCATGCAGGCCCGATTGCGGTCTTATTCTGAGTTCAGGCTGCCTCCTGGCGGGGAGCACACCGGTCGAGAACATGCAGGCTTTGTCTGATGCGGCGAGAAAGTATGGTCAATACTGATAACAGGGAGATGTTGAATGCTCGATTTCAGGTTTCATAACGACACAGAGATCATCTTTGGGAAAGATACGGAGAAGGCTACAGGTGAGGAAGTAATAAAGTACGCGAAAAAAGTGCTTCTTTGCTCATATGGCGATCCACACCTGGAAGGTATTATGACCACGATCAAGTCTTCTCTTGATGGTGCCGGTGTTGATTACTGCGAACTTTCCGGGATCAAGCCCAACCCCGAAGAGGCAAAGGTGTACGAAGGCATTGATCTTGTGAAGAAGGAGAACATTGAATTCATTCTTGCTGTCGGAGGTGGAAGCGTTATCGACACAGCCAAGGCGATCGCTGCCGGAGCGGAGCATGACGGTGATTTCTGGGATCTGTTCACCGGCGAAGCGACATTCAGCAAAGCGATAGCCACCGGTGTTGTGGTGACCTTTCCAGCGACGGGAAGCGAATCGTCGAATGGCGCGGTGGTTACAAACATCAAAACGGGCTACAAACTTGCGATCATCCACAACTGCCTGAGGCCAAAGTTTGCAATACTGAATCCGGAACTCACGTATTCGTTGCCGCCATACCAGACGTTCTGCGGTGTGGCTGACATCATGTCTCACGTGATGGAACGTTATTTCAGCAGCACGACAAACACCGACGTGAGCGACAGGCTTTGCGAGAGCATTATAAAAGCAGCAATCAGGAATGCGCTGATTGTTAAAGAAACTCCTGATGACTATAATGCCAGAGCTGAAATCATGTGGGCCGCAACGCTCGCACACAATGATCTTGTGGGCAGGGGCAGAGCTGAAGACTGGGCTTCGCACATGATAGGCATGGAAATCGGCGCGGCCTATGACTCCGTGCACGGAGCAACCCTCGCTGTGCTCACACCATGGTGGGCGCGGTATGTCTATAAGAACAACGTCGACCGCTTTGTTCAGTTTGCGATGCGCGTATTTGATGTGGAATACGATTTCGAGAATCCTGAAAGAACGGCCCTGGAAGGAATAGATCGACTGGAAGCCTTCTTCAAGGCAGTGGAACTGCCGACAACCCTTTCAGAAATCGGCATCGAGACAGATGAGAAGTTCGAAGAGATGTCCAAAAAGTTCTTCGCCAATGGCGCCATAGGCTCGATCAAGCCCCTTGACGATAAGGATTGTTACAACATTCTAAAGATGGCGCAGTAACACGGTGGCGATGCTGGGAGTTTGGTATGAAGATTGATTCAATTATCGTTGCCGGCTATTTTGTCATTGTATTCATTGCCGGCTATTTTGTCAGCCGACATTACAAGAAGGCGTCCGCCGGAGACTTCATTACGGGAGGACGCGACAGAACCTGGTACCAGGTTGCGTTTGCCTTGTTTGCGATGGCGGCCGACCCTGCGATTATCAGTTTGTGCGGATTGGGCTTTCTGTGGGGCTTCTACATAATTCAATGGAACAGCGTGCACATGTGGTTCACCGCCTGGTTCGCGGCAATGTTTATCGTCCCGATTTACTGGCGATCCAGAATAGTCACCACGCCCGAGTACCTTGAGAAGCGTTTCAGCCTGCCTTGCCGGTCCCTGTTTTCGTTACTTCTGATGGCCGCGCTAATCATAACCCTGTCCGGCGCGGTTTACCTTGGGGCACTTCTCCTGGAGAACTTTCTCGGTTGGCCCCTGTGGTCGAGCATGATTCTCATCTCTGCCATTATTGGTTTCTACGTGATTCTCGGGGGCATGAAGACGGTTTTGACTATGGATTTCTATCAGGGGATCTTCGTAATAGTAACATTGGTGATAGTGATCGTCGCTGTGGTCAACAAGGTTGGCGGCTTTGCCGTTCTTGCGAATTCATCCATAATTTCGAAGGCAGGGGTAAGCATCCATACGATCGTTCCGCCTTCCGATTGGTCGTTGACGACGACGAAGTTCTTTCCAACGCAAGCGATCCTGGCCTGGGCCCCAATTACCGGGTTGGCCTGGCTGTCCTGCAATTTCTCGATGGCTCAGCGGTTGCTTGCGGCCAAGAGTGAGCAGGATGCGCAGAAGGGGCTTCTTGCTGTTGCGATACTTGCGGTATTCTATCCGCTGGCATCGTTTGTGGTTGGCTGCCTGATGCGGATCAAGATGCCGGATATCCTGCCGGATGAGGCGTTTATCAAGGCTATCCTGGTAATGGTCCCGGTTGGATTGCGCGGTATCCTGATAGCGGGACTCATGGCGGCATTGCTGTCTACTGTTGACGGTATGCTGACAGCTTCTTCGGCACTCTTCACAGAGGATTTCTATTCACGGATCATCAGGAAAGATGCCACGCCGACCGAACTCAAGAAAGTGGTACGTATTGCAGAGATTCTGACCATACTTCTTACGCTGGCACTCATACCGATCATTCGGAAGGCGGACTCTGTGATGGTCTTTATTCAGGATTTCTATGCCTATGTTTTCGGTGTGACTATAGCGATTTACCTCATTGGAATGTTTACGAAGAAGGTAGCTCCGCGATCGGGATTCATCGCCATGATTACCAGTGTCGCTCTCACCATAGCGCTGGATGTTTTCAGCGATGTCAACTTTGCGTATATCGGGGTCTTCTCCTTCATTGTCACCATAGTCATGTTTTTCTCTTTGAGTGTGTTTGAAAAACAGCCGGCAACTGCGGTCGATCTTGAAAACCTGACGGTACATACTCTGTCGGACGCGAAGGGGCCGTGGGTAGGTCTTAAAGCGTGGCCGGGGCTGTGGAAATGGGCATTGGCCCTCGCCGCATCATGGGTAGTGTTTTCGTTCTGTTGGGAAGCCTTTATGCGGAGCCTGGCCAACAGTTGAACAGAGGAGAAGAAATGAAAAAGAGGATTGTGAATATACTTCTAATAGCCGTCTTCTTGCTGCCGCTGGTCATGACTTCGGATGGCGCCGAACCGGAAACACAAGCGGTGCAGCATCGTTATCTCTGCAGTGCTATCGGTGCCAAGCGTGTCTTCATAATGTCGGAGGCGGGGGAAATTGAGTGGGAGTATCCGGCAGAACCTTGCACGGACGCCTGGCAGCTCGACAACGGCAACATTCTGATGAGCTTTACAGGCAAAGAACGCGGCGCGCGCGAGGTAACCCCCGATAAGAAGGTCGCATGGGAATACATTACAAGCAGTGAGGTATGGAGCTGTCAGCGACTGCCTAATGGAAACACGCTGGTCGCAGAGTCCTCGGCCAGACGTTTGGTCGAGGTCGACAGGAAAGGGAAGGTCGTCAAAACTGTACCGATTAAGTCTGCCGGTAACTCGCATATGGGAATGCGCCATGCCCGGCAACTGCCGAACGGCAACTACCTGATTGGACTTCTCACCGATAAGGCTGTTCATGAATACGATTCGTCCGGCAAGAAGATACGTGAAATAGAAGTGCCTGACATGGGTTTCAGTATGGTTCGACTGGATAACGGAAACACACTGATCGGTTACAAACGCGGCGTCATTGAAGTGGATTCAAAGGACAACGTGGTCTGGCATCTTACCCAGAAGGATCTACCGGATCTGAAACTGCAGTGGATATGTTGCGTCCAGCGCTTACCCAATGGAAATACAATCGTAGGCAACTGGTTTGCTCATAAGCGGCGGACAGATACTCCACCGTTCTTCGAGGTAACACCCGACAAAAAGGTGGTCTGGAAGGCAGCCATGCACAAACGCATGATTGACCCCTGTTCGATTCAGATCCTGGATGTGAAAGACACCTCGCTTCGCTGAGAAGAGTTCATCGAAGCCAAGAGGCCGAAGGTGAATAAATGGTCGAGCCTCCTTACCGAAACTCGAACTTGGTTTGAGCAACACTATCCGAAATCGTGAGGACGCGTGCACGGCGTCTGTCCCGGCTTCCAAGCCTTGGAAGCCGGGCGGGTAGGTCTTCTAACCATTGGAGAACTGGACGGCGTAGGCGTCCAATCATTGGAAGTAGCGAGGCCGTTGGTTCCAATGTCTGGACGATACCACCCCGGCAAGGCCACCCGCCGCGCCAAAGCTGTCACGGCGGCTGCTACCGCGTGCGCCGCACCTGTCACGGGATGTGCTACTTTCCTCCCTACG
>JASLPY010000009.1:409-682 GCA_030744755.1 Kiritimatiellia bacterium | reverse complement strand
TCAAATCGTCTACTCATTCTTCGAATGAAGAAGGCGAGAGAATAACTTCCCGATACTCGGACGTCAAGCATCCGCGAGGGATTTGCGTGACGCTCTCCTCCCCGTAGCTGGATTCGTTAGAATTCAGCTCCCTTGCCAAATGTTCGCTTTTCGATTGCCCGTCTGAATCCTCACGGATCCAGCTACGCTTTCCAGCCTGTAGCTGGATTCGTTAGAATTCAGCTCCCCCGACGAATGTTCGTGTTTTCGATTGCGCCGTCTGAATCCTCACCC
>JASLPY010000009.1:0-399 GCA_030744755.1 Kiritimatiellia bacterium | reverse complement strand
TGTGGCGCATGCGGCGTGGCAAGCGGATTCAGCTACGTGAGCAGTTCAGACCAGATAGGCCCCTGTATCCTGGCCCAGCATCAATCCTCAACAATCTCAACCTGCGCATTGCTTCTGAGCTCTGCCACGTGCTCGGAAAGCGCGCTGCCTCTTCGGGCGTGGCGCAGGAAGTCGCGTACCTTGTCGGCGACTTCTTCGAATTCGGCCGGGGCCGGTTCCTCCTGGCCGAGCTTCTTTATAATATGATATCCAAACTGGGTTTCCACGATCTCGCTCAGTTCTTCCACGCTCATGGAAAAAACCGCGTTGTCGAATTCAGGAACCATCATTCCGCGTGAGAACCACCCCAGGCTCCCACCAGTGCTTTTCCCGCTGGGGCATTCAGAGTGCTCAGCGGCC
>JASLPY010000099.1 GCA_030744755.1 Kiritimatiellia bacterium | reverse complement strand
GGAAAAGGCGGAAGAAAGAAAATCCGTTCAAGGGGCGTTTTTGTGTTTGCTATCGACCGGGCTTAATGGTTGTTGGGGATATGAACTGCCCGTACCCGCGAGAATATCAATATAGGAGATAGCGCTCCCATCGAAGCGCCACAGTTCAATGCCGATATCGCTGAACCGGGTACCCCGAAAGTAGAGGTTATCATTGAAGGAGATCAATTCCTGGGCGGTCTGTACGAACTGGTTGGAATCAACAAGGCTGGCGGCCGAGCCGTCGAAAGACCACAAACGCTGACCATGCGTACCGTCGTCGGCAGTGAAGTAGAGTACCCCGGCATTTGCCGTAAACTCCGTAGGGTCTGAGCTTCCGGAAGGATTGATGTCAGCCGCAAGCGAGACGTTGGTCCCGTCATACCTCATCAACTCCATGCCGGCCGACCCGGAATCAGCTCGGAAATACAGCTGCCCAAGATAGGAAATAATGAAGGTCGGGCCGGTGCCCCGCTCTGCCGGATTAAGTTCTTCCACAAGCTCCACGTTTTGAGCCGCGCAAGGAAGAATCTGAATCAGCATACAGAGCACATACAAAACAGTTATACGCAGTACTCTTTTCATGGCCCTCGCCCCTCGCGATCTAGGCACCGGTCCAAGGAAATCGTCCCGAAGCTCTCTCCAACAGGAAACAGTCTACCAGAGGTCGGTCATACACCGGAAGAAACTTTCTAGTCTTGAGCGTTCTGCGCTGTGAGCGCAGAACGCAGTGGTTAGGGGTTAGGCGCTAGGCGTTAGCGGGAAAAGTCCGCCGACCGCGTAGCGATGCCTGCCTCGTATCCCACTCAAAACCGTGGGGGCGATTTGCGCTGTCCCAGAATCCTAGCTACTAACGCCTAGCGCCTAACCCCTTGTGCTGTGGGGTAAACAAAACCTCGTACCCCCGTTTCACCCTGCCACCGTTGAGCTGTTTCACAACGCAGATGGCTCAAGATGAGCTATTGATAGAACTGGTGATCCGTTCGGTGCGTCCCATGTAGCTGAATCCGTGAGGATTCAGAGGAATAGTGCTGTGGCCGGGCTCATCTGGTGGGAGATCTGAATTCTCACGAATTCAGCTACGTGATGTTCAGGACCGGAGAATGTTATTTCCATTAAGGCCACCTGTGCGTACAGTACACGATCATTTCAGTATGAATTCAATAAAGAACAGAAGTTCAGACCAAAAGGAGGCAACAGGTGTACGATAGCGTTTACAAACAGTCTATGCAGGAACCAGAGGTGTTTTGGAAAGAAGCGGCTCAAGCCATCGACTGGGACGTTTTCCCCGAAAACATCCTTGATAGCGATAACTCCCCCCTTTATCGCTGGTTTTCCGACGGAAAGCTTAACACCTGTTACAACGCGCTCGATCGCCATATCGAGAACCGCGGCGACCAGACAGCCTTGATCTACGACAGCCCGGTTACGAATACCAAGAAGACATTTACATACCGGGAACTCAGGGATGAAGTGGCCCTCTTTGCCGGCGCACTGGTCAACCAGGGCGTGACGGTAGGAGATCGCGTGATCGTCTACATGCCGATGGTCCCGCAGACCGTGGTCGCGATGCTGGCTTGTGCCCGGATCGGAGCGATCCATTCCGTGGTTTTCGGGGGCTTCGCCGCAAAAGAACTGGCCACGCGGATCAATGATGCACAACCAAAGCTGATGATCTCCGCGTCCTGCGGTATCGAGGGATCACGGGTCATCAACTACAAGGTCTTGCTCGATGAGGCCATTGAATTGGCCGAGCATAAACCTGAGCGCTGCATTGTTCTACAACGCCCCGAACTGGGGGCGACACTGGGCGATCGTGATATTGACTGGGCCGAAGCCGTAGCCGCGGCCGAGCCTGCAGGCTGCGTGAGTCTTAAGGCAACGGATCCCCTCTATATTCTGTACACTTCAGGGACAACGGGTATTCCCAAAGGCGTCGTGCGCGACAACGGTGGTCACGCGGTTGCAATGTCCTGGTCAATGAAGAACGTCTACGGTATGGAGCCTGGGGAAGTCTACTGGGCAGCCTCCGATGTCGGTTGGGTTGTTGGACATTCCTACATTGTGTACGCCCCCCTGATCTACGGATGTACGACAATCCTCTTTGAAGGAAAGCCCATCGGCACACCCGACCCGGGCGCATTCTGGCGCGTAATTGAAGAGTACCAGGTCAAAGCACTTTTCACCGCACCAACGGCGTTTCGGGCCATAAAGAAGGAAGATCCGAACGGGGAATACATCAGGAAGTACAACAACCCACAGTTCCGTACGCTTTTCCTTGCGGGCGAACGCTGTGACCCCGATACCCTAGCCTGGGCCGAAGAACAGCTTAACGTTCCGGTGATTGACCACTGGTGGCAGACCGAGACAGGTTGGGCCATCGCGTCCAACTGCATGGGCATTGAGCAGTTCCCTGTCAGACCTGGATCACCCACCAAGGCGGTCCCCGGTTTTGAAGTGCAGAGCCTGGATGAGGAGGGCGAGCAGGTCCCCGCCGGCGAGATTGGCGCCATTGTCGTCAAACTGCCCATGCCTCCGGGATGTCTGCCCACACTCTGGCAGCACGATGACCGGTATGTGGAATCATACCTGAGCCGTTATCCCGGCTACTACCTCACCGGGGATGCGGGATATATAGACGAGGACGACTATGTTTACATCATGAGTCGAATCGACGACATCATCAATGTCTCCGGACACCGTCTCTCCACCGGTGGCATGGAAGAGGTACTCGCAAATCATCCGGCGGTGGCCGAATGTGCTGTGGTTGGAATTCGCGAGAAGATTAAGGGAGAGGTTCCCCTTGGGCTCATCGTTCTGAAGTCCGGCGTTGAACAGGATCACGACAGCATCAAGTCTGAACTCATTAAATCCGTGCGAGAGAAGATCGGCGCTTTTGCGGTGTTCAAAATAGTCGGTGTCGTAGATCGACTTCCCAAGACGCGCTCAGGGAAGATCCTGCGCGGTACGGTAAAGAAAATTGCCGATGGCGATGAGTATAAAGTGCCGGCAACAATCGATGACCCGGTGATTCTCGATGAGATTACTGCCGCTCTGAAGGTATTGGGATTCCCCAAAAGCTGAACAGGGACAGGGACCCCTGCGGAACATGCCCAAACACAAGTAGGCAACGCTCTCGTTACAAACCGGTGCGCAAGCGTGTAGCGGAAGTCGCTAAGACTTCCGATCCCCCTGAGAAATGGCAGTTTGGAGATGCAGAACCGCAGAAAAGGTTAGATTAGAGAGTTGTTTTGACAGGATTTGGGTTCATCTACGATCATCCCAAATCCTGTCAAAAAACTCCACTTCGCAGAAAGCATCCCAATCTTCTCCTTGTCGCCCTTTCCCCAACATGCGATCATAATGCGGATGAGCATTAAGAGACGCAAAGCACCCAAAACATCGGAACCACGGGCCAAATCTCCACTGCGCCGGAAACTCATCCCGGCTTGTATCCTCTTGCTGATCGTCCTGGGACTGGTTGAGGCCCTCTGCTATTTCGGGCTGAAGGTGATCGACAAGAAGAACCGGTTGACCACGCTCTATTCACTGATCCCTGACGATGCCGACAAGACCACGCTTTATGACGATTTCATCGCCTCCAACCAGGCTGACGTGGACCTGGGCTGGGACGAAAAGGCTGTTGTGAGGGGCAGGCCGCAACTGAAACCGCTTGAGAAAAGGGCCTTCGCCTCCGCTTACGGAGATTCCATGGCCTATTCGGGTGAAGTGGAGGACGACCAGAGTTGGGAACATATGCTTGAACAGGTCACTGGAAGAACGTTCCTGAACCTGGGGGTGTCAGGCTATGGAACCGATCAGTCCTACCTGAAATTCCTGAAGTACTACGAGAAGTACCCATCAGATTATGTCATCCTGGGAATCCTGCCGGACGATATTAACCGGCTGCTGCTGGCTGTCCCGAATTACCGATGGCGAACCACGCCCATTGTTACCAAGCCGCGCTACGTGATCACGGCAGAGGGAATCGTGCTTCAGGAGAATCCGCTGCAGGAGAAGGCGGACTACTACAAGCTGCTGGAGTCACGATTCCTGAGTAGCATCTCGCAGAACGATGAATGTTACCTCCACTACAAGAACTGCTACGGTTTCGACTTCGTCTACGGACGGCGATTTCCCTACACGCTGGGTTTGCTGAAAGCGGTGATCGGGCAGAGTCGGCACGGTCTGGTGACCAGCGCGTGGGGTGACCCGCAGGGGCTCTACACCGAAGGAACGGATGCCTCGCGACTCATGAGACATGTTATTGACGAGTTCCATCGCAAGTGTAACGAATTTCGCTGCACTCCCATTGTCATGATACACTGCGATGCCCGGCAGGATATTGAAGAGTATGAATACCTGTTGCCTTTTATCGAATATATCAGGGGTAGGGGCATCCTGGTGATTAACATCAGGGACCTGTTCGTCACCGAGTTAAGTTCCGGAAAGGTCGAACTGCAGGAACTTCTTGCTCCCGGCGGGCATTACTCGTTCTTTGCCAACCAGATCATTGCGCAGAGGCTTGCCCGGTTCTTTGATCTGCTTGCGGAAGGTAAAACGGAGGAGGCTACAGCTTACTACGCAAGCGGTTTGCATGCGGAGGTGGACTACGTCACTGCGCATACCCGCGCGGGGTTAGCCTATACGCGCTCGGGAGAAGTGGCCCCGGCCAACCTGCAGAACGCGCTATACCACTGCAACAAGGCCGGCCAGCTGAATCCGCGCAATGTCGAAGCGCTTTTCGCACTGGGAAAAGTATTCAAGCTAACCGGACACGCGGACCGGTCACGCGCCTGTTTCCTCGAAGCCCTGCGCCTGCAGCCTACCCACAAAGGTGCGGCCAAAGCACTTGGGAGAGACTCTGGACAGGATTGAGAGAGATGTCAGGCAAATCCTGTCAAAGAAATACAAATCATGGCTGAAGACAAAGTTACAGCAGTGAAGAGAGCCTTGGTTCTTAATCCCTTTGTCTATCATGGGGAGAATCCGAATGTCAGCGTGGACCCCGTGATCCGCAGGCATGCCGGCCAGGAAATCAAAACGGGCCTGACTTATCCTATCGGGCTGGGATACATCGCTGCCGTGCTTCTGGATGCGGGACAAGAAGTACGTTTACTCGATCCGATTGCCCAGCCTGTTTCGGTTGATGCCATCCGTAGAGACGCCGAATGGTCCGACGCTATCTTCATTCCCTATACTTCCCCCCATTCAACCCATATGGCGGAGTTCTTCTCCGAGTTCCGCCATAAGCTGCGTGTAACCATGGGGGCAATTGCGGAGAACCTTTATGAAGACCTTCTGAACCGGGATTTCGCCGACGTGATACTGATCGGCGAGCCAGAGGAAACCGTCGCGGAGCTGGCCGCACAATATCCCGATCTATCTGACATCAGGGGCATTGCCTACCGCACAGGGGGCGGGGAAGTTGTCCGCAATCCACCCCGCCCACTTATCGAGGATCTTGATGCTGTGCCGTTTCCCTACCGTGGTTTCGGCAATCAACGCGGTTACTGGGATATCCCCTTTTTCGGACAGCCGACGGCCTGTGTGCTGCCGGCCCGCGGGTGTCCTTTCGGTTGTATTTACTGTGCTCAGTGGCAGGGCTACCAACGAACATACCGCAAAAGAAGCCCGGCGAACGTTGTGGACGAGATCGAGCGCGTCGTCGCGGAACAGGGCATCCGCTGCATCAACTTCCATGACCCGACCTTCAACGTGGACGCCGATTTCAACAGGGCCCTCTGCGAGGAGATCATCCGAAGGGGGCTTGATATTGAATGGTTCTGCAGCGCCAGGGCGGACCTGGTTGAAGAGGACGTGTTGAGGCTCATGAAAAGGAGCGGATGCATAGAAGTGCAATACGGCGTCGAATCCGCTGACGACGCTATTCTAAATCAGCTGGGCAGGGGCACGACCATAGACAGGATCAGGGAAGGAATTGATATCACCAGGAAGGTAGGCATTCCTTTTTCTCTCTATTGCATTTTCGGAAGCCGACTGGAAACGGCGGAGACGGTTGAAAAGACCATGCGCTTTGTCCGTGAAGTGAAGCCGCTTTTCGTGTCATTCAACGTCCTGACTCCGCTTCCCGGGTCCCGGCTGTTCATAGACGTTAAAGACAAACTTGATCTTGATCAGGATATGCAGAACTTCGACATCCTGCACACGGACTACGTACTGGGCGAGTTCTCAGCAAAAGAGCTGACGGCGATTGTCAGGAGAGCGTACAGATCGTATTATCTTTCCATTCGCTTTGCGTGCATGCTCCTCCGCAAATGCATTGAAAAGCCAAAACTTTTCTACTGGATGATGAAATCCGTGCCACGGCAGGCTCTGTACCTGTGCAAATCGGTTTTCCTGCGCGGGGAGAAAGCGTAGTTGGGAAGGTGTCAGGTGGCAGTGATGGATACTCTTAAGCTTGGAATGATCGGCGCCGGGAGAATGGCGAAATGGCATTTGAAGGCATATAGCAAGATGCCCAACGTCGAAGTTGTGGCCATCGCCAATCCGACGTCCGGCAGGGGGCAGAAGCTGGCGCGCAAGCACGGCATCCGGCAGCATTTCTCCGATGCCCTGGGAATGATTCGTGATATCGATATCGACGCAGTAGACATCTGCGTTCCGGAAGGCCTGCACAAGGACCTGGTTTTGGCCGCGCTTGAAAAGGGGCTGCATGTTTACGTGGAAAAGCCCATGTGTGAGAATTCGCAGGACGCAGGCGAGATCATCGCTGCCAATGAAAAGGCTAAGAAGGTTGTTTTCAACGGGTTCAACTACCGCTACCTGCCTGGTTTTCGTCGGATTCGGAAGGTGATTGAATCCGGCCGACTGGGCAAGATCCGCTACATCAGGATGATGCGTACGACTAAAGACAGCCCTGACGTCGCGGCAAGGAACTCGCGGGAGGGCGATATATTCGCGGGGTTTCACTCACATTTCATCGACCTGCTTTTCAGTTTCGGGTTTTCCGAACCCCGATCCGCCTGCGCTTTCGGGACGAGCGTGCATGAATGGCCGGCAAATCCGGACACGGCTACGGTTGCATTGACCTACCCCGGAGGAATGCTTGCCGAGATCACGGCAAGCACTGCTTCCCCGGGATTGGCGCCCGAAGTTCTGATGATAGGGACAAAGGGTACCTTGCGACTGGATTTTGGCCGGGTGTCTGTTGTTCGCAAACGCGACAAATGGAGTCTTCTGCGGCTGGTTCCTATGATGTTTCGGGAGGCGATGGTTGTTCCCTGCAGAATGCTGAGAAATCCCTTCACTGGATCGACGGAACACTTTGTTCGGTGTGTCCTCTACGGTAAAGAGAATGATTCGGACGAGAAATCGGCTGCCGCTGTCCTGAAAGTTGTCGACGCGGCCGTGGAAAGCTACAAAACCGGCGCAGCCGTGTCATTGTGAAGGGGCATTGAGTGAGGTACTCATAACGGTGCAACGGTATAGCCGGAGAACTGTGACCCCGCCGAAAGGACGGCTTTTCAAGAAACAGAATGAATGTACTGCTGGTATCCCCGAACGTGGATGTGTGCCTGGAACGTACTCCGAGCATGGGCTTGATGAACTTGTACCTGGTGGCCGAACAGGCCGGCTGCAGTGTTGAATGGCTCGACCTGACGGAGGCGACCTACGCCGAAGGCCTGGAGAGAATACTCTCCGGGCAATACGACCTCATAGGCATATCCTGCAACTTCACGAACTCGGCGCCCTACTGTATGAGTTACGGCAGGGATATAAGGCGCGAACGTCCGGATGCGATTCTTGTGTCGGGGGGAAACCATGCGACCCTGGTTCCCGAAGATCTTCTGCACAACGGCTATGACTACGTGGTCTGCGGGGAAGGAGAGGTCACGTTCCAGGAGTTTCTGCGCGCCCTGATGTCTGGAGACAGCGTGCGCGATTTAGAAGGCCTCTGCCAACTGGTAGGCGGAGAAATCGTCACGAATCCCCCGCGTGAACTGATCGAAGACCTGGACACGCTGCCACTGAATGACTACTCGAGATTTGACCTGGAGGAATGCTTCACAAGCGCGGGTCTACGGCATATCAGTATGGAGACCTCGCGTGGCTGTATTTACAATTGCGCATTCTGCACGACCGTAAAGATGTGGGGGCGAAGGCACAGGCACAAGTCCCCTGAAAGAATCCTGGAGGAGTTCAGGATCGCGAAGGCCCGGGGCATTGATTTCGTGTTTATCGAAGATGATGATGCGGCTCTCGACGAACAGAACCTTCGTGAGTGGTGCCGCCTGGTTATCAATGAGAACATAGGTTTGCCGTGGGGAATGGGTGTTGGGACATGTTCCATTAAGGATGACTCCACCTTCGATCTCCTGGCACGTGCGAACTGTGTTAAGGTCCAGGTGAGCATTGAGTCTGCGAACCCGCGAATTCTAAAGGAGTACAGAAAACCTCACACGGTCGAGGGCAGCCGCAGGCTGTGCCGGAGCTTGAGAGAGCGAGGCATCCTCGTTTGCGGCCAGGGGATCGTGGGTTGCCCGGGAGAAACAACGCGCGAGGTATTGCGAACCTATTCTCACCTGGCAAAGACCACCGATCTGTGGGTCATGAGTATCCTGGAACCACGGCCAGGATCCGACTACTGGGATAAGTGGGAGAAGAAGGGAGACCCATCGGCTTACAGTCTTTTCGGGAAAGCCAACGTTATCCTGGGCGAAAAGCGTGTTCTTACCTACCTGCTGTACCGCCTCGCCGCCCTGCTGTACTTCATGAATCCCCGCCGTTTCGCTCGTGCGTTCCTTGCCGGGGACAAGGTGCGGCAGTACCTTTACAGAATCCAGTACCGCGTGGCCTGGCACGTCGTGAAACAGAACGTGCTTGATTTTGCGAAGGGTCTGGCTCGGCCGCGGGCAGACGCCGGGACTTGAGCGTGATCCAGGCATTCGCGAAACGTGAAATCAGCAGCGTGGCGAAAACGAGTGATCGTGTTCTTAAGCCGCAGGCGCCGGGTATTTAGCCATCAGCGAAAGGTTTTCGTCGACCTGTTCGGAAGACAGCGCACCGATGGTCATGGCATCGAGCGCGCCGTTGGTCTGGGCGTATTTCATACACTCATCCTTTTTGTCAACGAGTTTGCCCTCTCCGTAGATCTTCATGCCGATAACGCCCTTGCCGTTGGCCTTCGCCTTCTTGAGCAGCTTAACCACCTCTTCCGGTTTGGCGTCGGTTTTTACCCCGTACGGATTCAAGCGTGACAGCATGATGTCAACCCACGGCAGTTCGGCTGCAGTTTGCATTGCTCCGAAGTTGTGGCAAGAAACCCCCAACGCCTTGATTTTGCCCTTTTCCTTAGCTTCCGACAACACATCCATATATGGGGCCATTTCCTTGGCCCAGTCCGGTTTCGTCAGGCAGTGAAGGAGCACAATGTCGATGTACTCGGTGTCCAGTTCGTGAAGGAACCGGTCCAGGTTGAGCTTGGCCGAACGCTTGCAGAAATCTGCAGGCAGTTCCGCCGGCGTCTTGCTGTCGTATTTCCACCACAACTTGGTGAGGATCGTGACCTTCTCGCGGGGAATACTTCGCAGCGCCTCACGGAAGTAAACGTGCGATCCGTAAAGATCAGCGAGGTCGAAGAAAGTAATTCCACGATCGTAACAATGCTGAAACAGACCCACGAGCTTATCGAATCCCATCCTGGTGTGATCAGACTGACGTTTCCAGCCCTTCATCCCAGTACCCAAAGCCATCCTGGACGTCGTAATACCCGACGCTCCAAGCGTTGCCGTCGGAGGCACGGCAATCTTCTGTGCCGCCCGCACTCCGCGTCCAAGTGCCCCCAGGAAAAGCGTTGTTCCCGCTGTTGCGGTTAAGAACTGTCTGCGTTTTATTTCGTTCATGCTCATCCGCTCCTCTGTTTGCGAGTTTGCTTTCAAACCAGCATAGTACCAGACTCGGAGCTCACGGGCCAATATCTTCAATGCTGATCTTTTTTCGCAGTGAGCCATTTTGACTGGAGATGTGCGAGGGTATGGGAGTTTTTTGACAGGATCTACAGAATCTACAGGATGGGAGAGATGGAGATGTCATGAACTTGGCGCTGGTTTCATATTCGCTATAGATTCACTGTTCTTGAGCCAATCTCGCGCGAAACCAGCACCAAGTTCCTGCCACAATCCCATCCCGTAGATTCTGTAGATCCTGTCAAAAGAATCTCGCGCTGAATTGCCGGTATAACGCAGAACGCCCATCCCGCGTTTGCGTTCCAGTCTTTACTTCGTTACGCTGCGGTTGAATCTATTCAAAGGAGTGTTATGAACAGGCGACTAACCCTCGGTCTATGCTGGTTGATGCTGCTGTCCCCCGCCCTGCACGCCTCCCCGATCTGGATTGAAGGGGAAGACGCCACAAAGAACGGCATGCGTAAGCATGGCTGGTATGACAGTGTGAAACGTGATGCGCTCTCCGGCGGTGACTGGCTTTCGCATTTCGACAAGAACAGGCAGGGCGAAGCATCATTCCGCTTTGAGGTGCTTGAATCGGACACCTACACGTTCTGGTTACGGGCAAACCCCGTCAAATCGAGCATGTCCTACAAGCTTGATGGTGGAAACTGGACTCTCGTGGACTGGTCGGCCGACCTTCGAGGCCGCAACAACATTGCGGCGGACAACAAACCTGACCTCCGCTTCATTGCCTGGTGCCGGATTGGAAAGATCCCACTGAAAGCCGGCACGCACACGATTTCTTTTCGTACAGACAGCGCGCTGCAGAATCATGGAGGTATCGACTGCTTCACGTTCGTGCGTATCCCATTTGCCCCCGCCGGCATCAAGAAACCCACAGTGCGTAGCGGTGCAGCTGGGCCCGACGACTGGTTTCCGGTGGTTTTCGACACCGACCCATTATCGAAGGACTCGATCATCGACATGAGCCGGCTCGTTCCCGCGCCCGCGGGAAAGTTGGGGTTTTTGAAGAGGGCCGGATCATCGCTGAAGTTCGAGCGGGCCGGGGCGCCTACAAAATTCTGGGCAGTGGGAGGAAACCTGGGCAACAAGAAGGTCGGCGAACTGACCCAGGCCGCGCGGTGGTTACGCAAACACGGAATCAACATGATCCGGCAGCATACGGTCATAGGAGCTGTGGGTTTCCTGGACGCCAGGGGGCAGTTCGATGCGGAAAAGCTGGACCGGTACGACCGCTGGTTTGCAGCGCTGAAGGAACAGGGTGTCTATACAACCTGGTCCATCATATACCCTCATCACGGCAAGTTCCTGCGCAAGCAGGATGGCTATAATCCAAAACGGTTTGAGGCCCTTCGCGAAGGAAAGCAGGAACCCATTACGGTCAACGACTACATCAACCTGGACCGGGACCTCCAGGACATCGCGCTGCGCTATTTCAAAGCCCTGCTCGAACACAGAAACCCCCACACCGGCCTGGCCTATAAAGACGATCCGGCCCTTGCAGTATTGGAGTTCCAGAACGAGAGCAACGTGTTTTTCCATACTCTGAACGGCCTGGCCCGGGGGAAGCCCGCACTGTTCGCCGGGGATCTGCAAAAGAGATTCTTCACATTCATCCTGGGTAAATACCGAACCAGAGATGCGGTCGCCAAGGCCTGGGGAAACCGGTGGCAACCGGCCGACAACTGGGATGCGGGGCAACTGGCCCTTATGGGGGCCTATCACTGGGGCAGCGACGGGCCGGCTTACGAATACAAGGGTCAGACGCGGCGGGCCGGCGATTACATTGAATTCATGACTTCGTTGCAGCGCGGCTACTATGCCCGTCGGCAAAAGGAAGTGCGGGCACTGGGGTTCAGGGGTGTGACCGTGACCACGGCATGGAAATCGGGTGGTCCCGCGGCGAGCATGGCCAACCTGTATTGCGATACCGCTGCCGACATGATCGACAGGCACAACTATTTCGGGGGAGGCGCCGGGCAGTACGTGATTCAGGAAGGCAAGGTCAACAATATCACACACCTGAATCAACCGGGACACGGCCTCTTGAGTCTCGGCCTGTTCCAGGTTCTCAACCGTCCGTTTGCGGTAAGTGAATGGAGCATGACGCCGCCCGCGCCATGGAAACTGGAAGCGGCCCCGCTGGTAGCTTTCTACGGCATGGGGTTGCAGGATTGGGATGTATCGCTGCATTTCAGTTGTGGCGCCGTGCGCATGGGCAACGGCTGGCCGAACCAGAGCAAGTTCGTGTCCCAGACTCCGCATTACATGGGACAGTTCCCTGCACTGGCCATGGCAGTGCATCGCAACCATATCAAGCCGGGTGACATCATGGCGCTTCGCGCATTGAGTGAGAAAGAGATCTTTGCCGGCGTGGATGTACTGGGACAGGCGTTATCGGGGGGCGGCCACGACGATAAGCGGCTCGAGGGAAAACTCAGCACCCCGCCCGAACTCCTGGCCATCGGCCGTGTGCTGGTGTCTTTTGACAAAACGAAGCCCCAGAAACGCGATCCGTCACGCTACTGGGACCGTGACAAAAAAGTCCTCCGCTCCACCACCGAAGAGCTGGTCTGGCGCTATGAAGATCGTTACGTGGAGGTGCGGAGTCCCAAAACCCAGGCGCTGATCGGTTTCGCACCATCCGGCATCGTCAGGCTTCCCGATGTGGCCGTGAAGCTCTCCACCCCGTTTGTTTCCCTGATCTTCACGCCGTTGGATGACCAGGAACTTGCGAAATCCAAACACATACTGATAACCGCGATGGCCCGGGATAAGCAAACCGGGGCTCAGTACAACGGCGACCAGACGCAACTGATTAAGATGGGAAGCCCGCCTCTCTTGATGGAGCCCGTACAGGCGGCGATCAAGTTAACGGGCGCCGCGCCCAAAGAGGTCAAGGTGCTGGATGTATACGGGGTTCCGACAGGGGGCACCGTCAAGACTTCGCAAAATGGAGCTTTTAAGATCGATGGGACGTATGAGACTTATTACTACTACGTGAATCGGTAAGGTTTAAGAGGAGTAAGAATGTTTCGGATGACGTTGTTTGCTTTGATGCTTGTAGTTGCCTGCGCTGGTCTCGCGATGGGCGCTGATGTGGTGGAACTGCCGGTCGAGGCGGTGCTGGACGTCAAAGGCGATGGACGGGACGGAAGGGGCAACTCGAACGATGACACGTGGCAGTTCTGGTTCGAACTCGTATCGCCAAAGGGGAAATCGCTGCATTTGGACGTGCCCACGGCGAAAATGTCCCCACGGGAGCGTGAGAAGGGTCGTCCCGGCAAGATAGACGGCCCGATCGGCAAAGATCTGCCGAACCCTGGCGCCACGGACGGTTGGATCTACCACTCCGACTGGAACGGATGTTTCGAGGGCGCGTGGGGTGATAAGAAGACCGGGAAGACAATGCTGTACCCGTACGTGGAGAAAGGCGCGCACCGCGGTGTCTCCCTCAGCTACACCGTGCCGAAAGCCGGGGCGTACAAGATCACGGGGAAGGTCACGGATGGCTTCGTGTGGAAGCACAAACGTCACAAGGGCTTTCTCTGCAAGATAGCCCTGGGCCGCATCAACGGCAAGTTCATGCAAGTGACCAGGGAACTGACTTCCATCGGGCCGATCGGCGACAAGGTGGGGCCCGACTCCGGCACGTTCACCGTGAAGAGCGCGGAGGTAAAAAAGGGAGAACTCATTGTCGTCACCGTAGACCCGAACGGATGGTGGGGTAGCGACCTGATGGTGATAGACTCGCTCAGAATCGAGTACCTAGGCAAAGTCAAACCCAGGGTCCCCGCACCGGCCTCACGTTGATCCGGCCAGTCGCCGGTTACTCATAATGATATTGGCTTGGCCCTCAGCCGAAGTGCTTCCGCAGCAGTGCCAGGCTCTTCGGCACGCCGGTCTGGGCGTCTTCGTTGCCTTCGAACTCGAGCGAGATGTAACCTCGGTAACCGTATTTCCGCAAGACGGCTGCGACCCGGGTATAATCGATGTCGAGTGTGTACCACCGCCCACCGCCATAATAGGTCTTGGCCTGCACAAGCTGGATGGGGATCTTGCTCGCGGCCATCAACTCCATTTGTTCGTAAGACCGTTCCAGGAAATTGCCCGTGTCGAGGGTCATGCCCAGCCACGGGGAGTTGATCTTCTCTACTATGCGCAGGACGCCTTCGGCGGTGAGTCCCAGTCCCCAGTGGTTCTCCAGGCCGAGCACGACGCCGCATTCCTCGGCCTTGGGCAGCAGTTTCTCGATTGACGCAGTAACCCACTCGAAC
This sequence comes from Kiritimatiellia bacterium, assembly GCA_030744755.1. Classification (GTDB taxonomy): domain Bacteria; phylum Verrucomicrobiota; class Kiritimatiellia; order UBA8416; family JADHWI01; genus JASLPY01. Next base: position 2,402 of record JASLPY010000099.1, on the reverse strand, counting down.
CCCTGCTCGACGGTACAGCCCTCGCGGACCGGTTCGATACCCTTGTTCTTCATGAGCTCATCGAAGTTCTTGCTCGTGCGCCAACGACCTGTGTTGATGCGTATGGTTGGAATGCCGAGGGCGTAGGCGAGTTCGATCTGGTGGATGGTCTTTTCGACATTTTGCTGTCTGACGGCGGGATCCGGGTTGAGGAATCCCTGGTGCGTGGAGAAGCCCATCAGGTCCAGGCCAAGGGCGTGCGCCTGGCGTTTCAGTTTGCGCAGGGCCACAGGGGAGGTGTCCTGCATCTGAACGTGGAGCAACTCCACACCGTCGAACCCCATCTCGGCAGCTTTGTCGATGCAGGCCGGCATTCCCAGTCGTTTGCCTCGGAATTGCCAGAAGGAATAGGTTGATACACCGATGCGGTTGCGTGGTTGAGCGGGAACAGGGGAAGCGGCAGTTTTCGCATTGCTCCACGCCGTTCCCGTTAAAGCCGCAGCACCAATCACGACCGTGTTCTTGAGTACGGTGCGTCGTTTCATAAAAAAGTATCCTGTTTGATTAAGCTGCAGCCGTCAGGAACCTGCGATGATCAGATCCAGCCTAAAAAGAGCATTCTATCCAGCAGACGAGGGTAAAGATCACGGTAAAGACAAGGGAAGCAGAACACCTTCCCTAATCTTTACCTTAATCTCTATCCGGATCGGCGACATCAGAGTTCACCCAGAGGGTGCGAGTTCGGCAGTCCGATTCGTCAATACCGACGGGTACGGTCGCAGTTTCTGACCGTTCAACTGCGATGATCAGATCCAGTCGCTTGCTTTTTCCAGCTCCGGTTATCTGCTAACAGGCGGTCTTCGCTTGCAAGCGCCTGCATGAGCGAAAACTGCACTAGCCGCTCAGGACCCACCCGTCACGGTAGGTCTTGCGGATATACTGGTCTGCCTCGGGAGAATTGGTGGCCTTCAGGTTGTCGGCATCCCACTCGAGTTTCTTGCCCACACGGTACGCCACCAGCGAAAGCAGGTTGTTCTCGATCAACGCCCCCGAGTAGTCGAAATTACACAGCGTAGGCTGACCCGTCTTACAGCCCCTGATCCATTCCTGGTGGTGCCCTATGGACTTGGGAATGAGCTGCTCGGCCGTGGGAGAGTCGTAGTGCGTCATATCGCCTTTGAGCATCATGATCCTGAAGCCGTAGTCCGCAAGCAACCAGCCCTTGTCGCCCGTAAACAACACGCCCTTGAAGAGCGAATCGCGGTTGAACACTTTGGTTGGCATGCCGGGTTTCTTGCCGCCATCGTACCAGCTGAGATCCACAGCCGGGCGCCAGTCGTTCTTCGGGTGCACCCATTTCGCCTTGATCCATTGCGGGCAAGTGGCGGGGTTAAGAGGCGTTCCCTCGGTTTCGCACGAAACCGGGAAACGCAGGTCCCCGGCCCAGAATGCAAGATCCATCAGGTGACTTCCCATGTCCCCAATCTGGCCGCTGCCGAAATCCCAGAAGCGGTTCCACTTGAGACAACTGCCAACATACCCGGGGTTGTATGCGTGGAACGGCGACGGCCCGATCCACAGGTCCCAGTTGATGTGTCCGGGCACGGGCTTCACCTCGGGGAGGTAATCGCCACCCTGAGGTATCCGGCTGCACCAGACACGGATGTCCTTTAAGGCCCCGATAGCCCCCTGTCGCACCAACTCCACAACGCGGCGGAAATTGTCGGACGCGTGGATCTGCGTGCCCATCTGTGTCGCCACCTTTCCCTTGCGCTTCAGGTATGCTTCCCGCACCGTTCGTGCTTCGTGAACGGAGTTTGCCAGCGGCTTCTCGCAGTAGACGTGCTTATCGCGGTTCAGCGCCCACATGTTGACGAACGCGTGCGTATGGTCGGTCGTCGAGCACACGACGGCATCGATATCTTTCTGTTCGAGGCATTTTCGCCAGTCGACATGCGTTTTGGCCTTCGGGAAACGTTGCGCGGCTTTGGCTAGGTTGCCCGCATTGACGTCACAGAGGGCCACTATGTTCTCGCCCTTGACGCCATTCAGGTTCGCGCCGCCGCGCCCTCCGCACCCGATGACGGCCACGTTGAGCTTGTCGTTCGGCGACACGGCACCGGTGACAATTCCCGATGGGAGGAAGAGGATTCCGGCGCCGGTACCGGCTCCAGTCTTCAAGAAAGTTCTGCGGTTGATTGGGCTCTTTGTGAGCATGTTTCACCTCTCGTTGATATGAGAACAGGACTAGACCTGCGGACAGATCACACATCTCTTATATGAGTTAAGTATTCAGTGCCCATGGCCCCTTCAAGTCAAGGGAAATCATCGTGCTTCCGCCCCGGCTCCATGGTCTTTTCCTTTGCGACTCGTTTAGCCTTTGTTTTCAGTGGGATCATTTTTTTGTAAACAACTTGCCTGGG
>JASLPY010000098.1 GCA_030744755.1 Kiritimatiellia bacterium | reverse complement strand
ATCCAAGGAACCAGCGTCAAGTTCATGTCACCTCCCATCCCGTAGATTCTGTAAATCCTGTCAAAAACACTCTCTGGATGAATGATGTTCCGTGCGTTGCGCAAATCGCGCCAAATGATGCGTGACTCTATTCTCTGGGTAACGGACGTGCGCTATAATTGCAGGAAAATAGAGGCTAAGTGCACAAGCGATATAGAAAGGTGCGCCGGGGCGGAAAGAAAGATGGTGGAACTTATGCGATTCTCAAGAAAGCGGAAGATTATCCTTACTCTTATTCAATGTGTGCTCGTGATCTCCATGGTTCCTGCTGCCGTGTTGCATGCCGAAACAGCGGGCACGGGATTTCAAGCTCAACTCAAGCTGGCTCATGGAAAGGTCGCGAAACGCGACTTTCAAAAGGCACGTGAGGAATATGCTACGATCCTGGATAATGAAAAGGCGCCTGTCCACTACAAGGCTCTTGCAGCGTTCTGTGTCGCCGATACCTACGTCTGGGAGAAGAACTACGATGGAGCGTCGGAAGTGCTCAGTAAGGCAATGGGATTGGGCCTCATTCCTCCGCATTTTGCGTGGGAAGTGGGCGAGCGTAAGCGCGAAATCGCCAGGCTCAAGGCCGGGGAACCCGCACGCGACCCTCAGCGAAGCCGTACCCAGCCCCCCGAACACAAGCCGTCAGTGTCAATCTATGTTGCTACTGACGGAAAGGACAGCAATCCGGGTACGAAAGAGGAACCCTTCGCAACGCTCTTGGCTGCTCGTGATGCTGTCCGAACTCTCAAGAAGAAGGGCCCGTTGGCAGAGGGCGGGGTGGCCGTCATTCTTCGCGGGGGCGATTATGAGATCAACCGGACATTTTCCCTCGGATCGCTTGACTCCGGTAGCGACGAGTCACCCATCATCTACCGTTCATACGAGAGAGAAGAAGTCCGGCTCACCGCGGGAATGAGGATCGGCGGATTCAAACGCGTCCAGGACAAGTCGATCCTCGACCGGCTTCCGCAAGACGCACGCGGAAAGGTCTTACAGTTAGACCTGAAAACCAAAGGCATCACGGGTTTTGGATCACTTCAGCCACACGGATTCGGGTTCGATGCGCAGCCCGTTACGGAACTCTTCTTCGATGGCAAACCCATGCAGCTCGCACGATGGCCGAACGAGGGTTTCGTCAAGGTGGCCGATGTTGTCAAAAAGGAATCGGTTTTCAAATATGAAGGCGACCGTCCGTCGAGATGGAAGCAGGCCCATGATGTGTGGATGTACGGTTACTGGTATCATCTCTGGGCGGATTCTGCAGTTGGCGTCGCCTCTATCGACACGAAGACCAGCCAGGTGACGACAACTGTCGCACCGAATTACGGCATACGAAAAGGACAACCCTACTACTATTATAACTTGCTGGAAGAGATCGATATGCCCGGAGAGTGGTACCTCGATCGATCCAGTGGAATCCTCTATTTCTATCCTCCTTCCGATCCGGAAAAGGCTGTAATAACGCTTTCCATGCTCAACGATCCGATGATTGAACTGGATGCTGCGTCCCATGTTTCATTTCAGAACCTCGTTCTGGAATACGGACGAAGCTCGGGAATCGTAATCCGGGGCGGGCACGAATGCCGGGTTGTCGCTTGTACAATTCGCTGTTTTGGTGGTGACGCAGTCCAAGTGACGGACGGTGAGAGTCACGGTGTGCTGGCCTGTGACCTGTACACACTCGGCCGTGGCGGCGTCCGGATGCATGGCGGCGACCGCAAAACGCTTACTCCTGGCGGGCATTTTGTGGAGAATTGTCACGTCTACAGTTTTTCACGCGTTGATCGTACCTACACGCCCGCGGTTTGGATGGATGGATGCGGCAATCGCATTGCTCACAACCTGTTCCATGACTCGCCCTGCCACGCCATGCGAATCGAAGGCAACGACCATCTGATTGAGTTCAACGAAATCCACACCGTGAACCGCGAGTCCGATGACCAGGGCGGCCTGGACATGTGGTTTAACCATTCCTACCGTGGCAATACCATCCGTTACAACTTCTGGCACAGCATGGAAGGATCGGGCCACCTTTTGCATGGTAAGGCGGGAGTCAGGCTGGATGACGCCATTTCCGGGACGGTAGTGTACGGGAACGTCTTCTACAGAAGCTCGCACGGCAACTTCGGGGGAGTCCAAATTCACGGAGGCAAAGACAATTGGATAGACAACAACATCTTCGTGAACTGCAAGCATGGTATCAGCTTCAGCGCATGGGGTGAAAAGCGATGGAAATCTATACTGGCCCGGCCTGATGCGGTGAAGAAGATGACTGAAGTTGTGAATATCTATAAGCCACCTTACAGCACGAAGTATCCTTCGCTGACGCGCATCAAGGAGGGTGCTGACATCAACAATATCTGGCGGAATGTTCTGCATGAATGCGGTTCTTTCATGACGCGTGATCGTGGTGTGCAGAATCTGATGGATAACGCAGTGCTGGATGCGGACCCCGGATTCGTTGATGCCGCGCACATGGATTTTGAACTGAAGCGAAACGCGCCGCTTTCGCGCAGGCCCGGTTTCCGCCCGATACCATTCAAGGAGATAGGACTCTACTATGATAGCCTTCGCCGTTACGAACCTATGGCTAGTTATAGTGTGAGGTACGTCGAAGGATGGAAGATCATCGTCAATAACGCTTTGCTGGGGCAGGGGAGGTACGCGGACATCGGGGAGACATGCCTTAACAAGTTTCAGAAGAACCTCGCAACTATCAAGACGCTGATTCACCCGGACCCATTGAAAGAGTTGATGAAGGTCCCAATTTGGCTGGAAGTGAATACGACGAGGGGCCGGCACGGACCGACCCCTGGATTCCACTACCATCCTGGTTTGGACTGGCTGGTAGACATGGACTATAATCCCGCCAAGCACAAGTGCGTTGAGTTCGGCGTGGCCAAAGGTTACGCGAACCGAGATCCGAAGGCTTCAATCAACGTGGTACTTCACGAACTCGCACACGGCTATCACGATCGAGTGCTCAGCTTCGAAAATGAGGACGTAAAGGCGGCTTACAAGAGAGTCGTTGAAGGCACCTCATTCCGGGCCCGTGACTGGGTTCGCAGCAACCATAAAGAGTTCTTCTGCGGCGTTACGCAAAGACACCTTCTCGACAAGGAGACGCGTCTCGATCAGGAGAAACGCGATCCCAAGCTGGCAGCACTTCTCACGCGCATCTGGGAAGAAGCGGGGACGCATTGATGGTGGGATGTGAGATCTGAATTCTAACCTGCCCGCAATGCTGCGCATAGCGTTGCAGGCGGGCGAATCCAGCTACCTTTGAAGTGCGAAGCTCCCGTAGCTGAATCCGTGAGGATTCAGAGGGGCGAAGGGGGGCGCGAGCTTGTGGAGATCTGAATTCTAACCTGCCCGCAATGCTGCGCATAGCGTTGTAGGCGGGCGAATCCAGCTACATTTGAGTGCGAAGCTCCCGTAGCTGAATCCATTAGGATTCAGATCTCCATATACTACACTCCAGGAACAATCGCGCCGTGTTTGCGAAGCAGCTCCCGAATGTCTTTCAACGGCACCTCGAATGGCGTGGTTTTGCCTGCCACGGCAAGGGCGGCTGCAGCCCCCGCAGCCTGCCCCATCGCCATGCAGGAGGCCTGTACACGCAGACCTGAATTTGCCAGACGATCGCTCGATACACACCGCCCGGCCACGATGATGTTACGGCTTCCCTTGGGTACCAATGCGCTCAAAGGAACGGTCGGGACGACTCCCTGCTTGAGCTTCTTTGGCCGCACCCCGGTCTTCGTGTGCAGATCCACAGGATAGAACGCGTAACATACAGCATCTTCAAACAAGCGCCCCGAGGTATAGTCATCAACAGTGATCACAGTTTCTCCCTCAATGCGGTAACTCTCCCGGAAACTGGCTTCCGGCTGCATGTGCATGAGGCGCTTTCTCGACTTTCGGACCTTTGCAAGAAGATCCTTACGTCCCTTCAGGTTTGCAGCCGTCACCGTGCGCGAATTCGTCGAGTCTGCCCCATGGACATAAAGGGCATGGATTACGCCTTCACGGCCGACTTGATACGGCTGCCCCAAACGAAAAAGCATCGATCCTGGCTGGGTCTCATCTTCACGGAAGCGCGGCAGTCCAAGCATTCCAACTACCTCTGCTCCGCCCGTACAGTCGATAATCTGCCTGCACAACACACGGCGACGCGTACCAAATCCTGCACAATCCACCTGCCAGCCGTCCGCCGTCCGGGTGACGGATTGGGGAAACTCGTAGTAAGCAATCTCGACCCCCGCCTTCTCACACTTATCTTCCGCGAGTATAGGGTAGAGATACTGGTTGACCTTTACCTGGTTCATCCAGTGACGTTGCGGAACTTTCGAGAAATCGGGAAGAGATCCTCCGTCGAGCTCGACGCTCTCTTTCACAAGTTCCCAGCCGATACCTGCTATGACCTGTTTGCCCCAGGCATCGAAGAGCCCAGGGAAAGAAACACCTCCGGTCGTGGTCGTGCCACCAAGTTTACTGTTCCGTTCCACGACCAGGGTTCTGGCACCTGCCCTCGCGGCTTGAAGCGCCGCGATTGTCCCCGCAGTGCCGCCACCTACGACGAGGACGTCGGTCTTGGTGGTGATGGTGCTGTCCTTTGCGAATTCCGATTCTTGTTTCTCGCCGGAGTCCGCCCCGATGGCGACATTTCTCGTTGCCAATACGGCAAGCCCCGAAGCACCTGCCATGGTTTGCTTAAGAAAGTGTCGTCTGTCTGCTGTCAATCTCTCTTTCATCCTGATCCTTCCATGTTCCTCTGGCGCTTCCCCCTTGTAAGGTTGCGCCAGGCCGGAGGCCTGCCAGCTATTAGCCGGTGGTTGCGCGAGGAACGAGAGCCACCACCGGATTCTGCGGAAGAGAACCAACCATCCCGGAGGGATGGCAGCGACTCCCGCGCTCTGCCTCGTATCCACCAATGCTGGCATCCCTCCGGGATGCAATTTACATCTCCGTTGACCGGTGGTATCTCCCGCTTTGCGGGATCAACCACCGGCTAATCGCTATCAAGCCTCCGGCTTGCCCCGAGAGCATGACGACCGAGAAATGTGTGGAACAACGAGGGCCTTGCCCCAGGCTACTGTTGTATCATCCCTTTGGGACTTACCATCTCACCGCAAGATGAACACTGTCCCGATCTCCCCGGCCTCCGGCCGCGTCACCACCCGCAATTCCGGCCGGTTGCCCGCCGGGGTTACTGTGTCGTCGTCGAACCTTGCGAAACGATGGGACCCATCGGGCGTCTCGCCGGATCGCGCCAGGATCATGCGAAGGAACCCGTCACCTGCCAGCGCATCCGACACAGCCGTGCGAAATGCCTCTGTGTCGCCGAAAGTAACATCCGTGTTCTGCGTCGTCGCGTCAAAAGTGGCCGAGGTGAGCAGCGTGCCGTTCGTGCTCCCGCCGGCCGTACCGTCACCGACACCCGGCGCGTTCCACGTTGCGTTTGTTTCGTCGAAATCATACTCGTACTCGTGAACGTTGACCGTGATCGAACCGCCAAGTCCGCCTTGAGGTGCTTCCGTCCTCAAAACCAGCGAGACCGAGTCGATTTGGTCGGACGCCGCAATTTCGCTGATGTCAAACTCCAATAGGATCCTCAAGATCTCGTCTGTCTGTGTGAAGCCGACGATCAACTCCTGGTCGCCATCGTTGTTCTGGTTCGAATCTGCTTGCTGCGAACGGATATAGACCGCGTCATGCGCATACGCAGCAGTCGGCGAAACGCCTTCCTGGAAGCTGTTCGTTGCGGGGGCCTCATCCGGCACCTCGGGAGTCTCCAGGACCAGTTGGATGGCATCTAGGATGACAAAGCCGGTTGTGCCGGTTGTGCTGACGGTGATAGCACTTTCCGTACTGCTCACGAGTTCAACCGTTCCGATTGATCGCACAACACTGCCGGCCGGGCGCTCGATGGTTTGGTCGACGGCAAACTGCGTGCGGTGTGGACCGCTGGTAATGACGAGCGGCACGTTGGTGGCTCGGGTCGGATCAGGGGTGTAGGCCATGTTAAGTTGATAGACGCCACCCGTTGAAGCCGTGAAACGCCAGGTCGCCACCGAGGAGCCGTCATTCGGCGTGCCCGCCGCTCCAGCATAGCGATAACCGTCGCCTACGTAAGGAGTAAAGGTCGTAGATGTGTTCCACGTGCCGGCCAGTTCGGCATCAGGATCGTCGAGCACGATCCCGGTAAGAGGTTCGGGAGGCTGGAACCCATCGGGCAGGTCGAGTACCTGTCCCTGCGCGAGGAGGCGGGTCTTCAAGTTGGTATACGGCAGATCCTGTACTGCCACATCCTGGTCCGCCGCCATGGCCGCGGCTATGCCTGCGCTTTGCCCGATCAGCATCCAGGTGCCCTCGATGCGCAGCGACGAAATGGCGACATGGGTGCAGGAGAGGGCCACCGGAACCAAAAGGTTGTCGCACTGATTGGTCAACGGCAGGATCGCGCGATAGGGGACATGATACGGATACCCGCGCCCGCCCTGCCTCACGGGGAAGATGGTGCCCTCGTTTCTAACGCCTCCTCCGGGGTAGGCGATGCGCTGACAGTCATGCGAATCGATAGGGAAAGATGAGACCATGATCGCATCGTCTTTCACCGGGTCATCTATGATGTCGTTCTCTGTGAGAACATACATGCCCTGCATGCGACGGCTCTCGCGGATGTAAAGATAGGGTGAAAAGTGGCCCGTGTCCGGAAACTCATCCGCACATAGGCCCCACTTGGCGATGTCTGCCTGTTGGGAGGCCGAAAAGACCGGATCATTTGAGAGAAAGTAGAGGAACTCGAGCGTGTACTGCTTGTACGCCTCGAAGAGGGCGGCGCGACCGGCTTCATCCGCTCCGGCCCAACCCTTCCCACCACCGACCAGGCCCAGAGAGAATTGCTTTCCAATTGAGTTGTTCCCGTCCTTCTTGCTGTTGGGGACAGTGTAGCCATCGAAACCCACCGAGCTTGCGCCGTGCTCCTGAACATAGCGGCGCACCACTTCGAAACGGTTGCTGTCATAGTTGTCCGGAGCGGGCATTGGGATCTTATTGCCGGCGCTCGTGGTCAGCGACAGGCGAAAACTGTAGGTCATGATGTTGTCATCCCCGGCATCAGTTGCTCCGGCATTGGTGGTGGTTATCAGCGGCAGCGGGATGCCGTTGGTGTCGAAACCGTCGATGTTCATCTCGCTCTTCGGGTAGCGCTTGCCGGCTCGCGACTCGCCATACTCAGCGGTGCCCTCGCGCCCGATCGTCCAACTCACCCCGGCCGCTGCCATCAGGTCGCCTTCGTAGCTGCCGTCGACAAAGGTGTCCGCGATGAAGGTGTCGTTGCTGGTGGTCACCAGGCTCTCGATGTGCGCGCCGTTCGTGTTCACCGAGCCCAACCAGCGCCGCGTGAGCACCTCAACACCGGCCTCGGCCAGCATCTGTGTCGTGACCCGGAACGCGACGTGCGGTTCATAGGACCAATGCGTCTGATCTTTCACGTTGACGTCGTAGGGCAAGGTGATCCCGCGATCCTCGTAATCCTCCTGGATACGGAGGTGCCACTCGTGAAACAGGCCCATCAGCGTCTCGCGATACATCTGGTTGGAGTCACTGAAACTCAGCCCGCCGGTGTTCATGCCGCCGATGTGGCCGGTCGGCTCGAGCAAGATCACCGACGCCCCCTCGCGCGCCGCCGCGATTGCGGCGCAGAATCCACCGGGAGTGGAGCCATAGACGATGACGTCGGCCGTGTTGGTTTCACCGGCGTGGGCGGGTGAGGAGAGCAGATATGCGGCGATCAAGATTGTGATGGTTTTGAAAACAAGTATCCGCATATCACAACTTCTTTGTACTGCCCCTACAGGGCACATCCCCTTTTTCGTTTCATTCTTGAGTCAGGCCGGAGGCCTGCCAGCTATTAGCCGGTGGTTGATCCCGCGGAGCGGGAGATACCACCGGAATCGTGACAAGCAAGCGTTCCCATCCCGGAGGGATGGCAGCGACTCCCGCTCTGCCGACAATCACCATTCAATGCTGGCATCCCTCCGGGATGCAATTCATATATATCCGTTGACCGGTGGTGTCTCCCGCTCCGCGGGATCAACCACCGGCTAATCGCTAACAAGCCTCCGGCTTGTCCCGAGAGCATGATGATCGAGAAATGTTTGGAACAACGAAGGCAACGCCCCAAGCTATTGTTATTCCGCCCCTTTGGGACTAGAAGCTCTCCTCGTCAGCCGTAATCGTCGCCGTAATCGTCAACCGATCCCATGATTGTAATGAGCGAAGTCCCTGGTTCGACGCCTACCTGAAGATGAAAAGCGTCCCCGCCTCGGGTGCGGAGTGAATCACCAGCAACTCGGGCCGATCCAGTTCGGTCGCGAATTCGTCGTGGTGGAACCAAACCAGGTTATCGTCGGTTGCTTCGTCGTTGTTGGCGATGATCATTCGGAGAAAGCCGTCTCCGGCCAAGGCATCAGCTACAGCCGTGCGGAATGCGGCGGTATCGCCGAACGTGATATCCACACTTTTCATGGTCGAGTCAAAAGTGGCCGAGGTGAGCAACGTGCCCAGGGTCCCACCAACCGTCCCGTCGCCGGTGGCCGGTGCATTCCATGTCGCGCTCGCTTCGACAATGTCATACCCGTACGCGTATACATTAAAGGTGTTGTTTCCGCCGCTTCCGTCCTCAGTCGCGTGGGTCTTCAATATCAGTGCCACGGAATCGATTTCGTCGTCCGCCGAAATCGCACTGACGTCAAACTCCAGCAAACTTCTTATTCGGAAGCCGTCGACATTAGGACCGGCGATGAGCGAGCCGTAAGTATCCCAGTTGTTGCCCGGGTGCTTCTCATGGATGAAGGTAGCGTCATGTGCGTAAGCAGCGGTCGGCGAGACGCCCTCCTGGAAACCCGTCGTCCTGGCCCGGTAGGCCTTGCCCTCAAGGATCACGTCGTCCGTTCGGGCGCCGTTGTCGAAGTCGTCAACGCCGCTGTCGTAGATATAGAAGCGGAACTCGGTTGCCGCCGAGACATCCTGGAACGACACGCCGGACAGATCGAGCGTTCGGGACGTCGACGTATTCCATGCCTGCGTGTAGGTCGTCCCGATGTTGGCAGTAAAGTTGTCCACGCTGGAGCGAACGAAGAACATCATCTCTGCACCAGTATCCGGCGAGCCACCACCGGTGAGGTTGTGAGTCGTATCGAATGTCAACTGCGCCAGGTCCATCTCAATCCCGGCATTGGGTGTTACTGTGAAGCTGAAGTAGTCGCCGGCGGCGATGGCGGACGCCTCCGAGGCCGTAGTCGCCGTACTCCTGGCAAAGACATTGCCGCCAAGCGAGAAGCCCCAGTCGCTGGAGGCCGGGTTCTTCGTGAAGTCAGCAGCCGTCGAGTTTGGTTCGCTGTCGGTAGACGTCGCGCTACCACCATCAAAGGTGTAGTTCGCAATGATGGTCGTCGCGGGAGCCACAACATCAACATCGGCATTGGTCTGGCAGGCCGCAAAGTCCGTGACGCTGCCGTTGGCGGAATTCGTCGCCGCCAAACGGTAGTAGTATGTTCCCAGTGCCAGTCCACTGTCCGCATACGATTCGGTGTTTGCAGCCAGCGTATCATCAATAACGACATAGGGGCCGCCGCTGTTTTCCGACCTCTGCAAAACATAGCCCGTCTCATTGGACGCATTATCCTGCCAGCCCAGCGTAATGGTGCTGCCTCCGCCCGCACTGGTGAATATCGGTTCTTGTGACGAGGATAGGGCCGTGATGAAGGTCTTGGCGGTCGACCAGGCGTTGGTCGGGGTGCTATTCGTGCCATAGAACACATACGTGTACAGCGTGTCCGCCTGGAGACCGGTTATGGCCCGCTCGACCAATCCTGTGGAGATGAGGCCGGCAGGTAGATCATTGGTCCCGCTCCAGCCGGTGTGGCCAAACGGAGCATTGGTGGTGCCTTCCTTCCAGTAGACTGTGACCTCCGCATCCGCACCGCCCAGCGTGGCATAGGCATCGGCCGCGTCGGCGGTTATGTTGGACACGCCGACACCGGTCCAGGTGATCGCTCCCGCGGCGGGAGGTTGGTGACTCACAAGCAGCTCGGGCCGATTGGCTGCCGGGGTGACGGTTTCATCGTCGAACCGAGCAAAGCGATTGGCCCCGGCGCCGCTGCTGTCAGAGCGGGCGAGCATCAATCTGAGAAAACCGTCACCGGCCAGCGCGTCAGATACCGCTGTCCGGAATGTCGCTGAGTCACCGAACGTGACATCAGCGTCCTTCACGGTCGGGTCAAAGGTGGCCGAAGTGAGCAGCGTGCCCAATGTCCCGCCGGCTACGTCACTGCCACCGGAATCCGGCACGTTCCATGTCGCGTTTGTCTCGTCGACGTCGTAATCGTATTCGTAGACATTGATTGTGATCGAAGCGCTCTGCCCACCCACAGGCGACTCGCGTCTCATTACCAGCGAGGCCGAGCCGACTGTGTTTCCGGCCGGAATGGCGCTGACATCGAACTCCAGCAGGCCTCTTAATTCGGTGTCGTCGGTTAGGAAGCCGACAATCAACTCCTGATCGGGATCGTCGTCTTGGTTCGTGCCCGCTTGATTCTCGCGGATGAAAACGGCGTCGTGGGTGTATGCAGGAGTAGGCAGGACGCCTTCCTGGAAAGCCGTCACATCCACTGTTGCATTGGTCTGGCAGGCCGCAAAGTCCGTGACGCTTTCGTTGGCGGAGTTCGTCGCTGCCAGGCGATAGTAGTATGTCTCCGCCGACAATCCACTGTCCACATACGATTCCGTGTTCGCAACCAGTGTAGTAATGGTGACGTAGTCCGTTGCGGGATTCGTTGACCGCATAAGGATATAGGCTGTCTCATTGGACGCATTATCCTGCCAGCCCAGCGCGACGGTCGCGCCCACAACGGTTGCATTGGTGAAGTCCGGTGTCTGCACCGAAGATAGGGCTGATGTGAAGCTGACGGAATCCGACCAGCCGTTGGTCGGGATGCTGCTGTTAGTTCCATAGAAAATGAACGAATAGAGCGTATCAGGTGCCAGGTTCGTGATGGCCCGTTCGACCAGTCCTGTAGATGTGAGACCCGGGGGTACGTCGTTCGTGCCGTCCCAGCCCGTATGCTGCTGGGGTGCACTGCTGCCCTGCTTCCAGTAGAGCGTAACCTCGGCATTCGTGCCGCCCAGGGTGGCATAGGCGTTGGCCGCATTGGTGGTTATGTTGGAAACGCCGGGATCATACCAGGTGATTGTCCCTGAGCCGGCGGGCACCGAGTGATTCACAAGCAGTTCGGGCCGATTGCCTGCCGGGGTTACGGTTTCGTCATCGAATCGGGCGAAGCGATGAGATCCGGAACCACTACCATCGGATCGGGCGAGGATAAGGCGGAGAATCCCGTCGCCGGCCAGCGCATTCGTCGCGGCCGTGCGGAATGCGGCAGATGTGCCGAACGTGACGTCAGCGTCCTGCACGGTCGGGTCAAAGGTAGCGGAAGTGAGCAGCGTGCCCAATGTCCCGCCGTACGTGGTGTCGCCAGTAACATCGCTGTTGTCACCATCGGGGTCCTGCCAGTCAGAGACAGACTCGACGATGTCGTAATCGTATTCGTAGACATTGATTGTGATCGACGCGCTCAGTCCGCCCTGGGGCGCCTCCCTTCTCATTACCAGCGAGACCGTGTTGATCGTGTTTACGGCTGGAATAGTACTGACATCAAACTCCAGGAGGCCCCGCACTTCCGTGTTATCGTTAAGGAAACCGATAAGCAACTCCTGGTCGGAGTCCCCGTTCTGGTTTGTGGTTGGCTGGTTTTCGCGGATGTAAACAGCGTCATGCGCATAACCGGGTGTCGGAGAGACTCCCTCCTGGAAGCTTGTCGTCGACCCCGGCGGGAGCGTGATGGTGAAGTCCACCACGAGTTCGGGACGGTAGCCCGTGGTGGCAAATGTTTCGTCATAGAGACGGACGAAGCTATTGCCGCCCGAGGTCACGTCGCCTTTCAGCAGCAAACGCAACGTGTTGTCGCCAGCGTTGAGGGCATTTGTCACAGCAGTCCGGAACGCCGCACTGTTTGTGAGAGTGAGCGTATCGCCAAGGGAAATGGCTGACGGACTCGCTACGGCCAGGCTAGACAAAGTGGTCCCCAGCGTGCCTCCCGCAGTGGTGTCGCCGGTACCGGCAGCGCCGTCGCCGTCGGGATCGTTCCATGTGGCGTCCTCCTCAACGAACGCAAAGTCGTATTCATGGAGATCCAGGTTCAGTGTCGTTGTGCCCTGGTTTGCACCACGCGACGTCACGACAAGCCTAACCGAATCGATCGTGAACGGGTTGCCCCCGGCGTCGGTTTCGATCTGGGTGAGATCAAACTCGAACATGGGTCTCATTACGCTACCTGCCCATCCGACGATGATTTCGTCCTGCGGATCGTCGTCTTGGGGCGTATTCGTGTAGGAGCCAGTGCGTATATATGTATTGTCGGCAACATAACCACCGCTCGGGCTGACACCCTCCTGGAAGCTGAGTGTATCGGCATGGCTCGACAGCGCGCCGGCAAAAAACAACCCCAGCACTATGCTGAGGCAGAGAAGGGACAAAGGTTTATGGATTTGCCTAAACATGTTACTGCTCCTTGCTTGGTCTCAAACAATCTAGTGGGTCTGAGCATGAGACCCTCTTTTCAGAGTTACCACCTGCCATTAATTGGTCGCCGAAGGAAGGAAGGAAGGAAGCGCCGCCGCTTCCGCGAAGCGGTACGACCCCGGCATCTTCTTTGCGTGATTTGTGCTCATTTCGTTCATGCAGTCACTCCACAATCCACAAAAAAGAATTGTACCACAATATCAAGAGAATGCAGCAGCAAAAACGCTTCCTTTATGGAGAAGACATGGTCTTTTCTTTTGGCGATTTTCGGGCTGCGGACGGCGAGGCCGCCGTCCCTCCCGAGAAAGAAAGGGGCAAAAAGGTGCTTCAGAGGCTCTATGGGAGGGTCCGCGGCCTCGCGGACCGGTCCGAGGAAAGCCAAAAGAAAAGACCATGATGGAGAAGAACGCCTGCCGCTCCAAAAATGACGCGGTGACCTTATGACTCGGTGACGCCCGGACCAATCTCACTCCGGCCACGTTGGATTGTGCCCGGATTGGACGTGCCTTCTCACACGGACCGCGAGGCCGCGGTCCCTCCCAAGTGCAAAAGCACGTCCTTCGGCGGGAGGGGCAGCGGCCTCGCTGCCCGTTGTGACTTCAATTGCGAGCTGGCTGCCGGAGCCGGAACCCGGCACTAGCGCCCTCAGTCTCTATCGTAAGACCGGGACGCCGTATTTTGTGAAGCGCTTGTCTGCCGTGACAACGCATAGGCTGTCTATCGTCGCCGTGGCGATTATAAATCGATCAGCGGGGTCATGGTGATGCCATGGCAGTTCATTCGCGCGAGTAAGGACCTCTGGACTGAGTGGGGCGAGGCTGAGATTGTGCGCGTCCAGGGATCGCCTGAACCATTCGAGAGGGGGTAGGGGAAGCTTCAATTGTCCCTTGGCCGTTTTAAAACTGACCTCCCATGCTGAGATCGCCGACACATAGACAACCGTTGCCGCATCAATTTCTTCCCGCGCATGCGTTGAGAGTTTCTTGTCGTCAGACACGAGCCAGATCAGCGCACAGGTATCCAGGATGAGGTTTTCAGGCATCCTCCCATTCCTCCACCGTGGAATCGGTCAAATCCCCCTTAACTGTGATGCGGCTCAAAGTCTTATCGGTGCGCGTTCGTTTCTTCTTGTCAATGGGTTTCAGTTCCGCAACCGCGTGTCCATAACGGCAGATAATGATATGCTCTTGTCGGTTTTGAACCCGTGACACGAGAGCAGATAAATGCGTCTTCGCTTCGTGAATACTAACCGTCCTCATAATCACCTCCATGTCTAAATGTAAACCATGTTAGTTCAAATAGACCTGTTAGGTCAAGAATATTCGGAGCTTGGGCGATCTCAATGCTCTTTTCTTTTGGTTAACCTTGCACCTGTCCCCGTATCCATGTAGCTGAATCCGCTTGGCCTCCATAGCCTTTGGCTACGGAGGGTGAGGATTCAGAGGGATAGGGGGGATGTCGCCATATGCAGGCGGGAAGTTTCAGGCTTACTGCTACCGGACAGGTTCAAGCACTTCAGCTTGTTGCCCGGAGCACGAAGGGCCGCACCATAGCCTTCTCTCGGGCCCGCTTTTCAAGACAATTCTCGGGAGTGATGGCGGGGTTACTCTTCAGGCAGCGCTCACTGAAATGTGTATACTCCCGAAGCGTCATTTTCCTTACTGGTGGTTCGCGCTCTGGGGGGAACTCGGGAAACTCAATCATCTCTCAACTCTCTGATGCGATTACAAATCCTCTGATAGATCTCTGCCGTGCCAAACTTCTCACATAACTCGCACAAATCCGTGTCCGGATCGAGATGGTTTTCCATGCTCAGGTTGACTATGTCAGAGAAGTCCTTGTCCTCACGCTTCGCACCTACACTTGCAAGAGCGAACAGCTTCATCGCCAACAGATCCTTCAGTTCCGGTATCCAGACGCTATACCCGGAGAAATAGTTGACCTTCCGAGCATTGGCCATCAAGGCGTCCATCGTTCCCCGATCGACTTTCAGGAAATCGACGCGAAGGGAAGAACCTGGCCGACTGAAGAATGTTACCGTCTGATGAACGGCAAGATTGGTAAAGCCGGCATCATGCATGATTTGACGGACATCGTTCACATTGTCCGCCGCAATCATGAAATCGATATCCTGTGTGGCCCGAGAAACACCGTATGCGTTGACAGCATGCCCACCGATCATGAGCACATCAATACCCATGTCAGGCAATAGACGCGTCACAACATCCAGTACCCGATCTGCATCCAATTTCATGAAATGAGTATATCGGATGCCAGTAAAGGGTCAAGCAATGCCACAATCGATTCTGCGATCTGGAGTTTTTTTGACAGGATTTGGGATGATTGAAGATGATGAGAATGCGGCATGAATCTGTAATCGGTCCCGATTGTGCTGTTCCTCTTGCCGCATTCTGACGAGAATCAACAGGCACCGACTCCAGATTCCTGCCGCCTGTCGCTTTGGATTAGAGAAGATGTTCCCGGTGCAGATCTCTCCTCCCAATCCATGCAGAAACGTGGCAGAAACTTGATGTCGGTTTCGCCAAGAGATCGCCGGCGGATGGCAGACTCCAAGTACATATGAAACCGGCGGCAAGTTCATGCCACCTCTCCATCATCTCCAATCATCTTCAATCCTGTCAAAAAACTCCACATCGAATCCTCATTCCATGGTCAGTCTTGACGGCCTGTTTCTTTTTTCCGTAGGCTTCCTTGCTTTACGGGATCCTGGAGCGACTGCTTGAATGGCATGAATCACGACGAACTGGAGATACTCAATGGCTCAGCGCACACCTCAGACGGGAAGACAACCAGCATCGTTCGGCCTGCGGGCCATTGCCGCTCTTGCGGCTATCGCCCTGCTTGGGTTGGCCAGCGGTTGCGCAACTCGTCTGCCGGGCAGCTTCTCGATCGACAACCCCTATGGAAGGGTGAACTGGCAGGAAGACGGCCGCTACAAGGCCAGCCTGCATACTCACACGAAAGCCAGCGACGGCGCCATGTATCCGCACGAGGTGATCGACCGCTACAAGGCGCTCGACTACGACATACTTGCGATCACGGATCACGACCACGTTTCATATCCATGGACCGGCCTTTCAAAACTCTACGGCAAGAAGTACGAGAACCGAGACCCTGATGAAGTAGGTATGCTTGACATCCCGGGCAATGAACTGTCCAAGCATCACCACATGGGCAGTTACTGGACCAGGTACAAAGGGAAAAGAAAGGAAGTCTGGTCGTTGATTTCCACGCGACTCAGGGGAGGGCAAGTCATGATGAACCACCCTGGCCGTTACGGCAAGAAGGCGTCGTGGTACGTGAAGCTCTTCAAGCGTTTTGATCACCTGACTGGTATCGAGGTCTACAACCAGGGCGACCGTTACTCCGGCGACAGGAAGAAGTGGGATGAAATCCTGACGTTGATCATGCCGCACAGGCCAGTCTGGGGATATTCCAACGACGACATGCACAAGTTGCCGCACCTGGGCCGGAACTGGAACGTATTCGTGCTGCCCAGACTGTCCGACAGATGGATCCGGAAGGGAATGAAGGACGGACTGTTCTACTTCGTTTATGCTCCGAAGGGGCATAAAGGAGCGAAGCCCCCGGAGATAGAATCGATCAAGGTGGACGAGAAGCGAATGACCATTCGAATCAATGCAACCGGGTGCAAATCCATCGAATGGATTGCCGACGGCAAGGTGGTTGCCTCCGGGCCGGAGTTGAACATGGGCACGACCATGGGTATTAATCACTACGTGCGTGCAGTGTTACACGGCCCGAAGGATGGCACGTTGGCCGGCACACAGCCATTCGGCATTCGTGGTCTACCGAGTCCCGAGACGCCCGTCTCGCAGAATTGACTCTACCGAGACGTTTGCGCCATCTGGTTTCGGAGAGACTGAACCACCCGCGCCCCCGCGCTTCCTCCGACGCCAAGGCTATGGACGACAAGCGAGCTCCCGAGGACACAGAGGTTAG
>JASLPY010000097.1 GCA_030744755.1 Kiritimatiellia bacterium | reverse complement strand
GACGGCGGACCTTTCCCGCTAACGCCTAGCGCCTGACCACTAACCACTGCGTTCTGCGCTCACAGCGCAGAACGCTCCTCCCTATGGCGTCTTGACAGTCTTCCAGTTGAGGTCTAATCTCGCTGTTATGAAAACTCTTACTACTACAATCATGACGGTCGTTCTTATCTCCCAGTTTTCTTTCTCGGCGGATGATAAAGCTGAAGCCATGAAGAAGCTGGAAGGTACCTGGAAAGGTCAGGTTGACGGGGGTGCAACGGGGCATCAGTTGGTAATCTCCGCGGAGAACATCAAGGGTACGAAGGACGGAAAGCAGGATCTCGGAACGGGATCATACGTGCTGGACGTGAGTACGACACCCTGGACTCTCGATGCCAAGGGAACGGAAGGCAAGGTTAAGGGTCGCGATTACCCGGGAATCTGTTCGCTGGAAGGCGACAGCTTAAAATGGTGTGTGGGCTTGAAAGTCGGGCAGCGACCTTCAGAGTTCAAGACCGGTGGCGGAAAATTCTGCCTTATCCTGACGCGCCAGAAATAGAGATTACCTGGCTTCCTTTGGAATCCGCCTCTCCCGACGGACAACTATGTCCGCGCTGGTATTGCCGGCCATAGATGTCTCTCGCAAACCGGTGACCCAGCCGGACTTTCGACTCAGCACAGCTTCGACCTCCATGGTGAGCACGACTGATCACTGGCTACTGGCTACTGACCTGTCCGCTACAGCCTTGGCCAGGGCGGCACACTGCATTTTTGCCGCACAGCGGAAAGAGTTCTGAGTTCTACATGCTTGACTTGGTGGTGGGGGAATCTATGGTGCGGGGCGTTGTTATTGGTCTGTTTGTGGAGTGAGAGTATTGGGAGTTGATTATGAGGGCAGTTTCTTTTGAGCGCAATTTTGTTAAGCATCCCGCGGGATCGTGTCTCGCTTCTTTTGGGGATACGAAGGTGATCTGCACGGCCAGTGTGTCGACGGATCTGCCGCCCTTTCTGCGTAATTCGGGAAAGGGATGGGTCACGGCGGAGTATGCGATGCTGCCCGGAAGTACCGGGGGTGGACGAAAGCGGCGTGACGGAATCAAGAAGGATGGCCGCAGCACCGAGATTCAGCGACTGATCGGGCGTTGTCTGCGTGCCGCGGTGGATATGGTGAAGCTTGGCGAAGTGGCAATCACGATCGACTGTGATGTCCTGCAGGCCGACGGTGGAACACGTACAGCCGCCATCAGTGGTGGCTGGGTTGCGCTGTATGATGCGCTGCGTGTCGTTGCGGAGCAGCAGGAAAAGCCAGGTCCGGAGTATTACCTGCTGGGGCAGGTGGCGGCTGTCAGTGTCGGGATCGTGAATGGCGAGGTCGTTTGTGACCTGGACTACGTGAATGATTCGAGCGCCGAAGTGGACATGAACGTGGTCATGCGTGACGATGCATTGGTCGAGGTGCAGGGCACGGGTGAGCAGGGCGTGTTCTCGCGAGACCAGTTGAACATGCTGATGGATTCCGCAGCGGCCGGGATTGCAGAGATCCAGAAAGTGCAGCGTGCCGCACTGGCAGCTGGTTGAATTCTCTGGGCTTGAGTCAGGCGCCCAGGGTGGCGTTACTTCTTCAGCGGGACGTTCCAGAAGGTCAGGAGGCCGATACCGGCTTCGTTTTTTACCCAGGGGCCGCCTTTTATGTGGCCCGAGTAGGTAACCCCCGTGGACTGGACGAAGATGCTGGAGGTCATCGCGCCAGCGGGAGCGATGGAAACGCACGTAGACATCCCGGAGTCCCTGTGCTCCGGCAAAGGGTGTTACCGAACTTGATCTGTTCGTTAAGTTTCCAGCCTATTGAAGACGGCTAGACGCGAGCTGTCTAAAGCACGCCCGTTGCTTCAGCTGTCTTCTTGTACAGGTCTCTTCCTTTTAGTAAACTGCGGCTTGAAAAGGTTGCTGTGCGGAATGCCAACTCATCACTTTTCTAAGGAGTGAAGCCATGGGTCTGTTGCGTCACACAGGTCCCGTATTTATCGCAATCAGCATCGTGCTGCTTTCGCGTGTGATGTCCCAGGCGGATGATCTCATCATTCCTGAGGGCACCACGCAGACTGTTTCCGGAACTCTGGTCTACGAGACGGGTGTGATTGACGGCACGCTTGAGTTGCAGGGAAACACTTCACTCACGTTCGACTGGGGGCTGACTCACACCAATCTACCTCCAACTAACGTACTTGTGTTTGGAGAGAATGCACGGATCAGATGCAGGCTTGAGGATGGTGAGATGGGAACTCCTGGTGAAGACGGGGCATCTGACCAGGGAGCGCCAGGTACCGACGGCACGCCGGGCCTACCGGGGCCGGACTCCTATGATCTGAGTATCGAGGTCCATGGAAACATCCTTTGTCGTGGCAATATCACTGTCTACCTCGCAGGTATGAGAGGGGGTTGGGGAGGGGACGGAGGCGACGGATCCTGGTCATATTCTTCCGGCGGAGACGGGGGTAATGGCAACTACGGGGCACCGGGAGGAGATGGCGGCACTTTTGCTTTGAAAGGACACGGATCGTTAGCATCTGATGCGAACGGCAGCTACTTCCAGGTAGATTGCTCCGGGGGCCTCGGCGGCTACGGTGGGAGCGGCGGGGACGGCGGTTCTGCCACGAGCACGAACGGAGTGAACGGCGGAGCCGCGGGGACGGCATCATATGGGGCTTCCGGCGGAGAAGCAGGTGCCATTGTCTTTCAAGTTGAGCGTATTGAGAACATGAGGCTGTACCTTGACGCCATGGGTGGTGTCGGTGGGCGAGGCGGGCTGGGTGGTTTTGGAGGGAGCTACGGCGTGCAGGGCACTCCGGGCGGTGCTAGCGCACCGGCCGGTAACGGCGGCACGATACAGCTGATCACGTGCAGCCTGGTTCGTTACGCGAGAGTTCGTGCGGACGGGGGTACGGGCGGCCATGGCAGCTATGCCGGTGGTCCGGGGTTCGGGGGTAACATATATGCCCCACTGATTGACGGTTTAACGGGAGGGGATGGCGAAGCCGGGGGGATGGGTGGATTCGTGGACCTGCGTGTTGGTTTCGTGCGCACGAACATCCTGGTTTCCGCCAACGGTGGTTCTGGCGGAAAGGGTGGATACGGAGGGCCCAATACCTACGGGGCCGGCGGAGACGGATACATTGGTAGCCGTACAGGAGATGGTGGCGACGGGAGCAACGGCGGCCTGGGTGGCACCGTAAGTGTTCAGATCTACCAGGGAACCGAGTACATCAACATGAGCAGCAGTGGTGGGGCCGGGGGAGAGGAAGGCCCTCCGGGATACATGTTTGTTTATCCCGACGGACAGTTAGGATCCAGCGGAACTCCGGGTCGCACAGCTCACGACGGCGAAGTCAGCCAGGGCCTGGTAGATACCATTACTGACTGTGGCTGCGGCGTTGTCGTGTACAACCTGTTTGTCGACGATGGTGCATACCCTGAAAGGCTGGTCTACAAGGGGGCCAACGATATCACTGAAATCGCCGTAGAAGTCATCAATGATTCCACCAATGCGGCCAGCGGACGGCTCAATATCAGCATGCCGGACATTCCAGTGGGCAAGGTACTGAAGTGCTTTTCGGTCAGCAATCTGGATGACCGGGTCAACATGTCTGCAGGCGAATTGCCCTGTCTGCTGGACACCTCAGGCCCGGACCCCTTGTACCTGGTCGACACCGGTTCAGTGGGACCGAAGGAACGGAACAGGATTGTGCTCAGGTTCCAGATGACAAATGCGCCTCCCGGGCAATGGCCCATTTCCGGCTGGGTGCATTCGAACGATGCGGTCGAAGCCGGGCTTGATGTCGTTCAGCAAGCCGGGGGCATCATCGTGGCAAACCGTAACGCTGAGTTCCGAACCTGGGGCGACAAGCATTGGAGTGATCTGCTTTACGGTTTTGGCAGCTCCAGCAACAAGGCCGCCAGGCACTTTGAACTCCTGAGGGATGTAGCGGAAAACAACGATCCGGGCGAGATGGATTGTGTCATCTACTATGCGGATCTCTACGATGATGATATCGCCGCCTGGGAAGGGAGTTCAGAAGATCTGTACAGCAATCCGTCCGAAGTGAATAAGGTGCCCGATAAACTGCGCGGCCTGATACAGCGATGGGCCAATGCCCTCAGTGGTGGCGGGGCTCCCAATGTCGTGCTGTTCGGAGGCGACTTCATCCTTCCGTTCTATCGTTACTATGATGAAGGAGATTTCGAGTTGAACAACACCCGCCCCTGGTCGATGTTGTGCAACCTGCATGGGTACATATGGAGTGACCTCGCCTACGGCGACCTGGAAGGCGGCTATGGTGGCGGCGGAGGCGTTGAATGCTCTGTGGGACGTGTCTTTGCATCACGCCATATACTCAAGAGCCGGGAAGGTGTGACCGGCCCCAGTAAAGCTGTTGTTTGTTCGGGTCCTTCATACCAGGCGGACCACATAGTATCAACCCTGAGTGACGCGGGTTACGAGATACGTTTTGACGGCGGACCCAGCAACACCGTGGAGAGCGGCACGTGGGGAACAAATGTCCTCTCCGCAGCTATGAATCCCGGGTTCAGGTACTTCTTCTATGGAGATCATGCCAGTCATGAATCATTCTATCACCAGGATGGAACCTGGACGCATCCCAATGATCTCTATGGCATGATACCGTCCAATTCGTCTCCTCTTGTCGTGCTGGGAGGTTGCCACGGTGCAGGCATGGACGAGCTCGAGAGAGAATACTGGATAGACGGATCAATGACTGAGGCCTCTATTGGAAAGTACTCAAGTGGGGTGCTCGGTAGTTCGGGCCTGTCCTACAGTGGCGGTTTGAACAGGGACGGTTCGCCGCGCCTCGGTTACACCGAGTTGATGTACAACAACTTCTTTCACTACCTGGGGGAAGGTTACACCGTCGGCGATGCTCTTCGTAGATCCTGCTATCGATATACAAGGCACCGATCGGCTATCAATCTTCTGGATCGTCACGTTCTGGCCGGCATGTTGTATTTTGGGTTCCCTTGGATGCAGACGGACCTCGGTGGTTCGGGCGGCACTGTGCGCGGCCATACCGTCCCCTCCCGCCAGAACCTGAACATATCCGTCTCCCAAGAATCCGCCGGTTGGCGAGTGACCGATGACGTAGCAGAACCGAAAGCAGTTCACACTGTGGAATTGACGTTTCCCGTGACTGACTACTCCGTAGTGTCCACGAATGGCTACGAAGTGATCCACATCCCCGGCACTGATGAGATGTTCGACCATGGACGCCCTGTCACCCCGGCGTTCAGTTCGGTCCTCCGGTTACCGCCTGACGCCGATGGTATCAGTTGCCGGGTCGTGTCGAGCAATGCGGTGGACTTGGGCGCCGTTGATCTTCCGTTTGCCTGTGCGAGTCCGACCATCGATCCCAAATCCCCGGCCACGAACAACTTCATGGGAATTACCGGTACGTATCCCGGAGAAAATTGCACCGTGACGGTCCAAGGCATAGAAGATCATATCGAGGTCTCGGTACACTTGGCTCCCGTGCGGCACGATACGACCTCGCGGCAGACAACGCTCTGGACTAATACCGCTGTCGAAATCGAGTACACGACTTCGCTGTCTCTTCTGATTTCAGAACTGATTCCAGACCTGAAAGAGTACCATCCTGGCGATTCCGGGCATATTCTGGCCACTGTTGAGAATGCCGGGGCTTCAATGCTATCCGGCTTACAGGCTGAGGTGCGGATTATCGACTTGGGTGGTACGGTCGTAGCCCAGTCGACCAGTGGTGTCTTCTCAGTTTCTTCGGGCGGTATGGGTGCTCTGGATCTGCCGCTGGCTGTGGATTTCGGGCACGGTAACTATGCCGTGCACATGGATGTCCTGCAGGGCGGTACGACCCAAGCAACCGCAAGAACACGACTAAGTGTACGAGAAGGCAAGGTGACGGCATGGTCCGTGCCCTCGGAGATCCACCAGGGTGAGTCAAACCTGGTTCTGTCCGCTGACTTTATGTGTTACGGGAATCAGCCCGCGAAGGGCAATCTCCTTTTTAGGCTGTTCGATGGTGCCGGCCTTGAAAGACTGGCGTTTCACGGCAGCGCCAGAGACTTGCTTCCAGGCACGACCAACGCCATCACCGCGCGATGGGAGGCATGCTACCTACCGCTGGGATTCTACAATGTGCATCTGGTAGTTCAAAGTGGGGATGTCAGATACGGACCCTTTGAATCTGAAATCGAAATGAAGAGACCCTTGCCTAAAGTCCTCTGGATAACGCCGTACTCAAGTGAGTTCAGTTACACGGCCCCGGCGGATATCCTGATGGAAGTGGATGCATGGTCGCCTTCAGGGACGGTCTCGGAAGTTACTTTCCGGTCATCATCGGGTGCTGAGCAGGCCGTTACCTCGGAGCCTTTCTCCTGGACATGGACAGGCGTAGCCGGCGGGTACCATACACTGCAGGCGGAGGCCCTGGATGATGAAGGTGCGCGCGCGTATTCTGAAGAGATTTCCGTCTTGGTAACGAATCTCAATCCGGACTTGAACGAAAACGGGATTCCCGACGTATGGGAGTGGCAGCACGGCCTGAATGTTACCAGCAACTCCGATGCAGATGCAGACGGATACTTGGACCGCTTCGAGTACTTGGCGGGAACTGATCCGACAAATTCCGCAGATCTGCTCTACATAATGTCGGTAGGCAAGCCGGGTCCATACGGTGGCATCCTTGTCGAGTGGCACGGTGTCTTTGGGCAGTACTATGAAGTAGACCGGTCTACCAATATTACTGTTCCCTCATCCTTCGAGACACTTTTTGCGTTTCCGCGCCCCATGGGAGAGGGGGGGCTGAGCACGTATGAAGACTTCGAGCCGACAACGGGTTCCAACCTCTACTATCGCATACGCACAGACAGGAATTGGGGCCAGTTTCCGGATTTCTGACGGCAGAGTAGCGGTGCGCTGACGATGGCAGGATGCGAGCAGCCACGTGCCTTCCCAAAGTGGTCTGAGCTTCCAACTCCGGCGGCGAGTGACGGGCAGGCTTCGCCCGCCCCTGTCACTGGCTTAACTATTTCTTGATTGGGACGTTCCAGAAGGTCAACAGGCCGATGCCGGCCTCGTTCTTTACCCAGGGCCCGCCCTTTGCGTGGCCCGAGTAGGTTACGCCGGTTGCTCCCTGGCCGTCTGCCGAGAGGGTGAGGCCCACCTTGTTCCCCGTGCTGAAGCCGCCGGTTACCTTTGCCTGTGATCCTTCCAGCCGGAAATCGGCGTGGGCGCCTTCGTCCCAGGTGATCTTGTCCTTCTTGTTCCGCATTTCCAGTGTCACCTCGGTACGCTCCGGGTTGCTGAAATACGCCTTCGCGATGTTGGGCGCCTCCACGTTACTCGTTTCCTTTGATCCGTAAAGATCCCGGTTCACCAGTCTGGCTGTCCGGTCGCCAATAACCTTGTAGCCGCCTTCGAAGGCATAGTGGCATCCGTCATGCGCGTCGATCCCGGTTGTGGACATGACGGCGAAGTCCGGGTAAGTGTCCGGGAGACGGCGTTGACGGTCGCGCAGATCCACACTCCATTTGCCGACCCCACAGCCACACCGCAGTTGCTGCACGTAAAACTCCTCCACGCCGGGGTAATCCTCTTTCCAGTTCTTGTAGAGCTGAACGAAACCGGTTTCGTGCGCCACGCCATTTCCGTTGTCCGACTCTCCCTGGTACCAGAGAATTGCGCGTATGTTGTCGACCACTCCGGCCTCGCGGCAGCGGTACAGGAGGCGGCCGTAGTTTGTGTTCAGATCATCTTTCTTGGTGTCATTGCGCTTGTAATGTCCAATGGGACGGCCGCCGAGGGCGCCGTTAATAATGGCCACGGGAATTTTGTTGGCCTCCACGAGCTGTGCGCCCATCCTCAGTCCCCACTGGCCGACCGCACCCGGGCCCTGGTTGAGGTCGCCATCCGCCTGGCACCAGTTGAGATCGTTAACCACTGAGGGGCTGTGAACGCGTGAACCGAACGAACGAACGAAAGGTCCCTTGTTTGCGTTGGCGCTGTCGCGGAACTTGCGTGCCTCGGCGTTGGATTGTCCGTTGATGAGGAAAACATCGCCGGCTACCAGGTCCTTGGCGGTTGCGACAACCTTAAGTTCGTTGCCCTTCTTAAGTGCGACTTCCAGGGTCGTGCTTCTTAGCTCGGCAGTGATTGATCCTTTGAACTGAAAAGGGGCGCCGTCTGCACCGTATCTCAGCAGGCTCGTGCTCGTCTTCTCCTGATCCCCTTCGCGCGTTACCTTGAGCAGTATTGATGAGAAACCCCTGGCGTTGACCGTGCCGGAGATCTCGATCTGCGCCTTGTTGGTTTTGAGGTCCCGCGGGAAGAGTTGCATATCCTTGGGCAGCTTGGTGAAGGATACCTCGTCGGCCGCGAAGACGGCGGTGGCGAGACAGATGCTGAGAATGAAGTGCTGGATTACAGGCCGGCGCATGATGATTCTCCTTGGTTTACTGTGTAGTTTGAACGCTCTTAGTAGCAGGGTTGAAGGAGAAAGGGAATGAGAAAGTGTAGGAAGAAAAAGCCAATACTCCATTCTCAAACGGGGACCGGACAGTCTATACTGGTAGAGTGTGTCAAAAGAGATGTTTCAACATGGGAGCTGCACGATGAAGAGAGTTAACAGAAGGACGTTTCTGAAGGCCGGCGGTCTGGTTGGCGCGGCAATTGGCTTTCCCTCCATCATTCCGTCGAGTGCCCTGGGCAAAGACGGCGAAGTAGCACCCAGTGAACGCGTTGGCATCGGTAAGATTGCGTGCGGGAACCGTTCGGGTTACGCGGGAATGTACCAACGTTACAAGAAGTCCCAGATTGTGGCCGTCTGTGATCCCCAAAAAAGCCGGCGAGACAGGGACGCGGCCCGTTTCGGAAAGTGCCCGGCCTATAGTGACTTCAGGGAATTGCTCGCAAACAAGGACGTGGACGCCGTTCATATCACTACGCAGGATCACTGGCATGTACCCATAGCCATAATGGCCGCCAGGGCCGGCAAGGACATGTACACTGAGAAACCGCTGGGGATAAGCATAGAGCAGGACATCAAGTCGCGTGTTATTGTCGACAAGTACAAGCGCATATTCCAGTACGGAGCACAGCAGCGTTCAATAAGTCATGTCCGCATGGGGATAGAACTGGCCCTCAACGGTCACCTCGGTGACATCAAGCAGACCTACGTGTGGGCTCCGCACGGAGAGTCCGGCGGTTCGGCTACTCCTGTCATTCCCGTTCCCGAAGGCTATGACTATGACATGTGGCTCGGCCCGGCTCCCAAAGCGCCTTTCTGCAAGGACCGCGCCATGGGTGGTGGCCACCGTAACGGCATTTTTCATATCTATGACTACGCAATAGGATTCATGGCGGGTTGGGGAGCGCACCCGATGGACATGCTCCAGTGGTGGGCCGACAATGCCGGCATAAAGACCATACCCACGCATTACGAAGCCACCGGTACGCTACCGACCGAGGGTCTTTTCAACACCATCACGCACTGGGATGCCAGGTGCACATACGAGAACGGCTTGAAGCTGCGGTTCATGGATGATCAGACCGCGAACAAGGCGAAGCCGCATGAAGGAGTATTTGGTGGACACGGGACCTGCTTTGTGGGCTCCAAGGGCTGGGTAACGGTCAGCCGCGGCGGGTGGAGGGTTTCCTCCGAAGAAATCCGCAAGCAGGCAAAAGACCCGGGTGAGACGAGGCTCAGGGTGAGTCCCGACCAGATCCAGAACTTCGTGGATTGCGTCATCAGCAGGGAACAGGCGATCGACGATCTTCATTCCGCCGTCCGTTCGGATATAGCATGTCACCTTACGGACATAGCCATCAGGCGCGGCAAGCCCGTAACCTGGGATCCGAAGAAGGAAGTAATTCTAAACGATCCTGCAGCTGCAAAGATGGCCGGCAGACCAATGCGCGCCCCTTGGACGCTTGACGTGTAGGGGAGGGGAGAGGGGATCAACGCCCAACATCCAACGCCCAACATCCAAGTTGGGAGGAACGGGAGTGCGGAAGCTCACATATTCCCACTTGGATGTTGGCTGTTGGGCGTTGGACGTTGGGCGTTGACTCTCCCCAACTCTACTCCACCCCGTATTCCTGCCTATTCTCCAGTATGTGTTCTGCGAGGATCAGGCCAGTCAGGTGATGGCCTTCAGGGGTCCAGTGGGAGTCCTTCTTCCAGTATAGGCGTTTGTCGTTGGCGCTGAGGATTTCGGCCTGCTTTTGAAACGTGTCCAGCGTGGGGATGAAGTCGATGTCGTGTCTGCTGCTGAGCAGGTGAAGATTGTGTTCGATCGTGCTGGTGCGTTTCCTCCCCGAGTATACTTCATTCTTGAGCGGTACATAGTAGAGAAGGAAGTCACATCCGATACCTGATGCCTCTTTTTGTATCTCAGCCATCAGCGCTTCTGTCATTATCCATTGTCTTTGATTGCCCCTGTAGCCGGACCCTGGTCCGGGGCGTTGACCGTCGCTGCCTGTTTTTTCGGAATCCTCGTCAACCGGCAGCGTATGAATAACGTTTTCGGTTCCGCGGCTTTTTACATGTTTATAGAGACGGTACAGGTACCATGTGTTGAGGTCCTTCAGAACAAACTGCTGCTTGTACTCATGATCGTTCCTGGCCTGGTCTTTGGCCGTTTCCTCTTCCCTGTCCCATGTCTTCTCGGGTTTTGATTTGAGAGACAGTTTTCCGTCGACCAACTCGAACATCGGTTTTTGGCCGCGGCTCCAGATCCTGTAATACGACTGAATGTTCATGGGTGCGTCGTTCGCGTAATACAGGACTACGACGAGATCGGGTTCGTATTTCTTTCCTTCTGTCTGAAAGAAAAGCAGCTCCTGGTCAGTGCTGTATCCGCCGGTGCCCGCATTGATTACCTCCACCCTGGTTTCGAGCGCGGCGTTCAACTTCTGTTCCATTATTTCGGAGAACAGGTCCTCGAATTCAACCGTGTAGCCTTCGCAAAAGGAGTCACCGAGAAGCATGATACGGTATTCTCCGGTGGGTTTTTTGTAGGGATATTCCGGCCCGCGCAGTCCCTTGGAGTTGATCTGTTCGACAATCGTATATTCCTCCTGCACATGAGACCCGCGAAACCCCGGGATCTTGCGCCAGCCAAGGAGAGGATCGTATTCGGTGAGAAGTTTGGTGGTGAACACGGGTATCCCGTATTCGGGATAGATCTTACGCACGGCATATTCGCTTGCGGCAATAGCCAGGAGCATGGCCACCAGCATCAGCAGCATTCTTAATAGGACAATAAGCAGTCTGCGTATCACGGTGTGTGCTCTGATGGGGTGGAGGCGGCTGCGGCTCTCAGGCCGGCGAGGAGATTTTCCTCTACCTCGATTTGGTTGGATTGAATGTGTTTTGCCGTGACGGTTCGGCCGCGTTCTCCCGGGTAGTAGAGTTCTTCAACTCCGGGAAGTCTTTTCGAACTTTTCAGCTTCTCCACCAGTGCGGTCACGTTCTGCAGAAAATCTTCGCGTTCACCCAGCAGGCCCGGATCGAACGCGTATACCAGGTGGCCCCAGTTGTTTCTTTTGCCTATGCCGGCAAACGATGCGCCAACCAGTGGTCCGGCCATTATCTCCGTCAGGAGTGCGAGGCCCGAACCCTTTGATCCCCGATCGAATGACCGTAGCGCCCCGCCGGCGATTGCCTTTTCGGGACTCGTGGTAAGATTGCCTTCGCCGTCGTACGCAACGTCTCCGGGTATTTCACGGCCGGCGGTCTTTGCCTCAACGAGTCCGTAGAAGGACATTGCCGCGGTAGACATGTCCAGGACGATCGGCTGATTTGCGGTCGGGATGCCCACGGCAATGGGGTTGGTCCCGAATATAGGTTCGTAAGAGCCGGAAGCGCATACGCGAGGCGGTGGGCTTGAATACAGATGGCCGATGAATCCGGCGGAGGCGATTCGTTCGGCGAAGTAGCCGATTGCACCTGAGGATGTGGATGTGTTGAATGTCCCTACGATTCCGAACCCGGATTCGGCCGCCTTTTCTATGGCCGTTTCAACGGCATTGGCCAATACGACCATTGAATGATTCTGCCCGCCGTCCAGCGTTGCCGATATTGGGGTTTCTTTGGCAATGGAGATGGGGACTGCGTCGGGGTTGATGGGAATGCCCTTGCCGATCAGCTTGGCGATGCCCTGGTTGTTGCCTCGCAGCTGCGCGTACAGAAGTACTTCGCTGATTATGCCGGTGTCGCCATCGTCATAGCCGAAGTTCTTGATTGCGGTGACCGTAAGTTCTTTCAATTCGTCGACTGATATTTTCATGACGGGTTTCCTTTCTCGTAAAGAACGAAGTATAGCTCACTGAGGGACATATGCAAACCGGGTGATGGAAATGCCCGCCGGGCTCCAGAACCCCTTTCGGATGGTCTCTAGTTGGAATTGACAATCCGGGGTTTTAAACTGGAAGCGGGTCGGGTAGTATTGTGGTGAATTGAATGTATACTCTAAGTAGTTCCCGCACAGAAACTAAGTAGGCACCTATCTCCGAGAGGTGCCTATCGGTCCAGCGCTGGCAAGTGGCGGGAAGGAGAGGGAAGTGGAAGCTATTCTTCTTAAGGACGATGGGGTGTTTTGCAATAACCCTGTCTTGCCGCTGTTGATCTATCCCGGGGCATTCCTGCCTTTCGGGGATGATCCTGCGGGTGAGGTGGAGAGGCGGTTTGATGAGAATTGCTGGCCGGCGGCCTGGCGGGACGGGGTTTATGACGTGCACCATTACCATTCGAAAGCCCACGAGGCGCTTGGCGTCTACCGCGGGGTGGCCAAGGTGCAGTTTGGTGGGCCGGGCGGGCCTGTGATTGATGTCAAGGCGGGCGACGCCGCGGTGTTGCCCGCGGGTACGGTGCACAAGCTGATTGAGGCCAGTTCTGACTTTGCGTTGGTCGGCGCGTATCCTCCAGGCCAGCATCCCGACATGTGTTATGGCCGGCCCGGTGAACGCCCCGGGGCAGATGAGCGGATCGCACAAGTGCCGGTGCCGGAGCACGATCCGGTGGTGGGGAAGAGTGGCAAGTGGCAAATGACATCCCCAACCTGTCTCTGAAAACCCCGCGTTGGGCGTTGGACGTTGGACGTTGGGCGTTGGACGTTGGAAGTCGGGCGTTGTGTCCCACGAATTCTCCATGCTTGACTTAGGGGTGTGGTGCTTGTTGTCATGTGAGCATGATTAGTGCGTGCTTTGTTGTGATTATTGGAATGACGGTCGTAGTGGTCTGGGCTGTTACCAGGGCTCATCGGGCTGCCCGGCGTAAAACGCTCATGAAGGCGCCGTTTCCGGAGGAGTGGAGTGCTATCCTGTCAAAGAACTTGCCTCCCTATTCCAGCTTGCCTGGGGGTTTGCTGGACCAGTTACACGGGTATATCAACGTGTTCCTGGATGAGAAGGACTTCGAAGGTTGCGGGGGGCAGGAGATAACTGACGAGGTAAGGGTTACTATTGCGGCACAGGCCTGTTTGCTGCTGGTTGGGCGCGATTCCAAGTGTTATCCCAGACTGCGTTCTGTACTCGTCTATCCGCACACTTATGTGGGAGGAAAGGGAGGTATTTTCGGGGCAGGGGATGAACAGCCATCGGCCCGGCTTGGCGAATCGTGGCGGACCGGGGCAGTTGTGCTTTCGTGGGACAGTGTGCGGGGTGGCGCAGCGAATTTTGATGATGGGCACAATGTCGCGTTGCATGAGTTTGCGCATCAGCTCGACCAGGAGGATGGCGCGGCGGACGGGACGCCCATTCTAAGGGGGCTTTCGTCTTACCGTTCGTGGGCACGTTCGCTGACGGAGGAATACAAGTCGTTCTTGAAGCGGGTGAAAGCGCACAGAAAGACAGTCATCGACGAATATGGAGCCACGAATCCCGCCGAGTTCTTCGCCACAGCCACGGAGGCGTTCTTTGAGAAACCGGAGCAGCTGGCCAAAAAACGTCCAGACCTTTACGCAGAACTCAAGAGCTACTACAGGATCGACCCCACCGAATGGTCATCGACGGGCGGAGTGTCTCTCGCAGAGGCGCTAAGAGCGCAGAGCGAAGAGATCTAACGGGGCTGCGTCAAGAGAGAGAACAGCCCTTACGGGCTTAACTACAAACGGCCTTTCGCCAGATCTGTTTGTAGTTAACGCCGTAAGGCGTGTCTCCCGGACCCATGAGAATCTCCTGATACGGCCTAGTTACCTTCTCTTTTCCGAAAGCCGCACCGATCTGTAGCGTACGTCCTTTATAGCGGACGAGGTGCCCCAGGAAAACAAACCGAATGGGGCCAGGATTTCGAGGCCAGGGTAGGGAGAGATTTTCCTTCCTTTCCTTTCCATATCTATCACTTGCTTGTTGTCTACCCATGCTTGGAATCTTTCGGGGGAAACCTTCACGCGGACACGATACCAGCGATCGTTGTCAAACGACATGGCGAGAGTAGTTTCGTTGCCGGAGGCCAGCTTGCGGTCAATGCAGGACAGGCCCACAATGCAGTTGCCCCAACCGCCAAGGACCATGGAAACGTAGTTGGCGCCAACCGGCAACAGCACCCCGCAGAATATATCCTGGCCATCGGTACGTTTGGCGCTGATTTCGAGCTCGTAGCGGTCCGTGGGGAATTTCCCCAACAGTGAGATGGCGGTGTAGGAGAGGCTGGCCTCAAACTCTATGACACCGTCCTTGACAGCGACATTGCCGAAGGTTCCGTACGTGCTCTTTTCATGCACTTTCCATCCGTCCAAGTTGCGGCCGTTGAAAAGCGATATCCAATCGTTGGTTGCCGACAGGGAGCTGGATCCTCCGAAGAGCAGAGAAAGCAGAAGGACTAGAATCGGATATGTGTAAGCGTTCACAGCACAAACATAGTGCGACATAGACCAACGTGCAAGTTGGGGGTTGAAGAGAGCGTTCTGCGCCGCGCGCGCAGAACGCAGTGGCTAGGGGTTAGATGCTAGGCGTTGGACGTTGGGCGTTGGACGTTGGAAGTCGAACACCCTGTATCCTACTGAATCGATCGGTAGCGGATGTCTTTCATCATGGACGAGGTGTCCCAGGTGAAGAGGCCGAATGGGGCCAGGACTTCGAGGCCGGGGTAGGGCGTGATCTTTCTGCCTTTTCTTTCCAGGTTGATCACTTCCTTCTTATCTATCCATGCCTCGAACTTCTCGGGGGTCACTTGTACTCGGACGTGGTACCAGCGGTCGTTGTCGAATGACATGTTGAAGGAGGTCTCGTTGTCGGAGGCCACCATGTTGTCGATGCAGGAAAGGCCGACAACCCAGTTGCCCCAGCCCCCCATGACCATGGAAACGTGGTTGGTACCCACGGGTAGTAGCATGCCGCAGAGAATGTCCTGGCCCGTGGTGCGTTTGACGTTGAGTTCGAGTTCGTAGTTATCCGTTGGAAATGCGCCCAGCAGTGAGATGGCCGTGTAAGGGCCGCCGGCCTGGAAGCTTATAGCACCATTCGTTACGGAGGCGTTGCCGTAGGTCTCGAACTCGCTTTTCGTGTGAACCTTCCAGCCCTCGAGATCGCTACCGTTGAACGGCGATACCCATTCGTTCGTCGCCGGCATGGAACTGCATCCACCCGGCAGGAGGGCAAGCAAGACGACCACCAGTGTATATGCGTAAGATTTCATATCACACAGCATAGACGACTGGAGGCCATCGTGCAAGCTGTAGGGTGAGAAGAGAAGGGAGATTTCAACGCCCAACGCCCGACGTCCAACAACCAACATCCAAGTTTCGGGAGCCTCATGCTGGTTCATGTCGTTAATGCCAGGATCCTAATCCTCTTCCCAAATCATTCTGCCAGAAGATGATTCTGCCAAAATCCCAACTTGGATGTTGGATGTTGGGCGTTGGATGTTAACTTCCGCTTTAAAGCCACATGGGGAGATGGCCGGGGGAGTGTTTGTCCAGGGTGTCTGAGGCCAGTAGGGTTTGCAGGGTTGATAGCGCCTGGGTCTTGTCTCTTGGGAATCTTGCCTTTATAGGGACTACGTTTGAGCTGTGGTTGGCGCGGAATACTGTGCTGTTCAGGTCGAGTGCCGAGATCAGGTTGTAGAGTTCCTCGACTATTTCATATTCGGTCAGGGGTGTAAACCTGCCTGCCATGGTGTCTTCGTACAGCTCGGTGCCCGGTACGGGGACAACTCGCAGGGTGGAAAGGAAGCGGGGTTGCATGCGGTTAAGTGCCGCGGCGCTGTTTGCGGCGTGGGCCTTGGAAAGCGCTGCCCCGCCCAGTCCAAGGAGTATCATCACCGACATTCGCAGGCCGGCGGCTTCTGCCTTTATCCCCGCATCCACCATTTGTGGGGCGTTCTCACCTTTTCGGCAGGCTTTCAGGACCTCCTCATCACCGCTTTCCATACCCATGTACAACGTGTGGAGCTTGAGTGATCGGAGAGTGCGCAGTTGGTCTTCTGTCTTGTCGGCTATGGAGCTTCCGTTGGCGTAGAGGCTCACGCGGGCGAGGTGCGGGTAATGGGCGTTGATAGCCGTGAGGATCTGTTGCAGTTCTGTGAATGGTCGCCGCATTACATCGCCATCGGCCAGGAAGATTCGCTGCGCATCGGCGTGCCTGCGGGATGCCTGTACTACGAGTTCCTCTGCCTGTTCGACGCTGAGCCGCTCGTAAGGTATGTCGCGGTACATCCCGCAGAACGTACAGCGGTTGTACGGGCATCCCTGGTCGACCTGGAGGATCAGGCTGTTGGCCTCCGACGGCGGACGAAATCGTGCATTTGTCATGGAGGAAGTGTAGCAGATCGCACTGAAAAGGACAGGATTCAGGAAGAGTGGAGCGTTCTGCGCTGTGAGCGCAGAACGCAGTGGTTAGTGGTCAGGCGCTAGGCGTTAGCGGGAAAGGTCCGCCGT
>JASLPY010000096.1 GCA_030744755.1 Kiritimatiellia bacterium | reverse complement strand
ATGTGCAAGGAGCTTCGACGCAAGCCCGCTCATTTCGGGTGCAAACTTAACGTGATCCAGCAGGCGTTCCATACCCTGCGGGGGTGGAGGCAGGCCCGGAGGTTCCATGGCTGCCACCTGCAGGCTTGCGGAGCCTTCGTGCCATGCCTCGAGTGATCGCAGCACATCCATGGCGGCCGCCTGGTCTTTAACCAGAACCGATTCCAGGCGTGCATCCAGAACCGCTTCAAGGGGCTTGCGGAAGTTCTCCTCGACGTCTATGTGCTGCGCAAGGACGCCCATGATGTGCGAGCGCTCGACATTGAGCGGGTTCGTTTCATCGAGAAGAAGCCTGGTTCCTTCGGGCGACCCCTCGTGCGCGGCCTCGGTCTCTTCGAGCAGGGCAACCTGTGCGTTCTTCGCGGCGGCTTCGGAACGCAGGTCCGAATGAGCCTGGCGGCGTTCGCGAATGCGTTCGGTCTTCTCGGTAAGTTTCGACTGGACCTGGTCGAGGGCCTCCTCGCTTGTGGCAGTCCTGGCCTTCATCTCGTCGAGGGACTGGGTCATGTCGGCCTGGCGTTTCTCGAAAGATGCCGAAGCCCTGCCAAGCTGAGCTTTTTCCGCCGCAAGCCGCTCCCGCTGAAGAACCGCGGAGCGGTCACGTGATTCGATCTCGACGAGCTGGTTCTGCAGTTTTGCCGTGAGGCTTTCCAGCTCTACTGATTCTTCTCTCAGGGTCTGGACATTGGAGCGCGCGTTATCGATTGACTGCTGGTGCCGGGCGAAGTTCTCGTTTGCCTCCTTGAGTTCCTTCTCGGCCTCGTCGTGTTGCGTCTGGACGGACGAAAGTTTCTGCGCAAGGACTTCCACGCTCTTCTCGTGTTCGTCGATGAGTTTCTGGTTCTGATCGATTTCCCTGGAATCGCGATCTTTCCAGCCCTGGTACTCGGTGATTCTCTGCCGGTTGGTAGCTATCAGGTCGCGGGTATGGTCGAGCTTGCTCTTGGCCTGGACGCCGGCCTCGAGTGCCTCGGCGGTTTCCTGCTCGGTTCGTGCAAGCTGTTCCCTTATTTTTGCGGCCTGCTCTTCGAAGATCTTTATCCGGTCGTGGATCTCGTCGGTCTTTCTTGTGAGCTTGCCCATTTCGGAATCGATGCTGCTCATCCGGACATCCATCTCCTTGACGCGTTCTCGCGTGAGGTAGATGTCCAGGGAGCGCAGTTCTCCCTGTATGGTCTTGTAGCGCCGGGCTTTCCCGGCCTGGCGCTGGAGGGACCCGATCTGGCGCTTTACTTCGCGAATCACGTCGGCGAGGCGCAGAAGGTTGGCCTCGGTATGCTCAAGCTTGCGAATGGCTTCTTTCTTGTCGGCTTTGAACTTGGTGATGCCGCTGGCTTCTTCGAATACTGTCCTGCGGTCTTCGGGGCGGGAGCTGAGGACACGATCGATGCGTCCCTGTTCCATGAGCGAATAGGATGTGGTTCCCACACCGGTATCCATGAAGAGGCGCTGGATATCTTTGAGGCGGCAGGGCGTCTTGTTTATGAAGTACTGGCCTTCTCCGGATCTGAAGACCCGGCGGGTAACGGTTACTTCGTCGTATTCGGTCTTAAGGATCTCCTCGCAGCCGGCGAACGTGATGCTGACTTCGGCCATTCCGAGTGGTTTGCGGGCATCTGTGCCGCTGAAAATGCAGTCCTGCATTTTGGCACCGCGCAGTGCTTTGGCGCTCTGTTCGCCGATAACCCAGCGTACGGCATCGGCAATGTTGCTCTTTCCGCACCCGTTGGGCCCGACGATGCAAGTCATCCCGGGCTCGAATTCCAGCCTGGTTTTGTCCGCAAAGCTCTTAAAGCCAATGAGTTCCAGAGACCTAAGGTACACAGTCTCCCCCCGCAATATGTTGTGGTTCTCCTATTGCTGGATGTCTATATCATGTATATGCAGCCATTTCAACCCAAATGGGAGGAGAAAAAGGGGTTTAACCACCCACGCCCCCGCGCTGGAGTTCCCGAGGACAGGAGGTTAGAGGGAAGGAGGAGCTGCTTCCGAGGCGTCATGAATTTGACGATGGTTTCGTTGTGACGTTCATTTTGCCGGCCATTCACCAAGATAGAGGCGAAACCATCATCAAATTCATACCGCGTTTGCCTCAAGGGAGGAGGGATGAAGAATGAAACCTGAGACCTGAAGTTTCTTGCTTCGCCTATACCTCCTCACTTTCAGGTCTCAGGTTTCACGTTTCAGCCTTCGGGCAGAAGGGGTTCTCATCTCTCTCAAAATGGCAAACGTTGCATGAATCTGGGAAAAGGAATGAGGGGGAGAGGGGAGCATTCCGCCAGATTCATGCAACTTCCCCAGAGCCCAAGTCCCCTCCTTCCCTCTAACCTCCGTGTCCTCGGGAGCTCCAGCGCGGGGGCGCGGGTGGTTGAATTCTCTCCCTCTGCGACCTCAGCGGCTCCGCGAGATGTGTTCACACTCTGTGGATATTGTTTGGCATATGGTGATGAGATG
This sequence comes from Kiritimatiellia bacterium, assembly GCA_030744755.1. Lineage (GTDB taxonomy): Bacteria > Verrucomicrobiota > Kiritimatiellia > UBA8416 > JADHWI01 > JASLPY01. The sequence goes on along the minus strand of JASLPY010000096.1, from coordinate 14,733 downwards.
GTATCGTTTGTTCCTGATATTTGGGGGGAGTGATGAGTGAGATTGCTTATGATGATTTGCTGGCCTGTGCGGTGGAGGCCGCCCAGGCGGCGGGGAACTATGCGCGGGACCAGAAGCATCGTGTTGATGACGTGAAGGTGAGTTTCGAGCACGATATCAAGCTGGCATTGGATTTTGAATGCCAGCAGAAGGCCAGGGAAGTTCTGCTGTCCGCATTCCCCGGCCATACGGTCCTCGGCGAAGAAGATCCCGAGATTGTCGATACAGACGAGATGCCGGAACACCAGTGGGTCGTGGACCCGATCGATGGCACGGTGAATTTCTCCCACGGAATGCCTTTCTGGTGCTGCTCAATTGCCGTAAGGAAGAAGGGGGAAACCGTGGCAGGGGCCGTGTACGGCCCAGATGTGAACGAGCTCTATACGGCAACGGTAGACAGGAAGAGCACCTGCAACGGCGAACCTATTTCCGTGTCTGAAACTCAAACACTCGACAAGGCAATGATCATGACCGGTGTCGACCAGTTCGTGGATCCGTCACTCCCACCTTTTGCTATTTTCAAGAGCTTTGCTTCCAATGCCCAGAAGGTACGCGTCATGGGATCTGCCGCGCTGGATATATGCCGCGTGGCGAATGGAGCGGCCGATGGTTACTTCGAAGCCGGAATCTACCTCTGGGATGTTGCCGCCGCACAGCTAATCGTGGAACAAGCCGGAGGAAAGGCGGAGATTCTGTACGACATGCCGCCCCCCTACCGCATATGCTTCGCCGCAAGCAACGGCCGAATCCACGACCAACTCACCAGCCTCGTAGACATAAGCTCCCTGCAAGAATGGAAAGGCTGAATCCTGACCATCGGGGAGTCTTTGACAGGATCTACAAGTTGGGAGGTGACATGGATAGAGAGAAGAGATGTGCGCCACGCTCCCAATCACGTGGACAGCGTTGCAATGTGATTATGCGCAAGGTGACCTTCGGGAGTCACTCCGACGATGGGGTCAAGAATCACGAGGTGTTGATGAGCCTGGCTGAGACTGCGCGCTCCACGGCATCAATGTTATGGATTTCCTGCGTCTGCTGCTGACCGATCCGGCCTCCGCGGCCGCCACCACCCTGCCCGCCACCGCTTCAGCGCGCTAAACTGTTACGAATGATGAGACCTGAGAATTGAGAATCATCGATTCCCCTTGCGCTCTTCCTTTCAGGTTTCAGCCCTCATCCATCAGCCCTCGGGAGAGAAGGGAGGATCTTCCTCACATCTCGGAGAGGATGATGTCGGCTTCTTCGCCGGTTCCGCCGGGTTCGGCGTCGGCGCCATAGCTGATTATGTCGTAGGGGGTGCCCGAGGGGCCCGGGACTATGTAGACGTAAGGACTGCCCCAGGGGTCCGTTGGCAGGTTGATGCTCTCAAGGTAACCGCCCGAAGGGTATTTCTCGGGTACCGGCTGCATAAGTGGTTTCTCCACGAGCGCGGCCAGCCCCTGGGCGGCGGTTGGAAGACGGCCGTTGTCCATCCTGTACAGGTTGAGCGCGGTGCGGAGATTTACTATCTGACTTTCTGCCGTGGCAACCCGGGCCTGCCCCGGCTTCTGCGCCACATTAACCCCGACAACCGTTGCCAGGATGGTTATGATCAACACGACAACAAGAATCTCAAGCAGCGTAAACCCATCATCACATCTAAAAACTCTCATATCCAACACTCCATATTACACCCAGCATCATACACAGATTCCGCTGCCATGGCTACACCTGAGAAGGAGATATTCAACCACCCGCGCCCCCGCGCTGGAGTTCCCGAGGTCACGGAGGTTAGAGTGGAAGGAGGAGACGCTGCTTCCGGGAGCGTCGTGAATCTGACGATGGTTTCATTGTGACTTTGATGTCGCCAGCCATTCGCCAGAATAGAGGCGAAACCATCATCAGATTCATGACGCGGTTGCCTCTTGAGAGAGAAGGAGGGATTCAACGTCCAACATCCAGGTTTTTTCATCGTTCCTCCCTCTCCAATATGGCAAACGTTGCATGAATCTGGAAAAAGGAATGAAGGGGAGGGGGGATCATTCCGCCAGATTCATGCAACTTCCCCGGAGCCCAAGTCTCATCTTCCACTCTAACCACCGTGTCCTCGGGAACTCCAGCGCGGGCGCGCGGGTGGTTGGATAATCCCTTTTGCTGCATGAGAGTTCCATGCCGTCACAGGGCGAGTTCGGTTTGGGCTGTGGGTTCTACTCCGAACTTTTTGCATAGGGCGTCCAGTTTTGCCAGGTAGTATGGAATGTTTTCGTCCCTGTTGTCGGGGTCCCAGTCCGTTACCAGCCTGGCGTGCTCATACACCGCTACGCTCTTCTTCGCGCCCGTCACGTAATAAGTCACCTGGTCACCCGCGCGGTAATCGCGCTCTGAGTTCAGCGCAAGTTCGTAGGCGGCACTTCTCGCCCTCTTGCTGTCACGGATCTTTGCCTGGTATGTGGCAGGCGAATCCTGGAGGCGTTCGGTCTTGGCAAATCGCGATATCGGCCAGTCACCATCCCTCATGGCCTTCTCGTAAGAGAGCTTCCGATCGTATGCCTCGTCCTCCCGGCTTTCGAGCTTCAGCCTGAGAAGCTCCTTGAGAAAATCCCGCTGGAACGGTTCAAGCCCGCGTGATTTCAGGGCCGCCCCCTTAATAATTACCTCGCCGGACTCCATCAGAAGAGCGTAGTTCTTCATCTTGTAGCTGTACATGGCCTTGTACTCGCCGTCGAATTCGATCTCGATCCCCTCGGGCAGGGCCGCCGCAAACTCCTTCCGGAACGCGTCCACTTTCTTTGCGCCACCGCCTGGCGGGATGAAATATATGCCATCGGTATCGATCTCGATGGGCGACGCATCACGATCGCGCATCCAGTCGATCATGAATTGCAACAGCTCGCGCCCGTCCGATGCAATACGCTCGGCCGCATCGAAATCACTGAAATGCGCCTGCCCGAAACCGAGGTATCCGTAGAAGGAGTTGATCAGGATCTTGAACGTGCTCTGCAGCGCATCGTAGTAAACCCTGTCCGCATCATCCTTGCTCTCCTGCATCTTCCCTTTCGCGTCCAGGCGGAAATCTTTCAGCCGCTCGAGAAGCGTCAGGAAGACACCCAGCTCGTCACCGGCCGGCCCCAGCCCTCGCGTCAGCATCAGCGACGGGTACAGCGACCTGACATCGCAGTGGTGCACATTCTTGACAACTCCCTGTATGAACATGTCCGTGTAGCCACCCGCAAACGCACGCCCCATCTCGGGAGAGGGAATAGACTGCCCGCGCCTCAGGTACTCCCTCACCATGAGCGAGTCGATCTTCGTCGCGTTTCCCCTCACACACACGTTCTGATAAGAGTACGGGAGCATCTGGGCCTGTATGAAACTGCTCCGCGACAGCAGGTTGCTGATTGCCCTGGTCTCTTCAACATCATCGCGGCAGTACTTCATTATCCTGTCCGGGTTCTTCTCGAACTCCCGGCTGATCTCGTGACCTTCGACGTACTCGCGGTCGTCAGACGCGAACCCGAAATGGATGGCCACCTCTTTCAATCCGAATCCCGAAAGAGACCGGTGGCTGATATCGTAGGCCTGCACGAGGAAGAAGGTGTCCACTATGTGGCGGCCGAATACCTCGAAACGCTGGTAAGGTATCGTCCTTTCGCCAAAGCTGACACGGCTGGGCCGGCGCTTCGGAACGCTGCCGTTTCGCCCAATCGCCAGCTTCACCCCGCACATGGCTGCACGCTTCACGATGTAGGGCAGATCGAAGTTGTATATGTTGTGACCCTCGATGACATCCGGATCACGTTCCCGGACAGTCTCCACAAAGCGGCGGAGAAGCTCGTCTTCACTCAGCTCCGCTCCGGAGAGTACCTCGCTCCAGCCGGTCTGGTCCGACATCGCAATTGCAATGATGCGGTCTTCCTCTCTGTCCGCATTGCAGAAGTCATAACCCGCCGCCGTGAAGCACTCGATGTCCACCTGCATGCGCCCGAGATCTTCGAACTTGAGGTCCGTGAAATGGGTTCTCCCCGTGGCAACAAGGTGCTGCTGAACCGGATCGTTGAAGAAGAGGTAAGGAGCTCCGGGAGCCGACACTGAAAGGCCCGTATGCTTAGCCAGCCAGGATTTTGCCCTGGTGCAGTCTTTCCAGGTACTGAACCGGGCCAGGCAGTTCAACCTGGCCGGACCTGCCAGGTCGGTCGCTTCGCATTCCACCGGGCATTCGGCAAGTACACGTTTGTCTGCCACAATGAAGGAAAGAAAGGGCTCTTTCTCTTCGACGGTCTTTCCGTCCCGCCGGAAGAAAAGCACCATCTTGTCTCCCGCGCGTCCCGACACGTGCTCGGCGGACACCAGCCCTTCATCGGCACCGGCGCCGTAGAGCATCTCGTCGTACTGCCGTGAATCCACTGCCGTCACGTGAACCAGCCTCTCTTATGCACAGTTGCGCGGTGAGATCTGAATTCTAACCTGCCCGCAATGCTACGCATAGCGTTGTAGGCGGGCGAATCCAGCTACTTCCTGTATCCACATGTAGCTGAATCCGCCTGGCCTCCATAGCCTTGGCGGCGGAGGGTGAGGATTCAGACGAATCCCGCTCCGGACAGCGCTCTTCTAATTCTAGTTCTTGCTGTGGAAGCCGATCTCAGGAAATGCCGTAAGCCAGATTTCTACCAGCAGTCGCCATTCGTCGTCTTTCTCGGTGCCGTCAGTCCTGGTGTATGACGGCATCGCACTAAAGCCGGTACGGACCTTCATGCAGTCGAGATTCCTCTGAACATACCCGCCGTATTCTTCCGCGCGGCTTTCTTCGAACTCATAGCGACCGTATACATTGAGATCCCAGTTCCTATGGGGATAAAAAGTAAGGTCTGCGTATAGCAGGTTGCTGTCATCCTGGGAGAACCTGTGTTCCACGTAAGCCGACCAGCTATTCGTCGAATAGATGGTCATCCTGGTATTGAAATCCTCCAGTTCGGATTCCTCCGTTTCGAAATAGGCATCTGCATCAATCTTGACATACGGGGTTGGCTGAAGCTCCACGTCCATGTAGTAGCCGTCAACACCGTCTACGCCGTTGCCTTCGTCCGTAAACCGGTAATACGTGTACAAATCCAGATCGACCAAATCGACCGACTTGTTGTTCCACTTCGTCTGAAACTTGTTCCTGACACCGAACTTGACGTTGTGCTGCTCTCCCAGCGTATCAATATCGTCAAACTGGTAGATCTTGTCGGGAGTAAGGCTTGGTTCCGGAACCAGCGTATAGTTAGCGTAGGGTTCGACGATATGGCGCAGCGGCGAGAACACGCCGCCCTCCCACATCTTGAACGCCTTGTAAGAGGTCTCTACACCGAACTCGACCAGCGAACGCATGTCCGCGCCGGCTTCGGTCCTCGTCATGCTCACCACGGATTCCAGGTTCGTAGTGCCGTCTTCCGCGACGGTTTCCACAAGCCCCGACGTCTCCACCCAGTCGACGGTCTCGGAATAATACGTGGCGCGGTAGCCTACCCTTGGTATGACATTCAGAAATCCGAAATAGCGGTCCGGACGGTAAATCATATGCGCCGTGTCAAAGCGGAATGTGGAGTAGTCCTCTTCTCCCAGACTCTCCTCGTGAAGCATCTCAAGAAAGCCACCAGCGGTGGTGCCCTCGTAGTAGAAATCGCTATCGAGAATCTGCTGACGCATGAAATCCATCGACAACTCGGGCAGCTTGTCGACATCGGTGTAGAAATCGTTCAGCCGTTTGTGGATATCCAGGTTCACCGTGTAACGGTCTGCCCGGTAGGTATAAACGACGTAGTTATCCGGCTGGCTCTCACTCCGGTAATCGTCCTCGAAGAAGTCCTCGAGGATATCTGTATCGCTCAGGTAATCAGCGTTCAGGAGCAAGTAATCCCTGTCACCGATGGTATGTTCGTGTTCAATCTTGAACCGGTATCTCTGGTTCTCGATATCCTGCGTTGCAGCATCCTCGTCGTCATCGATGGGCTTCTGGTCATCGAGGAGGTAGGCGTTCATCTCGCCGTTCCACAGGTACTCGTCGGGATCGCTCCATTTCAGGTCCTGGCCGAAAGCCACCCCCCGCTCGGTCCTGTAGTCGAGATGTGTCTCGCCACGCAGCATGGGGTTGATCCTGTACCTGTACGAGCTCAGCAGAAACGCGCCCATCCGGCTGCTGTAACCCGGATAAAACCTGAATCCGAAATCGTCCTGGAGCGAATGTTTCCAGTAGGGGAAATAGAAGAAAGGAACCCGACCAAAGTAGAAAGTCGCGCCTTTCGATTTAATGTAGTCTTCGGGAACTATCTGCACCTCTTTGGCGTTCACATGATAATGGTGGTGTCCCGGCGCATTCGTACAGGTTGTGACGGTAGCCTTGCGGGCCGCCAAAGAACCGTCAGCCAGTTTTTCTGCTTCTTCCGATTCCACAAAGAAAGGATCGGTCGCCCCCTTCACGTCGACAATAGAACTGGCCCCCGTTTCAAAGTTGTAGTTCAGTTCTGATCCCGTCCAGGGCTCTTCGCCGGGAGCACGAATCAAGAAGACATTGCCTTCGGCTTTCGCATCCTGGGTTTCGGTATTTACCGTGACCTTATCCGCCCGGAGAACCTGCGCTCCCTTGCTGATTACCACGTTGCCGGTCGCTATCACCTTGTTGGCGCCACGGTCGTGTTCCAGTTTATCTGCTTTGACAGATATCTCTTCCCCGGCATCCTGTCCGAACCCCGGAGCCGAGCAGCCGAACACAAGGATCGACAGAGAAATTATAGATATGTGCCGCCGCAGTTTACTGATCGAAGTGAGGCATGTCATTTTATGCATCGATATCCCCATTCTAATTTGTTTTGTCCCAAACATGCGTCATAATACTGTTATTGGACTGAATTCTAACGAATCCAGCTACTTCCATTCGCCACATGTAGCTGAATCCGTGAGGATTCAGACGCTTTCTTTCAGCCAACATCTTGCCAGATCTGAATTCTAACGAATCCAGCTACTTCCATTCGCCGCATGTAGCTGAATCCCGCTGCGGAACTGATACCGTGAAACATCCAGCTCACATGCAGGCATGTTCATTACTTTTCCGGTGTCGCGTAAAGTACGTCCGCCGATTGTCCGTCGCGTATTTCAAAGTACTCGCTGTGTTTGCTTGGGTCCGAGAGGAAACTGAACTTCCCTTCGAACTGCTCGCCAAGCTCGACCAGGAACTTCTCATCTTCCCGGCGCAGCCTCTGTAGAATTCTCGGGTGCACGACAACCTGAAGATCACGTGCTTTGCTGGCCTTCGCATCCTTGCGCATAACCGCGGCGATCTGACGCTGGATATCGACACTCATCCCCAGGGCGGACTTGATGCTCCCGCGCCCGTGACAATAGGGGCAGTCGTCGTACATGAACGACATGATGCTTGCCTCGGCACGCTGTCGCGTCATCTCCAAGAGGCCCAGCTCGGAAATGGGCAGAACATTGGTTCTTGCCCTGTCTCTCTTGAGGGCGTTTCTCATTGTTCGGTAGACCTGGTTCTGGTGCTTGCGGCTCTTCATGTCTATGAGGTCGACCACGACAAGACCGCCGACGTTCCTGAGCCTCAGTTGCCTTGCCACTTCCTCAACCGCGGCTGTATTCACCTCGAGAATAGCTTCCTCCTGTGACCCGCTACCCTTGTGCCGGCCCGTGTTAACATCAATAGCGATCAGGGCTTCTGTCTCGTCGAAGATCAAGTGGCCGCCCGTCTCCAGCATAACCTTCCGGCGCAAGGCATCATCAAGCTGGCGTTCAACCTGGTAATGCTCAAAGACGGGACGCTCCCCGTCGTACAACTCCACTTTTGAACGCACCCGGCGTGATATGAACCCGGCTACCTCCCTGATCCTCTCATATTTTTCGCTGGAATCAATCACAATGCTGTCGACTTCTTCTGTCAGCCAGTCCCTCACAACCCTCTCCACCAGGTCAGGCTCTTCGTAGACGCTACAGGGGGCAGGACGCTCGTGAATGGCTTTCTGCAGTTCATCCCACGTAAATGCCAGCCCCTTGAGATCCCTGACGAAGCTCCTTTTCTTGGCGCCGGAAGCCACGGTGCGGACTATCAGGCCCGTGTGTTCGGGAAGGACAAGACGGTTGAGTACCTTCTTGAGCCTTTGCCTTTCGTTGGCATCGCCGATCTTGCGTGACACACCCTTAAGCTTTGAGCCCGGCATCATCACCAGGTACCGCCCGGGGATGCTCAGGCTGGCCGTGACCCTGGGGCCTTTCGTGCCTATGGGGCCCTTGGTGACCTGCACCACTATTTCGGAACCGGGAGGAAAACGCTTCTCGATTTCCTCGTTGGTGTAGCGTTTGCGCTTGGAGACCCTCCGGCGCCGCCTGCCCCTTCCGCCGCCGTCCTCGGCATCCATTCTCGCAGCATCATCGGGATTCATATCCCAGTAATGCAGGAAGGCGTTCTTCCGCATACCAATGTCAACAAAAGCCGCCTGGAGATCATGTTCAAGGTTCTGAATCTTCCCCTTGTAGATGCTCCCCACGATCCGGTCTTCAGTGGGATGTTCTACCTGGTATTCTTCCAGCTTTCCCCCTTCCATAACCGCTACACGCGTTTCCAAGGCTTCAGAGTTTATTATTATCTGTCTTTTCATCTTTCCCTTACGCATCCAACCAAACATACATACCTCTCAATACGGCCATCTTATCAACCCAGCAACCGGCGGGGAGAGCGTGCGTACACGCTCTGCAGAATGCCCAACGAGGACATTGTCATGATAAGGAATGACCCTCCGTAACTCAGCAACGGCAGGGGTAACCCGGTAATCGGCATCAACCCCACCGTCATCGCGATATTAATCCACACATGGCAGAAAACCATTGCCACAATTCCAACACAAAGAAGCCGCCCCATCCGGTCCGGCGTAAAGAGCGCCACCCTGCAACCGAGAACGACTACCGCACCAAACAAACAAAGAACGAACGCCGACCCCGCGAAACCCTTCTCTTCCGCAATCACCGAGTAAATGAAATCGGTGGGAGCAACCGAACGCGGGAGAAATCCCAGGATGTTCTGGGTCCCCTTGAGAAAACCCTTGCCCCACATTCCACCCGAACCAACGGCAATCTCGGACTGATTCTTGTTCCACCCCGCTCCCAGCGGGTCCCTGTCGGGCCACAGCAATACCTTGAGACGGTCCTGCTGATACTCGCCGAGCGGAATGGTCTTCTGTATCTTAGCCCTGGTCTCTTCTGACAAGTTCTCGTTATCCGTAAGCACAAGTGCCCCAAGGATAAGCCCGGCGACAAGCACTCCCAGCATAACCACCGAGAGCAGGTACCTGAGGGGCACGCCCGCCACGTACATCATGATAAAGGCGGGCGGAATAAAGGCCATTGCCGTACCGAGGTCCGGTTGCCGCAGGATCAACACGACGGGCAGGGCAAGTACGCCCAGCATCGTGAAGAACGTTTTCAACTGGCGAAGGTTTATCTCAGGCAGGCTCAGGAGCCTGGCAAAAAAGATCAGGGTCGCAAGTTTCGCAAGTTCAGAGGGCTGAATCCCTATTCCTCCCACAAGCATCAGCCAGCGCCTGGCGCCATAGATCCGTTTACCCATAACCAGCACCAGCAGAAGCAACACTATGCATGCCGCGTACAGCACGCCGCCCGAACGGACAAGGCGCCTGAAATCATAACCCGCACAGATTCCGTAACACACCGCGCCCAAAGCGATCCACATGATCTGCCTCTTGTAAAATGAGCGCACGGGTTGCTCCTCGCGGATGTAGCAGGAGCTATAGATAAAGAGCACCCCCAGGACCAGCGCCATGGCCATCACTATAATCATAGGCCAGTTCATCCGTCTTATGAATCTGAGAACCCGGTCCTTGATAGTCATCAGGCTCCCCTCCCCGTTCCGCGTCCCGACTTCCGGGTGCTTTCCAGCTCGAAAATGCCGGTCATGAGCTCGCGAATCCTCGGCGCCACGGTGATTCCTCCCGAGGTGCCGTCCTCAACTACCATGGCCACGGCATACCTGGGCGTTGCAAAGGGAGCGAACACGGTCATCCACACGTGTTTCTTTCGCTTGCCGTTGGACAGCTTCGGTCCATACTCGGCAGATCCGGTCTTGCCGCCCATCGCCACGGCGTCAATTCTTCCCCGCTTCCCCGTCCCGGTCTCGGCCTGCATGACATCATACATGCCGCCCTTTACCAGCGACAGCGACTTGCTCGACCAACCAACATGCTGTATCAGCTCGCCGCGGGAACTTTCCCCCATGACAAGTCTTGGCCGGTACAGCTGTCCGCCGTTGGCGACAGTGGCGGTAAGAACCGCCATCTGCAGCGGAGTAACCGCGAGGGCCCCCTGCCCTATCGAAACGTTGCAGGTATCCCCGGACCGCCACGCGTCACCCCTGGCCCGCCTTTTCCAGGCGTCTCCGGGCAGCAACCCCCTGGCCTCGCCCCTGAGCTCGATTCCAGTGCGCCTGCCATATCCAATCCGGTAAGCCGCGCGGAAGATATGCTCATAGCCGCATTCCAGCCCGAGCCGGCAGAAGTATGCGTTGCATGACTGCTCTATTGCCTTGCGCATGGCAAGTTTGCCGTGCCCGCGCCGGTTCCAGCAGTGAAACCTGGCTTTTCCAAGATCGAAGTAGCCCGGACAGGCCAGTTTTTCCGCGCTGGTAACCGTTCCGCTATCGAGCGCGGCCAGTGCAACGAGAGGCTTGAAAGTACTTCCCGGCGGATAGGTGCCGGAGATACACCTGTTGAAAAGTGGCAGCCGGCTATCAGTGTTTAGCCGGTTCCAGGCATCATGCGGGATTCTCGGAACGAAAACATTCGGGTCGAAAGAAGGCGCACTTGCCATGGCTATCACATCCCCGTTCCTGGGATCCAGAATGATCGCCGCCCCACGAACGTCTTCCAGAACTTCCTCCGCTATCTTCTGTATCTCCGAGTCTATGGTGAGAACCAGGTTGCGGCCTTCCCTGGGATCTCTTTCCGCCATTTCCTCGTGACGGAAACCCGAAGCATCGACCCTTATGAGCCGTCCCCCCGATTCGCCGCAGAGCTTCTCGTTCATTGACTTTTCGATTCCCTCGCCACCTTCCATTTCGGCAAGGTAGTAGTGGTATGGAAACTCAAGGTCCTCCGGTGGATCGGCCCTTCGGACATAGCCGAGTACGTGCCCCAGTGTGTGCCCCTGCGGATACTCCCTGACGGGTTCCACGTAAACGTCTATGCCACGCTGCCTGACGGTGCGTTCCGACCACCGCGACAGGACTTCCTCGCTGATTCCCCGCCATGCAAGGAACGGCATCGGCATGCTGATCCTCAGGTGTTTCCTGATATCGTCTCTGTCGACCTCCCGCGGGATTTCCAGGAGCTCGGAAAGTTCCACGATGAGGCGGTCGACTTCCTCGACAGTCTTCTCCCGCCTCCCCGGCTTCCTCAGCTCTTCGACATACATTGCGATGCAGTAACTGGGACGGTTGCGAGCCAGGCATATACCGTTCCGGTCCAGAATAAGCCCGCGCACCGCCGGCAAGCGCACGCGGCGCATGCTCTGACGGTCAAGGCTGTGCTTGTACTCCTGGCCCTTGACGACCTGTTCATGCCACAGAACGCCGCCAAGAAGAAGCAACCCGGCAAGCATCGCCCCGGCAACAATCTTGATCCGCACCAGCTCTTTGTTAAGTGGCCTACTCAATTCCTGTCACATTCCTTCTTACCGCGATGTTTCCAACCAGGCCGTCAAGCCAGGCCGTCAAGGCACATACCAGCGGAACACTCCACAATCCCAGGACCCCGGTCCAGAAAGCCTTCAAAATACACCAGTTCAGCCGGCAACCCACGTGGCCGCCGCCCTTTAGAATCGCGTACAGCACAACCGTGGATGCAAAGCCGGCCGCAGCGCCGATGAGACTGTGCGGCAGCAGCGATTCTTTTGTTATCAACTCCCTGAAATGCCCCGCGGCAAAACCTACGGCACCAAAGCACAGCGATGAGTATCCCATGGGAATCTCACTCAACGCATCATGAACAAAACCCGCCATCAGCGCCGCTGTCAGCATGGTTGTTGTGTCCCTTTTCAGTGAGTAGTACAGGACTATTGCCAGCAGCATCGGAGCCCTTGCCTGCCCCATGAATGCATAAGCCGGCAACATCGTCTGAATCACCGTAGACAACATCACAACCACCGACATAACAATCCAGGTCATCTCAAATCCTATTCAGAGTTCAGAACTCACAATCACAAAAACGTATCTCACCGTATCCATCATCGCCGAAGGGAGAATACCGGCACTCTGGTACAAGCCGGACTTGTCCACGGCCGAATCTTTGACATGGCCTACCGTCAGTCCCGCCGGGTACACCCCACCCAGTCCCGATGTAATCACGTGGTCTCCCTCGAGAACTTCCTGGTCCCTTGCCACGAAATCCAGGCGGGGCAACGTCGGTCGACATATCATCTCAAGCGGGAGGCTTCCGTCCGCTACAACACCGGATCCCCGGGCCACGCCGAACGCTCTCGTCCTGACGATCCGGCAGGATACGCGGCAATTCGGATCCGTGATCAACAGAACATCAGACGTCCCCGCCGACACGGTCGTGGTTTTTCCAACCAGCCCGTCAACGGTCACCACGGCCATGTCCGGGGCAATCCCGTCATCCGAACCCCTGTCGAGCCTGAGAGTCTGCCACCAGCCACTGATGTCGCCCCTGGCTATCACCTGGCACATGACCATCCGGTGGGACTCGACCTGCCGGTAGTCGAGCTGCTTCATCAGTTCCCGGCTCTCCCGGGCGAGGAGCTTCAGCCTGCCGATCTCCTGGCGCAGGCTTATGATCTCCTCGGCCATTTCCCGCTTCTCCTCGGTGACTTCGTCAACACTGCGGATAAGGCGAATTGCCTCGGAAACTCTGTAGACAACGAGGGACATAACGTTCTGGAAAGAGGAGACGCTCCCCCGCGCGTTGGCCTTGACGTGCAGGGCGGTTGGCAAAGGAAGGTTCAGCAGGATAACAATCCCGGCCAAAGCCAATCCAATTGTGATTCTCCGTCGTCTCACCAGTTTCTCCCGTCAACCAACAGGCCCAAGGGTCTCCGTCCACAGAGAGAGGGGAACATTCTCCTCCCGCATTACACGCCGAGTGGCTACATGGGAGTGGGGTGTGACATGACGGTTCGTGCGCGCTTGCACGGAAGCATGCCGGTAACAGCATGCCACTCATGCATTCGAAACGACGGATAGATGATTCTGAATGCCGCGAGATTTATCAGGAGCGATCCACTGCTGTCCTGCGCAGGAAATCAAGCTCATTGAGCACAACACCGGTGCCTTCTGCAACAGCGCTGAGAGGGTCATCGGCCAGGTGAACCGGCAACCCGGTCTGCTCGGCTATAAGCTTGTCAATTCCCGTAAGAAGGGCTCCGCCACCGGCCAGGATCATTCCTCGATCGACCAGGTCGGCAGAGAGCTCCGGAAGACAGCGCTCCAGGGTTATCCTTATTGCGTCAATAATCGATGACACGGGTTCCTGAAGGGCTTCACGGATCTCCTCCGATGTAATCGTGAGGGTCTTGGGCAAACCTGCAACGAGGTCTCTGCCCTTAACTTCCATGCTGGTCTCTTCTTCGACCGGATAAGCCGAACCCATGGTCATCTTTATCTCTTCGGCAGTTCTTTCTCCTATCATCAAATTGTACACGCGTTTCATGTACTGGACGATACACTCGTCCATCTCGTCGCCGCCTACACGCACGGTCCGACTAAACACTATGCCGGCCAGAGATATCAGCGCGACCTCAGTCGTACCTCCACCGATATCTACAATCATATTGCCGGCTGGCTCCTGAACAGGGAGCCCCACTCCGATAGCAGCAGCCATCGGTTCTTCAATTAGATATACCTCCCTGGCCCCCGCATGGATGGCCGAATCTTTCACTGCCCGCTTCTCGACTTCAGTGATGTCGCTGGGCACCGCAATTATGATCCTGGGACGGACCATCTTGCGCTTGTTGTGAATTTTCTTAATGAAATACCTGAGCATGGCCTCCGTAATCTCGAAGTCCGCAATCACCCCGGCTTTCATTGGACGAATGGCAACTATACTGCCGGGCGTACGCCCGAGCATTCGCTTCGCCTCTTCGCCGACTGCCAGAATACGCTTCGTTCCAGACTGAATCGCTACAACAGAAGGCTCCCGAAGAACGATTCCCCTGTCCTTCACATATACCAGGGTGTTGGCTGTACCCAGATCAATGCCTATGTCGTTAGAAAATAGTCCCGAAAGGCTGCTCCACATTGGGAATCCCCTTTTTCTCAATAAAAGTCCGCAAAACAATGCAATCGCCTACTCTGGTGGTTTCCATCAAAATCGTCAAGAAATAAGAAAGGGTGGCATTTTTCCCGCAACTTCCACATCAACCATCGACCATTAACCATCAACCATGGAGTTCTGCGCCCACGGCGCAAAACCCCGCACTGAGCCTTGTGCGTTGTGATCTGAGCGAACAATAGCAGTACGAAAAGAGGGTCCGAGATTGTCTTTACCCAAAAAAGGGAGGCAGGGGGCGGCATTTAGGAGTCAGAATGGGAGAAATGTTGCCAAATTGACCCCACGAAAAATGGCAGTTTAGATATGGAGATTCAACCACCCGCGCCCCCGCGCTAGAGCTCCCGAGGACCACGCCTATGGCGTGGCCAGCACA
>JASLPY010000095.1 GCA_030744755.1 Kiritimatiellia bacterium | reverse complement strand
TCCCAGGCAAGTTGTTTACAAAAAAATGATCCCACTGAAAACAAAGGCTAAACGAGTCGCAAAGGAAAAGACCATGTGCCCTCGCTACTAATCATAGAGAAAGGCTGGCAGATCTGCCAGCCACTCGCTATGCTCTGGACAGCGCAAAGATCGTGCCGCAACAGTACCTGAGTTGCTGCCGGACCGCACTTTGGGAACGCACCAGAGATGGTCCGGCAACATTGAGATTGCACCGGGAGTTCGCTTTGCATATCGCACGGTCGCCGAGGCCGGCGACCCTCCCAAGTGCAAGGCACGTCCAGGGGCGACCGTTGCAACTGTTGGCGAGATGTGAATGCCCAGGTTTGGGATCTATTTGGAGATCTGTTTCGATGCCCAAAGAAATGGCCATTAGCGGGACGCATGATCGTCTGATCAAGGCGTTGGCAGAGGAGATCTCCTTTGAGGATGCCCCGCTAGTACTTGATGTCGGGGCGGGGGAGGGGGCTTTGTCGGCCAAACTCAAGGCCGCGGGGCTGAACGTCACGGCCTGTGATCTTGATGTCGACAACTTCTCGGTCCCGGGGGTTGAATGCCGGCAGGTTGATGGAGCAGGCGTCTGGCCTTATGACAATGACACGCTGGATGCTGTTGTCGGCGTCGAAGTCCTCGAGCACATCGATGGCCATGAGCCGTTTCTTGCCGAAGCGGCGCGCGTGCTTAAGCCCGGCGGGAAGCTGTTCTTCACAACGCCGAACGTGCTGTCGCTGAAATCGCGAATCCGGTTCCTCTTCACGGGAACATACTATTCCTTCCCGCCACTCAAGCCATTTGTCAGAACGCCCGCCCGCCAGCACATCTCTCCGTTCACGCTCAACCGCTATGAATGGATGCTCTCACAGCAGGGGCTGCACGTTACGCGGGTCACAACAGACAAGTGGCAGACTTCTTCAATATGCCTTGCCTTCCTGTTGCCGTTTATCAGGTTGAGTGTCCTCCTGAAATTCGGAAGGAACCCTGATGCGCAGGCCCAGAACTCGCGCGTGGCTCTGTTTGGACGAAAACTGTTCGTGGTCGCAGAAAAGCGGCCGAGCGATTGCTAGAATAGAACAAGGGGAAGCGATATGAGAGCTAGTTTGTCTGTTTTTCTCGCGGCGATGATTGCTGCGCCGGTGGCTTTGACGGCTGCGGAGAAGCCTGTGAAAAGCGGGACGATGTGCGGAGGGCAGGAACCCGAGAAGATCACGCTTGATGTTTCTGGGATGGATGCTTTCGAACTGCTGGCAAACGGGTATTCCTGGGGCCAGGCAGTATGGGGGGAAGCCAAGCTAATCAAGGAAGATGGTTCCGAGACTCGCATTGTTGATCTGAAGCCCAGCATGGTCAAGGTTGGCTGGGGCAATTTCACTCTCAACAAAGGCCCGCACGGCAAGCCTTTGAAGGTCGGAAGCCGGGAGTTCAAGCACGGTCTGTTCGCGCATGCCGACAGCGTCGTGATCTACCAGCTGAACAAGGAATACAAGAGATTTGAGGCGTGGGTAGGAATCAACCAGTCGGCCGCAACAGCCGGCAAAGTTGTTTTCACGGTAGCGGGCGCAGGTGAACGACTCAAGATGGAGGCCGCTCGTTTGAAGAAAGAGGCGCGGGCGAACTTCCGAAAAATGTTCTCAAAAGAGAGCATGTCCAATCTTCGCAAGTCGTTCGAGAAGTCCATCGCGGCGAAAACCGGCAATACTGATCGCTACGGAAAGAAGCTGCAGGAGTTGTCTGCGTGGGAGAAGGCGTTCGAAGGAATCAGCAAGGCGCTGGAGGACGGAGACGAGACTGCGTTCGAGGAGCTTGATAAGTATGTCTCGTTTGTCAGGAGCGTCTACTCCTCCCGTCTTGATGCTCCGCTGCTGTTTGTAAAACGCCAGCCATTCATGGCTGGACACATTTATGACGACTACCTGCCCTGGCGCCCGGGTGGCGGCATTTACATTATAGAGAACCCCGACGCTCCCCTTGATAAGCAGGTAGTGAGGGCGGTGATAGACCCTGATACGCCAGAGACTCTCGGTGAAGGGGTCTACCGGGATCCGGATATCTCGTATGACGGCAGAAGAATCGTTTTTGCGTTTAAGGGGTCACAAAACGGCGGCACAAGTATCTTCGAGATCGGGGTTGACGGAAAGGGTTTGAAACGGTTAACGAACCCCGATTCGGATTGCAACTACCTCAAGCCTCAGCCGGGGTTGGTCGGGCGTGGCCACCATGACATTACTCCCTGCTACATGCCGGACGGCCGCATAGCTTTCACCAGCACACGCACAGGCGGTCACGTGATGTGTTTCAGCAGCTATATCGACACACTCCACACCATGAATGCGGACGGAAGCGACATAAAGTGCATCTCCGTCAACAATCAGAACGAATTTGACCCGTCGATGATGCGTGACGGCCGCATCCTGTACGGGCGCTGGGAGTATGTCGACAAGACTGCGCTCTATATGCAGAGCCTCTGGACGGTCAATCCGGACGGCAGTGGAGAGACCGCTTTCTTTGCCAACAACATGGCGAAACCGACGGCGTTGCTTGATGCGCGCGCTGTTCCTGACAGCCGTCTTATTGTGGCTGCTTTGACCCCTCACAACGGACAAGCAGTGGGGGCTATAGCAATGATCGACCCGCTGGTCGGGAAGAACAGCCTCGATGCAATAACCAACTTCACGCCTAAATACAGGAAGGAGATGGACCAGGGATTGAGAAGAGGTCCCAGTGATCCCTGGCCGCTCTCAGAAGACCTGGTCCTGATTGCGAACAATGACCAGGAGCACGGCGCACATGGTGTGATTGAGTTGATAGACAGGCACGGTTACAAGGCCGTAATTCACAGGGCAACGGGTATTTCGTGCTATGCGCCCATGCTGGTCAAACCGCGAACCAAACCGCATGTGAAACCTTCACAGATAAGGCCGGGGATGCCGGGAATGTTCATGGTACATGATATATACCAGGGCATGGAGGGAGTAGAACGTGGCACGATCAAGAAACTGCGCGTCATCGAATCCACGTCTCGTGTCAGCGGCATACCTCCTGGTGGACGATGGTGGAACCAGGCGTTCCTTGTCAGTTGGCAGGGATCGTACGACGTAAAGAAATTCTACGGCGTCGTTCCTGTTGAGGAAGACGGATCTGCTTTTTTTGAAGCGCCGGTAGGCAAGGCGCTGTATTTCCAGGCTTTGGACGGAGATGGAAGAATGGTCCAGAGCCAGAGGACGTTCATACAGGCTGTTTCCGGCATCACCAGATCCTGCATGGGATGTCATATCAAGGAGGACAACGCTGCTCCGGTCAACACGGGTAAGCTGCCGCAGGCGCTCAAGAAACCTGCATCGAAGCTGCAGCCGGAATCCTGGGGGATAGGTTTTGTAGATTACCCGACAATGGTCCAGCCTGTACTCGACAAGCATTGTGTGAGCTGTCACGGCGGTGAGAAGGGAATCAAGGGGGGCATAGATCTGACCGGCGGATGGACCTACGCATTCAGCATCAGCTACGAGACGCTTCTCAAGAACACTCTTGTCGGGTTTCTGAACTGCAACAATGGCTCGGTGAGGACCTCTGAGATCCTCGACCCTATGACACACGGTTCCGGCGCAGCACCGTTGACCGACTTGCTGCTTAAAGAGCACAGGGACAAGATCAAGAACCTGTCGAAGAGTGAGCTGGACCTACTGTTGGTGTGGATGGACGGCAACTGCAATTATTATGGAACGTGGGACTATTCCCCCCATGCAGTCTGCAGAGTCGGGCCGCGGGCCCGCGACATGCTTCTAGCGGAGATGGATAAGACAGGATGCCTCAAATGCCATCAGAAGGATATAGGCAACGACTGGATCAACCTGAAGACGCCGGAGAGAAGCCGTGTACTGCGCGCACCTCTGGCGAAGGCCAAAAGAGGGCTGGGGTTGGCGTGGTGCAGAGAAAGAAAGGCGCAGCCTGTCGATATGCCACTGGTGCAGCGTCAGCAGCCGCCCGATGTTTTCAGGCCCAGAAAGAAAGCCAAGCGGAACGAAGAAGGAAAGACTGTTGTTCTATTTGAAGACACGAATAATGCGTCATACAAGGCTATGCTGGAAATCATCACCCAGGCACGAAATACGGCGTTGAAGACCCCACGCGTCGACATGCCGGGGGCGGAGATCGTGAAGGGTAAATGCCGCGAACTCACTCCGATAACGCCGCCAGATTTCACGGCGAAGAACACAACGAAGCGCGGGATGTAGAACGGGAACCCAGCACCAAGACCCACAAACCCCCAAGTGCAAGACACGTCCTTCGGAGGGAGGGGCGACGGACTCGTCGCCCGTTCTTGATTTGGCCAACTTTCACGTGCCTTCAGAAAATGGCTGCCTGCCCCTACTTTGATGTCTGCGTCAAGAGATCCTTTACGCCTGTGACCGTAATGCCCTCTTTTCTGGTCACGCCCGTTTTGAGAGCTTGCAGCATCTTGACGTAGTCAGGGTCGTTCTTGTCCGCGAGTATCCCCTTGCCATCTTTCATGCAGAGACCCCAGCCGCCCGCCTTCTTATCCAGGGGTGCCAGGAGGGCAGCGCTGTGGGATGGGTTGCTCAGGTTGATGTGCCTTACGCGCATGCCGCTGTTGGCAACATTCCATTGCCCGGCCCGTCCACCAACGTGCCTGCCTATGTGGTGTTCGTTAAGACCAGACTTCTCGTCAGGCATGAATTCTCGGGGCTTATGGCAACTCGCGCACCGTCGACTGTGCACGCCCTTCAGTTCCTTCATGGCGTTGCCGTTTAGAGCCGATGGCGGAACTTGTCGATAATGGCTGTAGAACGGGACGTTGGAGTCGATCCAGAGGAACACCTTGAGTTGGTCCTTGAAGGGGATCTCCTTCTTACAGTGCTTGGGATCCTGCATGTACTTCGTCAGCTTGCTCAGGACGCTGCCTCTGCTCAGCGGCGCTTGCTCATCGCAATCATTAGTCGGTTGCGCGTGAGTACTCCCCGTCCCGGGTTGGTAATGGACATACATCCCATCGACCAACTGCATGTATGACATGTTGTAAGCGGTAGTCTCGTCGGCCGAAAGATTCAGCCCTCCCTTGGCCTTCTCCCCGCTGTGACACTTGATGCAGTACTGGTCAAAGACCGGCTGAACCACCGCCCTGTAATCAATAATCCCACGCGTTCCCCAACCTGGGAGCTCGGGCGTGACAGCCGGTTTCCGCATCGCCAGCGGCGTCTTGCCTGCGCCCGATGGTGCAGCAATCCCTTTCCGCTGTTCGTGACAACCAACACAACTTCTTACCTCGCCGGGCATCACGTGAAAATCAGATCCCTGCGTCATCAGCATTTTGCCGTCTTTATCCAGCACGTGGAAGTAGAGGCTCCGCTGGGCAGGAACGTGAAAATGCGCTGAACCGTCGGGCTCCACGGGCACCAGCCCCAGGAACCTGTTGACGTACCATATCGTTCCGACGCCGATGGCTCCGCCGCGTCCGTGAGACTGCGTGGGCTGCTCCATAACGGCAAGGTACTTCACCTGTCCACGCTTTACCTCCGGCTCAATTCCGAGGTAAACGTCCTGCAGCATTAACGTGCCCTTCTGTGACCAGTCGGGATCACTTAGAAGCCGTTTATGCAGATCAACACCAGCAGTCCAGTTCGGAGTATGGCTGCGGTCGGGTACAATCGGGGCGCGCTTCCTGGCAACAAAGGGCTGGGCCGAATGGATGCCCCGCTTCCCGGCGGCGTCGAGAATACATTTCCTGTTGCCCGAGCGGTCATACAAATAGAGACCTGCCTTGTGCCCGGGCCTTCCGCCGAAAGTCACGAGAAAGAACTGTTCGTTCAACGGGTACGGGTCCTGGTAGGACCATGGTTCAGGCCTGTCGCCGACCGATGCCGTGTCATGCGTAATGCGCCGGAAGCCTAACCCGTCCCTGGCTTCCTTGCCTTCTCCGTTCCAGATGAGTCCCATTAACCCAGTCAGTTTCGAGTGATGCGGACCAAATATCGCAACAACTTCAGGACGCCCCGGAACCTGCCTTGCGCGGCCCAGGGACCGGGGGTCAATGACGGTGTTTCCGAAGAAGAGATCTACTCCCGTGCCATCCGGGTTCTGTGTCCAGAGGGCATGCCGGTTGAATACATTCTTGTTCACGCCGTAATCCCAGCGGGTAAAGATAATCCGGCCATCGTTCATCACGCTGGGCGCGGTGTCGATAGTGTTGTTGGCGGAAACGAGTTTTCGATTCTTTCCGTCTGGTTCACAGATAAACAGCAGGCGCCTTGGGCCGCCTCCTTTGCATGGCGACTGCCCGACGTCAGTGTCAAAAAAGACAATTCGCCCATCCGGCATCTCGTTGGGGGATTGACCGCTGGCAATCTTGCGGTAGCCGGTGCCGTCACTGTTTACAGCTGCGACGGTTCTGTTCCCGCCAATATAGATGGTCTTGCCATCCCACGAGAGATTGATCTCATTCGCACCTGACATTCCACCTTTCTTGAAATCAAGAATGGTTTCAATCTTCTTGGTCACAGGATCGAACGTCTTGATAGCTGCATCGGTTGTTCCGGCCCCCTCGTACATCATGGAGTCATACACATAAGTGGGTCTTTCGAGATAGACCAGTTTCGGCAGCTCGGCGATCGTCACATCCCACAACTCGTCGATTACCCTTGCGGCGGCGATGACGTCATCAGTCATCGGTTCGCCTGTTTCGTCAATCCTCTTGAGAATAGGCTTAATCAGCCTTTCAAGCTTCGCAAGACGCGACGTATGCCTGTCGCCAGCCGCGGACGTAGGATATTTCTCCAACGCCGCTTCCATTGCAGGGACAATACGACCCTTGCTGTCCAGGGCGGCGCTCTCCACACCAGGCATGGCTTCAGGATAGAACCTGAATGCGCGCAGGCGCTTGAGAGACTCGTCGTAGAGCTGCTCGGTGGAAAAAGATCGTGATGCCAGTATCTCCGAGAGATACGGGAGTTCCGTCGGCAGGTCCATGATATGGGGGCGCCACATTCTCTCGAAACCGACTTCGTGGCGAAGATCCGGATGCACGCCCTTTATTGAGAACGCAAACCCATAGGCGTGCCTGTTATTGGTAACCTTTGCCATGAAATGGTTTGTGCCCTTGCGTAAGGTTATCTTGCCCGTTTCGGCCCGGGGCATGTCACCTTGCCCCTCCCAGCTCAGGATCTTCTTACCGTTGAGCGCCCACCAGTAACGGCCGGTTCGGCGCCAATGCTCCATGCCCTTTCCACCCATCCGACGGTCGGCCTCGGGAGCACGTATGATGAAGTCCAGTGTAATCTCGGTGGACTCGGAGACAGTAATCGTACGATAGAGGTATTGGCTTTCGCCTGCCGACGGGGCGGGGCCGCGTGGAAGCTCCTGGTAGTAGCCGTCTATCCAGTCAGGATGACTCGTCCATGAACGCATAGCCTTGGGAGTGGCGGGGAAATTGGTCGTGAGATACGACTTCTTCAAGTCGACCGCACCCTCCATGCTCATAGCGTCCTTTTCGACGGCGAACTCGTACTGGTAACTGAAGGCTACGTTGTCCATCCAGTTGATAAGCGGACCTTGATCACGAAGAGGCCCTATCCTGTACCAGTCACCTAGTTGAACAGCCTGAGCCGCGAAAGCGGAGAGAACGAAGACAGCAATATATATGTATTTTTTCATGAGATATTCATAGTGCATGAATGCACATTTTTCAATAGGTGAATTTGCTTTTGGCGAGTTCCGTCATCAACGTTACATGTCAACATTCTTGTCAGCAACACCAGGATGCACGTACACTTTCGGAAATCGCGAAGATTCACAATGATATATTGATAGGAGAAATATGATTAAGAAAGTAGTTCTACTTCTGTTGTTCCTGGTCACGTCATCATTCCTCCAAGCGGCGGACCTGCCCAACGTAGTTGTTTTCCTGGTTGATGACCTCGGCTATATGGACATCGGGGCGAACAATCCCAATTGTTTCTATGATACGCCGAATATCGACAAACTGGCTGCGTCCGGTTTGCGCTTCACGGATGGTTATGCAGCCAACCCTGTTTGCTCGCCCACGCGCTACAGTCTGATGACTGGAAAGTATCCGACACGGGTCCGGGCCACTAACTTCTTTTCAGGGGCAAGAAGCTGCAAATTTAGTCCGGCGGTACTGAACGACAGAATGCCTCTCAGCGAGATCACGCTTGCCCAACTCCTGAAGAAGAAGGGCTACGCAACTTTCTTCGCAGGCAAATGGCACCTGGGGCCGACCAAGGAGTTCTTTCCGCAGAACCGTGGTTTTGATGTCAACATTGGAGGGCATAAAGCAGGCGGACCCTATACCGGAAAAAGGTACTTTGCTCCCTTTAAGAACCCCGAAATGGCTGAAGAGAGCCCTGAAGGTGATCACCTGCCGGACCGCCTCGCCAGGGAAGCCGCCGCATTCATTGATAAGAACAAAAACAAGCCATTCCTTACGTATCTTTCATTCTACTCGGTGCATACGCCACTAATCGGTCGGCCTGACCTCGTGAAGAAGTACAAAGAGAAGGCGAGCAAGATCACTGGTGAGGAATTCGCCGATGAAGAGCAGGTTCACGGGAAACATGCCCGTAGAGTGAGGACACTGCAGAAGCATGCGGTCTATGCTGCGATGGTTGAGGCCATGGACCAGGCGGTTGGTAAAGTCCTTAAACAGTTGGAAGACTCCGGAGTCGCCGGGAAGACGATTGTCTTCCTCACTTCCGATAACGGGGGTCTTGCAACGTCCGAGGGTTCGCCGACCAGCAACCTCCCACTGAGGGGCGGAAAAGGCTGGGTCTACGAAGGTGGCATACGTGAACCATGGATTGTATGCTATCCCGGTGTCACTAAACCTGGTGCCGTGAGCAGTGAACTAATCTGCTCAATCGACCTGTTCCCAACAGTCGCCTCCGCAGCGGGGATAAAGATAGAGCACGAAGTCGATGGCATCGATCTTCGTCCCGCTCTTGGGGGAGGCAACCTGAACCGCGAAGCGCTTTACTGGCATTACCCGCACTATTCGAACCAGGGCGGACTGCCGGGGGGAGCCGTGAGGATGGGGAACTACAAGCTGTTCGAACGATATGAAGACGGCAGATTCCATCTCTACAACCTGAAGGATGATATCGGCGAGAAGAAAGATCTTGCTGAATCTATGCCGGAGAAGGCCGCCGAAATGCGCGCGAAGCTCCACCAATGGTACAAAGAAGTGGATGCGCAATTCTTGCGGAAGAAAGGGGACTCAGGTGAGCCCTGGCGACCGGGGGAGTGAAGGGGTGTGGGATCAACGCCCAACGCCCAACATTCAACATTCAACGCCCAACGCGATTCTATAAGCGTAGGCGATGGGAACATGTCATCCTGAGCGTAGCGTCGCCCGAGCTCGGCCCCGGCCAGATTCCACGTAACTTCCCAATGTAGCCGGAGTTTCCAGCTCCGGCAGCGGCAGTAATGTGGCAGGTGTTATCAGAAAACGGACCGGAGGACCGTTTTACTTCGGCATCCGCGCATACCACGCGAGCACCTTTTTCTTCATCCCATCTACCAGTTCAGGATGCTGCGCTGCGAGGTTCTTTGACTCGCCCGGGTCCGCCGGGATATCGAATAGCTCCGGCCGGCCACCGTCAAAGTCGCACAGGAGTTTCCATTTGCCGGAGCGCATTGCAAGATCCGGCAGGTTGTTGAAACCATAGAAGTTCTTACGGTCCGGGGGGCGTCCATAGAAGATCGGCGCTTTGCGGGAGACCTGTGATTTTCCCAGAATCGTATCCAACAGGTCCTCACCATCGTAACCGGTGTTTGTGGGCGCTTTTGCACCGGTCAGCTTCAAAAGAGAAGGCGCAATGTCGATTGCCGAGAAAAGCGAAGCCTTGTTGCGAGTGCCACGCGCGTTCTTCGGCATCAGTCCCGGCCCCCATACAACCAGCGAAGAACGAATGCCTCCCTCGTACAGGTGTGTCTTGTATCCTTTGAGCGGCCCGGCCTGTCCCGCCCCCTTCTCACATCCGTTATCCGAACAGACAAGGATAAGCGTATTGTCGCGCAGTTTGTCGTTATCACGGACATAGTTGAAGAGCTTTCCGAACTGCTCATCCATGGCCTCGAGTACAGCGAGGTAGAGCTCCCGCTTACCATTGCCCCACTTGTCCAGCGGCGGCCAGAAGGGGCTGTGAACGTCGTCGGGCCACAGGTTGACATAGAACGGCTTGCCGTCTGCCTGTGCCTTGTCCATAAACGGGAGCGCTGCGTCGATGAATCCGGTTGTGATTTCAGAGCGCTGCATCCAGGTGACCGGTTCGCCCAGGATTGTAGCCCCGCCCCAGATCTTCCCAACTTTGCCGCCGGGCCTTTTCGTCAGGGGCAGCAGCTTCGCGCCCATGCCTTCGAAGTTCGTAAGGGACTCATCAAAACCGTATTCGGTGATGGCGGGAGCATCCGTCACATCGCGTTGGCCGCCCATATGCCACTTGCCGAAGTGACCCGTTGCATAGCCTGCTTCCTTTAGACTTCGCGCCAGCATGGGAGCCCTGGGATCAAGCCATTGTTCCATTCCCCGCTGTACATTTACTTTGCGGTGCGCAAGGTAGGAGGTGATCTTCCAGCGCTGGGGATAAGTGCCCGTAGAGATCGCAACGCGCGAAGGCGAGCAAATAGGGGAGTTCACATAGAACTGTTCAAACGCAATGCCCTCGGATGCCAGGCGGTCAACATTGGGTGTCTTGGCGTCCTTGTTTCCGAAACAAGAGAAATCAGCCCACCCCATGTCATCTATGAAGACGAGGATGATGTTTGGTGGGGCGAGCTTTTCTGCTGCCGGGCTGTTGCTGCACAGACAGAAAAGCGACACAGACAAGGACAACACGATTCCGGCAAGTTTCTTCATTAGGCTCTCCTAGAGATTTTGTGGGTCCTGTCAAGAAGTCAGCCCCAGCGCAGGGGTTAATCGGGACACCCACCCCCCTTCCGCATTCGCGGAAGTACCCCTCCAAGGAGGGGATCATGGACTTGGGCGTTGGGCGTTTGATGTTGGGCGTTGGGCGTTGATCCCAACTCACTTCTTCCCCTTCTTCTTCCCCTGCCCGGAAAACGGCAGCACATTCGCCCGTTTCGCATATGCCGTAAACATATCCGACAGCTCCTTGACCCTTTCCGGGTGCTTCGCCGCCAGGTTATTCAGCTCGGAGCGGTCGGTGGCTATATCGTATAGCTCCCATTTGCTCTCGTTCGGGCCGTCCGAGCCCAGGATGCCCTTGCCGACGAGCTTCCAGTTCCCTTTGCGAATGGCGCAGTTGCGTTCATGCTCCCAGTAGATGGCCTCACGGTCGATGGACTTGCCTGCAAAAACAGGCAGGAGGCTTTTGCCTTCCATGGGCTTGATGTCGTTTCCTTTGTATTTCTCGGGATACTTCGCGCCGGCAGCATCGACACAGGTTGCCATCATATCGATCAAGTGCGACGGCGTATCGCGCAGCTTGTTCCGATCGCTGAACCCCGCCGGCCAGTGAACAATGAGTGGAGTCGATATGCCGCCTTCATGCACCCAGTGCTTGTACTCGCGGAACGGTGTGTTGGACACATTAGCCCAACCCTTCCCATAACCTATATACGTATCGGCGCCCCCGGCCATAACTCCCTCGCCCATGCGCATGGGGTAACCGTCGCGGCTCTTGGCCGGAATCATTCTTGTTTGAAGTTCATCTTTCCCCATCGGAGGCTGCGACGGTTTGTCCGCGCGTGGCTTTCCATTGCCACGCCGGCCCATTCCTTCTGCGCACCCGCCGTTGTCCTGGAAGAAGCAGATCAAGGTGTTCTCCAGTTTGCCCTGGCGTTTCAATTCGGCAACGATCTTGCCTATTCCCTGGTCCATGTTGTCGACCATGGCGGCATAGACTTCCATGTTGCGTGCATCCCAGGGCTTGTTCTTGATGCTGTCCCACGTCACGGCTTGTGGCGAGAGCTTGCTGTTGTCGTCAATAACTCCGACCTTCTTTGCCTTGTCATAGCGTGCCTTGCGGGTGGGGGTGAAGCCTCCATCGTACTTGCCCTTGTACTTGGCAATATCCTCCTCGGGCGCGTGCATCGGCCAATGTGCCGCCGTGTAAGCTACGTACATGAAGAACGGTTTGTCGTCTTTCTGTTCCTTTATGAATTTCACCGCATTGTCACTGATTGCATCGGTGTAGAACCAGCGCTTGGGTTGATACTCGGGATCGTTTGGTGGGGTGATCAACTTGTTGTCACGAGTGAGCGTGTTGGGATCCCACAGGCTTCCTGCGCCGTGAATCGTGCCGTAGAAACGTTCGAAGCCTCGCTGCCGGGGCCAGTTGAATTGCTTCTCGATATCCTGGCTAAGTTCCTTTGTAACATGCCACTTGCCGGACATGTACGTGTGGTAGTCAGACTCCTTGAGCACCTCGGCTATAGTCATGCAGTTCTTGTTGAGGTTGCCCTTGTATCCGTCAACACCCCTGTCGTTCATCATATGCCCGACACCGGCCTGGTGCGGATAAAGTCCGGACATCAGGCTGGCCCTGGTTGGGCAGCAGCGTGCGGTGTTGTAGAACTGCGTGAAGCGCAGTCCGTTTGCGGCAAGTCCATCGAGCACGGGTGTATCGATCTCGCTGCCATAACAGCCAATATCCGAGTACCCCATATCATCGGACATTATGAGTATTATGTTTGGCCGTTTGCCGCTGGAAGGGCTGTCAGCGGCAAAAGCCATCGTGCCCCCGATCAGCGCAGCCGCTGACATCAAAAGCCCCACTGTCCCAAAAAAAGACCGTCTGGATACATTGTTTCTCATAACCCCTCCATTTTGTTCTTCGGAAACTGCGGCAAATACCCACAAGCATGCATAACTATATGGAATTGTGAGGATCTTGGGAACAGAATTAGAGAATCTAACCACCCGCGCTCCCGCGCTGGAGCTCCCGAGGACACGGAGGTTAGAAGGGATCTGGAGACTCAGCTTGTGGAGAGCACAATGAATTCAATGATCGTTTCACAGGAGCAATATGGTTGCGGCATTTGGCATAGCAGCCGCAAAACGATCATCGAATTCATCGCGCGTTTGCCTCAGGAGAAAGAGGAGAAAGGGAGTCTCAACTTCTAACACCGAACGTCCAATCCCCAAGTTAAATGATCAAACGCATCCCTCAACAAGATCTCTTCCTTGAGGCAAACGCGGCATGAATTTGATGATGGTTTCGCCGATCACGGAGAATGCCTGGCCAGATGAAAGTCACAACGAAACCAACTTCCAATTCATGACGCTCCCCGGAAGCTGATGCTCCTTCCCTCTAACCTCCTCGGGAGCTCCAGCGCGGGAGCGCGGGTGGTTGATTATCTCCTCAGCATAAGAACGGAATTCCGTTGTCTTCCTCCTAAGCTTGATATATGAACTTCGTAAACCAAAACAGAAAGGCGGAATTGATGAGACGATTCTGGATTATCGCGGTTTTCGGATTCCTTACCTCGGTTGCCATGGGGGAGGGGCAGATGCCTTTGTCGGACGCGAATATTCTGCAATATGGCAGCCTGCAGAACTGCCGCATGCGTTTTGAGAAGGAAAAGAAGGGACACGTTGCGTTCATCGGCGGCTCGATTACGCAGATGAATGGATACAGGCCCATGCTTATGAAGATGCTGCAGGAACGTTTCCCCGGCACCGAATTCACTTTCACTGACGCAGGCATCTCGTCGACTTGCTCAACGACCGGTGCATTCCGCTTGCAGGATCACGTTCTTTCGAAGGGTCCCGTTGATCTCTTCTTCGTGGAATTCGCGGTGAACGATGACCAGGACGCGGCACATGCTTCACGCGAATGCCTGCGTGGCATGGAGGGTGTCGTGCGGCACACGCGCATGCATAATCCGAACGCCGATATCGTGATCACATTCTTTGTCAATCCCCACATGCTCGGCATCTGGAAAGACGGCAAGGACCCGATTCCCGCCGGGGCGCATGCGAAGGTGGCTAAGCACTACGGAGTATCGGTCAACAACCTCGGAAAGGAATTGGCCGACCAGGAGAAGGCCGGGAAGTTCAGCTGGCGGGAGTTCGGAGGCGTCCATCCTGGGGAGGCCGGTAACCGTTTGTGCGTCAACATAATCGGCCGGTTAATGGATATAGAATGGAAGGGCAAGCCGGTTGCCGCGAAGGCAAAAGCCTACGCCATACCGGAACCGCTGGACAAGAAGAGCTACTACCGCGGCCGCCTGCTTGATCCGGCCAAGGTTAAGCTGCCTGAAGGTGCCGCCTATGAGACTCCGAACTGGAAAGAACTGAAGGGTGGTTGCCGCGCCAAATTCAAAAACGAAAAGCTGATCTGCCTGGATAAGCCCGGGACCGAGTTGAAGGTTGAGTTCGAAGGCACAGCCATCGGTGCATACGTTCTTGCTGGGCCGGATGCGGGGACTGTCGAGACCACGGTGGACGGAAAGAACCCCGCAAAGGTTAATCTCTACCACCGCTACAGCGGAGGGCTTCAGTATCCACGTACTGTGATGTTCGCTACGGATTTGCAGGAAGGCAGACACGTACTGACGCTGAAGGTGAGCGAAGAGACCGGATCGAAGCTGAAAGGCCACGCCATTCGGGTTCTCAACTTTGTGGCGAACTGATAAGCAATGTTCCTTCAGAGATGTAAAACCACCCGCGCCCCCGCGCTGGAGGACCCGAGGACACGGAGGTTAGAGGGAAGGAGCAGCAGCTTCCGGGGAGCGTCATGAATTCGACGATGGTTCTTCTTCGACTTCTAATGTACCCACTTTCTCCTGAATGAGGCAGGAACCATCATCGAATTCATGCCGCGTTTGCCTCGGGAGAAAGATAAGGGATGAGACTTGAAACCGTTGCTTCCTTCCAGTTTCTTCAGTTTCAAGTTTCAAGTTTCAGCTTTCGGGCAAAAGGGCTCTCTTCTCTCTTAAATGGCAAACGTTGCATGAATCTGGGTTAAGGAATGCCTGGGGTGAGGGGAGCATTCCGCCAGATTCATGCAACTTCCCCAGAGCCCAAGTCCCCTCCTCCCATCTAACCTCCGAGCTGGCCACGCCATCGGCGTGGCCCTCGGGTCCTCCAGCGTGGGAGCGCGGGTGGTTGAGTATCCCCATCTACCATCGCGATTGCATTCGTCTTGTCGTTCAAGTATCGTTCTCTAAGTCCCGATAGACTTGGAGCGCAGCATGAGTTCGGATGACAAGATCCTCAATCGCTTTTCCTCCCGCATAACTCAACCACGTAGCCAGGGTGCCAGCCAGGCGATGCTGTACGGTACCGGGCTTACTCCGGAAGACATGGGCAAAGCGCAGGTCGGCATTGCAAGCATGTGGTGGGAAGGCAATACCTGCAACATGCACCTCAACGACCTTGCCGCCTCCGTCAAGGAAGGCGTTCAGGTCGCCGGCCTCGTTGGAATGCGATTCAACACCATCGGCGTCAGCGACGGCATTGCCATGGGCACCGAGGGAATGAGCTATTCCCTCCAGTCCCGCGAAATTATCGCCGACTCGATCGAGACCGTTGTTGCTGCCCAGTGGTACGACGGCCTGATCGCCATTCCCGGGTGTGACAAGAACATGCCGGGGTGCGTCATGGCAATGGGGCGCTTAAACCGCCCTTCGATCATGGTATACGGAGGAACCATAAGGGCCGGCTCGACAAGTTTCGCCGGCGAAGAGCAACCACGCGATATCGTCTCTGCGTTTCAGGCTTACGGTGAATGGCTGGCCGGGAACATCACCGACGAAGAACGCGCCGAGATCGTCCGCCGTAGTTGCCCCGGTCCGGGGGCTTGCGGGGGAATGTACACGGCCAACACCATGGCATCGGCGATTGAAGCCCTCGGAATGAGCCTCCCTTTTTCATCCTCGACCCCGGCAGACGATCAGCAGAAAGGGCGAGAATGCATGGAGGCAGGCTCGCGCATTCGCAGACTCCTTGAATTGGACCTCAAACCGCGCGACATCATGACCAGGGCGGCGTTTGAAAACGCAATGGTTCTCATCATGGTTCTGGGCGGATCCACCAACGCGGTCCTTCATCTCATAGCTATGGCCCGGTCGGTAGGCATTGACCTGACACTCGACGTCTTCCAGAAGGTGAGCGACCGGACGCCGCTCCTCGCCGACATGAAGCCGAGTGGAACCTATGTAATGGAAGACCTGCACAAAGAAGGCGGAACGCCGGCGGTCATGAAGTATCTTCTCGAGCACGGCATGATTGATGGGGCATTGCCGACTGTCACCGGGCAAAGCGTTGCGGAGAACCTGGCGGAACTTCCGGGGCTTGCGGAAGGGCAGGGCATCATTCGCCCACTCGACAACCCGATTAAGGATAGCGGCCATATTCAGATTCTGCGTGGTTCCCTCTCGCCGGGAGGTGCTGTAGCCAAGATAACGGGAAAAGAAGGCCTGCGTTTCGAGGGTCCCGCGCGGGTGTTCGATTCAGAAGAGGACATGCTCAAGGGGCTTGGAGACGGGACAATAGCAAAGGGCGACGTGGTCGTGATCCGCTACGAGGGGCCGAAGGGCGGCCCGGGGATGCCCGAGATGCTGACCCCGACAAGCGCGATAGTGGGAGCCGGTTTGGGAAAGGACGTTGCCCTGATAACGGACGGGCGTTTCTCCGGTGGGAGCCACGGGTTCATAGTGGGCCATGTAACGCCCGAGGCGCAGGAAGGCGGCCCGATCGCCACGCTACAGGACGGGGACACCATCATCATTGATGCCGAGTCCAATCGACTAGACGTCGCCATCCCTGCCGAAGAGTTGGCGAAAAGGCAATCCGAATGGACAATGCCCCCCTACAAGGCCACCCGCGGCACACTCTGGAAGTATATCAAGAACGTCCGAAATGCATCCGAAGGTTGTGTGACGGACGAGTAGGAAATGGTGCGTGCTGTGCACGGGGATGCCGGAGCTGAAAGCTGCGGCGACATTGGGATTGCACCTTCCTTCCGCTGTTCATCTCGCACGGTCGCCGAGGCCGGCGACCCTCCCAAGTGCAAGGCACGTCCAAGGGCGGGAGGGCCGCCGGCCTCGGCGGCCGTTGTGCATGAGAGTGCGTTACCTGTGCCCGGGATGCCGGAGCATCCCTGCTCCGGCAGTCTTCGGTGCGGTCTTCGTGCTTTACTGATCCAAGACCGTTTGCCAACATGCCATTGAAGACACAGCCTAAGCCGGAACGATTCAGCAAGACCGCCCGTAGCACGTTGAATTGGTGAGTATTTTCATTGTTGGATTCTCTAAA
>JASLPY010000094.1 GCA_030744755.1 Kiritimatiellia bacterium | reverse complement strand
TTCTGAAATATCCTGTAAGCAATTCATGAGCAATGTGTTACAATCGAAATATCCAAATTTAACCGGACACTAGTGATTCCCTGTTCGATATTCTGCGGTTCAATTCCCAACTTCCAAGCCGGGACGGTTCACAAAAACAGCCATGGAAAACTGTCATCCTGAGCGAAGTCGAAGGATCTAAGCTATTGCGTGGACCATCAGATCCCTCGACAGGCTCGGGATGACTTTAACTGGACGGTGTCCATGAGGCCAAAACCCTCTTAGTCATCTCGATTAGCTCTCCCCTGCCAGCGAAGCTGAAGGCACCCAACCGCTGTTACCCGCGTACCTTATCCTCGACCATTCCGCCTGTGTTTCGACGAGCCGCACCAAGGAGCCCTGGCGGACATCAAAGCTGGCCAGCGACGAATGCGCCGGTGCAAACCGGACAGTCTCGTTGTAATTCATCTTCACTTCGCTCAACGTGAACGCGGACGAAGCGCTCATCATGCTGACCAGGATACCCG
The DNA here is from genome assembly GCA_030744755.1 of Kiritimatiellia bacterium. Taxonomy (GTDB): domain Bacteria; phylum Verrucomicrobiota; class Kiritimatiellia; order UBA8416; family JADHWI01; genus JASLPY01. The sequence continues at coordinate 17,480 of JASLPY010000094.1, read as the reverse complement.
TGATTGCCGCCAACGCCACCAACCCTAATCCGGAGGCCCACTTCCTCTGCCTCAGGGAGGGTATCGACATCATAAGTAGCGTGACCGATAGCCCTACTCCTACCGCGACAAGGATACTCCTGAGCGTCTGACCCTTCTCTGCAATTCTGGACACTCTTTCGCCTTCCGTACCCCCCCGTTCTTCCGGTTCATAGCGCTCAACCGTTATTCTTTCCTTCTCGTGGAAGGTCAGCCTGAAGGGCCCCCTGGAAAGATTTCGATACTCGGAACGCAGGGGATCAAAGTAGGAGAACGAAATGGAGCCGATCTCAACGGCGTTAGTGCTCTGCGGAACCAGCGTCTGTTCATAGACAACGTCCGTGTTTCTCTCCTCGACACGCTTGGCATCGTACACCTTGAAGTGATCTCCACGTATCACCCTCGGAGCGGAGATTCCCGCCATGTAGCCCGTCCCCCGGATAGCCATTCTCACAGTTACCAAATCCCCTACCGACAGGTCGGTTGGCGACGCAGACGCGGTGAAAGAGAACTGTCCCACTGCACCGCTGAACGCCTCCGGACGGTTCTTTGACGGAAGTGGCCGAACGCTTAACTGAAGAGGTCTCGCGGTAACTCTTCTGGGAGTCCGCATGACAAACGGACCATTCCCCTGGAGGATGTCCACACGTAATGCCGTATCAAGGTTGATTGGACCGGCGGCCACAGCCCTGGCTCGACACCGAAATCGTCTCACCACGATGTTCTTGCCGCCCTTGGCCGAACGTTTCACCGGCAGTTCGCTAAACTGGGCCAGTTCAAGCTTCTCTTTGTCCGGCCCAAAGGAGAGGTCCATCTGCTGGCTGATTCTTACCCCTTCCGCCCGGATCGACAGCATCAGCATGAAGACTTCATCCTGGTAGGGACGTGGCCTGTTCGAAGTCAGATCAACGGTGACCTGTGCCGATGATGTGAACGGGACCGCAACGGCAGCTATCAACCACAGAACCAGCGATATTCCGGGTATGTACTGCAATCTTCTCACGATTGGTTACCTTCCTCTGGAACGCTTCGAGTCAGGCCAGTCGCATCAGGCAACACCGCGCGTCCCGCTCCATTCTCGGCGTACAACGTGCTAGCCACGCTGGAACCAAAAAGTATGAGCACGACAATGGCAGCGGCCATCACGTGCCTGCCCCATGTGTCCAACCCCATGATGCGAAAGGCAAATCCAATCCACACCAGGGAGAACGCTGCAAGGGCAATGCACGTACGAAGGTTACCGGGCAGGCCGTAGTGCCAGAAAAGAAACGCCCTGTACCAGGGCAGGGTCACGCTCTCGGAGTCATTACTTCTCGCCAGTGCCAGCTCGAGGTTTCTCCTGATGTCTTCGTTGCTTCCCATATAGCGCTCCGAACGGTAGAAGGATTGTTCCGCGGCAGCGTACTGCTCTGACAACAACAGCGCCGTACCCAGGTTGTAAAACAGGGGCCCGTTTCTCAGCCCGTCCCCAACCAGTTCACGGTAAACATCCGCAGCACCCGCAAAGTCGTCAACGGTTGACGCTCCCGACATGCGCATGTTCGCCTCCCGCCAGGCAAAACTATGGCTCTGATCAACGGCCGCGTTCAGGACAACAGCACTGCACACAAGTATAGTGGCAGCCAGAAGCAGGCTGGGAATCTCTCCATACTTGTTGTGAACTGTCTTCATAATGTGAGTCGTTTTCTTAAGCATTGCCGCTACTCATGTGACTTCCACATATCCTCAATTGCCTTCAGAGATTCCTTTGCATCACGGATCTCGGCACCCAGTTCCGCGATGTCGACCGCTGCACCGGAGAACCCGGCATTGAAATGCTTCTCCAACAGCTCTACGATCCGGGCCGGTGGCGCACCATCAAAACCCATTCTGCTCATAATCGCCCCCGCTTCACCAGGTGTCAGGCTCCCATCGACTGCCCCTGACCTGTCCGCAAGATAATCTCTAAGCGCCCCTGACATTCTCCGGCAAGCCTCTGCGGTATTCTTACCGGAGATACGTTCAGCATCGTCCAACCTGTCAAGAGCCCTTCTAAAGGCCGTACGAGGGCGATATCCAGTTCTTCGCCGCCGCAAGACGCTCCTGAACTGAATGCCCAACAATGTAGCCAGGAATAGCAAGGGGCCGAAAAGGGCAAGAATCCCGTGGAGCCTTGTTCCCATTATCCGGTCGCGCACAGCGCCCGTTGAGCTAACCAGGAGCGGTGCCACTGTTTTTGTCTCACGGTTGCCAATCGTGACACCAGAGGATGGTCCGTTCGTTCCTATATTGACGACGTCCTCAATGCCCACCACCGTTACGTCGTTGACTCTAAGTGGTATCGCTGCGGTCTTGACGGTCTCGTACAGACGCTTGGCCAAGTTGTAGTAGGAGACTTCAATCGGCGGAAGTTCGTAGGTCCCTGGCTCCTTTGGCCTGACCCTCCAAGTGTAAACCACTTCACCATCGTTGCGCTCGGTCTGTATTGTGTCATCGGACACCCTGAACCTCCTGGTGATAGCGTCCTGCTCCCGGACGGGTGGTGGCCGCAGCTTCTCTATGTTCACTTTCCCGGAGATGCGAACCGTAAGTTGCAGGGGATCGCCCACGTTGCAGGTCTGCACGTCCAGGGCAGCAGTGGCGGTTAAGTTGCTGCCGAGGACGCCTACATATGATTCCGGGCGACCTTCATCGGGAGGTGGAACGACCCGTACCGTTGCAGCCGGACCGACAGCAAAGATCGGCCGCTCCTTTCCTTTCCGGTCTGCAGTGACCCCCACGAAGACACTTCCCTTAAAGAGCACCGGTCCGAATGTATGTTCCCCCTCTTCTTTGGGAGTGTAACGGGTCTTCAAGATGTACACCCAGTAAGGAACGCCGTCCAGTTTCACATCTTTCCTGGTCAGCGCAAATCTTGACGGGGTTCCGCGCGAACCGAATCCAAAATTGAAAAGGCTGCCAAAACTATCCCGCGCCCCAAAGTCATTAATTCTGAAGCCGGCCTGATCACGAGTTCTCACCAAGAGCTGTCCGAGCAAGCGCCCAACATTGGGGCCCACCAGTCCGGGCGGATCCTCATCCAGGTATGGCAATGTCAGCAGTGGTGGATTGTTTGGATTCATCGGATCCGCCGAAGCGTATCTCCCCGGCAGCCTTTTCAAAGCCACCGTGACCTCGACTTCAAAGGGCTCGTCTATGAGCACCGATTCGCGTGAGGCCGAAACGCTGACTCGTACCCATTCCTGATTCTCCACACCGACTACCTTAACGGTTGGTCCCGGTTCCGTCAGGGATTTGCCTTTGAAGGGAAGATGCACAGGCCCGAGTGAGAGATTGCCGGTTTCTGATGGGGTTATCTCGTAGCTGAAAGTCCGCCCGGAGAAGGAACTGCGGACGAGTCTCCCATTAACGACGTTGACGTTCGAGCTGTGTGAGGAATGACTTCCCAACAGGCGTATCTCGCAGTTATCTATTCTCGAAAGATCAGGCTGAATGCTTGCATCTTTAAGACCGGAGACGCGGACGGTCAGCACCATGGATTCACCAAGGTACAGTTGCTTGCGCTTCGCGCTGACGTCGAGCTTGACGTCAGCGGCGAACGCACAGACGCCGAACCATAGTGCCAGTGCAGGAATCAAGATCCATCTAAAGATTGGCGTGCATCGATTCATTACTGGTTCTACCAGTCCTTCTCATGCGGGAGCATAGGTCTCCGGTTGCGCTCACGCTTCTCCGCCTCGTGTTGCTTCTCGCGCTCGATGGCTTTCTCCAGCAGCTCCTTGACGTCTTCAGGTGTAGCATCTTCCTTCTCTTCCGCTTCCTGCTCTTCGGACTGCTCCTCCGAGGACTCTTCTTGCTGCTCCTGTTGTTCCTGCTCCTGTTGTTCCTGCTCCTCCTGTTCTTGCTCCTCCTGTTCCTGCTCCTGCTGCTCCTGTTGCTCCTGTTGCTGTCGCCCCTGCTTGGGAAGAAGGTCCTGGATTTCTTTCAGAAGTTTGTAGCTTGCTTCCTCGGCCACCAGGGCTTTCCCTGCATCGGCCGATGCAAGAAGCGAAGATGCCTCTTTCTGCCTGCCTATCGCTTGTGCGGTCAACTCCAGGATCTTTGCACGATCCTCATCGGAAAGCGCAGGTTCTGCCTGGGCGGGAGCTCCATCTGTGGGTGCCGGCATTGCCGCGGGTGGTGCGCCGCCACCCTCGGGATAAGTTGCCTGGAATCTATCCAGGAAGAGCTCCGTCAGGAAGAGTGTTTCGGATTGGTTAGCGCCGGCTTCGGGAAGCTTCTCCCTGGCTGCCGCAGGGGTGAGCATCGCGGCAGTGGTGCTCGCGATGGCATTCGTCTGTCGCCTCAAGCATTCGGCAATAATGGGTTCAGGGGGGGCCAGCATTTTCCAGAGGCTGTACAGGGCCCTTTCGTCGAGCCCCGCTCCCTGCGTCCCGTCCAATTGCGCGTCCTTCATCACTCCGGCTGTGCCACGCATGCTCTCTTGAGTGAGGTCTATGGTCTGATTCATCGCGGCCAATTGCTGTTGCACGTTCGTCTGCCCCGGCTGCTGCGCCAGGGCAGTCATCAACTGTGACTTCAGCGGAATCCACAGGTCGGCATTCTCTTCCTGTTTCTCCGCAAGCGCCTCGAGAGCCCTGATGCGGTCCGGCAGGCTGTTTGTGTGCGAGTTGGCCAGCCCTTCATTGATCTCGCGTTGTGTCGACAGCATTCTGCCGATTATGGGAAACGGTCCCTTGCCACCGTACTCTTCGTTGAGCTTGCCGAGTTTTGCTTCCTCACTGGTCTTCTCCCATGCATCAAGCGCGACGGACAGGTTCTTCTTTGCATCCTCATCGTCGTCTGCTTTGCGAAAGGCATCAATAAAGGCCTCGCCGGCCTCCCGGATCATCTCGGATTTCTTCTCCATGTCCTCCGCCTTCTCAGGCTCGACATTCTCCGCTGCCATGTACAGCGCCGATCCCAGGCCCATTGAAACGGCTCCGCCGGATTCAGATCCGCGGTTATCCAGGCCCGAGAGAATATCGGCAGCCTCCTGGTACTTGCCTGCCTTGAAGAGTGAAGCCGCCGCATTGAAAGAGAAGTCATCCTGCGACTTGCGGGTGGACCCTGCGGCAGCGCTCAGATACGCACTGGCAGCACCTTCGTAATCACCCTTGCGGTACAGCGTCTGAGCAATGCGGGCTCCGCTTCTTCCAGCAGGAATCTCCGTTTTCGCTTCGATTACCGCGTTAGTCGTTTCTGCAGTGACCTCGTTTGTTTGTCCCAGGGATATTCCCGCAAGCGAAAGCGACAGCACCAGGAAAGCCGCCAGCTTCTTGAGAGTGGGAGGTGGCTTCGTCTCGATTTTGCCGGTACGCAAACGCCCCCGGCTCAGAAAGCAGCCGGCCATCAGAAGGCAGAAAGCAGGAAGAAGGAATACCTGGTATCTCTCGATGTACCGGCGCTGCAGAACTTCCTCTAGATCCTGTTCTGCTACCTGTCTTATCCGCGTTCGGTATATCGTGCCGAGTGTCGTGCCCGACACACCGGCGGTCTGAACCGGCAGGTAGCCGCCACCCGTGATGCCGGCTATCTCGTTCAAGGTGTCGTGATTGAGTTTCGTGACGATGTCTTCGCCCTTGTAACGGTAGAACTCACCCCGTTTGTCCGGATTGGGAATCCTGGATCCGGAAGTTGCTCCGAAACCAACCGTGAAGATAAGAATGCCCTTTTCCGCGGCCTGGCGGGCCGCCTCCGTAGCGCCACCCGTAAGATCTTCTCCGTCGCTGATCAGTATGATGGCCTTGTGCGACCCCTCTTCGTTATCGAAAGCATCCATTGCTTTCACGATGGCATCACCAATATCCGTTTCGCCACGTGGCGCTGAATCTATATCCACCGCCTCCAGGCTCTGCCGGAGATAGGCGTAGTCCGTGGTCAGCGGGCACAGCAGCACTGCCTTGTGACGAAAGGCCAGCAAACCTGCGCGGTCCCCTCCCAGCTCCCCTATGAGATCCATGAGGTCAGCTTTCGCCCTGCGCAGACGGTCGGGGTGAACATCGTTGGCAAGCATGGAACGAGATACGTCGAGGGCGATCAGCAGGTCTCTGCCACGAGTAAAAACGGTTTCTTCTCTCTGACCCCATCGAGGTCTTGCCGCTGATATCATCATCAAGAACAGGCCGATGGATATCAGCCATATCTGCCACTCGGCTCGTACACCTGACTTGCCGGGTGCCAGTTTCTTCTGCATCACCGGTGAAATAAACGCATTCAGCCTGGCCCGCTTGCTACGAACCAGCAGCACACCGCCCGTCGCTATGGCCGGAACCAGCCACAACAGGTAAAGAACCCAGGCATTGGCAAATTGAATATCCATCTCTTCTTCCTCAACGAGCGCTTGGTTCCGTCAAAACGTTCAGCCCTCTCCAGTTGGATGTTGAATGTTGGGCGTTGGGCGTTGGGCGTTGAGAATAGGGCGTTCTTTCCACCTCACACCACCCGTCTGGCAATCATCATGTTTATGCCGCTGCCTACGATTACCAAGCCAAGGGCAGGAACAAGAAACCAGGGAAACAGCTCGTTGTAGTGGCTGTACATATCCCTTTCGATCTCGGTTCTTTCAAGGCTGTCAATATCCTCCAAGGCTTCCTTCAGGCCTTCGGGATCCCTGACATTGAAGTACTTGCCCCCGGTCCTGTCCGCGACCTTGCGCAGTAGTTTCTCGTCGAGCACCACGTTCACCCATTCAACCGTTTCTCTTCCCATCATGTCTCGCCCTCTGAACGGTGCCCGGCCCGTGGATCCCACGCCTATTGAATAGATCTTCAGTCCGAGCTTCTCCGCGGCCTCGATCGCTTTCTCAGGCTCTATTATGCCCGTGTTCGACTCGCCATCGCTCAGGAGAACGATTATTCGCGATTCAGGTTCAGCCGTCTCAAGCCTGGCACAGGCTGTTGCCAGGGCATCGCCAATAGCCGTATTGAGTTCTTCCATATTTGTTACGCGGCCGTTCTTGTCCCTGGAAGGCTTCGGAATCTCGACACCTTCGAGGACGTGCAGCAAAGCGTTGTGATCCATGGTGAGAGGCGCACGCGTAGTGGCGTATCCCCCGAAAGATATAAGTCCGACCAGGTCATCCGTGCGGCCTGCAATGAACTCGGCAAACACCTCCTTGACCGCATCAAGCCGGGTGCGGAAACGATGACCTGTAGCCGTCTTCGGAGAAAGATCCAAAGCCTCCATGGAACCGGATACGTCGACCACCATCTCTATTGCGATCGCATCCGTCTTTCGCCGGATGCGGGAGAACACGGTCTGCGGACGGGCCAGCGCCAAAACCACCAGGACAAGGCCCAGGACAACCAGTGCGGGGCAGACAAGAGCAATTGCAGTACGCCATGAATTCCCTTTCCTTGGAATCCGGACCGTCGCCGAAAACAGCATGCCCTTTGTCACTTTCCGCCTGTACATGCACCATGCCGCAATACAAAGCGGAATCAGCAGAAAGAAGCAATACGGTGTAGCAAATCTAAACATAACTCATACCATCTGCGACTGGAACCTTCATCCCTTCGCAGGTTTCATCCTTCATCCTTCATTCATATCTCCCGCCGCCGCATCATCTGTATCTATGTACCTGGTTGCCGTGGTCGTCGCGGCGCTGACGGCTTCGTTATCGGGCCGGTGTGCCGCGAACTTCACAAGGTCGGCGGCTTCCAGAAAAGTGCGCAGCTTATCTACAACTGTATCACTGAACCTGGAGTCATCGCGCACGGCCACCAGGAACTCCTCGGTGGTTTGTTCGGGAGCCCTGATGTCGTGTCTCCGTTCTATATAACGTCTGACAATCATCGTGAGTTCTAAGTAAAACTCCTTAATCTTGTCCTGCTTAACCAGGTCCATGCGCAGGAGACGTTCCAGTTCTCGCATTGCACGCTCCCGCGGAGACATTCGACGCAGGACTACTTCCCGGTGAAGCTGTTTCAGTCCCCACAGTGCCGCGGCAACCAGAGCAACAACAGCCAGACCCGCCAGGAACCATAGGGCCACCGTTCTGAAGGGAGGGTGAATCCATACGGGTTCTATAACAGGCTTTATCTCGTTTCCGGCTGCCCCGTCAACTGGAGAAACGGCCTCCAGGGTCACTGGCCTGGTAGCAAACCACTCAACGGCGATTGGATTGCGGCTGCGATCCGTAACCTTGATGGCCATAGGCGCTATTCGGTACGTTGAAGAGACCGTAGGCGACAGGCGGGCATGACGTTCCCACGTCGTCTTGCCGCGCCTTTCTCCCGGTTCGGTGTCGAACGAACCGCTGAGGACAAATCCTTCGAGCCTGTCATCAAGGGGCGGGATTTCAACAGTTAGCTCTGATGCAGCAGAAACGCGAAAAACGACAAGCGTATCACGGTCGAACCGGACTTTGGCTGGTGACACCGTCACCTTGAACTCGACCTGTCCATGGGACATATTCTCGACGCGGGCGTCAGGTTCCCCGGCAGACTGCGCATGTACGATGCTATCCATGGCTGTCGTCAGAATGAGCAGGACTGGTAGCACCAACCGGGACATAACTCTCCTGCGAAGGAAAGAGCGCGGCACCCACCCCCCTTCCGCATACGCGGAAGGACCCCTCCAAGGAGGGGATCTCAGACTTGGATGTTGGGCGTTGGGCGTTGGGCGTTGGGCGTTGATCCCATATACGCCTTCGAACTCCGTACACGCTCTAGCTACTGCATGAATCATCTGCGATTTTCCGGTTGGCTCTCTGCGTTACAGGCCGGCATCTCAAGCCATCTCAGCCGCGTCCGGCCCTTATCTGGCGTTGCCTGAAAAGCCGCCGTATGTCATCGACAAAGGGCCGCCCTGTCGAAAGAAATATCGTGTCAAGTTTCAGCTTCCTGAAGCTCTCGCACAAAGATTCGTACTCCTGCTGCGCGGCAGCAGCAAATGATTGCCTCACGGAAGACGAACCGGTATCCAGTATCATAAGATCTCCCGACTCAGGGTCCTGCACTTCGAGCAAACCTACGGAGGGCAGCTCGTGTTCCCGGGGATCCGAGACAGGGCAGCATATCACATCGTGTTTACGTGCCGTAACCCTCAGCTCGCGTGTGTAGTCGATATCCATGAAATCGGAGACGAGAAACACAACGGCCTTCCTTTTCTGCACGTTGTTGAGAAACCTGAGGGCGGCAGCAATATCGGTGCCCCGCCTGGTCTCTTCGGCGGCAAGAACTTCTCTCACAAGCCGCATGGCCGCGGTGCGTCCTTTCCGGGGTGGTATGCATTTCTCTATTCTGTCGCTGAAGAGGATAAGGCCCACCTTGTCCTGGTTTTTGATGGCTGAAAGAGCGAGGAGACAAGTGAGCTCCGCTGCCGCCTCGGCTTTCGAGCGGTTGTCTGAGCCGAAACACTGGGAACCGGATATATCAACCACGAACATAACTGTCAGCTCGCGCTCTTCGGCAAATCGTTTGACGAATGGATGGCCCATGCGGGCGGTAACGTTCCAGTCTATGCTGCGCACGTCATCGCCGGCCGCGTACTCCCGTACCTCGTCGAACTCGATGCCCTGCCCCTTGAATACCGAGTGGTATTCGCCAGAAAGATGTTCGTCAACCAGGCGGGTGGTGATCATACGGATCTTGCCCACCTGTTTCATGAGTTCCTGGGTGTCGATGGGCATTCTCTTACACCTCGAATCCGGCCTTACGGTACGGGTATTTCGTTCAGGATCTTGGTGATGATATCTTCGCTGGTGACTTCCTCGGCCTCGGCTTCATACGTCAGTATGATCCTGTGCCTGAGAACATCGTGCGCGACTTCCTTCACGTCCTGCGGAGTTGCATACGCCCGGCCGTGAAGCATGGCATTTGCCCTCGCAGTCATGTTCAGGTAGAGGGTGGCCCTCGGAGACGCCCCGTACTCAATCTGGTGACCGATGTCCAGCTTGTGCGCCTCGGGAGAGCGTGTCGCAAACACGATATCCAGGATATAATCCCCCACCTTCTCGTCACAGTACACCTGGTCCAGAACGCTTGATGCCGAGGCAATCTGTTCCGCGGACATGACAGTGTTGACCTCTATACTCTCCCGCCGGGAAAAGCGGTTCATAATCCGCCGTTCATCATCCTTTGAAGGATGGGTAACTGTGCATTTCAGCATAAAGCGGTCAACCTGTGCCTCCGGGAGCGGATAGGTGCCCTCCTGCTCGATGGGGTTCTGAGTGGCCATCACCAGGAACGGTGAAGGCAGAGGGTACGTGTTGTCTCCAACCGTCACTTGCCTTTCCTGCATCGCTTCGAGAAGCGCGGACTGGACTTTTGCCGGAGCCCTGTTTATCTCGTCAGCCAGCAGGAGATTGGTGAAGACGGGTCCTTTCCTCGGGGTGAAAGTTCCCTCTTTGGGATTGTAGATCATTGTCCCGATGACATCTGCAGGCAGAAGGTCCGGCGTGAAGGAGATGCGATGGAATTCTACTCCAAGGGCCTCGGCCATCGTTTTGACAGCTGTCGTCTTGGCAAGACCGGGCACACCTTCCAGCAGTATATGCCCGCCGGTCAGAAGACCAATCAACATGCGGTCCAGGAGCTTCTCCTGGCCAACGAGAACCTTGTTCACTTCATTTCGCACAGACGCGATTACTTCCGCCTGTTTCTTTATCAGGTCCGTCGCTTTAGCTATATCTGTACTCATGAGTTCTCCTCCATCAACCGCGTGGCCTACTTGTCGGCGGGGTCAAATACCCCGGGTTGCGGTTTCTTCGCTTCGACACCCGCCTTCTCCTTCGGTTCCGGCGGAACCCCTTCCTTTACTACCGGCGTCGCCGGCTCAACGGGCACACCTTTCTCCACGGCTGGAGGTCTGACAGGCACGCCTTCTTCCAGGGTTGCAGGCTTCGGAGTCGATTCCGCGGCCTTCGCCGCTGGTTCTTCAATCTTCTTCGTTTCCGAGTCAGATTCGACTTCTTCGGCAGTCTTTGCGGCGCCGTCTTCGGCAGCTTCAGCCTGACCCGCCTCTTTTGCGTCTCCGGATTCTTCCTCTTCCTCTTTCTCTTTCTTCTTAACCATCTCGTCCCTCTTGAGGATCATCGAGTCGGTTTCGAAGGAAGCGATGACATAAGTCCACTTGGAAAGTTTCGCCGAAAGATCTGCGATTTCTTTTTCAAGCTCGGCACGCTTTTCTTTCTTTGCCGCCGCATCAGCCGCATCGGCTTCCTCGCCCTCGGCAGGCGCATCTTCCTTTACTTCTTCTTTGACCTCCTCTTCGGGCAGATCGGTTAATGCGACTGCCATGCGGAAGTAACGATCCTCCCCGTCAGCCGCGCCTCCAATCATCGCCGTATAGAGAGCGCCATTCTCCGCCAGGGCCTTGTACAGTGTCGCGTTTGTCATGCCGGTTTCCGCATCTGACAGAGAAGGATCGGCAATATCTTTGAACTTCAGGTAGCCAAGCGCCGACTTGATGCTGTACTGCTTCGAGGAGTCCATTTCCTCGTCATCGGCCAGTCCATCAAGAACCATGTCGCTGCCGTCTTTCTTGAAGACCATCGTATCTTCACCCGGAACGGCGACAGTTACTTCCTTGATCTTGTCGGCTTCAACATTGACGATCTCGGTATCGAGCCAATCCTTGGGGTCATCACCGAACATGCTCAACGTCTGGGCAACAAGATAAACACGCTCCCCGTTGTCTACAGAGACGTACCTGCCGTCGGGAAAGCTGCCCCCCATCATGCCGCCCTGCGACGGAGCCTGGCGTGAATGCTCTTTACCGAGGAGAACGGAGGCTATCTTCTTGCCGCTTTCTCCATACAGGTTTACAAGCGAACCGGCGTTCTCTACACCCTGGCCCGGAGCCACCATGTTGATCGCGGCCTTCTGGCTCTCGGACACATTCATCACTTGGCCGATCTTAAGTTCGGACAGCTCGATGAGTGCATCCTTTACCTTCCCGAAGTCAACCGGGTAGCCGTACTTGTCGTGTGATACCCAGGCATCGTCTGTTCGACTGACGGTAACCGTCTCGTTCGAGGAGGTTATCACATCGATTCGCCGGACATCGTTCACGGGTAGATCCGGGAGCACGAGTTCGCCCACGTTCGTTGGTCTGATCTTTGCTTCCTTACGATTCATCACGAAAGCAAGTGCCACCAGCACAACGGCGACAACGGCCAGGACAATTAACTTGTTTCCTCTCATTATTACAGCACCTCTTCTCTCACGTTCTAATGGCTCATTCTTCCGGAATTCCCTGGGCACCAGGGCGATCCCTCATTATCGGATAGGTTACTTGTTTCTCCTGTAGACCCCGTAGAAGATCCCTGCAAAGCTGACAAGCAGGGGCATCAATGCGATGTTGAACAGTTTCACCTTAACACCCAGGCTTTCGATATCTTTCCGCAAACTCTTGCGCAGTTCTTTCAACTGCCTGCGGAAGTTTTGTTCCTCTGCCCGGAATTTCTCGATTCTCTGTTTCTGCTCGGCGGTCAGGATAAAGCGCTGGTCTATACCACCCTTGTCGTTCGCCTGCATCTGGCGAAGCTCTTCTTCTGTCTCTCTCAGCTTTCTCTCGAGCTCGGCTTCGCGATCCCTGCCTTCCTTGGCGGCCTTGGCCTGGAGTTCCATGACTTTCTCGAACGGGCGGTTAAAACGGCCCCGTGAACGAACAGACACAAGATCTTCGGATCCGCTCAGCATTTCGATCGCGTTAGCGAAGAAGTTGAGGTTGTCGTTCCTGGCTCTCTGCTGCCTGAACCCGAACATCTGTACCTCTTCGACACATACGGGATCGAAAACCAGGTCCACATCACCAACCAGGATAACAACGCTGGTACCGCTCTTGAGTCCTTCAGCCGGTGCTTCCTCCGGTGTGTCTTCCTCACCCTCTTCGGAATCAGCGGAGTCGGAAGGCTGACCGTCGGGAAATGCCGTTCTGAACTCACCGGTCAGGCTTACGGCAAGATTGAAACGCACGTCACCATCCTTGAACTCACTCTTGACCGCCTGGGGACCGAACTGGGCCATCATGGCGCTGACAAGACCTGAATTATCCGACGACTTAAACAAGGGCTCGAAGGTAAGGTCCTCTGATGTGTTGTCGGTGAATGATCCTACATACGGCAGCATCATGGAATTAAGCTGCGTAGTGAGAATGTTCGCCTGGTTGACACCGTTCGTACCGCGCAGCGAGAGAACCGTCATGTTCTGTTCAGCGCCACCGTTGGGTGTCCCCAGCATCGTTGCGGCCGAAAGGTCCGCCACGATCTGGTCTGCCCTGTAACCGACCCCCCATGCACGTAACAGTGCAGGGGCATCTGAGGAACGCTGCTGCATCTGCCTGCCACCGAACTGCGCCGCCTGCGGATTGCCAGGGTCAGCTACGCTGAACGGATCCACGCACATGAGAAGGTGGCCTCCCCGCAGCACGAACTGGTCTATTGCGTACTGGGTCTGGTCAGACAATCCCTTGGGATGCAGAACAACCAGGGTATCAATATCGGAGGCGATTTCCTCGACCGGCGTGGTGATCTCGCTTACGTCGTAGTCCTGACTGATGCTCTGTATGGCTACCCATGGCGGCTGGTTTTGAGGACGCTGTCCCGGCGGCATCCCGAACTGAGGCATCTGCCTGCCCATCACGGGAAGACTGCTGATGACGCCGACTTTGGGTTTCTCAGGATGAGTTACACGGTAGATAAGCCGGGTTATGTTGTACTCCAGCTTCTGCTGCTGCGCGGGATCGAATCCAGGCAGCACTGCTTCCACTCCGCCTGACTCCGCGACCAGGCCAAAGTAGATAGGCGAGCCGAATATATTGGCCGTCTGCGCAGCCAGGCCGTAACGGCGTGCCCATTCTTCGGCATCCGAGTCCGGTTTAGGATCGTGCTTGATAAGCGCAACGTTTCCCTTTGAACGGTCACGATACTCCCACAGCAAGTCCTCTACCTGCTTGGCGTATGCCTTCATCTGTGCAGGCATATCCGGAGACGAGCTGCTGAGATACAGGTTAAGCGTCACCGGCTGCTCGAGACTGACCAGAAGGTTCCTCGTTCCGTCCGACAGCGTGTAGAGTTTCTCTTCCGTAAGGTCGGCCCGCATGCGGAAGTTGCCGATGATGACGTTAACCGCGATAACGATGGCCATTATTGCCACCATTCCGGCGATCCCGCCGCCGGCTTTCAGAATCTCTTTCTTCTTGTCCATACTCATATCTATAATCCTCGTTGGTACAGCCTTTTACAAGTCAGGCAGATTTGCGGTTGTCCAATACCACGTGGGTTGCGCACAGCATCAGGCCTATAACGCTTAGGTAGTACCCGATGTCGCGCAAGTCAATCACGCCCCGCTGCATCGATGAGTAGTGCGGCATGAAGCTTACTGATTCCACGGCATTCACGACCCATGCCGGTGCCCACTTCACAAAGTACCCGGTCACCGGTTCCCAGCCCGCCAGCAGCATCAGGAGACAGAGAACAAGCGCCAGCACGAAACCTATCACCTGGCTCCTTGTCATCGATGACGTCAACATGCCGGTAGCAACATAGGAACCTGCAAGCAGTATTGATCCCAGGTATCCGCAGAACACCACGCCGAGATCCGGGTTGCCGAGATGGCAAGTGGTCACGACGATCGGGAATGTCAGAATTATGGCAAGAGAGATGAACGCCCATGCAGCAAGGAACTTACCGATTATGGCTTCGGTCATGGTTATCGGCATTGTCAGCAGGAGTTCCAGTGTTCCAGTTCGGCGCTCTTCAGCCCACAGCCCCATACAGGCAGCAGGAACGAGCAGCAGGTAGACCCACGGATGCCAGAAGAAGAACGGGCCAAGGTCAGCCGTGCTGCGTTCAAAGAAACTGCCCACCGAAAATGTCATGAAGCCGGTGAGCAAAAGGAATACTACGAGGAATACGTAGGCAACCGGAGATTCAAAATAGGATTTGAATTCTCGGCAGAATATCGTTGCTGTGTTTCTTGTGCTGGTCATTACATATCCTCCTTGTGGGCAGGACTTAGCTTGTGCGCATCCTTCTCGCCGGCAGAAGCTGGCTTGTACGCGTCATCTTCGTCGTCAAGAGTCAGCCTGCGGAACACTTCATCCAGTCGGCCGTTCTTGCTTTGCGATTTGAGTTCGTCCGGAGTGCTGTTGGTAACAATCTTTCCATTGGCTATTATCACGGCCCTGGAACACACTGCTTCGACTTCTTCAAGAATGTGTGTCGAAACAATAATGACTTTCTCCGCGGCCATATCGTTTATCATCGAACGAACAACGTGCTTCTGGTTGGGGTCCAGGCCATCGGTGGGCTCGTCCATGATCAACACGGGGGGGTCGTGAATGATCGCCTGGGCAAAACAGGTCCGTTGGCGATATCCCTTCGAGAGTGTGTGAATTGACTGGTTGCGAACCTTCAAGAGATGGCACTTGTGTATTGTTGCCTCTACCTTGTCCTCGAGGGCCACACCCGACATACCCCGTAGACGTGCGGCAAAACGAAGAAAATCCGTAACCATCATCGAATCATAGGCGGGAGCATTCTCGGGAAGATAACCCATTGCCCTTTTTGCCGATACGGGATCCTTCTGGACGTCATGACCGCAAACTATCGCGGTACCCGACGTTGGTGGAAGAAACCCCGTTATCATTCTCATCGTAGTTGACTTTCCTGCGCCATTCGGGCCCAGGAATCCCAGGACCTCGCCCTTTTCAACTGTGAAAGATATGCCCTTCACAGCTTCGATATGGCCGAAGTGTTTCTTCAGGTTTTTTACTTCCAGCATAATGCCTCCATTAGCTTTTTTTGAACATCGCACCTGCCAGTTCATCAAACGGTAAAGAACCTACTTAAGGTTCATCGCTTGAGAAAGCTGTATTAGATACTAGATCGGGCAGGCTTTTTCCAGCTTGATCTGCAATAACATTTGCCCAGCCGACCCAGATCGTATGCACGATTTGTGCCAAGTCCAGAGGTTTTGCTACAGGATACGGGATGCAGGATGCGAAAAAGACATGGGATCTATTGGGCAGATCTTTGCTAATAATCCAGGCTAAAACGGTAGGTTATGATCCTTGATCTTGCGCTGCACGGTCCGGCGTGACAGACCCAAGGCCTCGGCCGCAAGCGTACGATTCCCCTGGAATTTCTTCAGTTGTTGCGTGATAGCTGCCTTTTCAAGCTCTTCAAGCGTCATGTTCAGAGGGATTGCCACGTCAGACTGTCCCATCTTCCTGACGGCCGAGAGCTCGGCTGCAGATGACTTGAGCACGGGTTCAGAAGCCATCACGACCGATGCTTCAACGATGTTGCGTAGCTCCCGCACATTGCCTGGCCAGTCGTGCTGTTCCAGGGTCTCGTAGTATTCTTTTTCCACCTCCACAATATGGCGGCCATGTTCCTTCACGGCAAACGCGACGAACCGGTTGACAAGGGGCCTGATGTCCTCCCGCCGATCGCGGAGGGGCGGAATCTCCAGGTTAACAACCTTCAGGCGGTACAATAAATCTTCGCGGAATTCTCCAGTCTCGACAAGATCCTCCAGCGATCTGTTGGAGGCTGATATCAAGCGTACGTCGACCTTAAAGCTCTCCTGGCCGCCGATACGGATTATTTCGCGTTCTTCCAGGGCCCTGAGCAGTTTGACCTGAACGGATTTGGGCGCATCACCAATCTCATCGAGGAATAATGTCCCACCATGTGCACGTTCAAAAGCGCCTTTATGACGGCCTATTGCGCCGGTAAATGAGCCTTTCTCGTGGCCGAACAGTTCAGACTCCAGCAGGCCCTCCGCGAAAGCCCCGCAATTAACAGCCACGAAAGGGCCGTCCGTCCTCTGACCATCATAGTGAAGCGCTCTTGCCACCAGTTCTTTCCCCGTTCCGCTTTCCCCGCTGATCAGAGCCGTCGCGTTGGTGTTGGCCAACATTTCCACCTGGCTCATCAAGTGCTTCATGTTTGGAGATTCGGCGACAATGGCGGAAGAACTGTAGCGTTCATGGAGAGTCTTCCTCAACGCAACGACTTCGTGACGCAGGTTTGCCGTTTCAATCGCCCTGGTTATCTTCGACTGCAGATCGTCAAGATCCAACGGCTTCGATATGTAGTCATAGGCGCCTGCTTTCAACGCCTTTACACTTGAATCGATAGAACCGTACGCAGTCATGATTATGACTGGAATGTCCGGTTGCAGTTTCTTTATACGGGTAAGGACCTCGATTCCGTCTATATCGGGAAGAACCAGGTCTGAGAGCACTGCGTCAACACGCTGTTCGCGAAATACCGTCAGCCCCGATTCGCCAGTGGCTGCGGTGAAAACGTCTACACCGGCATCGCGGACGGCATCGGAGACCGAACGGAGACCGTCGGGATCATCCTCTATGATAAGCACTTTTGCTTCTTTCATACCTCTTTGTCTCCCCGAGCGTTCTGCGCTGTGAGCGCAGAACGCAGTGGTTAGTGGTTAGGCGCTAGGCGTTAGCGGGAAAGGTCCGCCGTC
>JASLPY010000093.1 GCA_030744755.1 Kiritimatiellia bacterium | reverse complement strand
AACGACAACGCCAAAAATGCAATTCACCAGTGATTCTACACTTTCAGGATTGCTTGAAGTGATCATTGCCAAATCCCAGGGTTCGTCTTCATTCAGGAAATCAGGGATTGAGCTTCTTAGAGATCAATTGGGAGAATCCTTGGAAATGAGGAATCACCGTTTGAAGAATACCAGTGACCGGGATATTGAGGAATGGATCACTATCCTCAATAGAACGACCGAGATGCTTGAAGATGAGTTGGAAAACCGGATGGTTAACTTTTAGAGGGGTGGGTGCCGACCCCCGGCAGGTAGGTTTTCCCGGAAATTACCGGGGAGCCTGCCTGTTCTGTCCTTATGAAATAATTTTGAAAAAGTACCGATGAATAACGAATTGAATCATACCGCACTGATGTTGCTTGGCAAGGCCTGTCTCCACGGACTGGTCAGTGAAGAACATTTGTTTCAGAGATTAGGAAATGATTCGTCGTTTAAAGCTATTACCTCAATAATTCCTGAAGAAGCACCATTAGAGCACTCACGCCAAATCCGGAATTGATTGTTTTCCTCCCAGGAACTCCCATGGGATAATCCGGAAAACGTGTTCCTGTTGTTTCATCTCCCACCATGGATCAAAACTCTCGAGAAAATCTGGTCCGTCTACGAAAACGGAGCATCCTTCAGAACCAGAAAGCAACAGTTTCGTTGGAAGAATTTTGGACAACCGAAGCGAGCCTGAGAGAATACTTCTACGATCTGCCCGGCCCACAAGTAGAACTGCCTGCAGTTCCTGTTCATATCAGTTCGGAACAGAACGGTCATTGAAGCACTGGCCACAGTTGAGAAATTTCGGATTCATTGCTGGTTGCCAAGTCCATTCTCTAAAAACAACTTGACCCATGTCTTATCGGTTCCGTGGGATTTTAATTTGTATTTTGATCTTCATGACTATGGCCTGCAGCAACTCGCAGAACAGGCTTCCTCCACGGGTTTATCAAGAAGGAATGATCGAAACGAATTCCACTTTTTGGTCAGCAAACAGAGGCTGCTACTCATTGAACCAGGAAGCATTTGGCAGAAATCCAAGGCTGATTGACATCAGTTGGTGCCGTAAGAAACTGCGATATCCTCCAGATTCCTATGAGCGTGCCAGTTGGGAAATTCCGATTTCACCCAGCATCACTCCTCCTATGAACAAGTACAAATGCTTCAGCAAAACAGTATCCAACTTCGGTTCCCGGACCCCCTGGTATATCCAGAAACGATGTAAAAAATTGGATACCGAAGAGTAGCTTCCTTTGAAGGTTCAGAATGGTTCTTTGGCGTTCAGGTTTTTCAGGCTTAATTCACGGTTTTTCCCCAGACATTTCAAGAAGCAAATTTTGAGGAGATTAGGAAGCTCTCCGATAAATTATTGTCTCTTGGAATTCAAGGGCTGGCTTTGGAAAACCTGCGGATGAAAGCCACCATGCCCCAGATTTTTTCTTCATTCCAATTGATTGCGGACCCGGGACCATAGGCGGGCATCGAGGATTTACCCTGCCCGCCTTTTTCAATTTGATTGTAGAATTGAACGTCTGTCCGACTGTTCATGAAGGCGGAATCGGTGAAATCCGCGGGGGGAATCGCCCCTTTTGCTTTCTTGCCCTGACCGTCTCCTTTTTTTCCGTGACAGCGTGAACACTTGTTTTTGAACTGCCGCGTGAAATAACGAATCTGTTTTTCAGATAAAACAACGGGGTTGACCCGGGAGATGTATTCTTCCCGGACGCCAGCACTTATTTCAGGAGATTCCGCGAAATGTGCCGGTCCAGGAAGAAAACAGTAAAATAGTACAAGAAAGAGATACCTGATCATACAGATTTAGTCTTCCGGACCAAAAACCAGGGATCAGTAAATGTCATGGACCGTGTTATAGACGTTCCATTTTCCAGTCGGAGTGACCAGCCAGTCACCAACGATCCGTTTTTTCAGCTTCGGCGGATAGACCGTATCGTCAAAGACGAGCAGTTCGCCCTTGCGATCCCAAACCGCGGTCCATACTTCCGTGCCTGCCTTGTTGTACTCGAAATGGACAACCTTACCATGATCGGCGACCTGGAAGCAGTTTGCTCCTGCATCGATATTATCCTTTTTGAGCACGCAGATGCGCTTGTTCTCACCCTCGCCCTTGGCCAGGGTGGTGTCGGTCCAGATATGGTTGCTGTTCGGATGGGTTTTCAGGAAAAGCCCCGGTCCTGCGGTCTGCACCTCACGGAGAATCTTCCAGGCATGCTGCGGATGCCCCTCCGGATCGGAACCGTAAACGGTAAGCAGTCCCTCGCCGAGGTGCGTGGTAGCGCTCACCGGTCCGTATTCCGGATCATTCCAGTTTGCGCCGCGTCCCGGGTGAGGCTTGTTGCCTGTCTCAATGGCGGCGGCAAGATTGCCTTCCTTGGTATCGACAACCATGATCTTGTCGCGCATGTTCGCTGCAATCAACAGGTAGCGGCCGGTGGCGTCGTAGCCTCCGTCATGAAGGAACCGTTCGGTTTCGATCTGGGTCAGCTTCAGGTTTTTGAGGTCCGAATAATCGACCAGCCACACCAGTCCGGTTTCCTTGATCGCAATCACCCATTCCGGATTGAACTTGGAGGCGACAATGGTCGCGACCCGGGGTTCCGGATGATACTCATTGGTATCGTAGGTGTGTGAGCGTGTTGAGACGACCTTCTTCGGTTCCAGCGTCTGCCCGTCGATGATCACCATTTGGGGAGGCCAGTAGCAGCCGACAACGGCCAGCTTGTCGTCGAAGTTCCCCAGCGGTCCGTTGTATTTGGATACGTCGATTGAACGCGCGTCCATGCAGACTTTCACCTCCGCCACCAACTGGGGCGGGTTCGCGTAAAGGTCGATCATCGCCACCTTGCCGTCACGCCCGATGGTGTAGAAATAACGACCGGTTTTGGACGCACGGAAGATGTGCGACGCATACCCGGTATTGACCACCGTAACTTTTTCGTATGTGTCTCCATCGATGATAGCGCCCTTGCCTACATCACGGAGGATCACACCGAATAAATTATCGATGTCGCGGTTGTGCTGCGGGGCAGCAGGACGCTGATCAGGCGCCACGAAAACCTTGTGGCTGCTCTTCATCTTTTCCAGCCCCATTTCAGGCGGGACCGGCGCAGGCAAACGGATGTAGCGGGCCATAAGCGCGGTATCTTCCTTGCTCATCTCCCCCGTTTGGCCCCAGCCGGGCATGCCCGCGTCCGTGCCGCTGTAAATCACCTCTTCCAGATCGGACATGCTCTCATTCAGCATTTCTTCATGCGTGATTTTCGGGCCGGTGGCGCCTTTTCTCAAGGTGCCGTGACATCCCGAGCATCGGTCGAAGTAGATCTGCTTACCTTTCTCGAACTCCATGTCGCTCATCTGTTCTGCTCCCAGTGAGATCCCTGCACCGAACCATGCCAGCAGCGCGGAAAATCCCGCGACCGCAATGAATTTATTTCTTTTTTTCATACGTCTCCCTTTAAAAAGATGTCCAATGAACGGTCGTCCCCCTCCCTGGCCCTGCTCCTTGCAGGGCTGAACAACACATTGCTGTTCCGTCAACTCCTCCCGCGCAAGCGAGGGGTTGTGGACGTATTCATCCGCAATGCGGCTCATTGCCGCATGCCGACCGACACGTCCCGGGCGGGTTGACGACCGCCCGGGTGTAAACTCGCGGGGGAAGCCGGGGTTCCCGTTTCCCCTGCATGCCTGCAGACGGCAGGCCTTGGGGTTAATATTTCTTGTTCTGGACAATGTCCGTGTAGCCGTCCATGATCAGCTGGATATCAGCCTTGCACTGCGCGTGGTCTTCGCACAGTTGCATCGAGCCTTCCAGGATTTCATTGACCGCGGTGTTCAGCGGTGCCCATCCGTACCAATGTGCGTAGTCGTTGCTGGCGTGGAACGCTCCCTGGAACGCCCGCTGCCGGTGTTCGAGGAAGATCAGGTACAGCTCCTGCTCGACTGACGACCGCGCCCAGTAGTACTCAAGGATGTTCGGACCGATCGTCCAGTTCTTGGGCTTCTCCAGCTTGCCGTGCCGGTAAAGCGTGAAGACTGCATCAAAGGCCTTCGCGTAAACCGCGTCCGCTGCGCGGATGACCTTGTCAGATGCATCGAAATGTGACTGCACATAGTCCTTGGCGTGGCACTGGTTGCAGGTTCTCTTCATTTGCATCCGCAGTTCGTTGAACTCATCCGGACCGCGCGCAAACTTGCCCTGCACCACCGCGGCGGTGAAGACCGGGGTCGGCTGCAGGTCTTTCCCGCTGAGCACACCCGCGGCAATCAGGTATTTTGCCCGGTGAAGCACCCACAGCGGGTTGTCGTCCACGCCGTCGAAATTCCCCGAGGGCAGTTTGTCGGCCAGATTTTTCAGGTTGTCCACCAGTTCGGGGACGCTCATATGATTAAACGCGAGCAACTCATACGGAGCCGATTCCTTGACGGCGCCGTAGGCGTCGATGATGGCCAGCACGTTTTCCTTGGTCGGTATCCGCAACCCGAGAAAACCCCAGGATGTGCCGACGTCATGCCTGCCCCGGTTCATGTGGCATTTCTGACAGGTCGGCGCCCGTCCATTGTTGTCCTCATCCTCGATACCCCAGATGATTCCGTGCTTGGATGAAGTGAACATCTCCCACTGCGGGTGATCGAAGCCCATGTGGCAGTTTGAGCAGGCGCGCGGGTCCTTCGCTTCCGCGCGGCTGAACTTGTGCCGTGTGTGACAGGCGTCACACTGGGCGTTGCCGTAGTGGTATTGTTCTTCCTCCAGGCCTTTGTCGTGTGTCAAGGCCCCCATGTTGCCTTCCAGAACTCCCTGGTACCCCTTGCGCCCGATCTTGTGGCATCCGGAGCACCCGCGGTATCCCTCCTTGCTCAACGCGTCAGGGATTTTGTGCCAGGCCGGCTGGGTCTTCATCGCGAACCAGGCCAGGTCGTGCTTGCCTTTGCGGTATTCCGCCAGCCTTTCTTCGTGGCACTCTCCGCAGGTTTCCGCTGTAGGCATATCCACCAGGTTGTAGTCCTCCATGGTTTTGTGCGAGTTGCCATGACAATCCGCACAGTGCGCGCCTTCTATGCTGTTGGCCATCGTACTGCTCAGGTAATCCTGGACTATCCCCGGAGTAATTTTGATATGGCAATCCATGCAGCCCTCCGCGCCTTCCGTTGCAGCCAGAACAGGCCCTCCGGAAAAGAAGAGAAGCAGACCGCAGGCAAATGCCGTCATCCATAGGTTTCTACCCATATTCACCTTTCTCATGAAAAGGGTTCAGGAAACACAGCGGCCCTGCAGTACCATGTTTCGGAATCAAGTCCGGGGGTCCTGCAAAAAAACCCCGAACCGTTAAACAGGCCTCGCCGGACCTGCAAACCTCCGTTATTTCCCGGCGAAGCGGTTGCCCACCAACGGTTTCGCGTCCGCCTGCGTCACGTGACAGGTGAGGCACATGTAGCGTGCGCCGGAAAGCTGCTTTCCGGAATCGTCGGTGAAGTGTGCGATGGACATGGGCGGTTCATCATCGTCCGTTTTTTCCGCGGTATGGCAGTCAGTGCAGCCGTTGTTTTGCAGGTTCACTTCCATGTCCTCCACCAGGTGTGAAATCTGCGGAGGGGCGCCTTCCCACGCCCGCGGCAGCAGTTCATTCTCCCCTGGGTCCATGGCATTGAAGGGGATGAGGGGAACAGCCGGATTTACCAGCACTTCCGCCTGCCGCAAACCGATGTTGTAGTCCCTGATCCCTTCCGCAACGGCCCAGCCCCAGGCAGTGAGCAGAAAGACAATCAGCAGCAAGGAACCACCCACGTTCAAAATTAAGGAATTTAGTTTTTTCATGAGACCTCTTTGGTTTCGATTTGTTGTAAATCAGGTAGCGGGTTTACCAGGCCTAGAGCAAGCGAGTCCTGCGGACAAAGCGTGGTGCAGCGCAGGCAGTTGGTGCAATCCCGGGAATTTACCCTGCCTGCGGCCCGGAGTTCGCTCAGGTTCAATACATGCGGTTCCGGGCAGATCCGGTGGCACTGCCCGCATTGGTCGCAACTGTCCGCGTCGAAGCGGATTCGCGGCAGGCGGAAAACCCCAAGCAACGAGTAGAACACGCCCAGCGGACAAAGATGGCCGCACCAGCCGTGACGGACGAGCAGCAGGTCAAAGAGGAAAATTCCAAACACTGCGGTCCAGCCGATGCCGAGCCCAAAAACCAGTTCACGATGCAGACCGCTGACCGGGCTGATCCACTCGAATGCGGCCACGCCTGTCAACCCGGACAGAACCAGGGCGGTGAACATTGCCACCCAGCGCAGGCTGCGGTTGAGCTGATAGGCGCTGCGGATGTTCAGCTTTCTCCTGGTCCATGCGGCCAGGTCGGTCACCATGTTCATCGGGCAGACCCAGCTGCAGAAGACCCGACCCCCGACAAGTGCATAAAACAAGATCACGATCAGCACTCCCCAGAGCACGTCACCTTCCAGGGACTGTCCGGCAAAAAAGATCTGCAATACCGCAAATGGATCTGCCAGCGGAATTGCTTCAAACAACCATGAGGCGGAAAGGTTGCCCCTCAGCACCCTCCAGTCCCAAAGCAAGGCACCTGAGAACAGGAACAGGATCCCGATCTGCGTCATCCGGCGGGCAAGCAGGTATCGCATTCCCCAGAGGATCTTTGCGGGCGCTTCCCGCGGGACATCATTTCCGTTATTTTCAGTCATACAGTTTCCCCCCCCGGTTGAGGGTGTTCAGCGCTTTTTCCCGGCTTCCGGGTACAGCCGCGGGAGTTCCCGCACCCGGTTCAAAATCCCGGGTGATGACCCCCCTGTCTTCCCAGCCCAGGCGGTAGTGGCGTCCGAAGGAGCCGAACACCAGGGACCTGGGAAGAACCCGAACGGAGGCTTCGTCGGTGGGGCAGGCGTGCTCGCACATGCCGCAGCCGGTGCACTCATCCTGATGAATTACCGGTTCGAGGAAAGCGTGCTTGCCCGTCCGTTCCTGGGAGCGGTAGCGCAGCGTGACCGCCTTGCCGATTTTCGGGCAGACCCGGTAACAGATTTCACAGCGCAATCCGAGATAGGCCAGGCATGTTTCCTCGTTGATTTCCGCCAGCCCCATTTTAGACTCGTTGATGTTCTGCAATTCAGGATCAAGCGCGCCGGTGGGACAGGATTTGATGCAGGGAATGTCCGTGCACATGTGACACGGTTCCTGCCGTGCTTCATAAAAAGGCGTACCCGGGGTGTTTTCCCGTCCCAGACGCGCCAGTTTCAATGTGTCGAAAGGACAGTCGCTGACACAGTTTCCGCACTTGATGCAGCGTCCGAGAAAATCCTGCTCATCCAGGGCCCCCGGCGGACGCAGCATCGACGCATGCGCGGTTGCCTGTGAGCGCAGCAGCTGGTACCAGATGGTCCCGGCGACCGCACCCGCAGTGATGCTCCGGGCGGCTCGGACCGCCATCTGCCTGCGTGTCAGGGGCATCCTTTTTCTCCGCCTTTACGCCTTGTACACCTTGACCGCACACTTCTTGAAGTCCGTCTGCTTTGAGATCGGACAGGTGGCGTCCAGAGTGACCTTGTTGATCAGCACGCGGGTGTCAAACCAGGGCACGAACACCAGCCCCTGCGGGGGTTTGTTCCGACCCTCGGTTTCCACGTAGGCTTTTACCGTTCCCCGCCGTGACTCGATCACCGCCAGGTCATGGCGTTTGAGCCCCTGCTTTTCCGCGTCAGCCGGGTGCATGTACAGCAGCGCGTTTGTTACCGCCCGGTAGAGCTCGGGCACGCGCATGGTCATCGACCCGCTGTGCCAGTGTTCAAGCACCCTGCCGGTGGAGAGCCAGAAGGGGTAATCCGCGTCCGGAGATTCCGGCGGCTCCGCGAAAGGTCGGAACCAGATCACCGCCTTGCCGTCCATGCCCTTTTTGCCCCGGTTTCCATAGAAATCGAAACCCTTGCCGGGATCGACGTAGGGATCGTAGCCCTCCTTGAAGCGCCACTGGGTTTCCTTGCCGTTGACCACCGGCCAGCGCAGTCCGCGTACCTTGTGGTAGGTATCGAAGGACGCCAGATCGTGGGCTTTCCCCAGCCCGAACTGGCGGTATTCTTCCCAGAGGTATTTGTGCACGAAGAACCCCGTTTCTTCGGCAATGTGGTTCGCGTGACCTTGCGCAATCGGGTCGGGCCATTGGAATTTCTTTGCCTCAGGGGTCGCATACAGAAGCTCATAGAGGGTCATGTCAGCATGGTAGCCGAACTGCTGGGAACCGGCCTGGATCAGTTCCGGGGTCCAGACCTCCTTCAGCGTGAAGCGCTTGGAAAATTCCATCACATGCCAGAGGTCACCTTTTGCTTCCCCGGGAGGCGATACCTGTTCACGCCAGTGCTGGATACGCCGCTCTGCGTTTCCGTAGGCGCCCCACTTTTCATAAAGCATCGCCGAAGGCAGTATCAGGTCCGCGACCTGCGCGGAAATGGTGGGATAGGGATCTGAGACGACGATGAAGTTGTCTTTCTCCCGCGCGGCTTTCAGCCAGTGGTTCAGGTTCGCGGTGTTCTGAAACGGATTGCAGACCTGCACCCAGTAGAACTTGATCTTTTCGTCCTCCAGGTCGCGCAGCATGGTCAGATAGGGAGAGCCGGGCTTCGGGTTGAGGGTCCCGGCGGGGAGTTTCCAGAGCTTCTCGGAAATGTCCCGGTGCTTCTTGTTTTTCACCACCATGTCCGCTGGCAGCCGGTGGGCGAAAGTGCCCACTTCGCGCGCGGTTCCGCAGGCGGAGGGCTGCCCGGTCAGGGAGAATGCGCCGTTTCCGGGCATCGAGATCTTGCCGGTGAGCAGGTGCACCATGTAGGCCTGCGTATTGACCCATGTGCCGCGTGTGTGCTGGTTCATGCCCATCGTCCAGAAGCTGATGATCTTGCGCTCCGGGTCCGCGTAGAGCTTCGCCAGGTCTTCCAGCTGCTTGACGGGCACCCCGGAGAGTTCAGAAACATACTCGAAGGTGTAAGGTTCGAGATGCTTGCGGAAGGTCGCGAAGTCGATGAGCTTGCCGCCCCCGGCTTTCTTGCGGTCCTTGGCCACTTTTTCCAGGGGATGGCTTGCACGCAGC
This sequence comes from Kiritimatiellia bacterium, assembly GCA_030744755.1. Classification (GTDB taxonomy): domain Bacteria; phylum Verrucomicrobiota; class Kiritimatiellia; order UBA8416; family JADHWI01; genus JASLPY01. The sequence goes on along the minus strand of JASLPY010000093.1, from coordinate 8,881 downwards.
CCGTAGCCGATGTCGGTCGGCCCGTCCTTGAACACCGTATGCTTGTTGACGAAATCCCAGTTGACCTTGTCATTGTCCACCAGGTACTTCGCGACAGCGTTCCAGATCGCCAGGTCGGTGTTAGGCTTGAAGATCAGTTCGTCGTCCGCCAGGTCGGTGCAGCGGTTGGTCCAGGGGGAGAGATTTATCACCTTCACATGCTCCGCGGTCAGGCGGCGGTTGGTGACCCGCGACCAGAGAATCGGGTGGCATTCGGCCATGTTCGCGCCCCAGAGTACGACTGCGTCGGTGAGTTCGATGTCATCGTAACATCCCGGCGGTTCGTCGATGCCGAAGGTTTTCATGAACGCCGCCACCGCCGAGGCCATGCAGTGCCTCGCGTTGGGGTCGATGTTGTTCGAGCGCCAGCCGGCTTTGACCAACTTGACCGCCGCGTAGCCTTCATCGACGGTGTACTGTCCGGAACCGGCGACGGCGATCCCGGTCGGCCCGAGCTCCCGGTAATACTGCTTGAACTTCGCCTCCATCACGTCGAAGGCTTCGTCCCAGGAAACGGGGACAAAATCGCCCTGCTTGTCAAACTTGCCGTTCTTCTTCCTCAACAGGGGCTGGGTGATCCGGTCATCGCCGTACATGATCTTGGCGTTGAAATAACCCTTCACGCAATTCAGCCCGCGGTTGACCGGGCATTCAGGGTCTCCCTTGACCGCCACAACCCGGTTTTTGCTGGTGCCGATCATGATCCCGCATCCCACGCCGCAGAAACGGCATACCGATTTATCCCACTGTATGTCCTTGTCCACCCCGGATTTCGCTGCCTGCGCAGCCAGTTGTTCCGGGACCGTAATGCCCACCGCCAAGGCCGCGGAGGTGGCCACTGAAGTTTTCATGAAACTGCGTCTTGAAACACTCATTCGACCTCCTCTTGGATCGCAATGTTATCTGTTTTCGCCTCCTCAAACTGGTTTTCATCTACTTGATAATGACTGATTAAATTAACCGACAGCACATGCGGCCAATCCTGAAGACGCCGCAGGCGCTTCTCCCCCGATTCGGTTTCCAGATTTTCAAGGGTGACAATGATCCGGGAGTGACCATCGGTGTAATGCACATCCAGCCAGGGTTGAGCGGCCAGGGATTCGCCCAGCTGCTCCCGCCATTCCGGACGGGTCTGGATCAGTATTCCGGAAATCTGCATCTGCTTCTCGATTAATTCGGGTCTATGCCAAAACGAGTGGTTTTGAGATAACCCCCGAATTCATTCGGGGGCTGTCCTAATCCATAACCCGCTTGATGCGGAATAAACCCTTTAATTCAGGTTTGACTCATTACTCCAGAGCCGCACCATGCTGTCGTTGCCCCCGCTCCACAGCTCTGTTCCGGCAGCGCTGAAACGCAGGCTGTGCACGAATGCCTTGTGCCCGGACAGGGTCTGGAACACTTCTCCGCGGGGCCAGGACATCAACGCCAGTTGATGATTGTCTGCGGGAAAAACAATCGTTCCCTGCACGGAACTGAAAGCCAGCGCATGGATGTAACTGTCACTGTAATACAATTCCCTGCCGGCCCCGGATTCCAGGTCCCAGGCAAGCATCCGACGGTCTTTTCCGCAGGAAAGCAGGGTGTGCTCCTCGACAAAAATGAGATCATAAACCGCATCTTTGTGCCCCTTCAATTCACGCAGAAGATCGCCTCCGGATGTATCAAAAACCCGGATGACGCTTGCGTATGTCGCTACCGCAAACCGGCTTCGATCCGGTGAAAGCGCCAGCCGGTTGACGGCATCATATTCAACCGGGCGGCGGTACCTCACTTTTCCGTCGATTTCCGCGAGCAGCACTTCTCCGCCCAGTGTGCCGGCAATGAAGCTTTCGTCGTCCACAAACCTGATGGCCGTAAGGCTGTCGATCCCTGGAAATTCCAGGGTACGCGCCAGTTCCAGGGTTTCAGGGTTGTAAAATAAAACCTTTCCATGATTCGACGCGACCGCCAAAAACCGGCCATCCCCGGAAAGATCAAGTGAAAACAGTGACGCCCGCAGCTTCGAAAATACTCCGGAATACTGCGGAAGCCTGATCCGCGATAACAGCTTCTCAGAAGACACTGAGAAAACATCAATGCCGCTCACGCGTGTTCCAGCAAAAACGCGCTGCGCGTTATGAACTGTTTCAATCACCATGTGCTCCGCACGAAATTCTCGCTGCAGCTTCCACTCCGCACCCCACCCAGGAAGGACCATTCCCAACAGGATCATGACGGCCAGCCCCTCGCGGATACGCCGGCAAATCGGATGGCACACGTTCACCGCATTGAAAAACCACTCAACCGATTTAAAGTCCCGGTTCCATGACAGTTTCAAAACGACCGGCTTCCACACCGTGGATCATTCCTGCTTGCCAAGGGTGGGAATGAAAGAGGCCAGGATTTTCATCTCCTCCTCGCTCAGCTTGCGGACCGATTTCGCCATCTTTTTTTCACGGGAATTTTCAAAAGTCTTTTCCTCCCACATCAGCTTGTATTTGAGCATTTCTTCCAGCAGCTTCTGCTCTTCTACGTCGTTGACCGGGTTATACTTGAACTTTCCGGGGTTCTTTTTTTCCTTCTTGCCCTCTCCACGCTTGCCGTGGCACTTCTTGCAGGTTTTCTTGTACAGCTTCTTGGCATCAACGGCTGCGTGAAGCGGAGAAAATCCCCCACCCAGGATCAGGGCGGCGGTCAGGAACGGAATCAGAAAATTTTTTGCTGACATGGCTTTCATGACGATTGACTGTTAAGTAAAAAGGAGGCAATGAGAAAAAAAGAAACAAGGAATGAAATGGCAAATCTTCCTGCACTGCCAATTCATCTAATGTACCCATCAGTTTATGCTTAATATATCATTCTCCCATACGTAATTTTACTTAAGTTGCCACCTGTTATTTTCGAATATGTAAGCATCTATTTCTGCCAACAATGTTAATGTATAGGTTGGTTTTTTTGATCTTTGTCAATCTGTAAATTTACTTAAGTAATTTTACTAATTGGACTGTTTTTTCTTCTTCGCGGATAAAAACCGAACACCTGAATTTTGCTTATTCCGAGACGGCATTTCCTTGCGGTGGATAGAACATCCCTCAGACATACAACCAAGATTCATGCCCCCGTCTCAGAATTCATTTGCATTAACATAATGCACATTATATCAGTATGTTAACCGGGTAATCATTGATTGATTCGGGACCTGTTTAGCAGCCGTCAGGGGAACCTGAGACACAACCGTCTCATTATCCACATACATTGCTCCATGTTATTGATATTGCACAGTTTAATGTGGCTGTTATGGCGCATTGCTGAAATTTACTGCTGCCGTAATTGCGAGCCGGTCTGCCGCGTCACACAGGCAGGCAGCACAGTGTTGTGACTTTTTTACGGGTTTAGCGAAAATGTTAATTGTCCCAGGATTAATAACTGCTGTTCCTCACCATGCTGTTCACGATTAAGATTCAGTATTATATCGGTTTATTTGACTACTTTTGCAGCCAGAATAAGCGGGTTAAGCTGCACTAACAAAACTAGGGAAATGCAGATAAAAAAGTAGCATGTTGAGTCGGGTACAGCCGCAACTCAATATCTGCTTTTATTTGTTTGTAAAAGTCTACTGAAAGGCAGGAATGAAGCTGAAATTTTTTACTGCATCAGGAGCAGACCATAAAAATCCGCATGCGGAGCTCAAAATCTTGGCTATACATCAAACTAAAGTGCGGATTAGCCGATGCACCATTTATGAGCCTCGCCCAAGCAAAAAAGCAGCCTCACCAGAAAGTTAAGGAAACCGGGATATGTCTCAGGTTTAACATGAGACATTTCTGTCTCATGGGACATGAGGGTAGTCAGCAATAAAGCGATACAGGGTGGCGCGTCCCACCCCGAGAACCCGTGCGGCCCTGGCCTTGTTTCCGGCAGTTTTCTTCAAGGCGGATTTCACGCTTTCCGGATCCAGTTTTCTGGAAGGACCGGGCATGGTCCGCGGATGTTCACACGTTTTCAGTTCCAGGGGCAGGTGCTCGGGCTGAACGGTACGTCCTCCGGACTTGATCAGGGCGAAACGGATTGCGCTTTGGAGCTGACGCACGTTTCCCGGCCAGCTGTAACTTGCCATAACCGACATCGCCTCGATTGAGAGTCCCGCGGAAACCTGTCCATCTTCACGCGCTTTTTCCAGAAAATGTTCCGCGAGGAGGGGAATATCGTTCTTCAACTTTCTGAGCGGCGGCAGTTGGATGGGGACGACGCTGATGCGGTAATAGAGGTCATCCCGGAAACGTCCCTTATCCACCTCCCTTTTCAGGTCACGGTTGGTGGCGCTGATGAGGCGTACATCGACGGAGATGGAATTTTCCCCGCCGACACGCTCGAAAGTCCCTTCCTGAAGGACGCGCAGGAGCTTGGCCTGCAGCACTTTAGGGAGGTCCGCCACCTCGTCCAGGAAAAGTGTGCCCCCATGCGCCAGTTCAAACTTGCCCTTCTTGTTACGCACGGCCCCGGTGAACGCCCCCTTGACATGACCGAACAGTTCGCTTTCCAGAATGCCTTCCGGGATAGCTGCGCAGTTAACCGGCACAAACGGCTTGTTCGCCCGCACTCCTTCCTTGTGAATTGCGGAAGCAACCAGTTCTTTCCCCGTGCCGCTTTCTCCAAGAATGAGCACGGGCAGGTTTACGTCCGTGACCTCCCTGATGGTCTGGAAAAGATCCTGGATCTTGGGGTCCCGGCCGATGATCCCTGCAAACCCTTTTTTAGTCTTCAGGCGCATACGCAGGGAGTTCAGTTCGGTCACGTCTTCGAGAATGATAGCAGCCAGCCTCTCGCCCTCGTGTTCAAAAGGCGCCGCGCTTACGAGCATGGTCATTTCACTGGATTTTCCTTCGACCATCATCCGGACCCTGGTCTTGTTGCGGTACACCTGCTCTCCCGCAAGAGCTTTCAGGGAGGTTTTCCGGATGCCACAGTCCCGGCACTTTACCCCGGAACCGCAGCCATCCGGACCGTCGGAAGCATGAACGCATCCGAGTATTTCTCCTCCCCGTGTATCGATGGCTTCGGTGATATTGACCCTGAACCCGCGTTCCATCACATTGTTCAGCGCCTGGATCCTGCGGTCGCTGTCAATAATGAGAACTCCGCAGGGGATGGACTCAAACAGGGTTTTCAGAAATCCTCCCTGGTTCAGCAATTCCGCGACCGGTCTCATTCCTGTTCACTCATTTTTTAATTTGTCAGCCTCTTACAATTTCATTCTTGCTGGTTTTGCAAAAAGTCTGACCTGCCTGCCGCACTTTGCTTGGCTCAGGCAGGTTTAACCCGTTTCCGTCAACGACCATAAACCCCTATTTCATAGTTTATTATTTTACCCGTAATCCGGGAGATGCTTATTCGTTAAATTACGCAGGAAAACGGGCAGAAATGCCCATCGATTTTCCCTGTTACTGTAATCTTTTCAGTGCGGAGTCGAGGGCGGTATGATCGCCGTACAAAACTATGAGGTCGTTAGCCTCAATCAGGGTGTCCATCTACGGTGAGGGAAGGGGGCGGGAACCTCGGATGACGGACACCACCAGGCAGCGCTCATCACCACTGAAGTCGGGTATGCAGAGTTTGGCCGATGTGGGGGCAATCCGGAGCAATCGGAACCGTTTCAATCAAGCGTCTCATCACCAGGGTCTGCAGTTCACGGTCAAGTACACCTTCTTCTCCATCGGACCTGAGCAGCCCGTAACTGCGCCTGCGGACCAGGTCCATCTGCACGGCAATAATATGAGGAGCAAGCTGCATGATCAGGGTGTGACGGCGAGCGACAGGCTTGAAGCGGCAATAAAGTTTTGAAACCCCGTTTGACTGAGCAGACCGCCGTTCAGGGCGGCGAGCATCAGCAGGAATGAAAACTCCCCGATTAGAGCCAGATAAAAATCTCCCTCGGCCAGTATTTGCGCAGAGTATTCATTCTCGGAGAGAATCAGACTGGCGGCAATAGCGCCCAGCGCCAGAGAAAGCCAGGCCAGTGAAGTGGCTCATGCGGTGCTGAGGAGAACCAGGATCACGACCAGAAGGTCGTTTAGAATGGGATTTTCAGCGTGCATGCAGTCAGCGAAAAAAACAACCCCGGGAGACGGGATGATTCCTTGTAATCCGGACTCAGCCTTAAAGTTGCGGACCTGGAATGAGCTATTTTGAACGGACTATCAGAAAACCGCCACCCGGCAAACCGCATCCGGCATAAGTCCCGCCGGAAGCCGCGGTTTTATGAAACAGGAACAGAGGAGGAATGCAGACGTACGTTGCCGAGCTCGATGCCGATCGCGGCCTTGGCCAGCAGGGTGTAGATCATCAGCCCGGCCGCCCAGATGCCGGCCGAGACAGTAACCTCCACCAGGGTGGGGCTGTACTCGAACACCTCTCCGAGCGGGGTGGGCACGAATCCGGGAACGATCAAACCCATACCCTTTTCGATCCAGACGCCGACCACCATCATCACGCAGGCCAGGTTGAGCAGTTTGTCGCGTTCCCGCAGCGGGTGGATGCTGAGAATGATCACCGCCGCGACATTCAGCGCCAGCGAAGTCCAGATCCAGGGCACGAGGGCGGTTTTGTCCCCAATTCCGAAGAAAAGGTAGACCGCGGAAACGGTGTGATCGGTCTGGTGATAAAACTCGGTGAAGACTTCAGCAAACAGCAGGAAGAGGTTGATCTGCAGGGCTGCCGTGGCGATGATCGCGATCCTGCGGAAAATAATCGGCGAAACCGGGTAGTCGGTGTAACGGCGAACGAACTGCAGAGTCAGAAGAAAAAACGCCGGACCCGCGGAAAACGCCGAGGCCAGAAAACGCGGACCGAGTATTGCCGTGTGCCAGAAAGGCCGCGCCACATTGGATGAGAGCAGAAATGCCGTCACCGTATGGATCGATATCGCCCAGCCGATGGAAAGGACCACCCCGGGAAAATAAACATTGTGTTTTGCTTCTGCTCCCTTGTAACGCATGAAGAGGATGTAATAGGGAATGGTCAGGCTGAGAAAAAGATAACCGGTCAGCACAAACACATCCCATGCCAGCATCGAGTGTGGAAAATTGAATTCCCCGATCATCGGGATCAGGTGCCAGAAGCGATCTGGGCGGCCTAGATCGACAGCAACGAAGAGCATGCACATGATGCACGCTGCGACCGCCAGTCCTTCTGCCAGCAACACGACCTCTTTAATCGCCTTGTCGTTGAAGATGTAGGAAGGAATCACCAGCATTACTGCCGCCGCAGCGACGCCCACCAGGAAGGTGAAATTAGCGATGTAAACTCCCCAGGAAACCTGGTCGCTCATGCCTGAAACAATCAGCCCCTCCTGTAATTGCCGGGAATAAGAGAAAATTCCAAGCAGCACAATAAGGGTCAGCAGACTCATCCACGAATAAAAAATCCTGCCTCCTCGGAATGCTTCACGGATGAAATCGATGAGAAAGGAGATATTTTCGTTCATTGGTTCAGTCGGTGAAGTACCAGAATTTGGGTTCCGTGCCCAATTCCTCCTTGAGGCGAAAGACGGTTTTGTGCTCGAGCACGTAGCGAATTTCACTTTCAGGATCGAGCAGGTTACCGAAGATGCGAGCCCCGGTAGGGCAGGCTTCCTGGCATGCCGGCTGTCTACCCTTGCGTGTCCGCTGGACACAGAAGGTGCATTTCTCTGTCACCCCCCGGGATCGCGGACGGTTGCCCAGGTAATGCGTATCCGGATTCAGTTCTTCCGTGGGCAGTTGCGGTTCGTTCCAGTTGAAGTGCCTCGCCCAGTAGGGGCAGGCGGTCATGCAGTAACGGCAGCCGATGCACCAGTCATAATCGATGACAATGATCCCGTCCTCCTCTGTCCAGGTCGCCTTCACCGGGCAGGCGTGGACACACGGCGGGTTTTCGCACTGCATGCACTGAACCGGCAGATAGAACTTCCCTTCTTGGGGCACGGTCTCTGGATTGTAGTAATGCTCCGATTCCTCCAGGTTCATACTTCCTTTTTCCATCTCAAGGACCCTGATGAACTGGATTTGTGTATCACGGCTCTGGTTGTTTTCATCGACACAGGCGTCCACGCATTTGCGGTAGCCCTTGCACTTGGAAATGTTGAGGGCGTATCCGAAAAGAACCCCCTTTTCAGCAGGGTTGGTGTCGATGTTGATGTTCTTGCCGAACCTTTTCCGTGCACGCCGTTCCAGACGGGCGATGGTTTCCCGCAACTCCTCCGGATTCATCCGGCGGTAGTGCTTCTGAAAGAATGAATCCCAAAGGTCGTTCAGTTCTTCCGTGTTTCCAGACATCGCTTTCGCGGCCAGCGTTCCACCGGAGGCTGCAGTGGCCCCGGCCACCGAAGCAGTTCCCAGCTTTCCGAAAAACCTCCGACGCTTCATTGCCGGACTTCCGGACGGAGGATCCCCTTCCCTGGAAATTTTAGGGAGGGCCTTGGAGGCTGGTTTACTCATCTGTCTTAACACCGGTTAGAACAAGTTTCTTCTCCCATGCTTTCAGGTGTTTTTCGGTGTTGGTCGGACGGTAATGCAAGCCCTTGCGCACTTTTGGCGGAGGATTGGGAGGAATCGCTTCGATTGCCGGACTGTGTGGGTCGTGACACTCGGTACAGAGGTAAAGATTACGTTCACCACGCCAGTTGCCGACACGCTTACCGTGTGCGCCGAAAAGCCAATCGTTGTGACGCTGGAAATGACATTGTCCGCACAGACGGTAGGAACGGTCAAAATCAATTCCACGATCCTCCAGCGAGCGGAGGTGGTCAAGATTCCCGGAGAGATGGCAGGTCAGACACCAGAATTGCTGGTCTCCATGTGTCAGTTCAATGTCCTCATGTTCT
>JASLPY010000092.1 GCA_030744755.1 Kiritimatiellia bacterium | reverse complement strand
CATTTTCTCGGATGCCAATTCCCAAAATCATCAAAAACAACTGCAATTTCACGATTTTTAACCGGACACTAGTGATTGGAGATATGATATCGTATGAGATGAGGAGGAGATACGAGGTTGCATTCGATGACGCTGTCATGAAGGGGTGAGCACGATGGGAAGCGGATGTATTTGTAGTGGCGAGTACATTGCCGAGGAAGTGAAAGCCCTTGGCAGGGCGGTTGAGAAGAACAGGGAGAAGCTCTCACGGACTTCCGGCAGAGAAGTTGGCTATTCTGTGGCCAAGCGCGACTTTACCGACAAGCACCTGCAGGAATTCGCACGTGGTTTTCACCAGCTCTTCTGTGGTGAGATGTGTCCAGAAAGGCGAAAGTGCCAGGTTGACTGGTACGCATATTGTACGGTAGGTCGCGAATCCTTTTAGCGCCTGCCCCTGCTCACTCGTTCACAAGTTCCCACCGTGTCTGGTCCGCCGGAAACGTGCGGAGAATGTTCTGAACAGCGGGAGGCTACTGCTGGTTGACAGTTGCGGCTACAGAATCTGGTTGACAGTTGCGGCTACAGAATCTGGTCGACAGTTGCAGCTACAGAATTGCTCGCAGCATCGCTAAGCGTAACGAAATTCTGCCCCGATGCAGCGGCACTCGTGTAGATCGCTGTATCATCAGCACCCGCCACGGAGCCGAGAGCAGGATCGTCAACGTCCCAGTTGTACGGAGGTGTTCCTCCACTGGCCGTGAAGATAACGTTCGTTGAGACTAACGCACCGATGGATACGGACGTAGGTGATATCGCGAGTGAACCGCTCGATGAACCGCCCCCACCAGAACTCTCACATCCGGCTACGGCCAGGAATCCGATTATGACAACAGTAATCGCAGATACTGAAACAGCAGATCTATCAAGTTTCATCATGAGGCACCCTCCGTTGTTGTTGTCCCGCCAATGAAGGCGGATTTCAATTTTCTGTTTCGTTCTTCAACATTCCTGCCTGCAAAGATTCAGACCTGTGATCATTGCGGCTGGGGGGCAAGGGGCAGGACAACTGTGAACGACGATCCATCCCCCGGTTGTCCTTCGGCTGTTATCGTTCCGCCGTGGCGTTCAACTATCTTCCTGCATATCGCCAGGCCGATGGAGCAAGTGCAACCAGCAGATCCAGAGCGGTACGTCGCGCACTGTCATCCATCGAAGCGTCACAGGTAATCTTGCGAGCAAATGGCCTTCCCTCGTGGCACGCTTCGAGCATTTTCCCAACGATTCAAGGTCGAAAAGGCCACGCCCAGTCTTGCGGCGAGTTCCTCCTGACTCAGGTCGAGTTTGGTCCTAAGCTGTTTCAGGATGCCGGGTATTTCTCTGTTATCCATGCGAAATGCCTTCAATTCAAGATAACGCAATGCTATAGCGTTTATAGCGTATGTCAAGCTTGATTCTCAGAAAAGGGTCGGGTATTCTTCTCCCTAAAGAAGGAGTTTTCCGCGCAGATTGGGGCCTCCGTAGGCGGTAATTGAGGTGGCCTTTGGGCACACCTTTCTGCGAGACCCGAAGGGCCGAAGCAGTGGAAGGCGCCGTGTGACGTCGCACCCAGGGATTCCTTCTTCACACGCTGCTGTTGGCTTTCGTCCATGCCACAATTTCGTGCACGTTTCCGAATGCCAGAGCCGTATAGGTGTCGGCCGCGCCGTAGTAAATGGCCAGGCGGCCGGTGTCTGCATCGCACAGCGTTGCACAGGGGAACGCGACGTTCGGCACAAAACCGGTAGTCTCGTAATCCTTTTCCGGAGACAACAGGTACTGATTACCGCGAGCCAGCAATCTCTCGGGATTCTCCAGGTCGAGCAGTGATGAGCCCATGCTGTAGACAAAGCCGTTGCAGTTACCGATGACCGCGTGGTAGATGACCAGCCAGCCTTCGCTGGTTTCGATCGGCACCGGGCCGGCCCCGATCTTGGTGCCCTCCCACCATCCTCCGTGACCAGCTTTCATGACAAGCCGGTGCTTGCCCCAGAAGGTCATGTCGGGACTCCGGCTCAGATACATGTCGCCAAAGGGTGTGTGACCGTTGTCGCTTGGTCGGTTCAGCATCACGTATTCGCCGTTGATCTTGCGCGGAAACAGCACCCCGTTGCGGTTGAACGGAAGATAGGCGTTTTCCAACTGCACGAAGGTTTCAAAATCCTCGGTCATGGCAACACCGATGGTCGGCGACATCGTGCCGATAAACTCGTTACACCAGGTCACATAGTGAATTTCGCCGATCCTTACGACGCGCGGGTCATAGTAGTAGGCGGAGCGAGGCATCGGGGCTCCGTCCTCGTCCACGAAATGGATGGCTTCGTTTCGGATTTCCCAATCGATCCCGTTAGCGCTTCTTCCAAAATGAAGCTGCGGCATGTCGTTATGATGGTCGATGCGGAACACACCCACGTAGGCATCGCCATACGGTACCACCGCACTGTTAAATGCACGCGCTCCGCCCGGAATGGGGTTCCGTCCGATAATGGGGTTGGCGGAATAGCGCCACAGAACCTTGTCGTGTCCAGCAGGTTTCTCTTCCCAGGGCATATTCGGCAGCGATGGCTGCCCGAGAGGTCTCTGTTCAGACATGCCGATACCCCTTTCCGCTTTATCTCTTTCGGTAGATATAGAATACGGTTGCATCACCAGGCAATTTGTATCACCGCAAGCGCGTACAATATCAGGTTCAGTGGATATCACAAAGCATTATGCCAATGTGTAAACCATGTGCCCGGAATAAACCCTATTGGCGGAGGGAGTGGGATTCGAACCCACGGAGCCTTGCGGCTCAACGGTTTTCGAGACCGTCCCGTTCGTCCACTCCGGCATCCCTCCGTAGAAATTGGATGTGGTCTGCTGGGAACAGCGGCGAAAGATAGGGTAGTCGGGGGGGAAAGTCAAACTGATATGGAGTCGCTGTAATCGATTGTATGGGAGGAAATGTGGGCGGGCCACCCCCTGGCCCGCTGGGTTGCGGCCCATGGGGATGGGGCGTCCACATAAGGGTATTTCATCTTTCGTAGCGCCCGACTCCGATCGGGCGACACCATTGGGTGTTTGCGAGTACTTGAGATACTCCCGATTGGAATCGGGAGCTACGGGGAAGCGGACGAGAGATTTGTTTCGCTCTGCCTGTCGGAACTTACTCCTACGCGTCCGGGACCATCGTGCGCGGCGGGGCTTTGGATGCGCGGGTTGCGCGGTTGTATGACCAGCTTCGGATTGCCTTTATCTGTTCTTCCATCGTTGTTGACAGGGGGACCATCCTGGCCGTGTGACGCAGGATGTCGTCCAGGTTCAACGTTCTCTCCTCCTGGTTGGCGTCGATCCTGGCGGCGATTATTGCCTGCTCGATTTCGGCACCGGTCCATCCCTTAGTGGAGAACAGCAGTCGCTTGATATCAAAGTCATCGGGATCGACGTCATTCAGCTTCAGGTGAACCTTAATGATTTCAGTGCGCTCATTGTCTGTCGGGAGGTCGCAGAAGAAGACTTCATCGAATCGCCCTTTACGGATTATCTCGGCAGGAAGTGCTTCGATCCGGTTCGCGGTGGCCGCCACGAAGACGAGAGGAGGGCGTTCCTGCATCCAGGTGAGAAAAGACGAGAACGTGAGGGACTGTTCGGCAGACACGCTTTCACTGGTCATGCCAAGCGCGTTCTCGATCTCGTCAATCCACAGAACCGCCGGCGCCACGGATTCAATTCCCTTGAGCGCCCGGTGGAATGCGGCCTCCGGACTGCCGTACATGCCCGAGAACACGAGGTTCATATCCAGGCGGAACAGTGGCACGCGCCAGAGGGCCGATATGGCTTTCGCCGACAGGCTCTTGCCGCAACCGCTTACGCCCATCATCAGTATGCCTCTTGGAATAGGCAACCCTGAATCGACTGCATCCTGCGTAAACAGCTTCTGTCGCTTGATTGCCCAGTCCTTGAGAATCTCGAGGCCCCCGATCATGTCGACGTCCATGCGGCTGGGGATATACTCCAGGAAACCTGCTTTTCTCAGAATGAGTTCCTTCTCGGCAAAGATCTGTTGCAGGATGTCCGTTTCCTTGACGCTGCCCGAACCCAGGACACGGTGCATCACGTGACCGGCCTCGTTCAGTGTCAGCCCGCGCAGAGCGAGTGCGATCTGGGGGTACAGTTCCTTCGGGATTTCCATTCCCGGATACCCTTTCTGAACCGCAAGAAGGTGCTCAATAAACTCGGCAGCCGACGGGAACGGAACTTCGATCAGGCATATCTCCTTGGTGAGCATCTCAGGGATAGTGAGAAGAGGAGAAGTGATTGCAATGTGGGTCTTGGCTTCACCGGCGAACGCGAGGTAGGCATCTCTCAATGCTCTCACAACGTCGGTACGCTCTATGAACTCCGACAAATCCTTCATCACGTAGAATCCGGGAGTGGGGGACGCAAGTATGGCCTGGATGGCCTTGACCGGGTCGCGCGTATCGCCGCCCTCGGAATCCAGCCCGGTTACACATGTCCATGTTGACACCTTCGCACCGTTGCCCATTTCAGAGGCCAACGTCTCAAGGGCCGCAAGAACTCGTGCTTCTTCTGGAGTCTGTAGATAGAGCAGGGGATGACGGCTAAGTACGGCTGACCGAATTTCCTCAACAACGCTATTCATGATGTCTCCAGCGGGTCACGGGCAATCCAGATAAGTGTTGAAAGACAATGGAATATAGTTGCCGGAGGCCAAAAAGCCAAGAACAAGACGACTTTGGGAATGGTTGATGATTGGTGGGGGTTTGTGGTCGTTATTAAAATGCGGGATCGCGCTTGGTGTCCCTAGGCATAAGTAGTAGAATACCAAAGTGGCTAGAGTAACACTGTATGGAGAATGGCCATGAATGTCTGCAGAAAGAGCCAGGTAGCAATGTTAACGCTGGTTGCCTGTCTGTGCCTTGCCTTCACGAAAGCTGAGAGCAGCCAGGAAGATGTCCGCATATGGCGGACAGAACCTGATTCTTTTGATCTCATCCTTAAATCGTCATTTGCGGGCGGAGGCGAATCGCAAGTGGTGGCACTCAACCATCGCAGTGGTCAGACCTTCTTCGTAAAGGTTGGCGAAAAGGTTGGGGAGTACAAGGTCGTATCATACGAGGAAACAACTGAGCGTATCTTCAAGCCCACAGTAAATGCCTACCAGTCAAAGAAAACGGGCACTGTTCATCTAGAAGGGCCGGATGGGGAGAAAGTGACGCTGAAACAGGGCAAACGCGTGAAGCAACCGGGACAGCTCGCATACTTGATCTCCCTGGATACGGGACAGTGGTCAACGGTTAGACCTGGGGACAGGGCGCAGCTGGATGACGTGGAAATCTCGATAACCTCCGTTGACAAGAAAGCTGTCGAAGCTGTCGTTGATGAAGAGGATCTGAGTATTAAGCCGATCTCCAGGGAAGAAAAGGATACTCTTGTTGCGCGCTGGGCGGAAACAGACAGGCTGAAGCGGGAGCGTGCCGAAGCGGTCAGGCGAGAGAAAGAGGACGCGGCCGAAAGAGCACAGGTTGCCGTTGCGGCTATTCCGCGTCCCCAGCCCCAGGTCACAGAGATTCGTTACAGGCCCAGGCTTTTCGTTGGAACGGAATACCCTTATCCCACCGAGTTCGAGGTCCTCCCGGGATATTACAACAACAGCGGCAAGATGATTCGTCCCCCGATAGCGGTACCTACGCGTTTCAAACGGCGTACAAGCGGCATGTCTGTACAGTATCACACGTCGGGTCACTGAACCTGAAATCGTCCCGCCCCGCTTCCCTATCAATGCACAGAGCTAATGCCTGGAGCTATAACTTGACGTCAGCCGGAAACTGGGTGACACTGGCAAATGCCGCGACTTGACAGCATACTTACCGGGATGGTGCTATGATTATCGACGAAGGGACTCGGAAAGAAGCCCGCCCTATCTGGTTTGCAGCAAGCGTCATCCTCCTCCTGTCTGCCTTTCGGATATGTGCCCTGAGCATCATAGAGATACGAGCCTTAATCGACAGGTACACCGATATCCCTTTGGCGACGACTCTGGTCAATGTCCTTTTCTTCTGGCTGCTTGCCACTCTCTGGCTTGCCTTCAGGGAATGGCAAAATGCAGCATTTCGGGAGCAGGAACTCCAACGTGTCGTCGCGAGCATCAGTCCCGACGTCCTGATGGTCGTATCGTCTGGCCGCACAATTACCGCCTGTAACAGCGCAGTGAAGCATATTTTTGGGTTCGAGGCGGCCGAAGTGATTGGCAGGAACACCGACCTCCTGTATGCCGATCGGAGAGTGAAAAACGAGGATAGGGAGATCTACAATAGTCTACAGAAAGTCGGGTTTCATGTTGGCTACGCATCTGGCCGGCGCAAGGATGGTGGCACAGTTCCGCTGGAGATAGTTACAGGTAACCTGAAAGGCCGTCCGGGCGCCGTGGTCCTGGTCCGGGATATTTCCCAGCGCGAAGCGGCGGAGCGGGAGTTGATGGCGGCAAAAGAGCGTGTCGACCGCGCGAACGGGGACAAAACAGAAGCCCTTGAGATGCTTGAGCTGAACTACGTCAAGCTACAGAAGTTGGAGGGACTTAAAGAACGTCTCACCCACATGATTGTTCATGATCTGAAGTCGCCGATCTCGGCGATAAACGGTTATCTTGGAATTCTCAAGTCACAGGCAGGTGACAAACTTGACGAGGAAGGCTCCCAATGCCTCAGTGAGGCCGCCAAGCTCACGGCGCATCTGCGCGAGATGGTGATAACCCTTTTGGATGTCAGTCGTCTTGAGAGTGATCAATTGCCACTTAAGCCGCAGCCATGTGACCTGGAATCGCTGGTTAGAGAGGCCATGACTCTTCTTGGATCGGATCTTGCCGAAAAACAGATGGTCATTGAGAGTCCGGACAAGCCCGTACTTGCCTTCTGCGACCCCGATGTGATGCGCCGTGTTGTCGTTAATATGGCCGACAATGCTATCAAGTTCACGCCTGCCGGCGGCAAGGTGATGATTGCCATGCAGAAGGCGAACGGGGAGGTCCAGCTTTCGTTTACGGACGAAGGTCCTGGCATACCCGAGCAGTACCACGACAAGATTTTTGATCATTTTGGACAGGTTGACGCCAGGAAGTTCTCAACCGGGGTAGGTCTTGCTTTCTGCAAGTTGGCGGTCGAGGCTCACGGCGGCAGGATTCATCTCAGGAGCAAGGTAGGAGACGGGAGTACTTTCACTGTGTTCCTGCCGATCAAGCACCGGTTCCCCGACGGTCCGGTGGCAAGTGAGAGTGAGGAAGATTCGAAAGAAAGGTCGTAGCGTACAGGGCCCCCGCCTGTCTTGCGCCGCCAGTGCGGGCGTTAGCACCAACCGGCCGTCAGATCATTCCGTCAATGTTACGCGGTCCACTTCTTCGAGTGTTGTCAGTCCTCGAAGCACTTTCTTCAATCCGTCATACCGCAGCGATGTGAAGTTATGTGATTCAGCGCATCGAACCAACTGCCCGTAAGGTGCATTGCGCGCGATCAGTGCACGGACCTCGGGTTCCATAACATACATCTCATGAATTGCCAGGCGTCCGCGGTAGCCGCTTTTGTCGCAGCTCTCGCAGCCGACGGCACGGTGCATGAACACTCTATCTTCGGGGGCCTTCTCAAACAACAGATCCGCCTGTTCTGGAGGAAGTTCGTATTCCTCTTTGCAACTCTCACACAGACGCCTGACGAGGCGTTGGGCCATCACCCCAATCGTGCAGGGAGCGACGAGGGTAGGGTCAACACCGAGATCGAGAAGGCGTGTTACCGCCTGGAAGACGTCGTTCGTATGCATCGTGGTGAGAACGAGATGCCCAGTCAATGCAGCCTGGGCCGCAATCCTTGCTGTCTCCAGATCCCTGATCTCCCCGAGCAATATGATGTCGGGGTCCTGTCTGAGAAAATGGCGCAGCACGGATCCAAAGGTGATGCCGATCTTGCTCTGGACCTGAACCTGGTTCACTCCCTGGAGAGGAAACTCAACAGGGTTCTCAATAGTCATAATATTCACGCCCGGATCGTTAAGGTACTTAAGAATCGAATACAGGGTTGTAGTTTTTCCTGACCCGGTGGGGCCGGTTACGAAAAAAATGCCATTGGGAATTCCGACAACCCGGTTGATGTCTGCGGCAATATCGGCTGAGAACCCGAGATCCGCCAGATCGGGCACATCCTGGAACTCTGTGTGGCCCATAAGGCGCAATACAGCCTTTTCTCCGTGTATTGTTGGGACGGTTGAGAAACGGAACAGCAGAGGATCTCCGAAAGACGGTAACTCAATTCGACCGTCCTGAGGCTGTCGGCTCTCCGATATGTCGACTTCGGCCATTACTTTAAGGCGTGTGACGAGCGGAGGAAGAAGACCCGATTCCATCCGCAGTATTGTCTGCAGCACACCGTCTACCCTGAAGCGGATCCTTAATGTATCTTCCTCGGGTTCAATGTGAATGTCACTTGCGCGTCTTCTGACGGCGAGGAAAAGAAGGCCCTGTGTAAACGCGATAATAGCCTGATCCTTGCTCAATTTCCGGAGCTCCGCAGCGCTCACGGTCTCCGTGGTTTTGCCCTGTCCCGGTGAGAACTCCGAGAGCAGCTTTGTCAGAGAAGAGTCGGTCTGATACGCGATTTCCAGAGCCGTGTCAACCTGGTCGGGGAATGCAAAAACGGGACTGACAAATGCATCGAGATAACCTTCAACTTCGGATATCAGCTCTCTATCGGCGGGTGCCGGTGTTGCAAGAGTTACAGCTCCGCCGAAATCGTATAGAGGCATAACCCTGCGCGACTTGGCAAAGGCCTCCGGCAACTTCTGAACAAGCTCATAGTGGATGTTGATATGGCTCGTGTTTATGTAAGCGACATTGAGGAAGTCTCCCCAGAGTTTGCCGAGCTTATTGCGGGAATCTGGTTTCCGGGAAAGAAGGTGGAGCAGCATGGCAAACGCATCGCCCTGAAATCGTAACGTAAGTTCCCTGCCGGCATCCTTGGTTATTACTTTCTTCTCAACCAGGGACTCAAGGAACAGTGAGTTATCAGGTGTGCCGTTGCTCTTCTCTGTTTTTTCCTTGTGCAAAGATCCTCCGGATTTCCGCTTGCGTCAGTTTATCTGCCTTAACACTTATCGCAGACCCATCATGTTTCATTTCTTCGAGCATTTTGCGCAGATTGAATTTTCGTGGCATCTTCTCAGGTTCTCCGCATCGTTTCCCTGACAATATTCACTATTTCGTCGGGATCGGTATCTTTTAGGATGAAGTTCGAGGCCCCAATATCCCGGCATTCCTCTACCAGCATGCGGTCAGAAACGGCCGAAAGAACGATGATCTTGGCATCGGGTGAGTTAGCCACAATCTTCGCGATGGCCTCCTGTCCGGATACTATGGGCATATTAAGGTCTATGAGCAACAAGTCGGGTCTATTCCGGCTGTAGATATCGATGGCTTCCTGACCATTGGAAGCTTCACCCACGACTTCGGCCGGGACATTCTTAATCACGGATCGGAGATAGGCTCGCACGTGAGGTTCGTCGTCCGCGAGAACAACCCGAAGGGTGGTTTCGTTCATATCTTTCCTCTCTGTCCTTATGAGCCCAATACTTCCGCGACTATGATACCGGTGGAACGCGAATGGTCAATGGCTTTCTCCTCTGAATGGAATTCTTTCCGAATCCTCCTCCTGCGGGCGGCCCATTCCTATGGGTCGCACACCAGCGGGCCACGGGGTGGCCCGACCACGTTCAGGTCTGGATCTCACGCGATCAGGTGAGGGGTGGGGAACGCGGCGGCTATTTCGTTCCATGTGCGGCAGCGCAGTATGCGACGCGTGGAGTCTGTCTGCAGGGGGTGTTTCGAGTTCCACGGGCGGTCAAGCACGGCCATCGGCATCCGCATGCTCTCGATGAGGAACTCTATCATTACCGGAGAGTCATCAATGGCCAGGCAGAAATCCATCGAGCGCAGGGCATCGAGAGTGTGGACCGGTACAGGGCCTGTTTCCGGAGTGGTCCGGGAGTATTTATCGACAAACATTATGTCGGAGTACGGGACATTGTGGCGGTCCAGCCAGCCCACGGACACTTCATAAGATGATGCGGGTCTACCAGTCACAATGGCAACAGTAGAACCGCCTTCTACCCATCGCCGGAGGGTTGGGATGGCGTCGTCAACCGGGTCAAGTTCGCCAAGCACTTCGGCTTCGTGGCCGAGCAACATCAGGTGTTCCAGTTCCTTGGTGGTGAGATCGAAGGACTTCTGGAGATCGAACGTAAAAATATCCTCGAATGCCACGCTCTTGCCGAACTCCCTTTCGAGAAGAGCGCTCAGGGCACGAGCGGTTTCGCAGAGCACGTCGTCAAAATCTATGTAAATCGGTGTTGCGTTTTGCATTGTCTGCCACTTCGAATTCAGGTCAGTCGTTTTCTTCTCGACCTTCGGACAGGCCTGTGTGCCTTAGAAGAGCTTCCGGGTCCGGATCGCGCCCCCTGAAAGCCCTGAACACTTCCATTGGGTGAGTTCCGCCACCGAGGGCAAGAATAGTATCCCTGTATTGCCGCCCGATCTTCTCAGTTGCCTCCGAATTGTCCAGTCCGGCCTCTTCGAACGCAGCAAAGGCGTCTGCGGACAGGACTTCAGCCCACTTATAGCTGTAGTATCCCGCAGCGTATCCACCCGCGAATATATGGGCAAAGCCGCACAGGAACCGGTCTTCCGGGATCAATGGCATTACGCTGGCAAGTTCGGCGATCCTTTTCTTTACATTGGCTACTGACTGACCTTCACCGGGCTTGAAGCGGTGGTGCAGCTCCATGTCGATGATTCCAAAGAGAAGCTGGCGCAGCATGTCGCTCCCTGCCCTGTAAACCCGGGCAGACGCCAGTTTCTCGAAGAGTTCATCAGGAATCGTCTCCCCTGTTTCAACATGGCTGGTTAAGCCCTTGAGAGTGACCCTGTGGTAGCACCAGTTCTCCATGAACTGGCTGGCCAGTTCGACAGCGTCCCACTCCACGTTGTGCAGCCCGGATGCGTCCGGTTCATCAACGATCGTCAGCATGTGCTGAAGGGAATGTCCGAATTCGTGGAACAGGGTGGTCACCTCGTTGAAAGTCATGAGTGACGGTTTTTCGTCTACCGGTACGGTCTGGTTACACACCAGGTACGCAACAGGTTCTTCCAGCTTGCCGTCTGCCATACGTTCTCTCGGCGCCGCGGGATCCATCCAGGCCCCGCCCCTTTTGGTTTCCGGCCGGCTGTAAGGGTCAAGGTAGAACGAAGAGAGAGGCGAACCATCTTGGTCGAAGACCCTGAAGAAACGAACGTCCGGGTGCCAGACGGGCACCTGCCCGTCTGCAGGGCTGACGACGATGCCGAAAAGCCGCCGCGTGAGTTCAAAGAGGCCATCCAGCACATTCTGAAACTGGAAGTAGGGGCGGAGATCTTCGTCGTTGAACAGGAACCGTTCTTCTCGAAGGCGTTCTGCCCAGAAGCTCACGTCCCAGTTCATGAGTGACTCTTGACGGCCGGGCCGCTTGTCCGCCAGATCCTGGATTTCCGCCAGGTCATTTCTTCCGTGCGATATGGCGGCTTTCCGCAATGTTTCCAGGAGCTCATCGACCGCATCCACTCCCGGTGCCATCTTCGACTCGAGGCTCACTTCCGCATATGTCTTGAAGCCCAGGAGTTCCGATTGCCGTTGCCTCAACTCCAATACTCTCTCAAGCAGGGGGCCGTTATCGAGTTCTCCGTCCGATGCCCTCGTGACAAAAGATCGATAGAGCTTCTCCCTCAAATCTCTGCACTCACTGTATTTCATGAACGGCACGAAAGAAGGGATTTCCAGGGTTATCAGCCAGGGCCCGTCGTCCGTGGTTGCGCTGTCCTGTCCCGCGGCACGTGCGGCCTGCGCCGAAGACTGGAGTAGCGAGACCGGGAGCCCGGCGATCTCCCGCTGTTCTGTCAGAAGCATCTTGAATGCTTTTGTGGCGTCCAGGAGGTTGTTGCTGAAGCTGGTTGATGTCTTCGCCAGTTCCTCCTGTATCGAGTTGAATTCTTCGCGTTGGGCGGAATCAAGGCCCACCCCGGCGAGGCGTGCACCTCGTATGGCACTTTCCAGAACCCGTTGCCGGGGGCCGGAGAGCGCTGCCCAGGCGGACCCGTTCCGAAGGTCTGTCATCCCCTCGTAAATCGGTTCGCTTTGGCCGGCTCGCAATGAGAACGCCACAACCTTTGGCTGCAGTTTCTGCTGGACGTCACGCCATGCCAGGCTGTTCATGACTCCCATGTAGTGGTGTACCAGGCTCCAGGCATAGTCCAGCGGTTCGTGGAGTTTGCGGAGCGGGTACATCAGTCCGTCCCATGTGGGAGTCAGCGAACTCTCCAGTCTGCAGAGATCCTCCGTAGCCCGCGTTAGTAAATGTTCCACGGCCGGTTCCGCATGTTCCGGCTTGATCAGGTCAAACCGGGGATGCCGGGACGGGGCAAGCAACGGGTTGCTGCCGGGATCGATGGTATATTGTTCGTTCATTACAATCTCCGAAATGCCGTCTTTTGTGTGGGATCAAAGTCTCTTGGCTATGCCGTTACGCTCCTACGGGAGGGACGCCGGCCTCGGCGTCCGCGGGCAGCGGGGCCGCTGCCCCTCCCATTGCACTTCTATGGGCGCTACTCTCAATGCCCCGGCCTCTGGGCGGGATTGTTCACTAGCCTGCGGTCATGGGTCCAGGTTCTTCAATTCAAGCGTGTCTATATCTACCTCCCGATAGAAACAGTTCCTGGGCTGTCCATCCTTGTTGTTGGTGTGGCAGATGTTGCCCCGCCGTGGTCTCACCTTGTAGAGAAGAGAGTTCTGTTCACAATTCACATACGCACCAAGGAGTTCGAACGTCTCGCCGGACGTCTTTCCTTTGATCCAGAGTTCATTCCGGGACGTGCTCCACAGGACCAGTGTCCTTGTTTTGACTGACTCGTTGAAAGCAAGTTCGTTACTGTAAGCAACGAGAATAACTTCTCCCGTGTCCGCGTTCTGCACAGCCACGGGGATGACATCACGGCAAGCGTCGGCTATTTTGCCGATCTTGCAGAAATCGATCTGCAGGGTTGATCCTTCTTCAAGGTCCTTCACGGGGTTTCTCCCTTCTGTTGTCCGGTACGCAAGCAATATGAGGATAGGACCGAACGAAGTTCTGACTGCCACAGCTGAAAGCGCTCATCCTTGGCCGGTTCAAGCGGATTCGCAGAACAAGCCATCGGCTCCAGTAGTTCTCAGGCAGCGCCTATTATTCAGCGTTCTTCTGGGCTTCCGCCTGTGCCTTGACCCAGGGGTACGTCCGGGACATTCCGTCTTTCAGAGAGAACTTCGATTCCCATCCCAGTTCGTGGATCTTATCGTTGAGGAAGTTGCGGGCCTTGACGCCCACCGGTCCATCGATGTGTTCAATATTCACGGGTTTTCCAGCAACTTCGGCAATCGTCTGGACAAGCTCGTCCACCGAGACGTATTCCCTCCGACCGATGTTTGTGGGTTCGGCGTGATCCGATTGCATGAGCATGTATATGCCCGCGACCATGTCTTCGATAAAAGTGTAAGCACGCATCGCAGTGCCGTCACCCCAGACCTCGATGGTTCCCGGTTCGTCCGCCAGCGAGATCTTGCGGCTCAAGGCAGCGGGCGCCTTCTCCCGGCCGCCGGTCCATGTGCCTTCAGGTCCGTAACAGTTCTGGAATCGCGCAATTCTTACCTCCATCCCGAATTTCCTGCCATAAGCCATGGCCATTCTTTCGGCGTACAGCTTCTCCCAGCCATACTCGTTATCCGGCATGGCGGGATATGCCTCCTCTTCCGAGAGTTCCGGCTCATCTGTTGTCATGTCCCTGTAGACGCATGCTGAGGATGAGAAAAAGTAACGCTTCGCACCGCTGGTTGCCGCGTAGTGAACCATATGAACATTGACGAGGGCACTGTTGCGCATGATTTCGCATTCAGCCGAGTGAATAAAGCCCATTCCGCCCATGTCGGCCGCAAGCTGATAGACTTCGTCGAAAGGCCCCTCGTCAACCAGGAGGGCTCGTTCGCAGTTCGCGGGTTCGCGCAGGTCCAGCACGACGAATTCGTCCGCGGCCGATTCACAGAACTCATGTTCCTTGATGTCGACCCCCCGCACCCAGTAGCCTTCGTTCTTTAGCTTCTTTACAAGGTGTCCACCGATGAATCCACCTGCACCACAAACCAATGCTTTCTTCATTCTCTTCCTCTGCTCCTAACTAGTGACGGTCCTGAAGTTCTTTCCATAACTCCTTCATGTACCCGCCGTAACCGCTGTTTCTCAGTTGCTTAGAAAGCTTCTTGAACTGTTTCGAGTCGATGTTTCCTTCGCGGTAAGCGATTTCCTCCAGGCAGCCGATTTTGAATCCCTGCCGGTGTTCGACCGCAGCTACGAAGTTCGCCGCTTCGAGCAGGCTCTGGGGTGTTCCCGTATCAAGCCAGGCTATACCACGCGCCATGACCTCGACGCTCAGTTCTCCACGCGCCATGTATGTCTTCATCACTTCGGTGATCTCCGTCTCACCACGCGGGGACGGTTTGAGATTCTCGGCAATCTCAATCACCCGGTTGTCGCAACAGTAAAGCCCGGGGATGGCATACCTGCTCTTGGGCTTCGCCGGCTTCTCTTCGATGCTCAGAACATTTCTTCCTTCGTCGAACTCCACTACGCCGTATCGCTCCGGGTCATGAACGGGGTAGCCAAATACCGTGGCTCCGGATGTCCTCGACAGTGCATCCCTGAAGAACTGCATGTCCCCGTAGAAGAGATTGTCACCAAGGATCAGGCACACCGGGTCATCGCCAATGAAGTCCTTCCCTATCACGAAGGCCTCGGGCAGTCCCCTGGGTGCATCCTGTACGGCGTACTCGAAACTGACACCCAGATGTGTCCCGTCGCCCAGCAGCTCCCGGAAGACCGGCAGATCCCTGGGAGTCGATATTATGAGGATGTCACTGATTCCACCCAGCATCAGCGTAGAGATCGGATAGTAGATCATGGGTTTGTCATACACGGGCAGAATCTGCTTGCTGACAGCCTGTGTTATGGGGTGTAAACGGCTGCCCGATCCTCCCGCGAGGACAATCCCCTTCCATTTGATTTGGTTTGCTGTCGACATGGCCATTCCTCTTGCTCCCAGGGGTTTCCGTTGCCCTGGTACGGTTCCACGAAACCAGGAACCACAGAGTGCCCGTACTATACATGCGGGGCACGGTGGCCGCAACACATTGTGACGGATGTGAAGGCCAGTTCTCTGCCGTGCCATGACTGGCTAACGTAGGCGCCCTAATCAATTAGTTCCAGAAACTCCCTGGCCACTTCCAGTTTGACCGCCTGCCCTATCATTTCTACGTTGAGGCGCACGGCTGTTGTTCCCTTGAGAGTCTCGATCATTCCTTCAACGCCGGCGAACGGGCCGCCTGAAATCCTGACCATGCGACCCTTCTGGAGAGCCTCGGCGGCACCGAGCGTGGGATCTACAGAGAGGGCCTTTCGAATCTGGGCAAGCTCATGCAGGAGCTTCCTCTGGCTCTCCGGAACGAGAATTCTTACGACGTTATTGGTCTTGAGCAGGTTCACCCTGCCGGCTTCATCCATCGCGGCGAAGATGTACCCGGGAAAAATGGTCTTGTACACGGTGACCCTGCGGCGCTGATAGATCTTCGTTTCCTCTCGAAGCGGCAGGAAGTAAGGGAGATCCAGAAGCTCGCAGTACTCCGCCGTCTTTTTCTCTCGACGAGGTCTCAGATACAGCACATGCCATTTACGCTTACCCATGGAGGTAAACTACCCCGAGTTCTCCTTATCCGCAATGCCAAGCCGGATTTTTGTGTTATTCGAGATCTATTTGTGGCTGAATAGCCGCCGATGATGAACGCCGGAAAACTGAGACTCTTGATGGGGACCACCTGCCTCTGCCTGGTTTCTCCCCTCGTGGTATGCGCACAGGCAACTGGAGGCGCCAGGATACTTCTAGTCCAAGGTACCACATCCACGCCTAATCCGGCGGAGCGTAACTACGCCGGCAGTGTAACCAGGCGAATTGGGCGCTGGTTGACAGAGATCGATATCGAACACCGTGTTGCAACCGACGAGGATACCGTTAGGGGTATTTCCAAAGCGGTCACGGTTGTGATTCTTGGTTACAACCCCATGCCGCCACCCGCACAGATGTCCTCTTTGCGGAACTTCATGAAGCGCGGTGGCAAACTGCTGGTTTTTTACTCTTCTTCACCTGCCCTCGCGGAATCAATGGGGGTGAAACTCGGTGAGTACAAGGCTTTTCATCGCGGAGGAAGGTGGAGTGTTATCCATTTCAACGCTGCGGCTCCGGCCTTCCTGCCCCGCACGGTTTGGCAGGATTCTCTGAATGTCAGGCCCGTGTTTCCACTGGCGGGGAGGTCAAAACTGATAGCATCATGGAAATCGGCCGGCGGGGATGACACGGGCGATCCGGCACTTGTCCAGTCGGACACCGGGGTATGGATGTCCCATGTTCTTCTTGACGACGGAGATACCTTTGAAAAGAAGAGAATGCTTCTCGGCCTGCTTGGGCAGTACGAGCACTCGATTTGGCCCCGGGCCGCGGCGCAATGCCTGAGAACAACCAGCCGCATCGGCGATGCCGGCAGCTTCGGCGCTTCTACCAAGTATGTCCGCCGGCGGGCGTCCAGGTCTTCGCGGCGGGGAACGGCGGAACGGGAACTGAAAGAGGCAGAAGCCTTGCACCGTCGTCTTGAGCAACTGTTTTCTGACAGAAATTACCCCAGGGTGGTTTCCGAATGCCCCGGGCTCAAGTCAGCCCTGGTTCGGGCCTACGCGGTGACGGTGAAACCACGAGCCGGGGAGATAAGAGCGGTGTGGGACCATTCGGGCCTTGGTCTTCATGGCGATTGGGACCAGACGTGCAAAGTCTTGCGTGAGCATGGGATGACGGACATCCTGACAAACGTACTGTGGCCGGACATGGCCCACTATGACAGCAACGTGCTTGCGAAGTCGCGGGTGGCCAAGCTTCACGGGGACCCCCTCGCCGAATGCATTCGCGCCGCGCGCCGTTACCGCCTGAAGGTCCACGCGTGGAAAGTGTGCTGGCGCGTCAACGGATCCTCACCTGAGGCTCTCAAGCGGTTTCGTGATGAGCGACGTTTGCAGGTGAGTGATGCAGGAAAAGTCCTGAACTGGCTGTGCCCCTCGCATCCGGCAAACCGGAAACTCGAGTTGGCTGCCGTTGCGGAGGTCGCAAAGCTATACAACATTGACGGAGTACACCTGGATTACATCAGGTATCCCGACTCGCATGCCTGCTACTGTGAGGGGTGTCGCCGTCGCTTCCTGGCGGCAACCGGTGCCGTCGTGAGGTCCTGGCCCGCAGGCGCCAAGACGGGAGAAACGGGAAGGGCCTACAATCGCTGGCGCATCTTGCAGATCAGTTCTTTCGTGGCGCAATGCAGGCAGGTACTACAAAGAACAGACAGACGCATAAAGCTCTCCGCGGCAGTGTACGGGAAGTATCCGTCATGTGTTGCCAGCGTAGCGCAGGACTGGAGTGCCTGGATGAAATTCGGGCTCCTCGACTTCATATGTCCCATGGACTACACGGAGAATAATGCCATTTTTAGATCTTACGTGAGAGAGCAAAAAGACCTTTCACAGCCGTATCGAACCAGACTTGTGCCGGGTATCGGCGTGACCGCGACGGAAAGCCGGTTGGATGCAGTGCAGGTAATTGACCAGATCCTGGAGTTGAGAAATGCGGGGGCAGAAGGATTTGCGCTTTTCGACCTGAATACAGTGCTTGAAAGCGAGATCCTGCCCGCATTGAGCATGGGTGTGACAGCATCGGAGTAGACGAGAATGAGCCATCTGCGTTGTAAAACAGATCAACGGGGGCAGGTTGAAACGGGGGTACGAGATTTTGTTTACCCCACAGCACAAGGGGTTAGGCGCTAGGTGTTAGTAGCTAGTAGTCCATCGCATGAGTTCTGCTATCTATTCCGGCAATTCATGTTCATCATGCTGCGGCTTTACGCTCCTGTC
>JASLPY010000091.1:11315-18207 GCA_030744755.1 Kiritimatiellia bacterium | reverse complement strand
GATGTTTAGAGAATCCAACAATGAAAATACTCACCAATTCAACGTGCTACGGGCGGTCTTGCTGAATCGTTCCGGCTAAGGAATAGTTACGACTCAAGTTGAGCGCGTGGCCTGGGCGGGACAGGCCATGCTACGCCGTTTTTGTCGTGCCATGACGGCCTGTAACGGCCAGGCCAACCCAGAGCGCGAGGAAAAGGCCTGTAAACGGGCCCATGCCCTTCAGAAGCTTCAGAACACGGTCATCCGTGGACTTGAAGATCACGCTGAGATCACCATCGGGATCGATCTGCAAAGCCCGGTAGAAACGCAGGCTGCGGCCGTGCTGAGGCATCGTGACATTGATGGCGGCAACGACACCCGCAGCGGCCGCTTGCTGGTCAACCATCTTGTCCGCGACCACCTCGAGGGCCACTCTGTCCTTCTCTGACAGCCTGCTCTCCACACCTGCAGCATACTCCTGGGTGTATTCACCATCTCTGAACCCCTGCATCTGCTGCACCTGCTGCTCATCCACGATGTTCTTTGAAACCCTGAGAGCATCCCTCCTGTTCACGAGCCCAACTTTCACCTGCTGCTTGATCAGGTTGCGAAACTGTACACGCGCATCCTCGTTGAGATCCGCCTGTCCCTGCGAGTAGTTCAATGCCTCGAGAAGCGCCCTCTTGGCCTTTTTCTGCTCTCCCGCCCTGGCAAACTGTTCACCGACAGACAGAACCGTCTTTGCCCTTTCAAGGCTTTCCTGCCTGCGACGCTCGTTCCAGGCCGTGTAGCTCTCACTGCCGAAGTAGAAGATCCTGTCTTCGACCGGGACATCAACATCTTCCATTGTGCCTTCGAATCCGTAGTACCTGTGATCGGGCCTTGCAAACAGCTCCCAGGTTATCTCTCTCAACGGCAGACCCGGAAACTTCGGCACTGCGTACTCCTGTTTTCGCGCAAGGGCCGAACCCATCGCCGACCCCGAGTAGATGAAATCAACAACCGTGCCGTGACCTCCCTCTTCCGCTTCAACGGGAATGCAGTACAGTTCACCATCCCGGGACACGGAGACCTCTTTTCCGTTCACCAGAGCTGTCCAGAGTTTGTCGTTCTCTCCTGGAAGCTGAACTTTCAGGAAGCGAAGCATCCCGACCTTCATCTTCATGGCGACCTTGTTGAGCGACTTCCTTCCTGTTGAGATTACAGATGTCATCGCCACGCTCTCAATATCAGCAGGCAGGACATGGGCCGAATCGTGACGGATAACCGACAGATCCAGCTCGTAATCCCGGCGTATGGTCCGGTAACAAAGAATCGCGCTCGACAGGTCCCCGGCTCCGAACGTGCCCGGAATATTCCTGGGGTCTTCGACTTTCAATCCGGAAAGATCACCCATCGGGTTCACCTGTACGCGACCCGCGCATGTAACAACAAGATAACCCCGCTGGGCCTCGGTCCCCACGGTTCTCAACGGAAGGATACTTGCCCGCTTTCCCGTGGTGTCATACGGAATCTGGTAACTTGCAGTCATCGTGAAGATGTTCTCAACCTTGCTGTCCAGGTCCACCTGCCATATTCCCTTTTCCTTATCAACCTCATGCACTCGTGCAATGTTCCTTCCCGAGACAGTAAGGTTTATTCCCGGCTGCGGGGATAGAAGTTGCACGGTCTTGATACCCGCATTCTCTATCTGGCAACGGAAATAGGCGCGGCACTGGAGCATGCCTTCCGTGAGGTCTACCCATTGCAAAACCTCAGGCTTCACCACCGGGGCCATTACCTCGGTCCTCAACAGAACCGACCATGCAGGGCGAAGAATATCAAACACCAGTACGCCTGGCTGACGTATCCCCACCTCGCTGGCCTTCTTCACGTCTACACCGCGGTGATTCTCAACCATCATCCTGACACCCCGTTCACCCACGATCTGTAGTTGCCCGCTGTGTTTCCGGGCTCCGGCGACCGAAACGCGCGGCACCGACAGGCGGTCCTCTATCCCTTTCTCGGACCTGGCCACCACTAGATTGATATCCGTCTTATCGGTTATCCTGCGGCTGAAGTGGACCGTAACAACCCTTCCGTCTTCCACGGCTTCGTCCCAGTGAGCAACGTCAGTACCTGTCAGGGTTTCAACATCAAACTCTTCCGGCATCTTCAGGTCGACAGAAAACACGCCGGCCTTTGCCACGAGAAGATCGAGACGTGTTGACAGGAGAATCCTCTCGTCGCCAATCGAAAGCTTGGCAATTTCACCAACCCGTATTTCCGGCAGCACACGCTCAGTCTGTGCCAGTGCAACGGCCTCAGCAGCCTTGTGATACCGGAAAGCTCGACGGATAGACAATTCACTGCCCGGCCTTGAGGCCGCCCCTTCTGCGTCCTTCAGCGCAGCCTTCGAGAAATCCTCTATGTTCATTGGATACAGACCTTCTGCATTCTCAACCTTCACCTGAACAATATCAGGAGCGGCGAGCCCCAACGAACCTCGCTGCCTTGTGCTCCCCAGGACAACCAGGGGTTTTATCGACGCACTGTACGGTAAACCCTCACATGCAACCTGAGTCGACACGCTGAGCTTGAACTGGCCCGTCACAGCTTTCTCGAGCAAGGCCTCAAGAAGCATGTTCTCAGGATCAAAGCGCCAGGTTGCCAGCCCAGGGGCACTTACCGCCGTCACACCCATGCCGTCAGGAACCCGAACGCTAAGAGCCTTTATCTCCCCCTGGGCGATCTGGTAACCGATCAGGTTGCTGATATCAACAACCCCCTCTCTCAGCGCTGCGAGTGAATCAACAACGGCCGAGAACACTGCCTCCTCTATCTTCGTGGTGCGAACACGCGGCATCCATGAAAACTCCGCCTTGGTACCGGGACCGAACACTGCCTCGGCAACAGTGTTGCTTCCCTCGAGTGTTGTTCTGAACAGAACCGCATCACTCGATTCAACATCAATGTCCGTTCCAGGGATTGTGAGGACTACTTTGTTCAGCATGTTCTCC
Source organism: Kiritimatiellia bacterium (assembly GCA_030744755.1). GTDB lineage: Bacteria > Verrucomicrobiota > Kiritimatiellia > UBA8416 > JADHWI01 > JASLPY01. The sequence goes on along the minus strand of JASLPY010000091.1, from coordinate 15,229 downwards.
GGAATCGCCAGCATCATACGCCAGTTGCCGTTTTCTTCCAGGACCGGAACCTGTGAAACCAGCTTAACCTGGTATTCACCGCTACGATCAACCGTCAGGCGATAGCCATTTGTATTGCTGTCCATGCTGAGGTAGCGCGAATTCAGTTCAAAATCGGTCAAAACGCTGCTGGGAGGTACAACCATGAAAGAGACAGGGTACTCAGCCTTGAAGCCGAGAAACGTCTCTACTTTGGCGCTCCGCTCAACATCGCGTCCGCCTGCAGGCGCATGCACCATAATGTCTACCGTCGACATGACGGGTGGCACCGCTGGTTGAGCCTCCTGCCCGCGACCCGAACGCAAGAAACCACCAAGCGCCACCTCGGAGAAGAGACACGCTATCAGCAATAGGCCAAGAACCGGGCCCGGCCCCTTGCCGCCGGGTGTATCGTCATTGTTCTTCTCCGGTGTTTCAGGTCGATGGTCGGCATCCCCCAGGGGCTCGAACGGGAACGCACCTGTCTCAGGGCACAAAGCCGTATCGAAAGCCATGCGTCGGCCGCGCGCCTCGGCATGTGCCTTCGACATTGTCCGGTAGAGATTCACCACGCCGTGCCACGCTGCTTTGCATCCCGACCCCGCGTGCATTGACCCGAATCTGAGTGCACCGAGCAGATGCCGGAGCAACCACCCGAGAGTCAACCAGAGCCACCTGATCCCCCATTTCAACATGAATACAGCGAATACCACGGTCAGCAACAGTACCAGCGCAAATCCAAGGATGTTCCTGCCAACCGCCGCCTGGGCCATTCCAAGACAAACAGAAGTCAGCCCAAGCGCTAGCAGAAATGCCCTTCTCCCGGCAACCAGACCTGTCCCAAGCACTACAATCCCGCATGCCAACCCGGCAAGCATGAGTCTTGGATACCCCGCTTTACCTATCCATCTCGGAACCACCGAGAGATCAAGTTTCATCTCCTCATCGTCGAGAAGAGCTATAGTCCGGCAGAATTCACCACTGTTTCCTTCTCCCCAGGCGCCGGTCATTACGTTAGCAAGCGTTGAACCGCCCCATCCGTCGCGAATGGCCCGAACGACCGTGAGCGCGCGCGAAAAGACGGATGCCCTGTCTTCCGAACCCGTCATCCTCGCCGGTGAGAGGTTTCCGCTGTGCCCTGCTATGGCAAAGTCGTCCGGAACATCCACACGCCAGTTCACAAACGTCGTGTGCGTCTCCGTCAGAGACGGCCCCAGGAGCTTCACCCTTTCAACACCGCTGTGCCAGAATCCGAGCTCCCCGTGACTCTCCGCGTAAACCACCCTGATGCGAAGCGCCACGTTCGGATCGCGTGGACGGCTCACGGGGACGAGTATGCCCTTTTCACTCTCCTGCGACGGCAGATCATGCGTCGTGCCGTCGGTCTCCACGCGGCTGATCGACCATAGTTCGGCGTTCTCCGGAAGGCGAAGCACCAGGTACTGCCTTGAAGCGTTCTTCAGGAAGAACGAGGCCGTTGTTACCGCTTCGCCGTCCTTGCTTAGAATCGTTTTCAGTTCGAGGTAATCCGAAACCTGGCCGAGAAGGCGTTCCGTACCGTAAGGAGTCACGCTCACGCTCGCCTTGTGCGGACGCCTGGTGTACTTGTATGCACGAAGAATCGGATCCGTCACGGGAGCCGAGTAGGCTTTCGGAATCTCGTGCCTATCAATGAGAAAGATAGAATCCATTAGCGGCTCAGCCTCCGCGATCCGGAGACTTGCCGAGCTCGCCAGCGCGATGTACCCGACCTCACCGCTTGTTCCGACAGTCTCGATATTTCCAAGGGGAATCGTGGCGCCTTCGTACGCAAACTGGCGGTCGTAGGTGACAAGCAGGGTGTAATCACCCATAATCCTGGTCTGCAGCTTAACATTGCAGAGCTCACCTTCACGGGTCCAACCCTCAATATCGGCACCGGTGAACTCCACTCCTTCAATCTCCTCTGGAACACGGACCGTAAACTCCTGAACCGGAGCCCCGCTTATGTGGTACGTTATTGCCGCGCTCACGTACATTACGCCTTCTCCAAAAGAGAAGAGATGGAAGACTTCGGAGTGTATCGAAGATACCCGGCGCTGAACGTTCATTGCTACCTGCCACTCCCCCGTCTTGAAACGGTAGGCATGCTGGGCTCCCTGTACGCGAATCGGGGCCGACCCCGTATGCACGTCACGTACCGCGGTGACCGTCTCCGGTGTAAGCCTGATCCCCTCCTCGGCGGCAAGAACAAGATACCCTCGCTCCGCACGCACACCCTGGACTGCGAACTTCGGGGCGTTGAAGAAATCCGAACTGGTCTGCAGGGACTTCTCCATCTTGATGTTGATGAGCGTAACGTCGTCCACAGCCCCCTTGAACGGAATGTAGAGATATCGCTTACCATCGACCATGCGGATGTCCACATCCGCTTCGGAAACGTACTTACCCGTTGTGCTCGTAACCGTCCAGGCCGTGTCAGGATCGATCTCCATGGTGACTTCACGCGCAGGTGCATCCTTGACCGTCAACTCAACCGAGGCGTTCAGGGCAAGCTCGCTTTCTCTCAAAGTGAGAGAAAGTCGGCTGTCAGCGGTTAACGAAGAGACAATGTCGCTTGCCCGTAATTCAAGCCTGTATGGCACACCGGCGTACTGATATGCATAGACACTTCTGGCCGGAACACGCCTTGCCGCGCCCTTGTCCTGTCCCAGGTTAACAACGGGAAATGCATCATGGTCAACCTGCGTCAGTCCACCCACACGGTCGATGTTGAGCTTTATTGCGCTGTCGGTACCCATGACAATAAAACCACTTGTCCGCATGACATCACGTGGAGAGAGGACGGGAAGCTCGAAATCACAGGGAAACTCAGGCAAAATCATCTCGCTGACTACCTGGAGCCCATACGAGTCTTCCTTGGAACGGCTCAGGCTGACAAGCAGACGCCGCCCCCCCGCCTCCGCAGACTCAATTCGCCAATCCTGGATATCGTCCCCAAGCACCTGCGTAACGCTGACCTCGGGCAAATCAATCGTCACTTCCTTCAGGGCACCTTGAATGACACGATATGAAAAGACAGTGTCGATGCGCAGCGCACCAACGTTGGCGGTGGCAATAGTGTTTGCCGAACATGCCACTACCAGGTCTGCGTGCAGTTTTCGCACTTCCGGCTTCCACCTGACCTCGAAGCGGTTGGTGATTCCCAGAAAAGCGGTCACTCGGGTCCGTCCTTTCTCATCCTTCCCCCTGCGCGAACTCAGGGCGCCCGGAAATTTCACCTCCAGATCATCTCTATCACAAGCAATAGAAAGTCGTCTGACACTTGCAACCGGTATCGTGAACTGGGTTCGTCGCCAATCCGCCTCCTTAAGGGCACGACTGGCAAAACGGAGTTCTACTTCCTGCTCCCCCGTTCTCCCGAATTCAAGAAGCAGTCGATCGCCATCACGCGTCAGTTCCGCCTTACGCGGCAACGTTCCCCCAAGGTGTGCCACATCACCGACAACGAGTGGAATAACGGCCCTGCGCGATTCGACATCCGCTGTAAACTTGAGAGTGAACACAATGTTCTCTCCCTCAATCTCACCGGCCAGTGACAGCCCGCTGACAGTTACCGGCTCCGTGTTTCCCATCACCTCGCACGCAAGTAAGCTCAGCACCAATCCGACCACGCTGATTGCCTTCATTTCTATTCCTTTCTTCGCTCCGCAAATTCAGAAGCCACGGGGATAAGCCTCATGCCCGTCCCTTCATTGTTCAAAGACGTCCGTGGATGGCAGGACCTTCAAACTTTTTGCACAGGGGCACGTTTTAGAACACGCGGCGGAGGCCCGCCGGACTCCAGTCTACTGCTTCTGATCTCCCCTGGAGTGCGGCGGGCCTCCGCCGCCTCTTCGCAACAAGATCAGCATCAA
>JASLPY010000091.1:0-11305 GCA_030744755.1 Kiritimatiellia bacterium | reverse complement strand
TTTAGTTCTTTTTCTGTTTACTCGAAAAATAAATCATAAGATTTGGTTAATAAATAGTCCATTGTTGATTAGTATTTATGTGCCATTTTTGAAAATAAACCTGCTGGCTTATCCTAATCCTCCTATTCCTTCTTGTTTTCTGGACCTTCAAAATTTTTCAACCGGGGCACTTTTTATACCACGCGGCGGAGGCCCGCGGGATTCCAGACTCGTGATTCTGATCACCCCTGGTGTGGGGGGGGCCCCCCCCGCCTCTTCGCAACAAGATCAGCATCAAAACCTTTGCCTAGCTTAACGTCTTGTGCGATTATGCAAGCCAAACCACGGTAGAGAATCCACCTGCTAAACGGACTGAACTATGAAAGAGACTTTGCGACAGCATCTTGATGAAATGGCGACCGGGCGCTCCGGCATCTACCGGCTCCTTGTTTACATGGAAGACCTCGAAATCCCACCCGAAGAAGGGGAAGCCATACTGAAAGAGGCGGCGGCTATTGCAGAGTTCGTGCTATGGCAGGAACTTTCAGTCAAGGAGGTCAAGCTCGAGGCCGCAGCCCAATCGCTGTTGGACCTGCCAGGGATCGGAAAAGCCCAGTCCCTCGCAGGTTGGCGAAAGGCTCTTGAAGGCGGAATTCCATCCCGGCCTTCGTGCCAACTCATGCTTGATGGATTCGCGGAATTGCTCGCGCGTGTACCGGAGGCCCTGCGGCCGGCTGTCGTTGAGGCCCTTCCCTCCGTGGCACGATTCCTTGCGGACATCAAACCCGCCGGCCTGGACGAAATAGTCGAGGCATTGATTTCTCTTGAGCCGACGGGTCATGCAGAAAAGTACCTGGAAACTCTGTCAGCCTATTCAGATACCGACGCCGTGATACTACAGGGAGCATCCCGCCTGAGCTACACCGCCCTTACAGCAGGAAGCCCGGAATTGATAGATCGCCTGAAGAAAGCCGTCACACTGGAGATGATGCTTGAGAGCAATGATGCTTGCAGACTCCTTCCGGCAGCGGCCAAGCTCTGCAAGAAATGCGACGCATTGAAAGCGGGATCAGGCGCAATCGCTCTGAATCTCGCGGTTGTCGCCAGTGAGCACAGCCCCTCCAGTGCCTATTCCTCGCTTAGATCCCTGGAGAAAACAGTCAGCAACTTGCCGGCAGAAAAGGCGGAATCCCTCCTGAAAAGCGTGACGACACTCGTAGATCGTGCGGGAATCCGAACACTGGGAACTGCTCTAAAACTCCTCCCGAAGCTTTACAGCGGACATTCCGTTGAAACCGTTGAGGCATTCGTAAATGCCGCAGCCGAAAGCGGAGAGCGGTACGGGACAACGTCAGCGGAGTGGTTCCTACTCCGCAAAACAAAAGCATCACGCGAAACGTTGTAGGGAAGGCAGGGAGGGTTCAACGCCCAACGTCCAACGCCCAACATCCAACGTCCATCTGAATCATGAGTAGCCATCGGCGAACGGGGGACATCCCTCCAGGAGGAGATCTCGGAGTTGGGGATTCTTGGTCGAGTCCTGATTCAAAGTTGTCACTTTGATCTGATTGTCCCTGTTGATTCTCCCTCTTCGCCGATCACAATCCACTCCCATCCGCGGTTAAACTCTTCGTTCATGAAATGTTCGGGTTAACTCGCCGGTCCCAGCGGAGCTGCCTCCGGCAAGATCGGCGAGGGGGAGGAGTGCGATTATGATTAGCGATGCATTCTGAATCCCACCTTGGGCGTTGGACGTTGGGCGTTGGATGTTGGACGTTGGGCGTTGGACGTTGATCCCAATCCCCTCCCTCCTACTCCCCCGCCCTCGACATCCCCTTCGCGGACTCCACCAATCGCAGCAGTTCCTGAACCCTCTTATCCAGATTCAATTCCATTGCAACAGGCCGGAGCACGCCGGCAACCTGTTCCAACTCACTGCCCGCCGCATGCGTGCTGCCCCGCAGTATCTCAGAGAATTCTGCAACCCCGGCCGCCAGCCTGTAACCTGCAGGCATATCGTCGAATCGCGATGCGACAGACGCAGCCGCAACCGTATGGCTCGTCTCTTCAACATCACCCGTATCGATCCGCATGTATCTCACCCGTACCGTTGCCAGATCATCCGCCCGGTCCGGCTTCTCGCCTTCCATCAACTCTATTTCGTAGAGCGCCGTCACCGACTGCCCTGATCCAACTTCCCCTGCATCGACCATGTCGTTCCGGAAATCCTCACGGCGAAGCTGACGGTTTTCGTAGCCCAACTGTCGATAACGCTTCACGCGCTTGGGATTGAACTCCACCTGGATCTTAACGTCAGAGGCTATCGTGTGGAGAGTGGCTCCAAGATCTTCCACCAGCAGGCGGCGCGCTTCGTCCTCCGAATCCACAAATGCGTAAGCGCCATTGCCCTTGTCGGCCAGCGACTCCAGCATCTTGTCGTCGTAGGTACCCATGCCGAAGCCGAAGACCGAGCAGGTTACCCCCTGCTTCCTGTACTGTGCCACCTTTCCGAGGATGTCCTCAGCGGCGACACTTCCAAGGTTTGCAACGCCATCAGAAAGCACCAGAACCCTATTCTCTGCTCCACCCCTAAAACTGCCGGCGGCCAGCGTATACGCCCGGGACATTCCTTCTTCCAGGTTCGTGGAGCCGCCGCACTGCAAACCATTCAAGGCATCAAGGATCTTCTTGCGATTCTTGGCTTTCGTGTGCTCAAGGACAACTCGAGCATGCGAATCGTATTGCACCAGCGCAACCAGGTCGTCAGCACCGAGACTCTCCACCAGCATCTTAACGGACTTGCGCACGAGCCCCATGCGGTCAGGCTGCTCCATCGATCCCGAGGTGTCTATCAAGACCGTCAGCACGGCCCCGCGCTGCTCTTCCCTGCCCAGCCGTCGTCCTTTAACGCCTACCTTCAGCAGGTGCAGACCGCGCCCGAATTTCGACGGTGCACATTCAGTATAGACCCTGAAAGTCTCCTTACGCGGCGCCTCGTAACCATAGCCGAAGAAATTGACGAACTCCTCAGTTCGAACGGCCGCGCGCGGCGGCAGAACGCCGCGGTTCAGATAGTTCCTGGCAACAGTGTAGGACGCAGTGTCGACATCTATTGAAAACGTCGACATGACACGCGCTGTCACAGCATAGAACGGGTTGACCCTTAGTTCTTCAAAACGCGCATATCCGTCGTCCTCTTCTCTTTCGAATTTCTTCTCATCAACCACGAGCGAAAGCCCAAGGACTGGAGCATCCGCCGGATCCGGCTTCGGTCGTGGGGAAATCGGGGCATGCTGAGATGTGATCTCCTCCGTAGCTTCCTGCTGCTCCATAACCTGTTCAGCGCGGCGGGCGGTAACACGCGTCTTGTTGACGGGCCCGCTCTGAGCGATCTGGGCGGCCCCTGCATCAGGCAGTTTCTTTTGTCTATGTGTGAACCTTTCCTTTTCGTCATCTTCCAGACTCACGATACTGCTGTCGCCATTCTTCGACATGACACGCCGTTCGTCACGCGCTGATTCCAGCTTGCCTCCCCTTATCGTCCCACTCAAATCCCTGTTACCTGATTTCGAAAGGGTACTATTGTAATCCGATGGCTTTGCATCCTTCACATCATCCGCGAACGAAACAAATCCTCCGGCAGCAATGCTATCAACGACGTCGGGTGCTGCGGGGAGTTCAATGGGTTCTGGAGGTCCAGGTTTTGCCAACACTGTAGCGCCATTTGCCTGCTTTAAGCCGAACTCACTCACAGTCTCATACTTCACCTTCCCAACAACAGGGCCATTGACGGTTGATAAATCGCCGAAGTTCGCTCCTGCTCTGTCCCTGTCAAAGCGCTGCAGAGATTCCTCGGCGGGTACGGTGACAGGCGTGTCAAGACCTTCCCTTTCCGTACCAGTTCCCTTCGAAATTATCGGCGTGACACCGCCTTTACGCTTCGACTCACGTGCAATTCTCTTCCCCTCAACCGGAGAAGGGGGACGCGCGGGTTCAGGAACGCGTTCATTCTCAGCAACTGCATCACCGTCAGAAGAGAGAGCTGTCACTGTCTCTCCCCCTCCTCCCGAAGCAGTTTGGCCGGCAAAAAAGAAATCATCCTCGCCGGGCGCAACATCTGCGGAGCGACCCGCACCCTTGGACTTGCGGGGCGAAGGTCTGGAAACTGTTATGCCTGGCGTCACGGAAGGCGGGGCGTCCTCATACGTCGGTTGCCCCGTCAGGAGTTCTGCATCGTAACCCATGATTGATTCAGAGGTCGGATCATACTCTGGAGCATCTTCGTGCTGGTGGCGCATACTCGACACGAGGAGCCAGGATATCCCGGCAACCAGCATCAGGCCCGCGGCAACTGCAAGGCGGGGATGCCCCTGCGTCACCCACGTTACAGAGCGTCCGGCAAGGCCCTTGTCGGCCGCCATAATCCTCTTCCAGTTCTCACTGGACAGATGTACAGGGGCCTCCTTGAAGGAAGTCAATGACTGCCGCAACAGCTCAACCGTTAACTCGATCTCGGGGTACGCGATACTGCACTCACCACAGCTTTCGAGGTGCTTCTGAATCTCTTCCGCATCCGTCCCGACAAGATCCCCCAGGGCAAACAGCGTCAGCCGGTTTCTGCAAATTTCACAGTTCATGACGCCACCACGCCTGCTTGCTTGAGAGCCTGGGATAGTTTCCGGACGCCGTGATGCAGAATGTTCCCGACGTTCCCCTCGCTGCGTCCCGTCACCGCGCTGATCTCTTTGTAGCTGAGGCCCTGCTCCATTCGCAGCAGGATCACCTGCTGTTCTCGCGGATGGAGCTTACCCAGGTACTGGAGAACGAGTTCCTTACGTTCCTCGCCTCCGAATGCACATTCGTGCCCATCCGGGCAGTCGTTGGCCTTCCTCTCTTCGCCGTGTTTCGTATGCAAAACGCGGAGGCGCGACTCCTTGCGGATCTGATCAACTGCTTCGTTGTGCGTAACACGGAACAGCCATGCCTTCAGATGTTCTGATGGTTGAAGTCCCTTCTCCCATCGTCTGAAAATCTTAATGAAGACGTTCTGAACAACATCCTGCGCCACACAGGAGTTGTTCACAATACGCGCCGCGTACCTCAGCAGTGCAGTCTCGTGCTCTGCGACGATCGCCTCCATCTGTGCCGCCCGGTCGGTCGCACCCATACCTTCGGCTCTGGAGTTTAACTCGTTCACATCATGACCCTTGATCTTTCAGTCTCTAGCCTTCTTTCCTCACCTCATCATTCAAAATCCATCTCATCTTCCGACCTCTGAGATCTCCTCCTTGGAGAGGTGCCCGGAGGGCGGGGTGGGTTCCCCTTTCCTACTGCACCGCCCTCGACATCCCCTTCGCGGACTCAACCAGCCGCAGCAGTTCCTGAACCCGGCTGTCCAGGTTCAACTCCATCGCAACCGGCCGAAGCACCTCGGCAACCTGTTCCAAATCACTGCCGGCGGCATGCGTGCTGCCCCGCAGTATTTCCGAGAACTCGGCAACCGCGGCCGCCAGCCGGTAACGCGCAGGCGTATCGTCGAACCGTGAGCTAATAGATGCCGCCGTAACCCCATGGCTCGTCTCTTCAACATCACCCGTATCCACCCGCCTGTACCTGACCCGTACCGTCGCGAGGTCATCCGCCCGGTCCGGCTTCTCGCCATCCATCAACTCTACTTCGTATAACGCAGTCACCGACTGTCCTGATCCAACTTCCCCTGCATCGACCATGTCGTTCCGGAAATCCTCACGGCGAAGCTGACGGTTTTCGTAGCCGAGCTGACGATAACGTTTCACGCGCTTGGGATTGAACTCCACCTGGATCTTCACGTCAGAGGCGATCGTGTGGAGCGTGGCAGCAAGATCTTCCACCAGCAGGCGGCGTGCTTCGGCCTCAGAATCCACAAATGCGTAAGCGCCATTGCCCTTGTCGGCCAGCGACTCCAGCATCTTGTCGTCGTAGGTACCCATGCCGAAGCCGAAGACCGAGCAGGTTATTCCCTGCTTCCTGTACTGCGCCACCTTTCCAAGAATATCCTCCGCGGCAACACTTCCAAGGTTTGCAACGCCATCGGAAAGCACCAGAACACGATTCTCTGCTGAGCCTTTGAAACTGCCGGCCGCCAGAGCATACGCACGCGACATTCCTTCTTCCAGGTTCGTGGAGCCGCCGCACTGCATACCATTCAAGGCGTTAAGGATTTTCTTGCGATCCTTGGCTTTCGTGTGCTCAAGGACAACTCGAGCATGCGAATCGTATTGCACCAGCGCAACCAGGTCGTCAGCACCGAGACTCTCCACCAGCATCTTAACGGACTTGCGCACTAGCCCCATGCGGTCAGGCTGTTCCATCGATCCCGAGGTATCTATCAAGACCGTCAGCACGGCCCCACGCTGCTCTTCCCTGCCCAAGCGTCGTCCTTTAACGCCTACCTTCAGCAGGTGCAGACCGCGCCCGAATTTCGACGGCGCACATTCAGTATAGACCCTGAAAGTCTCCTTACGAGGAGCCTCGTACCCATAGCCGAAGAAATTGACAAACTCCTCAGTTCGAACCGCCGCGCGTGGCGGCAGTGCACCGCGATTCAGGTAGTTCCTGGCAACAGTATAGGACGCTGTATCGACATCTATCGAGAACGTCGACATCGACCGCTCGGTCACTCCATAGAACGGGTTAACCTCCAGCGCCTGGAATCGAGCTTCGGCCAGGGCCTCCTCCCTGTCCTTCTCACGACCCAAGGCGTCCTTCTTCTCTTCTTCCTGCAACTTCGAGAGCTCTTGCTCCGTGCCGGCGGCTTCGTATGCCTTCTCCTGTGCATCGACCCGCGTTTGGATACCGGCGATTTCTGACTGTCTTTGCTTCGCCGTGGCAGTCGTTGCCTGCAATTTATCCTCGGCGGTTTCGATCGATTCGAGAGCCATTTGAAGTGCCTTCTGCCGGTCGCGCAGCTTTTCGAGTTCGATTTCGGCAGTCGCATGCAAGTTGGCCTTCGTCTTCTCCGTATGCTCACGCACTTCCATGCGTTTCTGGTCGCTCACCCTGTCACCGCCCGCTTTCTCTTCAAGAACCCCCATCTCACGGGTCAATTGGTTGACATCCCGGTTCTCCGTGGCGTCAGGACCCTTGAGACTTGTGACTTGCTGCTCCAGCATCATGAGTTCACTGCTCAGGGCATCGCGTTGGCTTACAAGCGTCTCCAGATACTTGCTTTCCAGCGAACTCCGGGCGTCCGCCCCCCCCATATCGTGAAGGCTCCGGTACTCGGCGGCATCCTCCTCGGCCTTGCCAAGCTCTTCCCCGAGTCGCAACAGCCGCAGATCGGAGAAGTCATTATCGTCAAACCTATGAGCTTTATCCCCAGGCCGTCTGGTATGTAGATCGTTAGCAGATTCACCGCCTTCTGCGTCAAGTCCGAGACCACGTTCTTTGACAGCGTCTTCACCGTCCGGCTTCGCGGGTTGCCTCGTGTGGGGTTTCTTCTTTGAGGGTCGCTCTCGCCACCCCCTATCGCTATCTCCACCTGTTGCCGGATCATTAGCCCGGGAGTCTCTGCCATCGCCCTTCCCGTTTGACTCTTCAGCAAAGGGCCGCCCTGCAACCGGAACATCTCCCAGTATCGGAACCCGGCCACCCGCCGGCGCTGCCGGGGCTGCGGTCGCTGCCGGTTCCTGCACAGCCGGTGCCGGCAACTTCCCTGGCGGCGATTGCGCAGCCCGCGACTTCCGCCCCGGCAACTGGCTTCGTTCCGGCTGCGGCCGAACCTGGCTTAGCCGTTCGCTTGAGTCTTCACCTCCGCCGCCACCACCCAAAACCCCTTCTGCTTCCTGAACGTCCTTCTTATGGACACTCTTGTCTGACCACCAGAAAAGCGTACGCCTGCGCTTTGCCGCTTCATCCCAATCCACGGCAGGTTCCTCACGATCCCCATCATCTTCATCTTCGGCCTGAATCCGAAACGTTGAGACTCCTGCATCAAGGCTATCCAGGGCTCCGGCAATTCCCGTTTCCTTGGCTACCTTCCGCCCTCCGCGCTCTGCATCTGATCGAGGCAAGGCGCCGTCCTGGGTGGCCGGCACATTCTTGACCAATGGCGGAAGCTCCTGCTGCGCAGCAGAATCGGGACGCAGAGTTGCGCTGTACTGGAACTGCTGCGCCTGGGCGACCTCGTTGGGCGCCTGTCTCTCTGCAGCGGCTTCGCCCGCTAACTGAATGCCTCCACCGGCATCCGCCTGTACCGCGCCCAGCTTGCGCATATCTTCAGTTGAAAGGTTCAGCCCTGACGTGCCAGATACTTTCGCCGCATATGTCTCGGGTTTTCGAGATATATGCTTTCCGTGCCTTTCGACATCCGGGCGGGCGGCGGACTTGAATTCCCACTGACCTTCGGCCAGGCCATCGCTGTCAGTGTCATCGAGGGCCGGCAGCGGATCGACTGCCGATGTGACTTCAGCAGTTTTCTCCTTCTCAACGTCCCTGCGAATACGGGCAGAATCAGTACCCGCTTTCCTCTTAAAGGAGCCGATTCTCTCAGGTATCTCATCAGGCGTACCCACTTTCGAACGATCAGTTATAGCCCCCGCAGTTATGGTAGAAACAGGCGAATCGTCGTCCGCAGCATTGTCCAGCGTCACACTGTCGCCTCGATTCGCCAAAAACAACTCATCAATGCTCAGCTCATTCAGCTCTTCGTGCTCGCCCTCCATTTCAGGACGGGTAGCGTTCCCATAGTCATCCGTCAAGCCAGTCGGTTTACCATTCACTACTGTCACGGAGCCGCGAGCTTCCTTCCCCTTCGAAACTGTGACCTCAGCCTCGGCGTAATCACGATACTGCGGTGTGAACGAGACGTCAGGTGTTGCTTCGTCCGGCATGGGACTGAGTTCATCGCGTTCCATGGTCTCATAGGGTGGCTCGCCCGTACCCAGGTAAAGACTCGCCGGCGACTTTCTGAAAGCCTTCATGTGACTGATCATCATACAACAGAGGCCCAGCACAAACGTGAGCGAGGCTGCCAGCGCCAACCTGGGATGCCCGCGAAGGAACCACCTTTCCCTCGCGGCCGCCACTGCGGGCTGCAAATCCCTGATATTCGCGAGGCGCTGCGGGGAGAGACGTTCGGGAGCATGAGAAGTGTCTGCCAGGACGTCCCCCAGGAGATCAAGGGTCGGTCTCAAATCCTGGACGATCGCCTGGCAGACGGGACATGTATCCACGTGAGCCTTCACTGCTGTCTGATCATCCGGAGAAAGGTCTCCCAGAATGTACAGGGTCAGACTCGGTTGTATTTCCTGACATTTCATCTTGTTTCCGTGGTATTCCTCACTTTCAGTTGACCCGCAAGAAAACGTCCAACAAGCAAGAATAACCACCTTTCTGACCTGTATACGTCTCAAGTCTACCCTTTCTTCAGTCTTTTGGAAGAAAACTGTGTAGATGCTGAGCGTTCTGCACTGTGAGCAGAACGCAGTGGTTAGGTAACACCTAGCGCCTGCGATTTGCGTAACAACGCAAAACGCACCCTCCATCTTCTTCTTGCTCGACCCACCCACGAATTGCTACTCTGCGCTTTTTCTTCCGGGGGCCAACAAGTTGAAAGAACACGACTGGATTGCAATTCTCGACTTTGGTTCACAGTACAGCCAGCTCATAGCCAGGCGAATACGTGAACAACACGTCTATTCCGAACTCATTCGGTTCGATACCACTGCCGAGCAGCTCGCTGCACGGAAACCCACTGGCATTGTTCTCTCAGGCGGACCCTGCAGCGTGTTTGACGAAGGTGTGCCGTCATGCGATCCAGCAATCTATGAACTGGGCATTCCTATCCTTGGCATCTGTTATGGAATGCAAATGACCGCAAAAATGCTCGGGGGAACCGTAAAACCCGGCAAGGAACGCGAATATGGCAGCGCCCAGGTAAGCATCGAGGATGCCGATCCCATCTTCGCAGGCCTTGAGTCCGAACTCGACGTCTGGATGAGTCATGGCGATCAGGTTGCTGAACTCCCCACCGGTTTCAAGACCATGGCATCTACCGGTACATGCCCGCACGCTGCCATGGGAAACACGGAAAGCCAAATCTTCGGTCTGCAATTTCACCCTGAAGTGGTTCACACGCCAAAGGGCGTGGAAATCCTGCGTCACTTCATTTTCGATGTATGCGGCTGCGCGGGTGACTGGGCCATGGCCCAATTCATCAAGGAGAGCATCAGAGAGATCAAGGCCCAGGTGGGCGACAGCCACGTCGTGTGCGGCTTGAGTGGCGGTGTCGATTCATCGGTTGTCGCAGCCCTGCTTCACAAGGCGATTGGTGATCGCCTCCACTGCATTTTCGTAGACAACGGCGTCCTTCGCCACGAAGAAGCCGAGCAGGTGGAAGACACGTTTGGGAAAGCTTTTGGGATGGATCTGCATGTAATCGATGCGGCACAGCTCTTTCTCGACAAGCTCAAAGACGTGACCGAACCCGAAGAGAAGCGCAAGATCATTGGCAATACGTTTATTGACGTTTTCGCCGAGGAAGCCCGCAAACTGGGAGATGTCAAGTTCCTGGCCCAGGGGACGCTTTACCCCGACGTAATAGAGAGCTTTTCGCCGATCGGCGGCCCTTCAGCAACGATCAAGAGTCACCATAACGTAGGTGGTTTGCCTGATGATCTCCATTTTGAGCTTATCGAGCCTGTTAGGGAGCTCTTCAAAGATGAAGTGCGTGCGCTCGGGAGAGAGCTCGGTGTCCCTGATTACGTGATAGACCGTCAACCCTTCCCGGGGCCTGGAATGGCAGTACGCATTGTCGGTGAAGTAACGGAAGATCGCGTTACATTGCTTCAGCAGGCCGACCTCCGCATCCAGGAAGAAATGGAAAAACTGCCCAACTACAAGGATGTCTGGCAGTCCTTCGGGGTTCTTCTGCCGGTGCAAACGGTTGGCGTCATGGGTGACAGCCGGACGTATGAAAACGTCGTCGCTCTAAGGATCGTGGAAAGCATGGACGGAATGACGGCTGACTGGACAAGGGTTCCTTACGAAACCCTCGCCACCATATCAAACCGCATCATCAACGAAGTCAGAGGCGTCAACCGAGTCGTCTACGATATCAGTTCCAAGCCACCGGCAACGATTGAGTGGGAATGAGAGGCACACCTCTTTTGGAGCCATCTGCGTTGTGAAACAGATCAACGGGGCAGGGCGAGACGGGGGTACGAGGTTTTGTTTGCCCCACAGCACAAGTGGTTAGGCGCTAGGCGTTAGTGAGCCATCTGCGCTGTGATATGAATCAATGTTAATAGGCTGATACCGAAGTGACGGGTTCTTCTTACCCCACAGC
>JASLPY010000090.1 GCA_030744755.1 Kiritimatiellia bacterium | reverse complement strand
CTACGCGGTCGGCGGACCTTTCCCGCTAACGCCTAGCGCCTAACCACTAACCACTGCGTTCTGCGCTCACAGCGCAGCAGCTCATGTGGAATGGATATTGACATTCACCTTGCTAAGCGGCAACATTATCGGCCTCAGGATACTGTATCTAAAGGAAGGAAGAATGATTATGAGTGACTCTAATGACGTAACCAGGCGTACGGTACTACAAATGACAGCCGCTGCAGCGGGAGCTGTAATGGCATCGTCCTGTGGGGCGGAAAGCAAGAGGAGCGACACAATGACTTCCAAGAATGCTGATTTCTATGGTGCTGACAGTGCTTTTGACCCCGTGAAGGCCAAGAACGCCTACATCGCCATGATGGAGAGGTTCAACTACCCCATTCCCGACGTGCTTAAGGGCGATGATTTATGGGTATGTGATTTTCTCCAGGGCAACTACAGCAAGCTTGGCATGGCCGGGGTATTCTGGACCAATGCCAAGGGTGTTTACGGAGAGACCGGTGAAGGTGCATACAAGGGTCCATACAAGGAATCCTCCTATGGCTACCTCGGCCACGAGATCTACCTGCTTCCCGGTCAGATGCTACCCGAGCATCGCCATATAGGTGGCACAGAAGGGTATGGACCGAAAATGGAAGCCTGGCATGTCCGGTACGGCGATGTGCAATTCTTCGGAGAGCACAAGGGCGCCGGCGACGAAACCCCCATAAGCGATATGCCGGCAGCCGAACAGCCCTGGGGCTTTGGAGAAGACTGGTTCAAATCCAAGTACGTGGCAAAGCGTACCGCCCAATCCGGAAAGCTCTACTCGTTGGAGGATCCCGAGACATGGCATTTTCAGCGTGCCGGGGCCAATGGCGCCATCGTGTCGGAATACGCCACCTACCATAACCATGTCGAGTTCAGCAAACCCGGAATGGAGTTTGACAACACAAAAGCCAAAGAGGCGTAGACGACGCTACTTAAAAGGAGAAGGACCGTTGGGCTCATCGTAGAGGAAGATGCTCCCATATGTTTGATGCAGTACTCGTAACCACAAGTCACCTGAAAAGGAGAACGAATCATGGCAATGAAGAAATTCATCAACAACCCAGACAACCTCACCCCGGAACTGCTCGAAGGCTACTGCGCTGCTTTCCCTCAGAAGGTGAAGCTCGTCTCTGACAAGATCGTAATGCGAGCCAACCCCAAGGACGAAAGCAAAGTGGCGATCGTAACCCTGGGTGGCGCTGGTCATGAACCGGCCCTCAGCGGTTTTGTAGGCGAAGGTATGCTGGACGCATCGGTGGTTGGCGACATCTTTGCCGCACCGGGTGCCCCAAAAGTCGTAGAGGCCCTCCGCCTTCTCAAGCGTGACGCTGGCATCCTCTTCGTGGTTCTGAACCACGAAGGCGACGTGATGAGCGGCAACATGGCCATGGAAATGGCCAAGGAAGAAGGTATCAACGTCAGGATGATCCTAACCCACGAGGATATCGCACCCGGAGCAGATGCCCCGATCGAGAACCGCCGTGGCCTGGCCGGATGCATTCCGCTGTACAAAGTTGCCGGTGCCGCCGCCGAAGCAGGCAAGAGCCTTGATGAAGTCTACGCCGTTGCAGAGAAGATCAACGACAACATGGCCACACTGGCCGTCGCGCTCAAGACTGCAACGCACCCGCAGTCAGGCGATGCGATCTTTGACCTGGCCGACAACGAAATGGAAATCGGTATGGGCCAGCACGGCGAAGCCGGAACGGGCCGCTCTGACATGCTGACCGCCGATGAAACAGCCGTAAAAATGGCCGCCCAGGTACTCCCGGCAGCTAACGCCGGCAGCGGCGACAAGGTAATGGTCATGATCAACGGAGCCGGGGCTACCACGCTCATGGAGCAGTTCATCATCTTCCGTGCCACCAAGAACTACATTGAATCGCAGGGCGCAACCGTTGCCCATGCACTCGTTGGTGAATACCTGACTGTCCAGGAAATGGGCGGATTCCAGATGTTCATCGCAAAGCTCGACGACGAGCTGCTTGACCTCCTGAACGCGCCCGCGGACGCTGTAAGCTGGACTGTAAGATAGTACAAATTCATCCCGGGAGGGCAACCTGCCCTCCCGGGATATTCCCCACCCTCCTGGAGAACCAAGAATGCCCGCTACCGTTGACTACGACGCCTTCACCGGCATGCTCAAGACTGCCGCAGACAGGATCATCACCAACCGTGACCATCTCTCCAAGCTGGACGCCGCTACCGGCGACGGTGATCACGGCACCGCGATGGCAAAGGTCGCGAACGCAATCATCGCCACGATTGACTCTCATGAGGGCAACGATCTGAAGAAACTCCTCAAGGCCATAGGCTGGGCCGCAATGTCGACAGACGCAGGTTCCACGAGTCCGCTCTACGGCTCTCTCTTTGTAGGCATGAGCGAGGCAGTACCCGAAGGCAGCGGAGAACTCGATTGCCAGGTACTTGCTTCCGTTATGGAATCGGGTGCGGCGAAGCTGCGCAAGAACACGAAGGCGGAGGTCGGCGACAAGACAATGATCGACACACTCGTTCCCGCCCTCGCCGCCCTGCGTGCCGCGGCAGATTCCGGCAAAGCCATTGACGAAGCCCTTTCCGACGCCGAAACGGCTGCCGCAACGGGCGCAGCATCCACCAAAGATCTCAAGGCCACTTTTGGACGAGCCAAGAACCTCGGCGATCGTTCAATAGGCCACCTCGACCCCGGCGCAACATCCATGTCACTTCTTTTTACCGGTCTGAAAGAAGGCCTCGCCGCAAACTGAGCCCGGTTGCAGCCGGAGAGTTCCGCGCACTGCGAGAGGACAACCTGGCATGACGCAAAAAGAAAAGCGGGTGCTGCTTAAGACGGCGGCATCTAAACCTGTCATTCCGTTGTGGCCTCCCGATGCTCCGGGAATCGATACTACTGCTGTCGAGGGTCAGGTAGAGCCCGGCAAATTCAACAACATCAGGAATCCGACCCTCACGGTTTACGCGTCCCCGGATGGCAGTGACCGCGGCGTGGGAGTTGTAATCTGTCCCGGCGGCGCCTATAACATGGTGTCATGCATAAACGAGGGCTATCCAGCTGCCGAATGGTTGAACACACTCGGCATTACCGCCTTTGTCCTTAAATACCGTCTGCCGAACACTCAAGGTGCAGATTACAGCCATCCAGTGCCGCTTTCTGACATTCAACAGGCTATACGGATCGTCCGCGGACAGGCGGACGAATACGGGCTTTGCGCCGACAGGATTGGCGTGACCGGCTTCTCCGCGGGAGGACACCTGGCCGCCATGGCATGCACACTGTTCGATCGTCCGGTTCACACTGGAGCAATCTCATGCCGGCCCGATTTTGCCATCCTTGTATACGCGGTTATTTGCCAGTTGGGTACAAATGCTCACATTCAGTCAAGGGATAACCTGACTGGGCCAGACCCAAGTCCGGAACTCATTCGTCTCTTGTCCCCTGATTCACAGGTCACGAGTCGCACACCACCTATGTTTCTTGCCCATTCGAAGAATGATGAAGGTGTTCCGTACCAGAACAGTGTGACTATGGCTGAGGCCCTGCGAGCACATAACGTTCCTTGCGAACTGCATCTATACGAGCAGGGAGGGCATGGTTTCGGACTGGGGGAGGCAGGGCATGATTGCAGCCAATGGCCGACTGAAGCGGACCGTTGGCTCAAGGCCGTTCTCAAAAAGAGAGTTACGGCGCCGTAATCAGGATATGAGACAGGCATCGGAACAGTAGCGAGAAGCCATATGTTTGCCACCTTGACCCTGAGCCCCGCGATTGACTGCACGCTGCGCGTCGAGGGTGCTCTCATGCCCGGAGACGTTCACCTCGTTGGTTCAGAGATCCGGACTCCCGGAGGCAAGGGAATCAATGTCGCCAAGATGCTGGCTCAGAACAAATGCATTGTTACTGCCGGAGGAATCCTGGGGCGCTGCGAAATCGATCTGTACAGGTCGTTTCTTGATGGAGCAGGCATAGGGCATCACTTCCTGAACGTTGACCATCCCACGCGCGAAAACATCATGGTTGTCGATCAGGCCGGAGCGGAAATGAAGTTCAACAGGCCAGGCTTCCCTGAACTTGCATTTGACTGGGAGGTCTTGAGGAACTACAGCGTGAACCTGGTAGAAGATGCCGAGGTGGTAATAATCTGCGGGAGCTTGCCCGTTCGTTTTCCGGACGATACATATGCCCGACTCGTAAAGCTCTTTCACGAAACCGGCAAGACCGTGGTTCTTGACGCGAGCGGACCGTGCCTTGATCCGGCAGTGCGAGAGAGACCGGAAATCATAGCTCCCAACCGTCTCGAGATGGCCGAGATCGTTGGACATACGGTCGAGGATGAAGAGGCAGCGTTATCTGAGATGAGACGGCTGGCCCAGAATCACCTGGCAGTTATTATGTCCGATGGAGCGAAAGGGGCATACTTTGCATCCGGCACCGAAGTTTTTCACACACCTGCTCCCGCAGTTAGAGCTGTTGACACAACAGGTGCAGGTGACGCACTCCTGGGACAGTTCTGCGCGGATTTCTTCGGCACAGCGCAGCGATGCCTTTCGAAAGAGGTCATGGCGCGTGCGGTAGCGGCTGGGGCCACCGCAACTGAACAGCACGGGACACCGGCACCGGACATCTCCAGGATCGAGGAATTGGCGAGATCGGTACAGGAAATGTCTAGCTAGTTTCTGTGCGGAAATAGGGTCTGACTCCCGGTAGAACTGCCCCACGCGGAGCGTGGCAAGCTCCGGGTTTACCCCGCTGTAGCGGGGCTGTTCATGGGGCAGACGATGGTAAAGACAAGGGAAGCAGAACACCTTCCTTAATCTTTACCCTAATCTTTACCTTAATCTCTATCCGGATCGGCGACATCAGAGTTCACCCAGAGGGTGCGAGTTCGGCAGACCGATTCGTCAATACCGACGGGTACGGTCGCAGTTTCTGGCCGTTCAACTGCCGACTATAGGGCGTACAGCCCAGAGGGCAGTTCTACTGAAGAGCGCACACGTAGGAGAGTATGACGGTCTACCCCCCGAGTGCCTGCTGCACCTTGGAAGCAAAGTCATCGATGGAGAAGGGCTTCTGAAGGAAGTCCGTATTCTCTTCAAGCACGCCATGCTGGCTGACTACGTCCGCTGCGTAGCCGGACATGAATAGAAGCTTGGCACCGGGTCGAATGGTGAGGAAACTGTCTGCGAGCTCGCGCCCTGACATCTCGGGCAGGATCACATCAGTCAGAAGCATGTCAATCCCGCCGGCATGCTCCTTCGCAACCCGAAGTGCTTCCTCGGGCGTTCCTGCGGCAAGGACCTCGTAACCGAGTTGCTTAAGCATACGTTGACCCAGCACAAGTATGGCAGGCTCATCTTCCACTATCAGAATCGTTGCTTCCTTCCCCTTCTGCATCCCCTCATTCGTACCAGGCTCAACCCGCTCGTCAGCATCTTCGGTTTCGTACTGCGGAAGGTACACACGAAAGGTAGAACCACGGCCCGCCTGACTCTCCACGTCTACAAATCCCTTGTTCTGCTTGACGATACCGTACACTGTCGCAAGACCCATGCCTGTGCCATGACCGCGGTCCTTTGTACTGAAGAAAGGCTCGAAGATCCTCGCCATGTCCTCTGCCTTCATCCCGCATCCGTCGTCGCTAACGGCGAGCATGACATAGTCGCCCGGAACCGCATCCGCATTGCGGGAACAGAACGCTTCGTCCACCGCTATATTATCGACGGATATCTGAACGCTACCCAC
This sequence comes from Kiritimatiellia bacterium, assembly GCA_030744755.1. Taxonomy (GTDB): domain Bacteria; phylum Verrucomicrobiota; class Kiritimatiellia; order UBA8416; family JADHWI01; genus JASLPY01. The sequence goes on along the minus strand of JASLPY010000090.1, from coordinate 12,736 downwards.
ATCACCGATAGCATCCCTCGCATTAACAACCAGATTAGCCAGGATCTGATCAACCTGACTGGGGTCGATGCGCAACGACCACACATCATGCTTCGGCACCCACACCAGTTCGACATTCTCACCGATCAGCCGGCGCAGCATATTGAGCATACCCTCGATTACCGAGTTGAGGTCAAGCACCTCGGGCAGAACAGTCTGCTTGCGTGCGAAAGCCAGGAGTTGCCGCGTCAGATCACCGGCGCGCTTTCCCGTTCTCAGAATTTCCATGAGATCCGAGTGCCTGGAATCCTCAGTCGGCGTCTTCATAATAAGCATTTCCGTGTAGCCCATTATGGCCTGGAGGAGATTATTGAAATCGTGTGCAACTCCACCTGCAAGCTGCCCAACCGCTTCCATCTTCTGAGCCTGCCGAAGCTGGTTTTCGAGCTTGCGCTGATCGGTAATGTCCAGAACCAGGGAGGCCACACCCATCACGCTACCCGATGCATCTACGAGGGGCGTATTGAACCATTCGCAAAGCAAAACGGAGCCATCTTTTCCCACGTTCTCATTCCTGCTCTGGAACCCACCTTTTTGCTGCAGTAAGCTTGCCCATATCTGGTTAACATGGGGAAGCACGCTCTCGGGAACGATCAACTCTCCGGCACTCCGGCCAATTGCTTCCCCTGCCGTAAAACCAAAGATCCGCTCCGCCGCCGGGTTCCACGCAGTGACACGGAATTCCAGGTCCCACTCGATCACTCCCAGGGGGGTCTGCTGCCGATGCAGGAGGAGTCGTTGCTGAGACTGGCGAAGATCCTCTTCCGCACGCCGGCGCTCTGTTATGTCTTCGAAGATGCCTACGATCCCTACAACTGCCTTGTTATCGTCGCAGTAAGGGGCTTTAATAACACGAACCCAACGCTCTCTGCCTGAGACGACGTAAGGCTCCTCAACAACGATAGCGACCTCTTTGGATATCACCTTCTTGTCGTCAGCACGGTAACGTTGTGCCAGTTCTTCCGGAAAAAAATCGGAATCTGTCCTACCTGCTATCTCTTCAGGACGGATTCCAAGATCGCGGGCAAAACTCTCATTGCACGCCTGAAAGACAGAATTGCGGTCTTTAACAAAGACTTTCTGGGGGAGCGATTCGAGGAGATTCAGATTGAGCGTGTCAACTCGTCCCGGATCCTTGTCCACCCCTCCCGCTTCGTCACTTCCAAAAGCAAAGTGTGGAGGGGCAAAACAACGAAGCAGTTCACTGACCAAACGCATTCTCTAGAATCTCCGCGAGTAGAGCAGGAGACGCGATGCTTTCGGTTCCCCTGATTTGTACAGCATACGGAAAGCAATGGAGAGAGGCAAGTTAGAATGAGGATGAGCTGTGGCGGCGAGGACGCTGAACAGGCGAGCCACAACTACTCAAGTCCTTCTACTTTGGTTTCCTTAAATAGTTAGATCTGCATATTGCCATTATAGCTCCCGTGTCCCTATGCTCCACCTTAAGTCGGGGTGATAGCATCATTCCCACGTACGAAACCTGGCATATCTGGAAAGGATACGATCATGGCTGATGAGACAACTGGCAAGCCGTCGATAGACGATGTTGCGGCAGTGGAGAAGCTGGGCGTTGCACATAAACAGGTAGTTGATGAGCTGAGAAAGGCCATCGTTGGGATGGAACAGGTGATCGACGAGCTCATGATCTCGATCTTCTCCCGCGGGCATGCTCTCCTGGAAGGAGTTCCCGGGCTGGCCAAAACGTTGTTGATCAGTTCCATCGCGAAATGCCTGTCCCTTACCTTCCATCGTATCCAGTTTACGCCGGACCTGATGCCGTCCGATATCACCGGAACGGAAGTTCTCCAGGATGACCCTGAAACGGGAAAGCGGCGCTTCATGTTTGATAAGGGCCCCATTTTCTCCAACATCATCCTTGCTGATGAAATCAACCGTACGCCTCCTAAAACCCAGGCAGCCCTGCTGGAGGCTATGCAGGAGAACATGGTCTCTGCCGGCGGTGAGGATTTCCATCTTGACCTCCCGTTTTTCGTCCTCGCGACGCAGAACCCGCTGGAACAGGAAGGAACCTATCCCCTGCCGGAAGCCCAGCTCGACCGTTTCATGTTCAAGATCTTCGTCGACTATCCCAGCGAGGCCGAAGAGATCGCAATCATGCAGAGTGTTACAGGTGCGATGGACGCTGACCCCCAACCAGTGCTCTCGAAGGAAGAAATCATCGGGCTGCAGGACCTCGTGCGGCGTGTACCCGTGGCAGACCACATCTTCAAGTACGTCGCAAGACTGGTCAGATCAACCAGGCCAGGAGAAAAGGACACCCCGGATTTCATAAACGAATGGGTATCCTGGGGAGCCGGGCCGCGTGCATGTCTCAATCTCATCGTGGGCGGCAAGGCAAGGGCGATCCTTCGTGGAAGATTCAACGTGGCGATCGAAGACATCCATGCGCTTGCGCTTCCGACAATGCGTCACCGGATGGGACTCAATTTTGCCGCGCAGTCTGAAGGCGTAAAGACCGACGACGTCGTCAAGAGACTGCTCGAAGAAATACCGTCCGACGAGAAGTTGTACGAGTAGATCCGTAATCGGTGGCCAGTAGTCAGTAGTCAGAAAGCGAAGTGGTAGTATATGCCGGCTGATGCGGAAGGAAAAAGAACCGGGACCAAGTACCTGGATCCTGCGATCCTCTCCCAGATAGGCACGCTTGATATCGTCGCGAGCCAGATCGTTGAGGGGGTTCGCATTGGAATGCACCGAAGCCCGGCCCGCGGCCTCAGCACGGAGTTCACCGCGTACAGGCAGTATGTTCCCGGTGATGATATAAAGCATATAGACTGGCGGCTCTATGCCAGGGCCAACAGGTACTACGTGAAGCTGTTCGAGGCGGAAACCAATTTCGTCGCCAACCTGCTGGTTGATGCCAGTTCATCAATGACATATGCATCCGGAAAGATATCGAAACTGGAGTACGCCAAGTACATGGCAGCCAGTATGGCGTACCTGGTGGTGGACCAGCACGACTCCGCAGGCGTGGGTGTTTTTGATGGGAGGCTGCGTCAGTACGTGGAGCCGAAGAGTTCGATGAGCGTGCTGGCGACCATTTCCCAACAGATGGAGAAGGCCGAGCCGCAGCCGCGGACCGATATTGCAGCCCTGTTGCACGAATTTGCCGCGCGCATGACCAAGCGAGGCGTGGTGATGATCTTCTCCGATCTCCTGGACAACACGGACGACTTCATAAAGGGAATCAATCACCTGCGTTTCCGCGGACACAACGTGATCGTGTTCCACATACTTGATCCCTACGAATTGGATTTCCCACTGCACGGCATGTGGAAGTTTGTTGGGCTTGAGGACGATGGCGAGATGATTACCCAGCCATCCAGGGTTCGGGCGAGCTACATGAAGGAGTTGCAGGCATTCATTGACAAGATCAGGGGGGCCTGTAACAGGAACCGTGCGGATTACGTGCTGGTCAATACGGCCGAACCTATAGAACACGTGATTTCGAGCTACCTGCTGCAGAGATCGGCAATGGCTAAGGTTAGGTAAACGGAGAAGTCTTCAGTCGGGACAAAACAGTTATGGGCGACAGCTTGAACATTGAGTTTGGAAAAAGAAGCGTTGCCATTCCTTTTCTGCTTGCCTTGCTCGCATTCAGCGGGACTGTTCCTGCTGCGGAGGATATATTGATCGCTGACTTCGAAAAAGTGAAAACCGAGGACAAGAAGAGCCCTGAGAAGAAATGGAAATTCGAGGGAACGTCCTTTGTGCATGCGGCAAGGGGACAGTTTTCCGAGGTCAGCCGGGACAGGAACCGGCATTTCTCTTTGTCCGGTGTCCAGGGAAAGATGGTCCTGGCCAGTGTTGCTGACAAAGATATCGATTCTGGAACAGGCCACGGCCTTTCACCTGAATTCATCATTGAGCGAAAGTACATCAAGTTTCTCATTTCCGGCGGACGTTATCCGGGGCGGACATGTCTGAACCTTCTCATTGATGGTTCGGTTGTGCGGTCTGCTGCCGGAAATTACTCCGCTACCATGAAAGAAGCGGCCTTCGATGTTTCCAAGTACCTCGGCAAGAGCGCTCGAGTAGAAATCGTTGACAGGGAAACGCGGTTGTGGGGCCACATCTGCGTCGACAACATTGTCCAGAGTGACAATCCGGCGTCAGTGGTGATCAGCGCTCTGCACCGTTCGTCGGTTCTGCAGGGAACCGTTCACACGCCGGACAGTATCCTGTCCGGCAGGCTGAATGTTGCAGATGGGCAGCTCCAGGTAGACGGCCGGCCGGTTCCCATCGATGACATAATTCTTGTTGATTTCAACCGGGACGACACCGGGGACGAGTCGTCGCATCTCGTAAAACTCACCAGCGGCGACATCCTGAACGCTGACTTCGAGTCGCGTGAAGACGGAAAGTTGAATCTGAATGGAACGATAATAGGGAGCCATCTGGTAGATATTGATGCTGTGGCACAACTCGACTTCAGTTCTCGAACGGATGGACCGCATTCCAACAGGAAAGGTTATCTTTACCTCAGAAACGCGGATCCCATCCCTGGGAGCCCTCTCAAGATAGACAGGGGTTCTGTAGAGTTTGAATGTCCCCTGGGCGCGATAACCCTTCCTCGTGACCGGCTTCTTTCCTACCGCTTCAAGCGGGATCAGGAGAACGCCGGACTTGTCGCATCAGATGAAATAGGACTGCTCGACGGCTCGGTGCTGCGGGGAACAGTGGCGCTGGACGGTGAGAACATGGTTGTCACCAATCGAGTTTTGACTTCGATTTCCGTTGCATGGAGTAATGTCAGGTACCTTAGAAGGGCCCGCACTGACGTCATGTGGCTCAGCCAGGCGACCGATGTGAAAACCGACTTGAAGGGGGCGCCGTTTCCGCCATCCGAGCCGCACGCGGTTAACGCCGGCGTTCGATGCAACGGCGGATTCCTGACTGCCACGCGACTGGGAGCCAAGACCATGGCCCGGTACAAGATGCCTGCCGCAGCGGGCAAAAGAGAATTCAGGACGGTCATGGCACCTATCCTCGGCCTTCGCGAGGACGTGGTCTTTTCGCTGGAAATCTCAGGCAAGAGTATCTTCAAACAAACGCTCGATCCGGAAACCGAACCGAAGATGCTGGCTCTCGATCTTCCCGCGGGTGACGAATTGGTTGTGAATGTTGATTTTGGAGAGAGGCTGGCATACCCGTGCGGGGTTGACATGGGAGACGCCTACGTGGTGACTCAACAGTAGATTATGAACTTTCTGAATCCGATAGCATTATGGGCAGGCCTGGGAGCGGTTGGTATCGCGGTCCCTATCATAATCCACCTGCTCTACCGTAAGCACAAGCGGCAGACCGACTGGGCGGCCATGGAACTCCTCCGCCGGGCCCTGGTCATCAGATCCGGCCAGGTGCGGCTTGAAGACTATCTTCTCCTCTTCCTTCGTTGTCTTCTCCTTGCACTGACGGCCCTGGCCCTCTTGCGGCCGACAGTCCGGCGTGTGGGCACGGTCCTGTCCGGCGGGCAGCAGCGGATAGGCGCCGTAGTAGCAATTGATGCTTCCTACAGCATGGCGCACGGCAAACTTTCCAACCGTTATGAACAGGCAGTCGAAAAAGCCCGGGAGATACTCTCGACGGTGAACGTTGGAGACCCCACGACAGTGGTACTGATGGGCAACCGACCGCGCATGATTCTCCGGGCAACCGGTTATGACGAAAGACGTTTCGCCGAAGCGCTGGAGCAGACGGCAACCCTGCCGGAACGGCTCAACATTGAGCGCTGCCTGGCCGAGCTGGCCGAGCTCGTCACGGAGCTGAAGACACCAGTGCGCGAATGCTATATCCTGACCGATGCACAGGCCACGGATTGGACAACTCTCTCGGACGAAGCACGGGCACGCATGGAGGAAATTGCCGAATCGGCAAACCTGTTTATAGTGCCCATACCGGTAGGTGGCGAAGAGAACCTGGGGGTAACCAGTTTCGAATACGCATCGGGATCACTGAGGCGATCGGGAATGGCTCGCTTTTCCGCTCAAATCAGCAACAGCGGTCGCCGGCCACAGGGCGATGCGACCGCCACGTTCTACATTGATGACCAGGCCATCACTCGACAGGCACTTGGCGCGATTGCCCCGGGTTCATCAAAGGTAGTTTCATTCTTCGCATCTTTTGATGACGGCGGCACCAAGAAACTCAAGGTGAGCCTGGGACCGGACGCTTTGAATATCGACAACGCGAGACATGCCGTCGTCGATGTACGTTCAAGAGTCAGCGTGTTGTGCGTGGATGGCGAACCTTCCGCAGAGCCATGGAAAAGTGAAGTGTTTTTTATGGTCAGGGCTCTTCGCCTGAAGGAAGGAGGCTCGGAAGCCGCACTCAACGTGGCGAACACCCATTGGCAAGATCTGCCCGCCGAAGATTTCAGCCAGTATGATGTGATTGCACTGGCTAACGTTCCGAGTTTTGACGAGGAAATGGGCAAGCGCCTGGTCCGCTTCGTTTCCCGCGGTGGTGGACTGATCGTCTTCACCGGCGACCTGGTCGACCCGGAAGCGTACAACACGTCGCTGCAGCATGAGGGCGAGCTTCTTCTGCCGGGAGAACTTCATAAAGCGGTGAAGAGCAGCGCGGGTGGAGCCGATGCAACCTGGAGCCTGGGACCGGTTAGATCGGACCACGTGCTGGCCAGGCTGGCAAAAGCACTTCCGCAGGAAGAACTCGACACGGCCCGCTTTATCCAGTCTACGAAAGTAGAAGTCGGGGAAGGCGGAGTGACGATCCTGTCGCTTACGGGCCAGGACACGCCGCTGCTGCTGGAAAAGAAGACAGGACAGGGAACGGTACTCCTTTGCACGACGACTGCCGACAGGGAATGGTCAAACCTGGCTATCCACCCGCTGTTCCCGATGATGATGCAGCAGGCCGTCACATATCTTACCAGCCGGCCCGGGGACAGGCAGTTCCTGGTTGGTGATCCCGCACACATTGTAATCGACGGGGCTGAAGCCGGAACAAGTGCCGTTCTCCTGGACCCCAAGGGCCGGGAAAGCTCGGTCAAGCTGCTGGCCCGTGAAGGAACTGTCCCCGCCTGCCCGGTTGAAACAGAGATAGCGGGAATCTTTGAAGCCGTTGTTATCGATAAGGAACCTTCACCAATCGCCGTCAACATTGACCCAATGGAGGCCGACGTGAGAGTCCTGGATGGTGCCGTCATAGAAAGAGAACTTGGCGGCATAGACGTACATGTAGTCGCACAGGGGGATTCTCTCGCCTCGATCGTGAAAGAGAATCGTATTGGCCGCGAACTCTCGAGAATGCTCCTCATCATGGCCGTTATCCTCTTCCTTGCCCAGTCATGGCTGGCGCGGTTCTTCACAAGAAGGATGAGAACTGGTGAAACGGATGTGACGGAATCAATGCGGAAGAAGAATGTGGCCGCGGCAAGAAAGACTTGATGGATATTGTGGAGTTTGACCGCGGATGGGCGCGGATGGGCACGGATTAAAGAGAACAGAGTAACTAATGCTGAGAACGTTGTTCAATCTGGATCCAATGGAGAAGATCTCCGACGTAGAGGTATACCTGCGGCATAGCTGGGTATGGGTCCTTCTTCTGCTTTCCGGTGCTATCGCGTTTGCCATCTACATGTACCGGTCCGAAACTGAATTGACATTGAGACGGCGTAAGTTCATGGGCTTCTGCCAGGTATTCGCTGCGTTGCTCTTCATCGTGATGCTCTCCGAACCAGTGATGAAAATGAAAATCATCAGGCCGCTTCGCCGCACGGTGCTTATCCTCCTGGACACGTCGAACAGCATGTCCATCTCCGATGAACGAACCGCTCCGGAAGATGTTGCGGAAGCAGCAAAGGCGCTCCAGCAGCTCCCCCTGGCGGAAGAAGTGACGGAAGCAAAGGCTGAATCCCTTCGAAGCAAGGTCCTTGGCGTGTCTCGACTGGATCTTGCCAGGGCCACGATCAAGCACCCTGAAATCGATATCGCCGGCAAGCTGGGCGCGGAATACCAACTCAGATTCTTCAGCTTTGACGACGACCTCAAACCAATAGCGGGCGAAGGCGAGAATGCTGATTGGCTGGACAAGCGCAAGGCGGAAGGCAAGACGTCGCGTGTCGGGTCTGCAATCGAGGAAGCTGTCGGCCGCCATACGGGTCAACCCATAGCAGGCGTCGTTGTCCTCAGCGATTTCACCTGGATCAAAGGCCGCGATCCCGCGGATGTGGCCCAGAGGATGAAGGAGCGCGGTGTACCGGTCTACCCGGTGGCGATTGGACTGCCTTCACCTCCGGACGTGCAGGTTCGCAGACTGGTAGCGCCCGACGTGGTTTTCGCCGGAGATAAGGTTCCTCTTCGCATCCAGGTTGATTCGAGTGGATTTGAAGGCAGAACCGTGGAACTTCTGCTCGCCGTCGATGGCGAGGAGGTAATTGCGCGGGATATCGTTCTTTCCGGCGGTGCTCAGTTCGAAGAAATGATGTACAGGCCTAAAAAGAAAGACGGTTCCGCTGAACTCAAGGTGGCGATTGAGGCCCAGGCGGGAGAGACCGCGGAAGATAACAACGCCATAAGTCATAAGGTCAGGATTATTGACGAGAAAATCAATGTCCTGTACGTCGAGGGACTCCCCCGTTGGGAATACAGGTACCTCCGCTGGGTGTTGTTGCGCGACCCCCGTTTGAACGTAAGATTCCTGATGACACAGGGTGATCCCTCCCTGGCGGCGGCGTCACCGAGATATATCGGCAGATTCCCCGACTCCGCGGAAGAGATTCTGAAGCATGATCTGATGATCATTGGTGACGTTGCGGCAAATTACTTCAACAGCAAACAGGTCGCACTTATTGAAGAACTGGTTAAGAAAGGCGGCGGATCGGTACTGATGCTGGCAGGGCCTGTAAGCGCTCCGGCAACCTACCGTGATTCGCCAATAGCCGAGATGCTTCCGGTCAGGATCGCTGGAGGTCCAGCGGTGTATCCCGGCGTGAAGGCCCACCCGGTAGTTACGCCGGAAGGCCAGAACAGCTCGGTAATCTCCCTGTCGGGGTCCAGCCAGCTAGACAACAGGCTCTGGTCAATTGTCAGGCCGTTGGGGCACCTGCCGAAACTCGATGGCGCTAAACCCGGCGCCGAGGTCCTCTTGTCGCTGCCGAAGATGGAATCTGATGCAGTTGCCTACCCGTTGGTTGCCTGGCAACGTTACGGCAAAGGAAAGACAATGTACGTGGGGACAGAGAACTTGTGGAGACTGCGCCGCGAAGTGGGTGACAAGTATCACGCAAGATTCTGGGGTCAGGCGATACAGTTCCTTTCGCTGTCGCGACTGCTGGGTGACAACAAGCAGATCACTCTCGAAACAAGCCGCAAGAGCTATGCCGCGGGAGAGCAGGTGAATGTCTTCGCCAATGTCCTAACCGAGTCCTTTGACCCGGTTGAACAACCTGCGTATGCCGTAATGCTGGAGAAATCCGGCGCCACGGCCCTGCCCATAGAACTGGAGCTTGCGCCTGTTCCCGACACGCCCGGTTTCTATTCGGGTTCTTACCTCGCGGACGAAGAAGGCTCTTATGTGCTGCGAGCCAAGCCCAACGACCAACCTGTTGCCAACACTGTTGAGTTTGACGTCAAGATAGTTCCCCTCGAGAAACGCGAAACGGGGTCCCGCCCTGATGTTGCCGAACAGGTCGCGTCAAGGTCAGGCGGCAGGAACTTCTCTCTCAGCGGGCTTGCGGAGCTCCCCGAAGAGCTGAAAAACGAGGAGAAACTGACAACAGTTGTGCATAAAGAAAAGGACATGTGGGATCTCCCGGCAATGTTTATACTGCTCGTCATCATAACGGGAATTGAGTGGTACATGAGGAGAAGGGACAACCTGGTATAGGGCCGAACCCACAGAGAAGAGATAGTGTGATTAAGAGTCATATATCAGCAGGGAATCAGGTAGAAATGCGGCATGAGTAACGAAGAAACAACTGCACAGGGACGAAAGAGCATTGAGGCGAAGCTCCGCCGAGCCTGGAAGCAGGAACGGCGATTCTATCACCTTCGTGGCATATCACGCCTGATGGTCTGGCTGTTTACCATGATCCTTCTGGACCTGCTGATCGACTGGCAGATTCTTTTCCGGTCGCGGATTTCCGGACGTGAGCTGTTGATTCTGTTCGCGGTGAACCTGGGCGTTTTGGCCTGGGTACTGTGGCACGAGTGGCTCAGATTCCTGAAACCGTACCATCCTGAGATAGTGGCGCTGGAAGTTGAAGACAAGCATCCTGAACTGGCTTCCCTGCTGATTACCTACACGCAGCTTAAGGGTCCGGCACTTGAAGCAACGGGAGCTTCTCCGGCATTGCTGGAGGCCATGCGCAAGCAGGCTGTCCTCAAGACAAAACCGCTGGATTTCCGGGAAGTTGTGAATTTCCGGCAACTGCGAAACCTTCTGCTTGTGGCCACCGGGACCCTGTTGCTCTTCTCGGCCGTTACTTTCAACTGGACCAGTCACATGCAATCGCTTCTACTCAGGATGCTGGGTGCCGAGGTGGCCTATCCGACGCGGACCCAGATCGTTTCAATGTCGGGGGACATGACAGTGAAGCAGGGCGAGACGATAAGAATCAGGGCCCAGGCGACAGGAAAGATCCCTGATGAAGGGCGAGTTTATGTTCGCTCAGAAGACGAAACCACATGGCAGATTCTCCCGCTCGCCCGAACAGGCAGCGATGAGTTCTTCCGGCAGATGCCGGAGCTGTACGAGGACCTTGTCTACCGGGTCAGGATTGGCGATGCGAGATCTGAAACATTCACAATAACTGTTTCCCCGCCACCCGAGATCGTAGCTGCGAAAGTTCAGTTGACCTATCCCCTGTACATGCGGGATAACGGCGCTCCAGCCGCGGGAGCGGATCTGAACCTTGAAGTTCCAATGGACACTCACATTGCATGGGACCTCCGCTGCCGTCCGCCTGTAACGGCCCTCAAAGTGAAAATGGGTGAGAAAACGATAGATGCAACAATTGACGCAAGCGGCACAAGGGCAACTTTTGAGATAGTGGCGACGAATACGTTTAAATACACTTTCATATGGACCGAGCGCGAACATGGTTTTACCTATGACGATGTTCTGCACGTGATTCGCGTTGTAGAGGACAGGATCCCTGATGTTGAGTTGATCCATCCGTCGGGGGACAGGCTGGCCACAACAAACAAGACAGTGAAGATCCTGGCAAGGGCCACTGACGACCATGGCCTGGCCGAAGCTACGCTGGTCTATTCACTTAACGGACAGAAGGAAGAACGCGTGGAGATGCGACCACTGAAAGGTGTGTCCGAAGACATAGACCACAACTGGGTCCCGAAGAAGACTTTGCCCGATTTAAAGGAAGGTGATGTTCTCAGTTTCTTCCTCGAAGTAAGCGACAGGCGTCCGCCGGAAGGCTCACACATCAACATTTCCGCCGCACGGAGACTTTCAATCGTGAGCGAGGACCAGTATCTTGAGTGGTTCAGGAATGAACTCAAAGCCCAGCGGGAAAAGATCGTACGTGCTCGGAAATCGGAGAAAAAGGCACGCGACGAGGTAGAAAACTTGAAAGCGGAAGAAAAGAAGTGAAGATATCCACAAATATGCATATTCGAGGAATGCTGGCGGCACTGCTCTTTGGCAGCATTTTCCTTCCTGCGATTTCCGCCGAGAACGTTGGCCCTGCGCTGAAGGATAAACCGGCAGAAAAGATTGAGCGGAGCACTATCCTGAAGACAGTAGAGCGGATAAGGGGCGAAGAGCGAAGGCAATTGCGTGTCCGCCAAAACATGGGCTCCGCGGTCCGCAGGATCGATTGGCTGCTCGTCGATCTGGAATCGAACGCGCTCATGGAGAAAGGCAGCGGCGACGTTGTCTCAGAGATGAGTGTTTCCCTTACGAAGGTAAATGCTGAGAATCTCCCCTCGGCGGCCTCACATCTGAAAAAAGCACGCACAGAGATCAACGAATCCTTTCCTCACCTCGATCGTGCGGGAGATGAGATCGTGAAGATAATCACTGAGTTGGACAGACTCTTGAAGGAAACAGGTTCTTCTCTCATCCTGGACGTTCTTCTTGCCCAGATAAGGGCCATCATCAAGACAGAGGAATTCTTGAGAGGGGAAACTGCGGAATGGGGCAAGGAGCTGCTAGTCAAACCCGAGGTCGCCGAGATGGACAAAGGCAGAGTAGCCGCTGCTCAGCAGACCGTGACGGAAAGACTCGCGGAATTCACTACACAACTGGGCAAGGCCATTGAAAGTACGTACGAATGGGAGCTGAGAGCGCGATTGAGAAAGGCTCAAAGCGCCATGAAGACCAGCAGGCCCGACTCCCTTCTTAAGAGTGCCGCTACAAGCATACTGGAAAAGAAGGTAATCGATGCCGTGGGTCACCAGGACAACGGGCTAATGGCCCTCAGGGAAGTAGAAGAGATCCTTGCCGCCGTCGAAGAGGAAGATATCGCTTCCGCTGATGTTGCCGACAGTTCGCAGCAGTACGGAACCGAAATGGACTCCCAAGCCATGGATGGCATGGACGGTATGGCCATGGACGGCATGGCCATGGACGGCATGGGCATGGACGGTGAAGGCATGGGTGAAGGCATGGGTGAAGGCATGGGCGAAGGCATGGGCGAAGGCATGGGCGAAGGCATGGGCGAAGGCATGGGCGAAGGCATGGGCGAAGG
>JASLPY010000008.1 GCA_030744755.1 Kiritimatiellia bacterium | reverse complement strand
AGATAATGATGTCGGCCTCGATCCCCATGTCACGCAACTGCCCCACACGCTTTTCGAAATGGCGCCAGAACGCCGGGTTGAAGCGTGTAAAATCCCAGTCCTTTAACGGCTTGCCCTCGTAAGCGTAGTACACCGGTTCGTTTTTGTTGTAGGCAAAATCCTTGGGAAAGATGCACATACGCATTTTATTAAAAGGCGCTTTTTTTAGTGTGGCCAGCGTCTTCTCCTCCATCGCATCTCCCTGATGAACCCAGGCGTAGCAGGTAGTGCCTATCTGGCGGTAAGCCGTGCCGTCCGCGTAGGCAAAGTGAAACGTATTGTGCACCCGCACAGGCCCATGATTACCCGACCGGGCCTTCGTACAGGTGAAGTGGCCCTTCTTTCCGTCCAGATCCTTGCGATTACTCCTCGTCACATAAGTCCAGTTGCCGGCTGCGTCGGGCATGAACCGAACCTTGTAAATGCCGTTGCCGTCATAAAACCCTTCCGGCTTAAAGACCTCATCTTTCCGTCTGAACTCAGCGCTGAACCTGACATCGGCAAAAGGGTTGCCGTCCGATGGCCCCTTCAATGTCAACTCGAAAATGTCCCACTGCTCAGTTTCCACACCCAGCACACCGGCTGAACATCCAAACGCCAAAGCAGCAACTACCAGCAGAATCTTCTGGCACATAGACATACTCCTTTCGTAAGCAGGTATGTTACAATTTTTTCGTTCTTCAATCCCTTAACCTGACTCACCGTACCCATTAAGCTATCCGCAGTTCCTGAAATCGGTGCTGTTTGCCAGATATCCGCTCTGTGTCCCTGACCTGCCCCCTATAGTGATACCACTCATGATGCAAGAAGCGCAAAGTTCACAGCTGGCCTTAGGGCAGAGACGGGAGGCAATGCCTCCCATGCCTCGGGTGCCGGCGGCCGGTACCCGAGGGCGCTGTGCGGCCTGAACGTGTTGTACTCGCTGCGCCATTGCTCCACGAGCACCTATACCTCCCACATCGTGTCGAACAGCTCACCATTAAGCAGTTCGTCCCGGAACTTGTCATGAGAGCTTTCGATATACCCGTTCTCCCATGGACTTCCCGGCTCAATATACAGTGGCTTGACTCTTAATAACAGTCTTCGTGATCGGTCGTCAGAATCACGTGTCGTATCTGGAGCCGGCCCGGTGCTCAAGCTCGAAGAAGTTGCCCTTCTGTTCTGGGACGACGGCCTCACAGACCGCATCCTCCCCCGCAACTACGTTCAGATGATCGAAAAACGCGCCCTCGCCAAACTCCGCCGAGACCCCAAGATCCGCCGCCTCGCCCGCGAAGCCTTCGGCCACTTGCCAGGCGATTGAGATTGGGTCTTGTCCCGGCAAACACCTTCCGCCTTACTCAGTCGCCGTGGATGCTCAATGCCCACATGCTGTAGAAAGAACGAAACCTATCCTTTCCGGCATTATTAGCCGGTAAAGGAGCAGTCTCTGTCGTTGACGGCTCAACGATATAGATTGCAGAACTGCGCACGTCGGTACTCGCACCTACCCGCCTCACAGGTTGTTTGGAGCACACATTTATTACAGTGGGAGTGCGATAAGGTAGCGTCCGGTCTCACCGCATCGCCTCACTCACACGTTCTACCAATTCCAGGCCGACTGCCCCATCCCTCTAGCCAGGCATTATCGCCGCCTGAACACAGGAATTCCTATTTCTTTGTCAGTATTCCTCATTTCCCGTATCGCAACACAGCATCATTGATTAGAACCGCTCCTTTAATAGCTCTAACGAAGGAGAACGCAATCGGGCATCGCAAATACGCAATCAGGCCCTTGAGACATCGCAACCGTGTGGTAGAGTTGTTTGTCAAGTTGGTGAACGTTCGTGTCGTGCGTAGGAATGTTTCATCATCCCCTTCACGGAAGGAAATCGAGAGAGGATCGGAACCATGAGAATGAAGATGCTATTGCTCGGAGTCCTGTTGGGCGTGATGGTCCCGCAAATCGTGAACGGCGCCCCGGAACAGCGCTGGACCCTGATCTTGGACGGTGTCTTCCGCAACCAGACGAAACCGATGTACATCTATGCTTCGGAAAGGAACGGCAAGTGGATTACCGCGGTGGGCAGCTCGCGCGATCCTGCCCGCGACGGTGGCAAGACGTACAACCGAAGCTGGTACTACGGCGATCTCTCGGGAGCGCCGATTGTCGAAGGCAAGATGCAGGGCCGAGTCGTCATGAATATGACACCAGATCTCTGGGTTCCCAGGGATCACAGGAGCTATACAATCGAAATCGCGTTCGACGCAATGGTTGAAGACGGCAAAATGAAGGGGGCCTATGAAATCTTGACCGTCAACTCGAAAGATGAGACGGCACAGAACTTCCCTAAACAAGGCATTCTGCAGGCGACGTCAAAACTGAAGGAACAGCCCCCGTTACCCGAGCCCTTTACGCTCACCTGCAACATGCAGGGCGCACTTGTCGGAGGCCCGCCCAAGTTCGGCGACCGCTGCATGATCCTTTACCTCGGCATGGAAAAGGGCAAGCTTGTGTCCACTGCTCACGCCACGATGGACAAGAAATTCAACGCCGTCGATCGCAAGGGCTTCACCGTTGAAGGTAACACGGTTACCGCAGAGAAGTACCGCTTCGCCGCCAATGTTGCCGTTCCCGCTGAAACACTGGACACGGAGCCATGCACTTACGTCTTCGATATTGACGGCCACATCTATGATGAACACCTGGTCGGCAGCTACGATCTCACCGTCAAGATCGAAGGGAAGCCCGATGTAACCGTCAAGGGAAGCTTCGACGGCAAAGTACAAGAAGGAGTGACCAGGTACGAGACCAGGGCAGATCCGCGACCCTGGTTCGCTGCAGTGAAAGGATTTGAATCACCTGCGCCGGGCGAGCACCCTCGTCTCCTCTTCCGCAAGAGTGACCTGCCGGCTCTACGTGAAAAGATGAAGACGCCCGAAGGAATGGCCATACTGAAACGATTGCGATATCTCCTGAACGGCTCCGACGGAGAAAGTATGACAACCGTGTTCAGCGATGCCACCCATGCCTACATGGGCGGGGGATACAGAAACACCGTTCTCGACAAGCCAGGGGCGTTCACGATCGGCCATGCGGCGGGGTATGGATTGCTGTACCAGCTGACTGGAGACAAGAAGTATGCCGAATTCGGCAGGAAGTGTTTCGAGGCTTCACTTGCGGGCAAGCGGGACCGTGACGACCGGTACAGCTTCATTGGTCCCGGGGGTCCGCTACGCGCCGGACCCTCCCTTGGATGGCATGCTCTCGGCTTCGACCTTTGCTATGACGGCTGGGACAAAGCGACACGCGAGAAGATCGGTCGTGCTATAGCCGAGTACACCGGCAAGAGTTCTACAGGGAAGGAGAAGAAAGCCGGCGACATCGAAACACTCACGCTGGGAACCATGCCGCCGGCAAGCAACCATTTCGGAATGCAGGTTGGTGGGGCGTCGCTGGCCCTGCTGGCTGTCACTGGTGAACCGTGGGTGGAGCAGTCACGCATCGACCGGTTACTCAAGATAGCGCAGAAGAACACGATCAGAAATCTGCGTGACGGGTTCGGGGATGGCGGATTCTTCAAAGAAGGCGACGGAACGGGATCGATGTCGTCACACATCGTGTTCACTACCGCCCTCCAGGCGTGGAGAACTGCAATGGGCGAGGATTTCTGTGCCGTCGAACGACCCAACGCAAGAATGATCGGCCTGAAGTGGATCTACCAGACGGTCGTCCGCTCCGGAAAGCCCGACTTCTGGCCAATACGGGGGAGCTATGGAGGAAATGTCTGGGGCCGAGGCGGCATCAGTGGTGCCGGTTACTTTGCGCACACGCTGGGCACGTTGCACGACGACGAACGCGCCGCCATGAAGTGGTACTATGATGAGTTCCTGAAAGATGCAGATGCGAGTCGCGGTGCCTACGATACGGTCAGCCCCTATCCTCACGTGGCTGTAACATCATTTGTGAACTGGCCTACCGGTATCAAGGTCCGTAACCCGGCCGATGTGCTGCCCCGCTGTTACCGCGACTCGGACGCCCACTTCTACCTGTGGCGCAACCGCTGGAAAGACAACAACGACACAGTCATCACCGTGCTTCTCACGAGGACCCAGGGGTACATGGCATCGAAAGCTGACAATACCTTCAGAATCAACACCATGGGTAAGCACAGTTCGTGGGGAATAGCCAAGGAAGGAATCCCTAAGCATTGGTCGCATTCGCCGAAAGGCACGGCCAGCTCGCTGACCATGTCAGACGGCACCGCAGTGGCGGTAGACTTCAGCGGTGCCTCAGGCGAGGATGTCATGCTCGTCACCACCGGTAAAGCCGAGGGTCAGACAGTGAAACTCGGAAAACACAAAATCACCTGTTACTTTCCGACGACAACCACACCGCCCAAGGTCTCTAAGGCGGGCGAAGCGGTTACAGTTGGCAAACAACGCATCACACTGGCAGACGGGAACCTGGTTCTGGCGGCGAACGGAGACGCGGACAGGCGATAAGGGGATCTGAATTCTAACGAATCCAGCTACGAAATACGGAGTTTTCTCCTGTAGCTGAATCCGCTTGCCACGCCGTATGCGCCGCAGGCGCAGAAGGAGGGTTAGGATTCAACGCACAGTCGGAGCACAACAATGAAGCAATTGCAGCCCATTCTCATTCTTCTCGCCCTGCTAACCGCTCAACCGGCGCGTACAGCCGACGAACGATTGAAACCCGAACGGGCTCTCCAATGGAAGCCCAGGGAATACGAGGAGGCAACCCTTCATGCCGGGATTCCTTTTCTCCAGCCTGAACGTGAGTGGGAGCGCATGGATGTGTGGGTGCCAAGAACACCCGCAGAGGGCAAACTCCCCTGTGTGGTCGCTGTCTTCGGCGGCGGTTACGGCGACAAGGCTGGTGGCTTCATCAACGACGCAAGACCGTTGTTGAGTAAGGGCTTCGTCATTGCTGCGCCCGATTACGCCTTGCAGACCGACGCACCGGTGCCGCTTTGCGCGTGGGATGTGGCCAACGCCATACGCTGGCTGAGAGCCAACGCCGACAAGTACCGCATCGACCCCGAGACGCCCGGCGGCAACAAGCCACCCCTGGCGGCCGACGCCATCCTTATAGTTATCCGGGTGACAGGTAACCAGGGAGGGCCCTGATAGCTGCGCTATCTCCGGGACTCGATCAGTCTCTTTTGCCACTCCGGCTCTAAACCGGCCTTCTTAACGCGTGTCAAGTCGACTGGACGGCCGCCTGCCGGCACCGCGTCGGTTTGCTGGACATGCTTTTCCGACGATTTCATTTCGCCAACCAAAAGGTTGTTCTTCCAGGTGTGCCATTCGGGCTTGTTGCGATTGTGGCGCACCGGTCGACCGGCTGTGCCGTAGATGACGTTGTCCTCGACAAGATAACCCTTTGAACCTTCATCAAAGAAGATGCCATTGTTGGGTGCGGCAACCGCGTATCGCGAGCGGTGCACATCGTGCAAATGGTTTGCACGCAGAACAGTGCCAGGCTGATACCCCAGAGAGTATATGGCCCCGCCATCGCATACCTCCTTCATTACGTCGTGGACGTGATTATGGGTAACAGTGAATTCGCGCGCAACGCTCGGTGAAGGACTCCAGTTCCAACCGATACTGATGCCGGTGTAGGGATGTTCGCAAACAAGGTTGTGAGTGATCTCCGTTTTCCGGGCCAGGCCCGCCCAGATTGCGCAAGACCCGTAGTATACAGCTCCGCAGTGATGCACATAATTGTTGGCGATACGGTTTCCTGACGGGACAAGTTCCTCGTCATTCGGACCGCCCACGTTAATGCCGTTGCCCGCCGCATCAAATACCTCGTTGCCCTCTATGCGATTGTGCCGACAGCCTTCCCGCAAGTCCACTCCACCGCCGCCCACGTGGGCAACCCTATTAGCGATCAGACGGCAATGCCTGGCGTGGACCCAGCGGATCGCGCAGGGCAAGCTGCCCATCGTACCGTCCCCGCCATACCGGAAGGCGGCCTGGCGGCCATGGTGGCCTTCCGCCGGCAACGGCACATGACTGTGCATGACCGACAGACCACGGAAGTGCAGATTACGCACCGGCCTGTCGGCCGTCCCTGCAATCTCCAGAACATGCGTCAGAATGGGCGCAATCACCTCGGCCTTAGTCATATCCTCGCCGTCGAGCGGCCAATAGGTAAGCACACGCGTCCGCCTGTCAAGGTACCACTCACCAGGTTCGTCGAGCATCTCAGGGGCATTCTCGAAGAAACAGCCGCCGCCCTTCCTCGGACGATTACCGCCAAAGTACTTCACATGCGGAGGCCTCAACACGACCAGTCCCGTCGCGGGATTCACTTCCTGGATTTTCTTGTGGAGAGTTGCCCAGTTCTTGAGCGCGATAACTTCGACATCCTCGAGACGGCTCCATTTTCCGATCTTGCCGGGACCCACCGTCACTGTGTGAGTCTGAAGATCGCGCGAGATCTCAGCGGCAGTCAGCCGCCAGCAATACTCCTCAGCCGATCGATTCGGCGTCCGTGCACGGACAGCACGTCGGCCATTGACGAAGAGCTCCCGGAAATACCACTTCTCATCCCCGACTTCGGGCAGAGAGGCCGACCAGAGCTTGCCTGTCCCCCTTTTCCAATCGTGGATGGGTCGACCACCGCTGAGCACGGGCGGGCGAGTGTCCCACGCTGCATAGGTGATTGCATAATCGTCCGTCCCGGAATCCTCAGGGCCGAACACCACCGGGTCATCGAGAAAATAGGTGCCTCCGCGCAGGAACACGGTCACGTTGCCCTTGAGGCCTGAGGCAATCTCATCGCGGACGGCGTCGCGGGCACGGGCTGGTGTTGCAAACGGTTTCTCCGCCGTTCCGGGATTGCTGTTTCGACCGTCCTGAGCCACGTAGAAACGGGCCATGCCTATCTCGGCAGAAACGGCCACCGCACAGCACCCCGCATACAGGCCGATCACCAGTGCATATCTTGTCCTCATGGAACTCTGCTTCCTTTTCGGCCGATATTGTGCTTAACCTTGGGCGTACATTCCTTTCAATAACTATAGCTTCCTTTCAGCGCATCAGGAAGATGAATCCCAGATTGACGATTCTCCGCTGCGCGGAAAATGCTCAATATCTAAGTTGACTTCTTGATGCGCCAATGACTAGCGTATCCCTTGGCCCGGATGTTTCACGTCGGGCCAGACGGGAGATCTGTGAAGTACGCTATCATCTCTGACATTCACGCCAATCTTCAGGCGTGGCAGGCTGTCTGGGCAGATACGGTTGCCCTCGGTGCTGATGCCGTGATCTGTCTCGGAGATATCGTCGGTTATGGTCCCCGGCCCGCTGAGACCCTCGCTGCCGTCTATTCCAAGATAGATCACTTTGTTATCGGCAACCATGATGCCGCCGTGGCGGACCTCTTTGACGTTTCCACTTTCAACGATGATGCCCAGGAGATGATTGCCTGGACAAAAGGGAAACTGGGGCAGAAAGCTGTCGAGTTCTTTCGAGGTCTCCCGTATGCGGTCAAGCTGGATTGCGGTGATTTCAAGGCCCTGTGCGTCCATGGCTCGATGCATGAGCAAGAGGAGTTCAACTATATTCTGGACGAGGAAGACGCGCGGGCCACCTGGGACGTTTGTGAACAGCCATTGATTTTTGTGGGTCACACTCATCGACCAAGGGTGGATGTTCTGAATGAGGATGGCACATACCAACTCCTCCCCGCAAAGTCATTCAGAGTCGAGGAGGGAAAACGCTACATCGTCAACGTCGGTAGCGTTGGCATGCCCCGCGTGAGTGATTTTCGCGCATGCTATTGCACGTACGACACGGAAACAAAAACTGTTTCATGGCAACTCACATCATACGATATCGAATCGTTCAAAGATGATGTGAGGGATCTGGCCAGCCATAGCCGGCAGGCCGCGTCCTTGCTTGCCGTGTTTGAGCGGACCCAGTCGGGGCCCTTGCGGGAAGAGGTGGACTTCGCTTCCGATGGGGAGCTCGACTTCATAGTTCCTTCTGCGAAGAAGAAAATAATCAAGATTCGGAAAGGGGTCTCACAGGCACGTACCCTTACGAATGGGGCACCGGCGACGAGACGATCCGGGACCGTTGACCAGGCGAGCTCCATAAACCGAAACGCAAAGCGCAGCGCTGCCGTGTTTGCGGTTATCGCGGCTCTTCTGCTGGCGGGGTTTGCGGGATGGATGAAGTTCAATTCACGCCGGACTGTTGCGCCGGCGGTGTCGCAAGTGGCAACTGAGAATCTTACGAAACCGGTGAAGCAACAAGACGCGTCGCCGGACGAGCCTGCCAAGGCTTCGGCGCCGGATCCTGAGGTGGCGAAGAAAGCGAGACTGGCCGATCTGGAGAAACGTTATGCAAATGCAGTCAAATACTCAAAGGACCATCCGGATGCCCATCTCGCGGTTCGAGAACAGTTCAGCGAACTGAGTCGAGCGGCCAGGGGGACAGAGTATGAGTCAAAGGCGAAGGAGAAGGTCAAAGCACTGGATGCCGCGTATGATCAAGGCATAAAGACCGTGATCGCTGAGTTGAAGGCCGAATCGGACAAGCTGTTGGCCGATGGTAAGGCTGAGGAGGCACGCGCGGTTGTTCTGAGATACTCCGACAGGTTTGCAAAGGAAACAGAAACGAAGCGAAGAGAACTGGCAGCGGCACTGGAGAAGGAAGCAAAGGAAAGAGATGCAGCCCGTAAGAAGCAGATTGCAGATCAACAGACGATGGTTGAGGCGGTCTATGACGAAGCTGCCGCTCTTCTCTTGAGCAGGAAATTCGACGAGTCGCAGCAGAAACTGGCCGATGCGGAACGCGATGGAGCATTGAGCGAGATGAAGTCTCGGTTATCAGAAACGCGGCGTCTTCTTGAGAAGGTAGAGCGTGCCAAGGAAAGTATCATTAAGTCTTTCAGGGACGACATCGGCAAGACCCTTACTGTGCACCTGAAGTCGGGGGCCACGAAGGTACAGATCAGTGACGTATCTTCGGGTACCGTTCAAGCCGAGAGGTCGCTCAAGCGCTCTACAAGTGTATCGGCTTCCGTGGGCGTCAGTTTCGGTCTCAACGATCTATCGGCGGCGGAAAGGGCGCGCAGGTTGGGAAACGGCAAGGCACCTGAGCTCGACATCATGCGGGGCCTGCTGGCGAGGGAAGCGGGAAATGCCGCCAAGGCCAAAGAGTACTTCAACCAATCCGGCACGGAATTGGGGAAGACGCTTTCCGAACATGTGGTCGTTCCCGTGGCCGTCCCCGTAGTCGGGGGTAACGCGAACAGAAAACTGAAGATTGCATTCACGGGCTACAGGGGGAAGAGCGTCCTGAAGAACTTCCCGGTTCTGGTGATGCTGAGCAACGGTGTTGGCGGAAGTAAGTTCACGTACGCGGGTTTTCTTTCCCCGGTGGGACATGATCTGAGATTCTGGTCATCAGATGGAAAGACCGAACTGAACTACGAGATAGAGGATTGGAATCAGGGAGGAGTTTCATACATTTGGGTTCAGTTGGCTTCATTGGGAAGCAACAATGACTATATCTGGGCAACGTGGGGGAACAGAAACCACAGCACCCAACCGTCATATGCGACTAATGGAGCAGTGTGGTCCGAACGGTACGTAGGCGTGTACCATCTGCACGAGAAGGGAACCGCCACGAGACAGAACAGTTGCCCCGGCGGCAACCACGGCACCCCGCAGGATTTTGACAAGAACGAAGCGGCAAACGGCAAGGTGGCCGGTGGGGATAGATTTGACGGAGCGAAGAACGGTGTTCGAATAGGGAGTACCCCGGCTTTCAGGTTAACCGATCAGATAACGTTATCGGCATGGGTCAAGGCCGATGCATGGGATGGTGACAACGTTATCATAAGGAAACACAGTGACTACAGGCTGTACAATCGCGAAGGCGACATGAGCCTGAAACTGCCCGGCGTAGGAGCAGAGGTCGTAAAGGCTCCCATCAATGAGTTCAAAACGGGGCGTTGGTACCATATCGTTGGCACGTACGACAGGCGAGGAGACAAGAACAACTTGGTCCTGTATGTGAACGGCGTATCGCGTGATGCCAGGACCGAAACGGCAGCGATCCACACCTCGAACGATGATATTTTCATAGGCCAGAAATCAAATCGCTCCCAGACGTTCAACGGCATTATTGACGAGGCGCGCATATCGAACGTCGCGCGTTCTGCCGACTGGGTGCAGGCATCATACATGACCGTGTCTGAGAACGACCGGTTCATTACCTACAAGACACAGCGGTAGGTACCCCTTTCTCGTTCTCACAGCAGGTATCAAGCCGGGCGAGGCAAGCGGAGATGGCCCTCATTGCCTGCTCTCTGGTTCGGAGCTGAGCTATTACCGGTGCGGTTCTAATCAATGATACCAGTATGAGTGGGCCGAGTGATTTTTCATTTACCCCAGGTTGGGTACGTGAGTGTGTGGGTATGCGAGTGTGTGAGTGTACAGATCGAGGATATTGACCCCGTCGAAACACTCCAAAACAGGGCGTGCGGGTGTCTTGGGGCCTCCTCGGCGGCCGTTAGCAGGCGATGTAATTCCCAGAGTCGTCAATCGCCGCCGAGGATGAAACGCGTTTGGCATTGGGTTGCCGCGAAGCGGCCGCTGGAATTGGCTTGTTGCAGGGCGTGCAGCGTGGCCGCGCCCGGGGTGGACGTGCATACATATGCCGGCCATCCCCGGGGAAGGCCGCGATGTGCGTGCTGCAGCAGGCCGATCCCAGTGCCCAATGCCAAGCGCTCTCGCTACTGAAATGTGCCACTGCGGTAAAAGCTCGGAGCTGGGATCGGCTGTCGCCTCATCGCATGTTTCGTATGCTCTTCATCGCAACGTCGTGCCCCCCACGCCCCCCTCCACTGTTGCCGCCGAACACATAGATGTCGTCCCAGGCTCTCGGGTGGCCGATGCCCATCTTTCCGCGCGGCGGACTGATACCCGGTACTTCGCCGTAGAGGTAGATGCCACCGCCCCCACCGCCCCCACCGCCAGCTTGCGGATGGCTGAGACTGGACTGTACTGACACCTCCTTTTCGAACTCACCGAACCCGCCCCGGCCGCCGTACCCGGTATTCCCCGAGTCGAACAGACAGCCGACCGCCGCCGCCGCACTGCCGGGAAAGCCAGAGATCTTCCCTCGGCCGCTGCCTGAATGGGCCGTCGCACCAACGTTGATTATGTTGATGTAGGTGTAACCGTTGATGCCCGAGAAGTCGCCGCCCGGCAGGAAGATGCGGCTCAGTCCGAAATCCATCAGTCCGCCACCGCCCGTACCACCCGCCACACAGTCTGCAGTCTGAGCGATCGTCCCCGGAAAGCCGCTGTAGCCGCCCTTCAGGTCGCGGTGGATTATATTGCGCCCTCCGCCGCTGACGCTCACCACTTTACTGAGCCCGAAGTCCATGATCCTACCGCCGCTCGCTTTGCAGGGAGAACCCGGAAAGCCACTGTATGACCAAGCTAAGGGGTTTCCTATGGCGGCCGAGCCGGCAACTGGGAAGCCGCCGCTCGCGCGGCAGGGAGAAGTCGGGAAGCTGCCAGTTGGCAAGCCTGAAACGTTGCCTATGGCGGCCGAGCCGTCAACCGGAAAGGCCACCGCAGAGTAGAGTGAGAAGGAGCCGCTTGGCGGCCCACAAAACTCGAGCACGATCCCGACGCGCGGCGGCTTAAGAGCACTCTTCTCTTTTGGGTTCCATCCGCGGACCACGACACGAGATGCCGAGGAGCCGCTGCCAGTCCTTGTTGTGGTTCGCCCCACAAGGGGGTCATATTGTACCGCTCCCGAAACCCCTTCTCCCCGGTACAACATTGTTGCCGCATCCCAGCGCACACCACCATACAAGTAGACATTATCAACCATCGATCTGCCGCGTGGCTGGCCGTCCGGCGTTTGAATCGAAGGTAGTCCGAATTCATCGTAGGTATAGCGTTCGATAACGTTGCTGGACGCGTCGCTCAAGGCGACCACGCTGCCACCGTCATCCGTGTGATACCAGTACGGACCCTGGTCCTGCGTCCAGGTGAACGAGCGGACCAACCCGTCGTCATGGGACCGCGTACCCGTGATGTGTATCCTCGCCGAGACGTTATTGGTAAACTCCTCGGCAACATCGCGCCCATCGTAACAGTAGTCGGTACGAACTCTGGTTGCCACATCCGTCCGCGACACGCATCGATCGAGTGCGTCATACTCGTAGGTTACGACCTCTGAGCGCCGCGTGGCATTACTGATGGCGACCAGTCGATCGGCATAGTCATACCGGTAGTGCAACACCTCGGTGGCCGTCGAACGTACAACCAAGTTGCCGTTCTCGTCATACTGCCGTTGATCGTACGGCGTGGAGGTGTACTGGTTCACCTGGTGATCGCCCGGCACCGGCAGGGTCGGGTCGCGCGTGTAGGATCCGGCGTCTGGGAAACCGGTCACCGTCACGCGGTTGTCAATACCGTCATAGGTGTAGGTGCGGTCCCGTATGAGGGTCGCGTTGGTTGTAGCCGTCGATCGCGCAAGCCGATTGAGTGCATCCAACTCGAACACATACGTACCGGCGGTCTGTGGCACGACAGGCAGGACGGTTCGGTTAGTGCAGTTCTGGTTTGCATCGTACAGGCAAACGATGCTGCTGAGGGTCCCTGTGCCGCTCAGGTCACCGTGATGAATCCATGACGGCAACCCTGCATTGGCATCACCCGACACATTGGGAGGCCCTGCCACGCTCCCACCGTAGGTCAGATCTGTGACCAGGCCGTTGCCGCGCGTGACCCGGACTGGGCGCGGCCCGTCATACAGCACATTCTCTACAACGACAGGAATGCCGCCCGTAGGCGCGAACGCGGTTCCCGTGACACGGTCGAGCGAGTCGTAAGTGTAGGATGTGCTGCCACCGGGCAGCGTTGTGGAAAGGCGGTTCCCTAGACTGTCATAGGTGTACGTTGTCACTGTCCCGTTGGGGTCGGTGCAGGAGCCGAGATCCAGACGAGATTGCCAGACGAAAAGGTGTTCCCCCAAATCAGCCAACCGGCGGGTAGTCACACGGTCCAGCGAGTCGTACAAGTACTGGGTGGTGTTGGTGTTGGAATCGGTGACGGCCACGCAGCGGGAGTTGTCGTCATACAGGTAAGACGTTGTGCCGATAGCTTTTCCGCCCCTCGCAAACGTTCCGTCCAGACGCTCGACGCGAATGCGACGCTTCAGCCCGTCATAGACATAGCGAGTCTCGTTGCCGCGCGCATCGATCTCGCCCACACGGTTATCGCGACCGTCATACAGAAAACGGTTCGTTACCCCACAGACCGTTCCCGTAGCGCAGCGATACCGATCCGTGGCAACGGTGAGTCGATCCAGATTATCGTATCCGTAGCTGCTCAAATAGACTGTCGAACCGGATCCGCCAGAACCCAAGTGGTGCGTGGCCCGACAACGTAGAAGGTTTCGGAAAGAGTGGTTATTACATGCATAAGTTCGGCCCGAGAATCGCGGTGTACGGTCAGCGGGTGCTGGTGGCCAACAACCTGCTGCCGATGAGCAGGGGGAGGAACTTCAAGTACGCGCAGACCACGCGTAGAACGTTTCCCAGCGGTGGTGGAGCCGGAATGGGCTTCGACCCTCCGAGAAAAAGCACTGTTTTTTTTGACTACAACAAAACGCTCGCGATAGGAATCAACAAGAGCCTGCTGGGTCTGACAAAGAACTCACCTACCAGCAAGGCAACTGAGGGATACTTCTCCGAGGGCATTGCCGTTGTCGACAACTGGGTATACAACAACGGGCACAAGGGGTACGACGTCTCGGGCAGCTGGGTGACTATCGCGCGCAACCACAACGAGCGACAGAAACTGAAGGAAGGATGGGATCCCGAAAGGATCGGCGGGTGGGAGCTGACGCTCGACGGGCATCTCGAATCGTCTCCAGGTGGTAACGGAGCGATTTCCGACAATCTTTCGAGAGCATTCGATCTTGGCGGTAAGAACCTATGGGTCCACCGCAATACATACAACAATCTGGGTTCGGCACCGGGCAATGACGGGGAGGGTATTCTCTGCCAGGCACATGGTGGATCACACCTGTTCTCATGGGCAATAACCTACAACGAGCACGACAAGGGTCATGGTCAGACGGGTTACATAGGGGGCTGGGACGTGGACATGGCCGGCGCGCTGTTCGGATGGAACGAGATTCCGGGATGGATCGGCTCGGTAAAGGTCGCCGAGCGTTCGTCGGCCGACATCGCGTTTGTCGCCAACCGGGCGGGTGAGCTCAAACCCATGAAGGGTGCCCAGGTGGGCGACGGCCCCGCAACGCCATCACCACCTGCCGATGTCAGCGCCAGGATCTACGACAACGTAGCCATCAAGATTACATGGAAAGACACGTGCGACGGGGAAGCCGGTTTCCGTATCGATCGAAAGATCGCGGGTAGTAAATGGACGGCGATCGCCTACCGCCCGCCGCAGATAACGGGGCACGAAGAGAATCGCCCTGAATGGATCGACTTCCTGGCGCCTCCGGGCAAGGAGCTTGTCTATCGCGTGGTGGCGTTGAATGCGAAAGATGACGATTCGGGGGAGAGCAAACCTACGAAGGCGGTTGTATTACGGGCAAGATAGGAAGTCGGCTACGGGAAGAACTCTACATCCCGTAGCTGGATTCGTTAGAATTCAGACTCTATCGCGCTGGGACGAGCACTTTCTGAATCCTCACGGATTCAGCTACATGAGAAAGGAATAGCGATGAAACCAGGAGTTGCTGCGTGGATTCTCGTGACAGTTATGAGTATTACCGCACGGGCCGACGTCGTGACATTGCGAAACCCACTCAAGACACCCTTCGTCAACGAAGCGACGCGGTTGCCTCTAGAAACCAGGGGCGACGGCTTCTCGGTAAAGACAGCAGGGAAAGAGATCCCCTGTCAACTGGACAATGCAGGGCGCTTGTGGGTGCTTACCTCCCTAGAGGCCGGGGCGGTTGCTGACTATGCCGTTGAGAAGAGGTCGCCCGCAAAGTTCAAGTCAGCTGTTTCGGCTAAGCGTGAAGGTGATTTCTATGTTCTCGACAACGGCATGATCTCGATTCGCGTCCCAGCCGCGGCAGATGCAACACCGCCCTGCCCTATCGCCGCCGTGAAGGTCGGCGGCAACTGGGTAGGTTCAGGCTTGTGGAACACCGAACGGATGCTCACAAAGTTCAGCGCGACTGTCCTGGATGACGGCCCGGTTTTCGCTCGCGTACGCTTGCGGTACGATTTCGAGGGCAACGCAGGCCTGTACCTCAAGACTCGCTCATTCGCCCAGACTGACGTCACAGTGTTTCCCGGCCAACACCATGCGGTAATCACCGAAGCTCACAAGATGGACCGTGGCGACTACTGGGAATTCGACTGCGCAGACGGTTGGTCACCCCGCGCTGCGATGTGCGTGCCTCACAGCGGCGGGTTCGACCGCCCGGACCTCGGCCCATGGCCCCCAAACTCGCTGAAGTTCGGCCAGACGCGAATGGGTGAAACGGTGATAGACCTCATGCCTCGGTGGACTCAAGCCTACGACGAAGGTTGGTTCTTCGCATGCGATGACGGCAAGAATGCCGTCGGAGCAATGGTCGTCCGGGCAGGCGGGTGGTACTGGCCGCATAACAACATGATATCCGTCAAGGTCCGCAAATCGGCGGACTACGCGGGATTGCGGTGCCCCACATGGAAAGGACGCCGCGAATGGTTCCTGCTGGCAGGCCCAAAGACGACCTGGGCTGAAAAGGCCTCCAAGGAGTACGTCAAGCGGCACGCGTTCGTCCCGCTGGACAAGCTCAACAACGATTACATTCTCGACTGGCCCGGCCTGGACCGGTTGCTTGGGGACGGCAAAAAGAAGCCAAAGATGGGCAGTTTCTCGGGCAAGGATTTCTTCGATGGTGGTATGAACCCCACCAGTGGAATACGCGGTTTCGGACGAGGTGCCGTCAGGGATGCTGGAAAACAGGGCAATCTCGACACACTCACGTTGACACAGGTAATGATGGACTGGGACTGCTACGGTTCGTACTGGAACTTCTGGTCACCGGAGAATCCCAACTTCTTTACCGATTTCGTCAAGGGGCCGATTGCGATGACCTCGCGCCTGAAAGGGCATCCGCAATTCAAAGAACTCGCCAAGATGGCTGAGCGGAAATTTCGCGAAGATCTCTACCACTCGATCACGCTTCCAGGCGGGGCGGGACAGGAATGTCCGGGGTACATTGCACACGCGATGAAGTCATGGTCGGCGCTGGCGGGGCTGTGCAGAGAACATCTCGGCTTCGACCCTACGAAGTGGCCCAGATACCACGCAGGTGTATCCTTCCTGGTGCACCTGTCGCAACCGATAGCCCCTGGCGAGCGGCGCTGCCACCCCGGCGGAGACACCCACCCTCTCGGGCCGGACGTGTTTGCGGTGGCCGAGCAATTCGGCGTCAAAGAGGACGTTGGCAAGTTCAAGACCGAAGAACTGCCCGGGTTTGGAGTGGTCTTCCGCAACGCATCGGGCACCGACAAGGAAACCTACCTCGCGTTCAAGAGCGGTCCGAATCGTGGACATTTTCACGGTGACCAGTTGTCGTTCCACTATTGCGCCGATGCCAGGCAAGTTGCCATAGACCACATGTGCAGCTACGGCCCTCGCGCCGGTCAGGAGCATATGCACAACCGCGTGGCCTTCCATACCGATAAGCTTCCATGGGCGAACATGGATGGTCACGAACGCGTAATTGCATTCGAGTCAACCGACGATGTCGATGTGGCAATTGGGCAAGTCGAATCCGACCGTCTTCGCGTGACAACCGAGTATCCGCCGGAGGGCTGGGACGTTTACCTGCCCCAGCAGAAACTCGATGCATTGCTGAAATACCGGCGCACCATCGTCTGCCTGAAGAACGCCGGGAGCGACTACTTCGTCATCCGTGACCAGCACAACGCCCCGGACGACGTCAAGGCCACTTACTGCCTGCATGTCCTGTCCGACAAGTGCGAGCAGAAGGGCAACAGCGTCGCCTTCGGCAACCTCACCGCCGTTTGCGTGAAGCCTGCGGAGTTCAGATTGGCTCGCCATGACTGGAAGTTTGAAAAGATGAATAAGAAGACAGGTCAGCCCATTATCAAGGAGCGCACCAAGGGCATCCGCCTGACCGCGAACAAAGCAGGTGGCGAGTTCATCACCGTGCTCTATCCAGGCGGCAAGACACCAGAGGTCGAAGCTGTCGAGGATGGCGTGCGGGTTGGGGGTGATGTGATTGTCTTTGGCGGCGGGATCGATGACCTTGACACCACCGCATACGTCAAGGTCACTCGAAAGCAAAAAGAGGTGCTGAACCTGACTGGCAAGGATATCGACATGAATCGCTCCCAGGGCGAGGTGGGCCTCTTCGTGCCCGACGCCGGCTACCCCTTTGGAGAAATCCCCGACTGGTTGATCCGCCAGCGGATCAGGGTGCCCGACTGGGCATCGGATCGCGCCAGGAAAGTGCGCGGTCAATAGGGCCGGCGTGATGACCTGCCGGTCGCCGCCTCCTAAGGATGCATTTACAATAACTTCCCCTACCCAATCGTTATCTGGTTCATGAAAGCTCTCCGCAACCGTGACAGATCGAACCTACTGGTACTCCTGTTCTCCTCGCTTGTCCTGTCCGCGGTTCAAGCCCAACAGGAGCCCCCACACATTGGTTACCTGTACCCGGCCGGGGGGCAGCAGGGGACGGAGTTTGTAGCGATACTGGGAGGGGAACACCTCCATGGAGCAGCAGTTGCACGCATTTCGGGAACAGGCGTCCGTGCGGAGGTCACGGAGCACATCAGGCCTCTTAATCGGGGGGCAGCCAGCAAGCTGCGGGATCGGATGCGCGAGCAAATGGACAAGAAACTGGAGGCCATGCCACGACGTAGAGGCAGGTTCGACCGTTTCTCTGCCGCCACCACGAACGCATCCTGGTCAGCGGAAGATGAAGCCGAATTTGCAGACATGCGTGAAAAGCTATCCTCGTTTCGTGTCGGGATGACATCGGTCCCGGCCCTTGTTGAGACTGTTGAAATCCGCGTCACGATTGCCCCGGATGCAAAACCTGGAGAGCGGGAGTTGCGACTGCAGACGGAGTTTGGACTAACAAGACCACTCAAGTTCCATGTCGGTCAGTTGCCGGAAGTCGTTGAAGAATCGGGAAGAAGCGCGGCCAAGCGTGCGAGCCGCGAAAGGATGGGCAGGGGTAAAAAACCGCAGAAGGGCGAGCGACCAGCCCCCGGTACGACTCCCATCGATACGGGACCTGAAGAAGACACCCCGGTCACTTTACCCACAGTCCTGAACGGCCAGATCCTACCGGGTGACGTTGATCGATACAGATTCGAGGCACGCAAGGGGCAGGAACTGATCGTCGATGTCAGTGCCAGGAAACTCATTCCATATCTTTCGGACGCCGTTCCCGGTTGGTTCCAGGCAACGGTCACGCTTTTCGACACCAATGAGAAGGAAGTCGCGTTCGACGACGATTTTCGTTTCCACCCCGATCCGGTTCTCCACTACCGCGTTCCGTCCGACGGACTGTACGTGTTGGAAATCCGGGACGCTATCTACCGGGGCCGCGAGGATTTCGTATATCGTGTAGCTGTCGGGGAACTGCCGTACGTGACGGACATTTTTCCGCTCGGCAACCGGGCAGGCAGCACGACCGCGGTCGAGCTATACGGCTGGAACCTGCCGGGAACACGCATGACGCGAACATCCCGCAAACCGGGCGTGCACTCGGTTGCAGTTCTCAAGGATGGATTACTTTCCAATATATTCCCGTTCACAGTAGACAGGCTGCCGGAATCCACTGAGAAAGAGCCTAACAACGAGCAGAAGACCGCACAGCATGTGACGTCTCCCCTGATCGTCAACGGCCGCATAGAGCGTCCCGGCGATATGGATGTGTACCGTTTCGAAGGGCGCGCGGGCATGCGGATCGTGGCGGATGTGAAGGCCAGAAGGCTGGGGTCCTCCCTGGACTCGGTGCTGAGACTGGCGACGGTGGATGGCAAGCAACTGGCTCTCAACGACGATCACGAGGACCGGGCCGCCTCGCTGACCACGCATCAGGCTGACTCCCGGGTGAATGTGACACTGCCGGCGGATGGCCTGTACTATCTTTTTGTTGGTGACACTCAGCAGAAAGGCGGCACGGACTGCGGCTATCGTCTGCATATCAGGGAGCAGAAGCCCGACTTTGAACTGCGTGTTGTGCCGTCAAGCATCACGGCTCGCACGGGCGCAAGCATCCCGATCACCGTGCATGCCCTGCGGCGAGACGGATTCGACGGTGAGATCGAACTTGCCCTCAAGGACGCACCGCGCGGATTCCGGCTAACCGGAGGGCGCGTGCCCGCGGGAGAAGACGCAGTGCGAATGACTCTGACCGTACTGACGGAGCCGGGGGGAGCCCCGTACAATCTGTACATGGAAGGGCGCGCCACGAGTAAGGGACGCCAGATTGTGCGCGACGCGGTGCCGGCCGACGACATGACGCAAGCCTTCGTTTACAGGCATCTCGTAGCCGCGAAAGAACTCCAGGTTGCAGTGATAGGGCGACCGAGGCGCTTTGCAGTTGGAGATTCCGACACCGCGCCGGCCCGGATACCAGCGGGCGGTACAACCCGCGTGCGCGTGAATGTGCCTGAACGGTCGTTTCTCGGCCCCACCGAACTCGAACTGAGCGACCCGCCGGAAGGAATCACGATCGAGGACGTGTCACTGGGACGTGCAGGCAAGGAGATAGTATTGCGCGGCGACACAACGCTCAAAGTGGGCCGGAAGGGCAACCTGATCGTCAACGTTTTCGCGCACAGGCCGGAGCCGGCATCATCGAAAGGTAAAGAACAGCGAAAGAAGAAGCGCATTCTACTGAGCGCCTTGCCTGCCATTCCGTTTGAGGTGGTGGGAGAGTAGGCGGATTCAGGATCCCCTTCCCGTAGCTGAATCCATTAGGATTCGGACAAGACCCCTTGTCTCCGGAAACAGCGAGCAGTATCCTCCCGTAACAGAAAGGACGACGCGGTGCTGCTGGGCGGACCGTCTACCACTCCAAACCTATCGATAAAACTGACAACAGAGGAGTCTGTGATGAAACGACGAGCACTGGCAATCCTATCCATCTGCACAGCACTCTCTAGCATCAACTTGGGCGTTCTGGCTGAGGATGATCCGAAATCGATCGAGTGTCGCCAGGAATTCATAGACGATTTTAAGCACAGGATCATGGACACGGCAGCCGAGGATGCCATGTTGCTCCGGATACTGGTCGAGGCGTCTACCGCCAAGCGTGGTGTCGAAGTGGGCACATACCGCGCGTTCGGTGCGATAAACATGGGTATTGGTTTCGAACGAACTGGCGGCCACCTCTACACGGTTGAAATCAATAACAGCATGGTTCTCAAGGCAAGAGAGAGTCTCAAGCATCTAGCACTGGACAAGAGTGTGACGGTCGTTGAGGGGGACGCCTTGAAGGTTCTGCCAAAGATGGAAGGTGAATATGACTTTGTCTTCATTGACGCTGTCAAAAGAGACTATATGAGGTATTTCAAGGATCTTGAGCCTAAGCTGAGCACTGGTGCCGTCATCGCCTCCGACAACACCATCGGTTCAGCAGGCCAGATGAAGGACTTCCTGACGTACGTCAATACAGACCCACACTACGACTCGGTCACGATACGCGCGACGATGAAGAAGAACGACGGCATTACCATCACGTACAGGATCTCGGACGGAAAAAAGGGGGTGGATAAGGACCTTATCGCTGCGAGAGACAAGGTCATCAGAGCCGCCTCTGCAAAGACGAAGTATCCGACGGCCGTAGATTCGATCCTCCTGCGTATCCTTGCCGAAGCGGCTCAGGCCAAAAAAGGAATCGAGATTGGCATCGGCAACGGGATCGCGGCAATCAATATGGGGATTGCCTTTGAGAGAACGGGGGGCACACTGCAGTCGGTCGATGGCGATTCGGAACTCGCATCGGCGGCCCGGAGCAACATCAAGGCGGCGAAGCTGGAGAAGACCGTCACAGTTACGGGGGGTGACACGCTGAAGGTCCTGGCGAACCTGGACGGAAAGTACGATTTCGTCCATATCAACGGCGACAAAAACAACTACCTCCCCTGCTTCAAGGCTATCGAGGATAAGCTCAAGGCGGGTGCGATCATCGTAGCCGACAATTCGCTCGTTGATACGGATGATATCAAGGGCTTTCTTGCGTATGTGAAGCAGCCTGCCCTGTACGAGACTGTTCACCTTCGTCCGGAAAACAAGGCGCTCAAGGATGGGGTCTTGGTGATCTACAAGGTTAGGTAGCACCGGGGATCTGAATCCTCACCCTCCGTCGCCATCCTCCTTCGCCGAGGCTTCGGGGGACAAGAGGCTATGGAGGGCAGGCGAATTCAGCTACA
This sequence comes from Kiritimatiellia bacterium, assembly GCA_030744755.1. Classification (GTDB taxonomy): domain Bacteria; phylum Verrucomicrobiota; class Kiritimatiellia; order UBA8416; family JADHWI01; genus JASLPY01. Next base: position 92,444 of record JASLPY010000008.1, on the reverse strand, counting down.
AGGCAGTTCCGATACGTGCGCTTACCGGCATCCACTCCCGTAACCGGATCCGCGTGCCACGCCGTATGCGCCGCAGGCGCAGGAGGAGGGTTAGGATTCGGAGAAGCTCCATGGAAACCACGTTGCATTGAGCACTGCCGTGCTCTAGGATTCAGCGAACAAAGCAACGCAAAGGAGATACGTCATGATGCAGCCAAGACGCAGGAATCTCACCATGGTAATCGGACTTCTTCTCGTGCTGGGACAGCTCACTAGCTACGCGCAGGACAAGAAGCCTCGTGTCAACGATGACACAGCGAAGAAGATAGCTGCCGCTGTCCCAAAAAAGGCGAGAGTCAAGCCGTCAAAGCGGCACAAAATCCTCGTCCTGTCGTACCAGAGCCACAATGCCGGACGCTTTGCCGGCGAGAAGGCGATGGAGCTCATGGCCGAGAACACCGGCGCGTTCGAACTGACTTTCGTATATGATGCCAAGAAACTGCCCGAAGTCATGGTGCCGGAATACCTGAAGCAGTTCGATGCGGTCTGCCACAACAACTCGACAGGCGGAGGCGGGAAAGCTGCCAACGGCAAGGAACTTGCGGACAATCTCGATGAGTACGTCAGCAACGGTGGCGGGCTCTTCGGATTTCATGCGGCCACCGATAATCGAGCAGGCAAGGTGTTCGGCGGTTTCTTCACGGGACATCCCTGGTCCATGAACGTCGGCATAAAACTGGACGACCCAGAGCATCCTCTCTGCAGCGTGTTCGAGGGCAAGGGATTCATGGTCAATGACGAGATCTACCAGTTCAACAAGGGGACCTACACGCGCGAGAAGCTTCGCGTGCTCTTGAGCCTGGACATGAACAAGAACCCTGCCCGTGGCAAGCGCGAGGACAAGGACTATGCCGTGGCATGGGTCAAGCAGCACGGCAAAGGGCGAATCTTCTATTCTTCGCTGGGGCACCGGGCCGAGATATGGTGGAATCCGACCCTGATGCAGTTCTACCTGGACGGAATCCAGTTTGCCTTGGGAGATTTGGACGGTGATATGACACCCAGCGCCAAGCTGAACCCCCAGCCGGCTCCGGCCCTCGTCCCTGACCAGGAGCAGTAGGAGCGGGTCACGGAGATACTTGTAACCGAATCCGCCTCCCGTAGCTGGATCCGCTTGCCACCCCGGATGCGCCGCAGGCGCAGGAGGAGGGTGAGGATTCAGACTCTCAGATGCAGACGTAACTATCCACAAAAGATCTGAATTCTAATGAATCCAGCTACAGGGAACCCGCATTATGCTTCGCTTCGTTGGCTATAACTGCTGTGGCAATGGGAATGGGGTCCTCTGCATCGTCTTTGAGCTGCAGATCCACTTCTGAGGGTTCTATATCGTAAATAGTGGAGAGCCAGACCAGCGCGCTGACGCTCTTGAGGATCTCGCCGGCATGGCCCATCCCATCCCTGTACACGGAAGACGCCTGGCCCACGAGCTGCTTGGTCTTCTTCAGTTCGCCTGCATTGAACCGCTTCCGTAATTCACCCGACGCCATACCGTAGTAACAACACAGGATGCGGTTGTCAGGGTACAATTCCCGCAATTTAAGAACGATGCTCCTGTGTGTTGCCTCGTGGTAGGCATGACCACTTGCAGTGTATTCTTTGAGATCTCGTCGTTTTCTTTCTTTGTTCACGATCCGTCCCCAGGCAAGGCCGATGAAGAATTGCGTTTGGGGATTTTGCTTCAGGGCGTAGTCGATCCATTGCCTGTAGTCACCAAGTGAACTGTTGCTGCGATTGTAGTAGGTCATGCCCAGTAGATCGACCTTGCCCGTATTCAGGACTCCCTGGATTCTGGTTCTCTTCTGTGGATTCTGCCACAGGCTGCCGGGCGCGCCTGATGCTCCTCCGGAAAACACCGTCTGCTGCGAATGATCATCAATCCCGGCTTTCTGGGCAAAATCCTTAAACACGGGCGCTACAGGGATGAAGAAGCTGTGTCCGATAAAGAGGCAGTTGTGACCTTTTGCATCGGTGGCAGCATTCTTCTCAGCGGTATAGGCACTTGATATGGGCAGGCTGAGCAGTACCGCACACAAAACGATTATCGATGTATGTACTCTGGTTTTCACAGTGTTTCCTTTCATCCTCTGAATTCTAACGAATCCAGCTACAAGAACCTTAATCCCCTCCCCCGTAGCTGAATCCGCTTGCCACGCCGGATGCGCCGCAGGCGCAGGAGGAGGGTGAGGATTCAGATTAGCAGATGCAGACGTGACTGACCACAGGAGATCTGAATTCAGGCGAATTCTGCTACAAGAATGTGCAGCGAGGTGACAATAGCACTTCTTTTTTGAATAGACCCGTGTGTACCATCAAGTAGCACTGGTTAACGACCTCGTGAGGTCCCATGCAAAGACAAGAGTTGGAGAAGAATACGTACTGTCAGCTTTTGCAGTTCTCAAAACCAAGTAAGGAGCAATCATGAAGACGATTGTAAGCTTGTCGATACTGGCTCTCACTGTTCTAACCGCTCCTCGTGAGATGCCAGCCGCGGAGCTGGAGGTCATTTCGGAGGCAGATGCATGGAAACTCGGTTGGCCTTCAATGCAGGGCCCTTACGGCAATTTTATCGTACCGCAAACAGGAGTCGAACTGGTTGATGACCTTGCAGATGTCAAACTGGTCTGGGAGAGCAAAGATAAGGACTTTGGCCGGGCGAAACACACGACAGGCTCCTTCAAAGCAAAGGACGCTGCGGGGGGAGCCGCCAAGATTCGTGCCATCCTCGGCCCGGACGCCGTAGCCACACCCGGCGGCTGGGCGGCACCGATCATAGCCGAGGACAAACTCTTCGCCTCTACATTCCGGCCTGCAGGTAAGCTCTATGATGTTGAGACCCTGTACGGGGGAACTGCTAAAGCCCACCTCCAGGCCGAAGATTTGCTGATCGCGCTCGACGCGAAGAGCGGCAAGACCCTCTGGAAGGCATCAGAGCCGGGCGGGTTCGTCTGGGGAGTCGGCAAGCGAGGCGGATTCCAGGTTGCGCCGGTCTACTCCGATGGCACCGTCTACAGCATGGGCACGACCGGACGCATTTTCGCGTATGCGGCGGCCGATGGAAAAAAGCTGTGGCAGACGAAACCCGAGACACGCATGATCGAGCAGCGCGACAAACATCTCGCCAAATCGCATGTCCTGCAGGCCTCGGCCCGATACGGTTGGCAGCAATCACTCGTCTTTGCCGGGGGAACGCTCATCGTACCGCGTCAAGAAACACTCATTGGGTTGGACCCGGCAAATGGCAATAAGAAATGGGAATTGTCCAAGGTCATCTCGCGCTGGAACACGCCAACCGTATGGTCGCACAAGGAGAAAGAGTATTTGCTTTGCTCCACGGGCGGCAAACCCGGCGAGGCACGTCTGAACCTGGTCGATCCAGCAGCCGGCACAGTCCTGTGGACAATCGACGGTTTGCATGCCACGCAGTACACCCTGGCGCCATCAAAGAATCACGTTCTGGTCAACGTCGGCAGCAAGATCATGAAGGAGAACCCCAATGGATCGGCACCCAAACATACGGATGGGGAAGCCCCGTTTGGCTTGCTCGGAGCCTACAAGATCACCCCGCAAGGCGCCACCCGCGTTTGGGCACTGCCCGACAAGCCGCATTTCCTGACACCTACCTGGAGCGACAGCGTGGCCAGGCCACGTACGGTGATTCGCAACGGCTTGGTCCATCACACCACGGGCGGGCCGGACAAAACCACCGACCGTCGTTTCATAATTGCGCGCGAAGACACGGGTGAGGTGCTGGTCGACGAGCCACGTGAGAATGACTTCTGGTTCCAGTTAATCGAGGACAAGCTGCTGCACTGCATCGACTGGTCGCATGGCAGCCGGGCGTCGTTCAATCTCTACCCGACCGATCCGGCAAAGTTCAAAAAGCTGTCCGGCCCATGGAAGCCGCAACAACCGCTGACCACCAGCTACCAGGTGCTGATGGAACCTCCGGTTATCGCAGGGCGTATTTTCCTTCGCACCGAAACGGGAACGGTGGTCTGCTATGATTTGAGGAAATGACCAGTTATCGGTTATCGGTAAACTCTGATGAGAAACACCTCACGTTTGCATCAAGGGGCCAGGTTGGATCATGATTAGAGGCATACAAGTACTGTGGCTTGTGTTCTTGTTGTCAATCGCTTCAGGCCTGGCAGCCGAAAAGCCTCCGGCTGTCTTCCAATACCGGATCGACATTGAAGTTACCCAGCGCGACAAGACGCTCAAGAAACAAGCCTTTCTCTGGATACCTCCGGAGGCGGACCAGGTACGCGGTGCGATCGTCTGCGGCATGACGTTGATGGAGCAGCACTTCGTCAAGGACCCGCAAATACGGAGGGCGTGCAAAGACGAGAAACTGGCTATCATCTTCATGCGGTGCAGTCTTCGCCAGGCTGATATTCAAGCCTTGCTGGACACGTTTGCGGCACTTTCCGGCTATAAGGAGTTGTGTACCGCTCCGATGATCTTTGTTGGACATTCCGCGGGTGGGCCACCCGCGTTGGCGCATGCAGCCGCTATGCCGGAACGATGCATCGCTCTCATTCAGTATCGTGGCGGTATGCCCAGCGTCAACAAACCTATTGACCCTGGCATCCCGTCCCTGGCGATGCTGGGGCAATTCGATGAGTTCCACGGGCGTATGCGGACGGAGGATGGCGTAGAGAGTTGGGAACGTGCCCTCGATACACTTCGTGCCTATCGAAAAAGACACCCGACAAGCCTTGCCTCTGCAATTGTAGAGCCGGGAGCAGGACATTTCGCATGGTCCGACCGAAACGCAGCCTACCTGTCGCAATACATCCGCAAAGCGTCCCGGGCACGCATCCCGCCAGCCGGGAACGCTGACGCCGAAAGGGCAATTGTTCTAAAGAGAATCGAATATGAATCAGGGTGGTTATGCTCGTTTGACTTGAAGAAGAGGGAGCCCGGCTCGCCGGTACCCGACTATGGTGGCGACCCGGTCGGCGCGATGTGGTGTTTTGACGAAGAACTGGCCGGCGCCACGCATGCCTATCACTCAGGGATAACGGGCAGGGAAGATCAGTTTCTGAAATGGGAAGACCGATACTGGGTCGATGCGGGTGCCCGCTTCTTCTTCACCCAACCAACATGGGTCGGTGATGGACAGACCCTGCGGGTTCACCCCGCCTATTCGGACAAGGTTCCGGGTCGCTACAACGGGCGTGGTCCCATATGGCCAACTGCCGGTCGGCCAGTTGGCCATTCATCGATCCCGATCAAGGTGAAACCTGTCGGTGGCCCGTTGATCGCGACCGGACCCGACACCGTGCGAGTCCAATTCGATGCCCTCTCCCCGGCGGACGAACCCGGCCGTTCGACATTCATGGCGTACAGCGCAGGCGATGATCAGTACCGCTATACCGAACACGTCGGCATGATGCCGCGAGGATTCAAAACGTTCAACAAGGGCAAGAATCAAACGATTACCTTCCCCGAACTGAAAGACATTTCCGTGGGACAGAATACCGTTGAGCTGAAGGCAGTCAGCGATGCGGGGCTGCCGGTCGATTACTACGTCGCCTACGGGCCCGCCATTGTAGACGGACGTACATTAAGGATAACGGAGATTCCAGGTCGGGCGAAGTATCCGATTGAAGTCAGCATTGTTGCCTACCAGTTCGGACGCGGCAAGGAGCCATTCGTTAAGACCGCAGTGCATGTAGAACGCAGATTCAGGATAGTGAATGTAAGCGAGTAGCCTGAGGTGGTATGAGCGCCGGATCGTGGAAGCACATACTGGATTCGTTGTTGACAGGTTTCGGGAAGTTGATATCACTCCCGGAGGGAATCACAGAGTAGTGGTATCTAATCAAGGAGAGACATAATGGATAGGGGACAGACGTATCGGCGCATTATCAGGTCAGTTGGAATAGCAGACGTCATCGCAGGAATACTTGCCTGCAGTTTCATCCTTGGTGGCCAGGCCTTTGGCCAAGACACAATCAAGATCGCCCTGGTCGATGCCGAGGCCAAAACAGTCAAGGAATCGACAAAAGGCAAACTCGAACTGGATCGCGAGTACGTTAAGGGCGACAAGATCGTGATATCCGGGGATGACTGGTTGGACTCAATGGAGCTGGTTGTGAAGGTAGACGAGCATTACGCCGAAACGATCCTGTACGCTCCCAAGAAGACGGTACCCGACAGACCGAAGATAGAGTTTACGATTCCTCTCTGGCTTGAAGGTTGGCACAACGACATATCTCCATATCCGCCTGAAGCCTTCAAGGGAAAGAAACACGTAATCACCGCCCGCCCTGCCACCAAGGAAGAGATCAACGCCTATCGCAACTTTGCTCTCAACCCCATGGATCACCGGGGCATAAGCACGTATTTCCCTCATGCCACGTCTAACAGCGAATGGGGCGATGCTGCCCTATACGCCGCACGAAACGCCATTGACGGGTTCGTCGAAGCCACTGGAGACCATCACACCTGGCCAAGGCAGAGTTGGGGACCTTATCGCCCGGCCGATCATCCCGATCCGCAGCTTACGATTGAGTTCGGCCGTCCTGTCGAGGTCGACAAGCTGGTCGTCGTCGTACGTCATAACGACAACCAGTACAACCACTGGAAGGATGTAACGGTTGAGTTCTCGGACGGCAGCGAAGTCGAAATCAACCCAAAGTACAGTGGCGAGCGCCAGGAGTTTCCGATCAAGAAGCGCGTTGTAACCGGGATGAGATTCTGCGACATGGTCGCCGAAGTCGCAGGCGGGTACGCAGCATTCGTAGAGGTCGAAGCCTGGGGCAAGCCGGCAAAGTAAGACTACCCTTGCTCATTTCCCCAGGCACAGAACGCTTCCACTGGCGCAGGATGCGTACAGGTTTTCAAGGGGCTGTCAACTCAGGTTCAAACCTGAGTGGGACTTGGAGTCTTGAATCCTTCCGGGGATTCAGTATCATCACCGCCGGAGAATACTAAGGATGGTCGTTGCAATGATTGACAACTTAGTCGCGAAGTTCTCGGAATATACCCTTCTCGGCGGAGACATGGACCCTATGCTTCTCATAGTAGTGGTCCTGATTGCAGGAGCCATGGGTGGGAGACTCGCGAAATTCCTGCACGTTCCGGTCATCACCGGAAACATCCTTGGCGGCATATTGATGGGCCCGTCATGTCTGAAGATCATCAACAGCAACGCAGAATTCGAAGCCCTGCAGCCAATCACAACGCTCGCTATGGGCATAATTACAGTGAGCATAGGTGGCCATCTTTCATACAGGCGACTACACAATGCGCTCCGTCGGATCTTGTCTATATCCCTGATTGAAGTCATCTGTTCCGTGACCATTGTTGTGTTTGTGGCCAAACTGTTTCACGCAAGCTGGCCGCTAGCCTTGCTGCTCGGTGTCATTTCTGCGGCGACTGCACCGGCAACTACGGTCGCCGTGGTCAGAGAGAATCGGGCAAAGGGGCCTTTCGTAAAGACTCTCCTCTCCGTAGTGGCGATCGATAACATTCTCTGCATCGTGCTGTTCGTAATAGTGCGAATACTGATCGATGGGTACTACCTGAGCAAAGAGGCCGTCCCGCGCCTCGATCTGGTTATGCTCCGTGCCGGTCTGCAACTGATTGGATCCGTGATCATCGGGCTCGCAACCGGTCATATCACCGAGCGGCTGGTCCGCCATGCCAAGTTTCACAATTTCAGCACCGTTCTTTTTGCAGTGATGTTCTGCACGAGCGTTTCTTCATACATCGGCCTGAGCCCTCTCCTGACAAGTCTCTTCTTCGGCGTTTACCTGGGAAACAGCTCCCTGGTTGGCGAAGAACAACTCAACGTGCTGGAGCCGATAGAGCCTCTTCTGTACATATGTTTCTTTACCATGGCGGGCGCATCACTCCATATCGATTCCCTCCTGAGTATCGGGCCGATCTGCATCGCGTATTTCTTCGCCCGTTTTGCGGGCAAAGCTGCAGGAGCCATGGCAGGCGGATGGTTTGCCAGGTGCTCGCAGCGCATATGGAAGAACATCCCGCTGGCACTCCTGCCCCAGGCGGGCGTCGCTATCGGGTTGGTTGTGCTCATTGAAGGCGACGAACTCATACCCGAGACGTTGTCGAAGGCTACGGGTGCGATCATTATTGCCGCCGTAACCATCAATGAGATCATAGGGCCATTCCTTACTCGCCAATCACTGGGCCGGTCTGGAGAAAGGGATAAGGACAGACCCCGACTGGTAGAGTTTCTTCACGAGGAGTTCATCGTTACGGACCTCAAGGCATTTGACAAGTGGGATGCCTTTCGCCAACTGGTGGACCTGCTCTACCGTACACATCGTGTTGAACATGTTACTCCCGAGGAGTTGTATGCGTCGGTCGTCGAGCGGAAGAAAGAGTTGTCGACTTCGCTCGGTCATGGCGTAGCTATACCGCATGGAAGAATCAAGAAGGGGATGGAGATCCAGGGCGTCTTGGGGATATTCCGGGATGGTGTTGATTACGACCTTCCCGATGGCAAACTGGTAGAGATCATTATGCTAATTGTCACGCCTGAAGGTCATGAGGACCGCCACCTGCAGGTGATGTCCAGCCTGAGTGCCATGGTTTCAGATCCCCTGATCCGCACACGCCTCGTCGCTGCCCGCGATGCCAACGACGCATGGGAGGTCATTGAGGGAGAGGACACACGGAATTACAACTACTTCCTCGGAGATCAATAGCAGACAGGCGGAACGCAGGAGCAATCACCCACCGTGAACACCAACTCAAGACGGCGAGCACTGAGCCTTTTTCTACCATTGCTCATCTCCACGGCTGGCGCCATCTTTCTCTCCTCACCGGATGCCGCCGCGGCCGACACCATCACACTGCAGAATCAGCATATCAAGGTTGCCTTGGAACAGACCGGCGAGGCCTGGAAGATGGCCCGCATCTCGCGAACCGATGGAAGTGACGTGCTGGACATTCACAGTGACGAGTTCGAGATCGTTCTCTTTGACGGCCACCGTTTCACCGTCGCCGACTACCGGTGCACAGACAAGCCAACTCAGACATCACGGGACAACAGCCAGGTCATCACCGTCAGCTACAGGCGGACAAGTTCCGGCGCGCCTGAACAGGCGACAGTCATCTATACCCTCGGGGAAGGCCCCTACCTCCGCAAAAGGGTCATCCTCAAGATGAAGGAAGGCGAAAAGATCGATCGGCTCGCAGTCCTTCACTTTTCCACCTCGACAGAAGCGTCACTCGGCGGTCGCGGGCAGCCGGTCTATTACGGCAACTGGTTCTTCGGAATGGACTACCCGTGTTTTTACAGCCGGCACACCGATGGATACAAGAACCCCGATTTCTATTATCGCTGGGACTACATGATCGACCTGGAAGGGCGCGACAAGATCATTGCGCCGCGAAAACACTTGTCCAGCCTCTTCCACTTCCCGGGCTACGCAACGAAACAGGTTGACGGTTCATGGGGCATTCTCAGCAAACGCGCCGTCCTGGGGCTCAGCAGGAAGAAAGGCGACAACGCGGAACTTGCCCTGTTGGACTATATTGCCGAAACACGCAAGCCCACCCGCAGCTACCTCCACTTCAACAATTGGTACAGCGCCGAAGCCAAGAAGATCACGGTCAAGAATTTCGTTGAAAACACCTATCTCCCCATGGCCAGGCAGCTCGCCAGGCATGGAGCTAAGCTCGACGCCATGGTCCCGGATCATGGCTGGGAACGAACTAACACACGGATCTTTGAACAGGCACTTAGTCCCACGCATGAACCTCTGCCGCGAATTGCAGAGGCCCTTGAGGCAGAGGGCACACGACTGGGAATCTGGATTGCTCTCGACGGGACTAACCAGCGATTCAGTGACGGCATAAAGCTCGGATACCTGCCGGCCTACAAGGAAGGTTTTGACAGGAGCCAGTTCAGATGGATGGACGGCAACAAGGTCTACTACGACATTCTTCAACCGAAGTATTTTGCCGACCTCAAGAAATCGCTTCAGTTTCTCGTCAAAGAAGCGAGAGTCGATTACATCAAGCATGACTTCAACCACTGTTTCGTGTCCGATCATATTTCACAGCGTCACGCCAGGGAGAAGTGCGTGGATGCCTATCTCGAACTGCTCGCCTATGAACGCAGCCTGCATCCAGGCATCTACATCAACTATACGAACGGCTCCTGGTTCAGTCCGTTCTGGCTCCAGTTTGTCGACTGTCTCTGGATGATGACCGGCGATTCTGGTGGAAGCAGCGAGTGGCCCCAACTCTCACTGCGTGAAGGCGCCACGACTTACCGGTGCAAATACTTCCATGAGAATTTCAACAACCCCTCGCGCTGCCCACGCCCGGTCATGCCAATCGCCAACTTCATGACCCACGGCATTCTTCTGTCACACCGAAAGCCGTTTACCGACTTCAAGGACACGCTGCACGACTGGGCCAACTACGTGACGATGTATATGGGCAGGGGGACGACTCTCAAGGAACTGTATCTCGATCTTGACCTTCTTGACGATGACCACTGGAAGGTGCTGGCAACAGCGGCCCGGTGGGCCGACAAACACCAGGACCGATTGATGAACACCGTTCAGATCGGGGGAAACCCCGCAGCAGGAGAAATCTACGCTTATATCAGCTGGATGGATAACAAGGCTATCCTTACCGTTCGCAACCCTGACCGACCACTGAAGCAACTCAATGTGCCGTTTGACCATACCGTCTATTTCCGCGGCCAGGAGGGTAAGTCGTACCGGGCAAGGACCGTCTACCCGTTTGTTGAAGCTATGCCCTGGATGCTCACTTCGGGCAAGTCGTTCGACGTTTCCGTTCCCGGCGATTCGGTCATGATCTTCGAGATCGAACCCGGTGAAGGAAACGCAAAGAAACCCCTGGCACCTACGCCTCTGCCACCATTCAAGGGTACGATCAGCGACGACTCCTTCACCATCGAGCTCAAGATTCCCGACGAGGAATTCAAACGCTTTGACCTGCTGGTTCAGCCCTGGGCCAAGGTCGACAGCTCGATCAGAATCAATGGAAAGCCAACTGAACAAGATCGTGTTCAGGGCGCCGCACGCTGGTCAATGTCATCTTACGATCTACGCCGGCATCGTGGAACGAGTGTCAAGATCGATGGCGAGTTGGTCGCCTTGTCCGAAGCAGACAGCAACCGGAAAGTCGCCATGGAAGCATGGCTCATTGTTGATCGCAAGGTGAACGCGCCGGCGTCAAGCATTCCGGACCTGCCCTTTCCCATTTCTCAGCACTACAGGCGCCTCACACACCCTGTTATCCCCAAGGCATCAATCGTCGTCACGCGGGTAGACAAAGACACGCCTCTTGCTAAGAAGCTGGCTTCCTCAGCAAAAAAGCCGAAGAAGAAGAAATAGCGATCAGTGGTCCTCCCGTAGCTGAATCCGCTTGCCACGCCGTATGCGCCGCAGGCGCAGGAGGAGGGTGAGGATTCAGACCTTCCTCCGGCCCTTGCTCATTCCGGATTGGGGCGCTATTATTCTACTGAAAGAACAGAACGCTATGGGAAACTGCCGAATGTCTACTCGCCCCCGCCACTGCGGCCGTCGCCCCCCTGTATGGGGGGTGCTGCTTTTAACGTTCGCATGCGCCCTGCTGCTCGTACCACCGGTGGGCGCGGAGACGTCCCCCGTCCTGCAGCGGGCGGCGCGCATGATGAAGGCCCGGCAATACCACTCCGCCGTCAAGGTTTTGAAATCGGAGATCGAGAGGAAAGGTGGAAAATCCGTAGAAACCGAACGCCGGGCCCTGGGCGAATGTTATTACCTGCTGGGCGACTACTCCAATGCGCGCGTCCAGTTCGCAAACGCACTCCCCCTGCAGAAAAAAGAAGCCCACAAGATCATCTGCGAATCACGGCTGGCGATGATAGCCTATCGGTTCGGGGACACCCGGGGAGCCGTGAAACGAATCGACGCGTTTACGCTGAAGTACCCGAAGGACAAACGGACAGGAACCCTGCTTCTAATCAAGATGAAGCTTCTTGCAGCCCAGGCGGGCCCCGCGAAAAACAAGATTGCCGGGCTTGAGGTGATTCAGAAGCAGATAGCAAAAAGGCGAAACATCTTCGGATACTACTCCATGGCAATGGCCAACAAAGTCATGGGGGAACAGCTTGTCCTGGCAAACAGGGACGAAGATGCCGTTGCCCTGTTCGTCGACGCGGTCCGGAGCATGGATCGAATCATGTTGCCGATCAGACAGAAAGGCGGCGTAATCCCCTCAGACCTGCGCCAGGGCTATGATGCCATGTGCACGCAGATCGCCAAGGTTCACATTGACAAGAAGGACTGGTCGCAGGCACAGAAATGGCTGCAAAGCGTTGGGTATGATCCGGCATTGAAGCAGCAGGCCAAATTCCTCATGGCACAGATGGCTTTCAAGCGTGGTCGCCCCGATGATGTCCCCGCCATCCTCACCAAGGAAGTATTGGAGGGCACCGATGATGCCCGCGTCCTGAACACCATGTATCTCCTACTGGGTATGGCACACAAGGAAGGCAAGAGAAAAGACCCGGAGAAGGCCAAGTACTATCTGAAGATGGTAAAGGCACAGGGCGGTGAAAACGCCACCCATTACCAGGCGCAGCACATGCTGGGTAACATATACATTGCTCAGAACGACTTCAAATTGGCGCGCGATTACTTTGCAGTTTCCGTGAAGTCACCCAAATACGAGGCCCCGGCCCTTTTTTACCTCGGTCGCATTTACAAACAGGAAGGTGACATCATTGACGGCGAAGACGCCGCGGCGGTCAAAAAACGCCATGAATCGTATGGAAAAGCCGCCACCATCTTTGGTTTGCTGGTGTCCCGCTACCCTCTGACCGAACACGCCCGCAACGCCAAGCCCTATCTTGATGAGTTGCAGGTGAAAGGGGTCAAGGTCTCGAAGACCCAGGCGCAAGAGGATAAAGTTGCCGGATGGTTACGAACCACCAGGCAGTCACCCAAGACCAGCATGGCCGCCCAGGCACTCATGAGCCTGGCGCAGCAATATAGCCAGAAGCTGTACGATGAGAAGGGCGAAAGCGTTGCCCAGGCGCCGGACTGGATCAAGGTTGCCAAGCACTGCGACAGGTTATTGCTGAGTGAAAAGGAACCATACCAGGGCGTATCGGAAGAGCGTTGGAACGAGCTCATGCTGCACGCACACCTGCTCAGGGGCAAAGCCGAACTGGGCAGTCTTCCGCCGGGCCGGCATGCCCGGCCGGAGAAAGGCGAGCAGCCTGTCCTGCTCACCGGCGGTGGGAATGCCGGGCGAGCGGCTGACCATTTCAGGAAAGCCACCGAACGATCTGCAAACGCCACGAGGGAAATCCAGAAGGACATCGAGCTTTCGCTGCTCGAGGCCATGTTCAAATCCGACAAGCCGGAAGACCGTGAACAGGCCGAAAAACGATACGCCGACCTGGAAGACGAATACGGAGGGGACCCCCGCTACCAGAAACTGGCACTCGACCTGGCGCAGTGGTTCGTGGACCAGGGCCGGTTCGACCTGGCAGCCAGCTCTTACCGGGGATTGTCACGAAGCGGCGATCTGGACCGTGACCAAGTAATGCAACTCCTGCAACTTGCAGGCACCTACTACAGCCGCGCCGCGAAGGAAGCGCTCGATATCAGCGACGCAGGCGACATAACCTGCGCTCTTTATGTGTACCCTGCCGAGGTCTTCAAATCCCCTACCGTGCTGCAGACACACCGGCCGCTTCGCGCCGCAAAGAGCGTCGTTCTGAAAGCCGGTGCCGAAACTCGCAAGGATGTACTCCTGGCACTGTCAGAGAGCTTCGGGGTGCCATTCACCTGGTCTCCCGACCAGTACAAAGGAGGCGTCGCAGCTTGGCTGGCCGAGAAAATTGCGCGCGAACGCCTGGACTTGCTGTCGACGCCGCGGCAGTTGAGAGAACACCTGGCGGATGTACTGGATCTTGATCGCTTCGTGCTGGATTTTGATATTGGCGTTTCGGGCGGCAAGCCGACCCTTGATGCACAACCTGTCGACGTATTTGACAGGGGAGCCGTCGAACATGCGAAGGTCATAGAGATTTATGACAGGGAACGCGAACGGTTCCGGCAAATGGAGCGCGCCTACGACTGGAGATCCCACGGCGGAAAGAGCGTCATGCTGTTCCACATGGTCAAACGCGTCCAGGATCTTGCCGGGGCGAATATCGTCTGGGCAGAGACCGTGGATAAGGACAGCGTGCTGGCCACGGAATATATCGACCTGCCTGGAGATCCGAAAGCCGATCCGAACAAGGTCTCCTGCGGCAGCGTCCTGCGCCGTACCTTGAAACCGTTGGGCCTCAAGTTCAGGCCCATTCGCTACGACAAGAGCAAAGCATTGTTCGAAGACGCAAAGGGTTGTTTCAGTGAACTGCGCCAGTTCGGCACCGACACCGGCTACGTTGAACAGGCGCTCTACCAGCTCGCCATCAACTATTATTTTCAGCAGGACTACGAGAAGATGCGGCTGGTTCTCCGCGAATACCTAAAGGTGTTTGACAGCCCCGAGTTCCCGCATTTCTTCGACGCCGCCTTCTGGCTCGGGTGGGCGTTCGAGTATGACCGCAACTACCGGGAAGCAATCAAACGCTACGGTGCGGCGATAGAGGAGAGCCTGGTCCTGTACAAGCTCGAGCCCGACTCTGATGTCCCCGACCTGGATGAGGTCACCGGGTTTCTCAACTACGACTCCCAGGTGGCGCTTGGAGCGGAGGTGGTCCCTGCCCTCGCGGAATACGATCTCGAGAAGTTCACGGATTTCGTTCGGTTCAATTCGAACGTGGAGCTGAAGCTCGACTCCTCGGTTGAGAATGCCGAAATCCCGGATGCGCTGGTCTCTTCCAGCGAAACCCCCTGCCTGAGCGTCCTCCATGACGTGATGAAGACGTTTCAACTCGGGCTTCGGTCGGAGAACTCCGATAAGAAGGTAGCAGAGAAGGCTTACTATCGCCTGGCCTCGGTCTACAGGAAAGACAACCTGATGCAGGAGGCACTGGAAAACATCAACACGCTGTTGCTGCGCTTTCCACAGACCAGCCGCCGGCTGGACGCCCTGAAGATGAAAGTGGATATCTACAAGGGTCTGAAGGACTATGCCAGCGTCCTGGAGGCGCTTGAGCAGCTGAAGAAGGAAGCCGGCGGGAAGATCGAGGCCTACAA
Organism: Kiritimatiellia bacterium; assembly: GCA_030744755.1. Classification (GTDB taxonomy): domain Bacteria; phylum Verrucomicrobiota; class Kiritimatiellia; order UBA8416; family JADHWI01; genus JASLPY01. The sequence continues at coordinate 77,241 of JASLPY010000008.1, read as the reverse complement.
GCTGGACTACGAATCTGGCCGCGTGTACTTCGACATGTGTGAATATGAGAATGCGGTCAAGTTCTACAAGAAGGGGCTGTCCGCGGCCAAGGACGGGCCGGATCGTCTTAAGATCCGGGAGGCCTACGGCCAGGCGCTGGCACAGATGGAGGGCAAGAGGGACGAGGCCGTGGCCCAGTACCGGACCATTCTGAATGAGGAGAAGGGGCCCCTGCGACTTTCGGTCGCCAGGCTGATGGTTTTTCACCTGGCAAACGACGGCGAACTGCCGACACAGGAGGCGGAGTTTATCCAGAGGTACGGGCAACTTACGCCCGAGCAGTTCGCGGGGCTCTCGGAAAACGACTATGCCCGTGCCACGTGGATCTATTACGTGCTGGCCTTGCGTCACATGGCCGAGAATGAATTCGCGGCGGCACTGAAGAAGCTGGACGCCTGCGGCAATTCTCCCGATGACTTTCTGGCAGGGCAGGCGCTCATGCAGGCGGGGCTCCTTCGCATGAAGCTGGACGAGGTGAAGAAAGCCAGGGAAACGTTCGAGCACATGTTGTTCGTAGTGAAATCGGTGAACGCCACGGTGAGCGCTACTTATCATCTGGGTCTCTGTCACGCGGAAATGGGCAACCTTGATCGCGCGTATGAGAGATTGAACGAGGTGGTCACGCGGTTTCCCATTTCGCCGTTTGCGGAAAAGGCCAGGCAACACGAGATATACAAGGACGGTTCTATTGCCCCACCGGAGCAGTCCGCTCAGTCTCATGGCAAGAAAGAGGCTGGCGACGAGCCACCGGACGAGGACTCAGAGTGATGCGACGTTTAGACAAGAACTTCAGCTTAAGTCACGGCGACGCCCGGAGTAGGCGCGTATCTCCGAGAGGCGCCCGGCGGCATGGATGTGGCTGCATGGCGAATAGTTGGTGCGAAGCTCCGTGTACTCACGGGGACGCCGCCACCTTGCCTCTGGCGCCTCTCGGAGATAGGCGCCTACTGGGGAATTGCCATTCACGGCTTGCCCTCATATTAGTAGTTCTGTTTGCAGGCTCGTGCCACCTGGCCTTTGCGCTGACCCCGGAGGAATCTCTCCGCAAGGCTGACCGCCTTGAGAAAGAAGGGGCATTGCGGGACGCCCAGAGTATCTATGAGGAGTTTCTGGGAACTCACAAGACCCATGTCCAGGCCAACGATGTTCGATACAAGCTTGCCTTGTGCTTCGACAAGATGGGCGACATCGAAAGGGCCATCAAGGAACTCAACACGGTCATCGAACAGTCGCGAGGTAAGTCCTTCAAGCATCGCTCAGATGCTCTCATGCACCTGGCCAAGCTCTACAAGGTAATCCACAAACGGCCCCAGATGATAACCGTCCTGAAGCAACTCATCGACGGGGGACCGAGCCTTTACGAGGAGGACGCTTACGACATGTGCGCCAGTGCCCTTGCGGTTGAGGGAAGGACCGACGAAGCGGCGGCCATGTTCAGCATTCTCAAGCGAAAGAGCAGTCCCGACAAGGCAAAGGAGGCAGCCTTTAAGCTGGCCGTTCTATGGATGAAAGCCGGCAAGATCGATCTTGCGAGCCGGGCCGTTGAGGAATTCGTAGGCGAGTACGGCACCGACGACAGAGCCCCGGAACTGATGATGGAAGTTGCACGGACTTTCTTTCAGCAGAAGATGTATGCGAGAACGAAAGCCGTGTGCGAACAAGTCAAGACCCGCTATGGACGGAGCCGGTCCGCGACGGAAGCCTCCTACCTGGTGGCGCTCTGCTTCAAAGAGGCTGGCAGACCCGATGCCGCAATCGTTGCTCTGAAAAGGCTGGCTGCATTACAGAAGACGGACAACCCCGCGTTGGCCGGCGAAGCCGCCTACATGATCGGCAACATCCAGGAAAAAGATCTGAAGGACATGGAGTCTGCCGTTGAATCCTATCGCCAGGCCACACAGCTGGTCACAGGTAACGATGCCCGCTCCCGGGAAATCAGGACATACTGCTACCTGCAAACTGCCGAGCATCTCTTCCGAAAGGAGGAGTGGACCGGGGCGCTGGACATGTACCTGAAGCTGCAGCAGATGGCCACCGAAATCAACGTGACCCCCAGGATCATGACCTGTAAAGCGAAGCTCGGCCAGGAAGCAGACATGAAGGTCTCGCTTGACACCAAGGAGGAAGAGCAGTTCGTCCTGACAAGGATCAAGGAGAACGCCGGGACCCTGATGGCTGCCGAGCTGGATATTATGCTGCTCGACAGGCGCCTCACCGCGATGCGATCTAGCGCGAAGAGCTGGGCAGATCATCTTGAACCGCTGTTCAAGGACTATGAAGCACTTCTGAAAAAGTATTCTCTTAAGGTTCTGAAAAAGGCCGACCTGGATACTTACATTTACATGCAAATGGGCCACTGCTGCCTTGCAGCCGTTCCTGCGACAGCCCCCCCGGGCACAAAAGTCGCGGCAGACTGCGGCAGGGCCATTGAAAGCTTCGAGAAAGCCCTAGCAGCAAACGCCAAGACAATCAACGCGGTGGTTATCCTGGAAGCTATTGCATATGCCGCCGAGCGCATGGAAGACCGGGCCAAGACCTTCGATGCCTACAAGCGCCTCTATGACGCGACAGGGATCGCGGACCTGGAGAAACGCAAAAAGGCAGGGACGGATTCGAGCACCAGGCGCGATCCGATCGAGTACCTTGCCCAGATGGTGCAGCTTGCGGGTACCGACGCATACGTGACGGAGACAATTGCCCGAATCAAGCGTGTTGTCAGTTGGGACCCGAAATCGGACGCGGCCCGCAAGGCCCAGTTTCAGCTTGCCGAGGTCTATTTCGTGGCACGCAAGTACTCGACCGCCGTTCGAGAATTCAGGGCGTATGTCAAGCGCTTCGGCCCTGCCCAGGATAAGGACGGTAACATTACCGGTGCGAAGACTCCGCAGGGAACCCCCGAACAGGTCAGGGAGTGGTACGAGGCGGGCCTGCGTATAGCTCACTGCTGGTTCGCCCAGGGCAACGATCCTGAAATGCTCAGAGCTTACCGGTGGGTGGCATATAATCAGCCGGCTAGTCCCCACGGCGCCGAAGCCTGGTACTATACTGCCGCCGGCCTGCCGGAACAAAACGAGGCGGACAAGGAACGCAAGGCCGAGCTGTTGTGGCGAAACATCGCCAATCGTTCCATGGACTTCGGATCGCCCGACTATCTCAAGCAGTACCATGCCTGGATTCAAGCTTCCCGAAGTTCGCTCGTGATACAGCCACGCCAGGCCGAGTTCGTATCGGCAGGGCTCCTCAGGGCGGCGCAACTCTACATGGACTTGAACAAGTACGAAATCGCAGCAGATATCCTAAGGGAGTACCTGAGATGTCGAACAAGCGACCGCAACAAAAGAGCCGTTCCCATGGATGGCGCCATCAGTGCGCGGTACGCGCTCGGCCGCTGCCTGGTTCACGTTGAAGCTTACGAAGAAATGGGCAACCTGTTCCGCCCGTATATTGACGCGTTTCGCGATGACAGGTTCCGTGCATCCGCGCTTCTGTTACTCGGACATTACGGCCGTGAAGGCGGACTCGACAACGATTCCGCGGAGGCGCTTGCGGCCCTGCTTGACGAGTACGGCAGGAAGAACCAGCTGGACCCCGACGGCAAACCCATACCTGTCCCAGAAGAAGATCGCCTGAGGAAAGGGTCGAAATGGAACGGCATTTGTCTCGTGCCACCCGAGACCTGGGATGTCGGCAAAGTCCGGTTCTCCCTCGGACATTTGTACTGGCGCCAGGAAGACTGGGACAGGACGGCCAAGACACTTGAGAGCTTCCTCAACGACCGGACCCTCGCCAAGTCCCCTTCACGCAGCGAGGCGCTTTTCATGCTGGGGAGAAGCCAGGCAGGACTGAAGAACTACGGCCGCTCCACGGAAGCCCTGTGGAAGCTGGTGGAAAGCTACCCGGACTTCAAGGGAACGGAAGAGGCGTATGTCGACCTCATACGGGCCTCCTATACTCTCAAGGATTACAACCAGGTAAAGAGAGCCCACGAGGCATTCGTGAAGCGCCTCGAGCAGTCGCAATGGCGGCCATACATGGACCTCTACCTGGCCTTGTCACTGGTCGAGCAGGAGACAACAAGCCGGGAAGGCATCACCAAGCTCAAGGACCTGTCGACGGCCGATACGTTTGAAGACGTTAAGGCCGACGCCTATTACCACGTAGGCAAGTTTCTCATGCGCGGCACCACGCAGAAGCACCAGGCGGCAGCTTTAAGCCAGCTCAGGCACAGCATTGACCTGTATCCCACGGAGAAGTCTCTTTTGGCTGGCGCTAAATGCGCGTTCGCCCTGAGAGACACCGAAAGAGCTCGTGGGTACCTGGAACGCGCCGTGCGCGACTTTCCGGATGGCGATCCCGAGACGCTCCGGGAGGCAGACAAACTGTTGACAAAGGTTATTGAATTGAAGAAATAGGGAGAATTCAAATGAACAGAAAGATGATAGCCGTTTTGCTGGCCCTTGGCCTTATCCTTCCTTCGCTGGTGAAAGCCCAGGAAGAAGTGGACCTGGATATGGACGTACCCGAACTGCCGGATTTCTCAATGCAGGACTCTGAGCTTCAGATGGAGATGGAGGAACTGCCAGAGGGCGATCACAAGACGTTCACCATCACGACTGACGAAGACATTTCGACGGTGCGGCCCGAGGATATCTACAAGAGCAACGGGACTTTTTTCAAAGTCGCCGGAGTGAACGCCAAGGGCGCAAAAGGAGGAAAGTTCTTCGTAGAGCGCTACCGCGGCGAGGCGGAAGCGGGGCTGCGGCTGAATCGCGTTTCCGGTGAGGGGCCGCTGACGATCCAGGCCCGGCACACGGTGCTGGACCGCTTCAGAAGTGGCGGCGTGGTCATGTATCCGATCGCCTTCCTGCTTCTGACAGTAATAATCGTAACCATCCAGTGCGCCATCCGCTACCGCAAGTCCCTTCACTGCCATCCACGCTTTGTCGAAGAGTGCAGGCAGGCGATAGGCAGCGGTAACCTGAACCAGTTTCAGGAGATATCCTTGAAACAGAAGGGGCTCCTGGCGCAGGCCTGCCGGGCCATCATGATCAACTTCAGCAAGTCGACGCTCGAAGACTGCGAAAGCAGGTCGAAGGCCTCGGCCGGGCGTGCCATTGACAGGCTTCGATTCCCTCTGCGGTTGCTCAACTTCATCTCGGTCGTAGCTCCCCTGCTTGGCCTACTGGGTACCGTTGTGGGAATGATCACCTGTTTTGACAGTCTTGGCGAACAGGCCGCCAGCGCCAGCAAGGCGGCTCTCATGGCCAGCGGTATCAAGGTAGCACTCCTCACCACGGCCTTCGGCCTCATCGTCGCCGTGCCGGCCCTGTTTATCTATTTTGCCTTTAACAGCAAGCTGAGCGGCGTCATAGCCGACTGCGAGCAGGCGGCAGAGGAATTCCTGCACATGATCGGCAACCTGCTCAGGCACGCGTCACCTGCTATCGTACCGCTGCAGGCTGCCCCCCAGCCTGCCGGCGTCGCCATACCGCAACCCTTGCAGCCGATACAGCAGCCACAACCCGTTCCTTCAATGACACAACAGGCCGCACAGCCGGTACAGCCACAGGCAGCACCTATACAACCAGTGCAGCCGCTTCAACCCCAGCCGATTCCTGCCGTGGGGCAACCGGCAGTTCAGCCTGTTCAGCAACAGGCGGCGCCAGTGCAGCCCCAACCACCGGCCACTCCCCCGGTATATGTAACGCCACCCGCACCGGCGGATGGAGGAGGTGAGGTCAGGCCATGAGATTCCCGCAACATACCGACGGGGAGGAGCAATTGCGGATCCGTATGGAACCGCTGATTGACTGCATTTTCCTCCTGATAATTTTCTTTCTCACGACAACGGCGTTCATCAAGCTGGAACAGGATTTATCCATCAACCTGCCGACGATGAGCTCGAAGCTGAAGGTTCGTGAACCTCCCGCGAGGCCGATCGTGGTCAACGTACGCTGCCTTCCGGGAGGCAAGGCATACTATCACGTCGACAACGAGAGAATCACACTCCCCTCGCTCAGGGTCAATCTCAGTCGGGCGAAGATCCGCAACAAGGACCAGGGGGTGGTCATTCGCGGAGACAGGAACGTCTTGTGGGACCACATCGCGGCGGTCATGGCCTGTTGCGCGCAAGTGGGCATAACCAAGGTATCGGCGACGGTAGAGGTCCAGGAACAATAGGAGGTCAGACTTGGAAATCAAAGTCCGAGAACTCAGTGCCGATGAAATGGCACGACTGGCGTCCAAGGAACCGATCATCGATCCCAAGGCCGTTGTGATCGGCCTGGTAGTATTTGTACTCCTTGGTGTCGGGGCCTTTACGTGGCGAATCAAGCTGGCCGACAGGGCCGAGCGGACGCTCGAGAAATTCGTTTTCAGACCGGAGGAACCCCAGGAAGAAGAAATGGAGATCAAGGAACCGCAGCAGGAAATCCTCACTGACACCGTCGAGGAATTCCCCGACGAAGAACAGGTTCCGGAAACGCCGGACATCCAGGTCTCTGTTGATCCAGTCGAACTGGTCGTCGATGCAGAAGTTATTCAGACCGAGAACGTGGAAGTGTCGGAAGATATCGCCGCCAATTTCACCGATATGGATATCCCGGACGCACCCGAGGAAGTACTGGACCTGGCCGAGGAAACGTTACGTGAGATTACTCCGATTGCCGTGCTTTCGCCTAAACCTTCCGAGCTGTTCTCTTACAAGAACCCAAAACCACTGATGGACCGAAGGTCTTCCCTTTTTGCGGCCGCCCCCAAGCCCGGCGAATTCGCATGGAAGTTCAAACCGGCACAGTGGGGAGAGCAGGACGTGCCCACCGCGGGAGAGCCCGGCCCCATGAACCTCAATATGGATGGCGTTGGGGCCCTGATGACGGCGATGGGCCGAGGCGGGATGGAAGTACGGCATTCCGTGGACAGCGCGATTCGCTGGCTGGCCCTGCACCAGGAGCCGGACGGAAGCTGGCACGGTGCGAAATGGAATCCCGAAGACTGCCCGCCCGGAGGAGATCCCGAAGCCAAGGACACCGAGGTCGGGCGGGCCGGCATCACCGGCCTGGCCCTGATGGCACTGACGGGTGGCGGACACACTACTCAGCGTGGGGAGTACCGCGCCAACGTCCTGCGCGGCATGGAATGGATCATGAAGCGCCAGAATGCTGACGGAATGATCGCCAAGAACATGTATGAACATGCCATGTGCACAATTGCACTGTGCGAAGCACACGGTCGTGCACCGGACGATCGTATAGGCCGGGCCGCACGCAAGGCTGCGTACTTCATCGTAAAAGGAGTGAATCCGGATTACGCCTGGCGGTACAGCGCAAACTGTGGAATCAGTGACCTGTCGGTTTCCGCGTGGGTGATCCAGGCATTGAAGGCGGCGAAACTGGCAAGAATCAAGATCGACAACACGGTTTTCTCAAGGTCTCTTCTATTTGTTGACAACTGCACGAGCCGGGGGGGAACAAAGAACAGCGACGGCACGGTCGGCTACCAGGCTGATGGAGGAGGCACGCCGAGCATGACAGCTGCAGGCATGCTGATCCGGGAGTTCGTCGGAATGGGGGCAAAGGCGAGCCTGCTTCAGAAAGGCGCGCAATTCCTTAAGAAATACCCGCCCAACTGGTCCAACCGGGATGTCTACCAATGGTACTATGCCACCTATGCCATGCACAACATGGGCGGAGAACACCGTCTCTGGTGGAACGCCCGAACGAGCAAGGTGCTTCTTGACAATCAGTCTAAAGATGGGCACCAGGCCGGAAGCTGGGATCCCGAGGGTGACCGGTGGAGCAAGAACGAAGGTGCCGGGCGCGTATATTGCACGGCGCTGAGCGCCCTTTGCCTGGAAGTCTATTACCGCTACGGAGAATCACTGCGGACCTTCGGCACCGCACCCGATTTAGATGATCTGTTCTTTGAGTAGAGCTACGACTAAGGAACGCGGCATTGATCAAAGCAGCCCTTGGGGCTGCCGGGGGCACCCACCCCCCTTCCGCATTCGCGGAAGTACCCCTCCAAGGAGGGGATCTTAGAGTTGGATTGCACGTCTCGTCTCTCCCAGGTCCCCTCCCCCGGAGGGGTGGATCCGCCTCCAGGCGGAGACGGGGTGGGTTCGATTAAACACAGGAGAAAGCAAGTGAGATCACGGATCATTCGCTCTATGGTTTTGGTAATATCGATTGTTGGTCTCGGTGCCTGCCTAGTAAGCGCCGCAGAGCCCTGGCCCGCGCCCGTGCCGGGCTTCAAACCACTGACCTCAGGTGAACACCCGCGCCTGCTCTTCCGCAAACCTGACCTTCCAGCACTACGCCAGCGGGCAAAGACAGAGGAGGGACATGCCATCCTCAAGCGCCTGCGGATCACACTCAACGGTAACGACGCAGAATCGATGCCCGCGAATCTGGGAGTAAAGGGCAAGGTCAACAAGGATGGCTCTGGCGAATTCGCCAAGGATCCGGCCGGCAAGACCTTCACCATCTCGCACGTGGCCGGGTACGGATTCCTGTACCAGATCACCGGAGACAAGAAATACGCCGATCTCGGCCGCAAGGCGATGGATATTGCCCTGGAAGGCTATCGCGGACGTGACCGGCGGTATTCTTTCAAGCATCCATACGGTGCGTTGCGTGCAGGTCCCTCTCTCGGGTGGGGTGTCCTGGGCTACGACCTGTGCTACGACGGATGGGACGAGGCCTATCGCAAGAGGATTGCCGGCATAATATGCGATTACAACGAAGGCCAGCACATGTCCCTGGAAGAACTTGTTAAGGGCAAGAGGCACTTCCCGGCGTCAAACCACTGGGGCATGCAGGTTGGCGGCGGGGCGATGGCGCTGATGGCGATTACCGGCGACGAGGGGATCGATCAGGCAAGGATCGACGGACTGTTGAAAGACAGCGAGAAATCGATGATCCGAAACGTAACCGAGGGCTTCGGCGACGGTGGATACTTCGCCGAGGGCGACGGAACCGGAAGCATGGCAAGCCACATTATCTACCTGTCTGCGATCCAGGCTTGGAAGGTGGCCATGGGCAAGGACTTTGTCAGCCCAAGGCCCAACGTCCGCTGGACGGCGCTGAAATGGTTTCTGCTCACGATCCCCCAGGGCGACGACATGCGCTACCTACGCAAAGGATTCCCTGAGCGTGGTGGATATCCGCACAACATCTGGGCCCGGCCGGACGGAGTAAGCGGGGCCGGCTATTTCTCCATGGGCTACGAGGCCGTACTTCCGGAGGAACGCCAGGGAATCTGGTGGTTCTACCACAACTACGTCAAGGATTGGGACGACAAGAACTCCACTCCCTGGGACACGATCAGCCCCTACCCGCACCATTCAATCCTGGCATTCGTCAACACGCCGTTCGGCACGGAGCCCATTGACCCGACTGAATGCATCCCACGCAACGTGAGGGACACAAAGTACGGCTTCTTTGGATTCCGAAACCGCTGGAAAGACGAAGACGACATAGTAATTACCCAACTGGCTCGCCGCACCACGGCGCGGTTCAGGCACGGTCCCGACCGCAACATGATAATCCGGCATCACGGCAAGAAGGAATCCTGGGGCTCGATACCATCCAAGGTCACCGACTGGCGCCCTGGAAAGGACGGTTCCGCCGTCCTGGGAGATGGACAGACATCAGTCGCCATCGATTTCTCCGGTGCTTCAGGCGCTGACGGTATGCTCGTTATGACCGGGCCGGGTGCTCCGTCGGATAACGTCACAAAGGCCGGTGGACACGCATTCTCACTCAGATTCCTTACGAAAGGCAACACGCCAACACCGAAAGCCCAGGGCAACAAGGTCGTGATCGGCAAGCAAACCGTATCGATGCAGGAAGGCAAACTGGTACTCGGAGTGTTCGCCGGACAGTAGCCTGAAGCCGCTCTTAGAGAGATTCCACGCTAGCAGGAGACTGAGTGCCTACAACCACACCATTAAGCCCGGTCGATAGCAGGCTAGCGATGCTGACGCATCGCAACCTGACCGCGGACGTTCGCTAAAGATAAGATTATGATTAAGAGCCACCCTCATGATTTCAAAGCGTATTATTAGCATCATCATCGCCATCCTTGGACTTTTGGTGTCGTGTTCTTCGGAGTCTTCTGCCCAGGAGACAAGAGAGAATTCTCTGACAAGCAACGGCGCCAACCCTAGGGCCGCATATCCCGAATTCAGTTGGGACCACATCCCCTTGTATATGCATATCCGTAAGGCCTCGTCATATACTGACAAAGAAATTGCGTTCATCGCCAGGTTTCCACTGGTTACATTCGAGAAAGCAAACGGCCACAAGGACCACGGCTCGGTCGAAACGGGCACCTTGATCGCGGCAAGGGCGGTGAAGAAGATCAACCCAAAGGCAATACTCCTCTACTACCGAAACGCTTTCGTCCACTATGGCAGCTATGCGGCCAACAAGGGGCTCGAGCAAATCCCCGGTGCGTTGCTCAAGGGGAAGAATGGAAGCACTAAGCTCGTGCGCAAACGCGTGCCTGCGTACGATCTCTCCAACTCGGACCTGCGCAAGTGGTGGATTGACACTTGCAGCGTCATGACCTCCGATCCGGCCATAGACGGCATTTTTCTCGATGGCAACATCAAAGCCTTGGAGCCGGGATATCTAGCCCCGGAGATCGGTGAGAGAAAGAAGAAGCTGACGATGGACGGCTACCATCTGATGATGAAGCAGACGCGTCAAGCGATCGGCCCGAACAAACTGATGATCGCCAACATCCTCCGAGCACGCTTCGCGAACGCGGGACTGGAGTACCTCGATTACTTCGACGGATCTTACTTGGAAGGGTTCTTCCACAACGTGGGCACAGCGAGCTACGAGGAGTATGTCGCCAAGGGCATCGACTCGATGCAGAAAGCTGCGCGCGAGGGCAAGATCATTGCCTTCAGTACCGGGCTTACCTTGCCGAAGAATACGAGTAACATGGGCATCGATGAGGGACACGCAACTGCTGAATCCGATAAGCAGGCCCGTGCGGCCCTCACCTATCCTCTCGCCGTCTTTCTGATCTGTGCCGAGAAGTACAGCTACTTCCGCATCCATGAGGGGTACTCGGCCAACGATAACGACCGCTGGATGCGGTGGTTTCCAGAATTTGACAGATCCCTTGGTCCGCCGAATGGACCAGCAAAGAAGGACGGGTTTCGCTATTCTCGGACATTTGAGCACGCTTCAGTAATTCTTGACGTCAAGAGACGGACTGCCATAATCGAGTGGCAAAGACCCACTTCAAGCAGCGAACAATCTCCTGCAGGCGACCGCCTAAAGGCCGCGCCTGAGGAGTGACGTTCTCTCCAGAAGGACGATCGCTTTCTAGCGTTGACATGCATAGTATCACTGTAGTACTATACTGCCATGCCAAAGAAGATCAGAGAGCTGATTCGTGACCTGAAGAGGGCTGGGTTTGTGGATCGTGGTGGCAAAGGGAGTCACCGCAATTTCACGCATTCCCAGGGAACGAAGATAACTCTCAGTGGGAATGCTTCGCACGACGCAAAGCGGTATCAGGAACGTGATGTTGAGAAGGCGATTCACGAGGTGACGGAATGAAAAAGAGTGATCGATACGTCAAGATTGTTGAATGGTCGGAAGAAGATCAGTGCTATGTCGGCACGTGTCCCGGTCTTATGCTCGGTGGTATCCACGGAGATAACGAGGCCAGGGTGTACAAAGAACTCTGTCAAGCGACCGAAGAGTGGATCGATATTTACGAACAGGACGGAGAACCACTTCCTGAAGCAACCGCGGGAAAGGAATACTCCGGTAAGTTCGTCGTTCGCGTCGGCAAGGATTTGCACAGATCCCTCGCCATTGGCGCAATGCGGCACGGCGAAAGTCTCAACGAACATTGCTTGCATTTGCTGCGCGAGGAGAGAGCACAGTACGGAGAGAACAAGCGGGTGCAACGTCTTTCTGGAAGGGCGCGCCCTTCCAGAAAACGCTGACCCGCGACGTCACTATGAGAATAGACAAGCCGACGGTTGCATACTTCAAGGCGCTGGCCGAGGAACTCGGCATGCCCTACCAAAGCCTCATAAACCTCTACCTGAGGGATTGTGCCCTGCACCATAGGAAACTAGAGCTCAAATGGGCATCATAGAGGGGCCGAACCAAGCGCTGCTGCGTACGGCTTACAGCCGACGCGGATGGTGATGGCCTGACAGAAGAGTATGAACGGATATGTAAGACATCGCCGTCACGACAAGATTCAGATGGCAACGGTATTCCGGACGGGAAAGAAGATCCGGATGGGACACGCGCGAAAAGACACGAAAAGCGCCGTCGCCACTAACCGATCGCTTCGCGCAGCTTTGCCAGGTACCCCGGCACGGCTTTATACGGGTCTTCCTTCGCTTCATATTCGAGAACGATGTATCCGCTGTAGCCGGCATCGCGCAGAATACCGATTATACGCGGCAGGTCCGTCGCTTCCCTCCCGTTTCCACCTTGCCTTGGTATATCGACCTTGATCTGAGCGTTCACGGCGTAGGGCGCAATGAGCTTCAGGGCTTCGTAGGGATCGGCGGCGCGCACGTTGCCCGAATCGAAGTTGACGCCGAACCAGGGCGAGTCGACCTGCTGTACAACCTTCACCAGGCGATCGAGTTCTACGAGGTAATCGTGGTTTTCGATTGCGAGCATTACACCTTTCTGTCCCGCGTACTCGCAGGCAATTCGCAGGTTCTTGACGGCGCGAGCAACCCCCTCTTCTTCGCTCACACCTTTGGGTGGACGTCCAGCGAACACCCGAATGACAGGCGCGCCAAGTGCAGCGTAATGATCAATCCATGCACGCACGTATTTGTGCTGCTTCTCAAGTGCGGGGCCGGGCTCGACCGTAAAGTTGTTGCCGATGGCGCCTCCGGAAATATCCAGTCCTGCAAGATGACAGCGCCGCTTCAATGCGGCGAGGTAGTCGGCGGCCGGCACCTTAGGGAAATAGTACGCAGTCAGTTCTACCGCATCCAGGTCAAGTGTGGCGGCATAATCGATGAAGCCCGGAAGATCAATGCGTCCCTCTGTCCCTTCCCTGGCCTGGAGGTACTTTCGGAATGAATAGGCGGCCAAAGACAGCCGCATTCTTTGCCGACCGTTGCGCACTATTGCTTCAATCGCACCCGCATTTCCAACCGCCAACGCACTACCCGTCGCGATGGCAAGAAAATCCCGTCGTCCCAGTACTCTGTCCACAACCGGCCTCCTTTCACTATCCACGTTAGAGCCCCAACGATACCGGCAACAGGGCCAATGGGACAAGCGTATGTTGATCGGAGTGATGAGCTATCTGCGCTGTAATTCCGCCCAATGATAGCTGGCCGAAACTGAGTTCGAAGATTCTTCTTACTCCAGAAAGGGAAACAGGGGTCAGTAGGCAGACGGAAGGAATACAGAGATTCCTAAACACTGCCCCCACGAAAAACGGTGGTTTAGGTATGCGAAAACCAGAGAAGTCATATAGATAGAGAGTTTTTTGACAGGATCTACAGAATCTACAGGATGGGATTGTGGCATGAATCTGATGGTGGTTCCCATTGCATTTTGCATTTACCCAATTCTCACGGTTACTTGCAGGAATCACCATCAAATTCCTGCCACGGTTTGCTATGGATGGGGAAGGAAATGCCCTGCTCTTCTCCTATCCATTGCCAGCCGTGGCAGGAACTTGGTGCTGGTTTCGCGCAAAGATGCCATAAGAAAGGTGAACTATAGCGCATCTGAAACCAGCGCCAAGTTCATGACACCTCCCATCCTGTAGATTCTGTAGATCCTGTCAAGAAACTCCACATCGCAGAATCCTGAGTGATGCCTCTCTCTTGCCTTATCAGGCCCCGTAAGCTACCCTTCACGTGATGAACGCATCTCTTCATGTTCATGCCGCTATTGGCGGGCGCGTGCCCGTTCAGGACGGCGGCATATGTAACAGAACTCAACCGAGACAGTCCTATGCCTGAATCCACTCAATCAACGAACTTGCCCCCTCCGCTGGGTGAACTTGTAGACAAGCTTCCCGCCGGCGACTACGCTACCGCAGTAGCGGTACTGGAAGGGATCCTCAAGACAGGAAAACCGGGAATCCGCCGGCTCATCGCGGCCTCCGGACAGAACTTCGGCGACCTCGCCGGAGTCCAGCCGAAGTACGCCGTCCACGGCCTCGTTCATCATGCATCCCGCCCCGAGGCCGATAAGGAACGTAAACTCGTTGCCCAGGCCCTTGCAGAGGAGCTCGCAGGGCAGCACTCAGACGCCCTCAAGGCATTCATTTGCCGGCAGCTTCAGTTCTGCGGTGGCGACCCGGAAGTACCCGCGCTTGCAGCGCTTCTTAAGAGCAACACGCTCTGTGGACCCGCTACACAGGCGCTATCCGCCACCGGGTCAGCTGTCGCCGTCGGCGAAATGAAGAAGGCTCTTCCCGCCGCCAAGGGTGAAGCGCGAGTGGCGCTCACCAAGGCACTGGGAACGTTTTCGGAATCAACCGCTGCCGCCGAGGTCAGAAACGACATTACCGCCTCGGACGCCGGACTGCGGTTCTGCGCCTGGTACGCGCTGGGTAACATGGGAGACAAAGCGTCGGTCGAGCCGATTATGAAGGCCCTGGACTCAGAATCCACCTACGAGCAGGGCCAGGCGCTTGACGCCTGTCTACGGATTGCACGGGAACTTGCCGAATCCGGTGACCGAGCTGACGGCGAGAAGATCTGTCGGAGCCTGCTGGCCAAACTGCGTGACAAGGGCGAAGTCCATGAGCGACTGGCCGTTCTGGCTGCCCTGGCGGATGTCGCGGGAGTCAAGGCTTCCGGCGCACTGCTCGAAGCGATGGATTCGAAAGATCTCAAACTGCGCCATCATTCGGCATGGACAGCCGTGGACCTGGCCGCCGTGATAAGGAAAGATCACGCCGCCGAATCCGGCAGGCTGTTGAAGAAAGTTCTCGACGCGACTAACGAGGAATCCGTTCGTCAGAAAGCGCAATCCCTTGTCGCCGGCGCACAGGAGGGTTCAAGATGAAGACAGAGAAGCCAACTTCAAGGGAAAGAGACATGTCCATTGAAAGTGACAAGACAAAAGCCTCCGCCGGGTTCTCCGTATCCCGCCGGAGATTCCTGGGCGCATCGTCGGCCGCCACAGTGTTCACTATCGTCCCGTCCCATGTTCTGGGGCAATCCCCGGACAAGCCTGCCCCCAGCAACACGATTACCTACGGCGTGATCGGGAACGGGAGCCGTAAGGATGCAGGACTCCGGGGTAATAAGGCGTTCCGTAAGATCGCGGTTTGCGACGTCGATGCCTCCCACATGGCAAAGGAGGCGGACGGCGTTACCCGCTACCGGGATTTCCGGGAGCTGCTTGACCAGAAGGACATCGATTGCGTGTGCATTTCAACGCCACCGCACTGGCATGCAATCCCATGCATTGCGGCCGCCCAGGCGGGAAAGGACATCTTCTGCGAGAAACCGTTCACGAAGTTCATCGCTGAGGGTCGGCCGGTTGTGGAAGCGGTACGGCGGTACGGCGTGGTCTTCCAGATCGGCACGTTCAAGCGTTTCAGCGTAAACCGCAGTATGCACAAACTGTGTGCAAGCGGATTGCTCAAGGATATGAAGGGTGTGGTCGCACACGCGGGGGCTAAGAACCGCACGGGCAATCCAGCATTACCGGGGCAGAAGATTCCAGAAAGCCTGGATTACGACCTGTGGCTCGGGCCCGCACCCTACAAGCCTTACAACGGGAAGCGCGTTCATTACAGCAACCGGTTCTACTGGGACTACGAAGGCGGTGACCTGACCAATTTCGGGTTCCACAGTTTTGATCCCGTACAGTACCAGTTCGCGAAAGACGAAACCGGGCCGGTCAAGGTCGAACCCGTCGGATCATGGCCGCAGCATCCGGACGTGGTTGGCAAATATGACTCTGCAGTCCTGACCTACGCGGACGGGTTCAAAGTGGTCGTTGGCAACAAGGGCGCCAAGAGCGTCAATATCAAGGGTTCGCGCAAGCTGGACCCGAAAGACCTGGGCCCGGAAGACAAGGCGAAACTTGATGCCATGCCGGACCCACCCGCCCTTGTCAAGTTCGAGGAAGCCATCCGCACCCGGCAGCAGGCCGGTGGCCATGCCGAATCGTCCCACCGCGCTTCGACCGCGCTTAACCTGGCCAATATTGCGATTCGCCTCGGCAGACAGATTCACTGGGATCCGGTGGAGGAAAAGATCGTTGGCGACGAGGAGGCAAGCCGGCTTGTCAATATTCCGATGCGCGGCGAATGGCATCTCTAGTAACTCTGTTTAGTCTCTGTCACGGGGAGAATTCGCCATCTACTTTCTCCCTGGCAGAAAACGTACTCGGTAATTCGAACAGGGAGGCAGCAACATGTACGGATTCAGACAACTGGTAGGCGGATGCCTAGTCGTGGCAGCGGTTCTGTTCTGCTCAACAACTGCGCGGGCAGTCGACGAGTGGGATGAACTGCTTGGGCAGGAAGCGTTGCAAAAGATCGAGGCCGCCCTACCCGCAAAGGCTCTCGCCAAGCCTGCCAAGCCGCGAAAGGTGCTTGTGTTCACGGAGTCGAAGAAGGACTTCGACCGCATGGCTTCCCAGAAGGCTCAGAAGCCGGTTCCTCACAAGTCGTCGCCGTATGCGGCAAAGTCCGTGGCACTGATGGGCGAGAAGACGGGCGCATTCGAAGCGGTAATATCGGCAAACCCCGGAGTCTTCAAGAAGGACCTGACCCAGTACGATGCTATCGTGTTGGCCAACGTGTACCTGGGAGGCAAGCTCTTTCAACCGCGACGCGATTTCACCGCCCAGGAACCGAACCCGCAAGCCCTTGAACAGAAGGCCTTATCCGACTATGTGAAGGGCGGCGGCGGATTGATCGGCATTCATGTGGCATCGGCAGAGGCCCTGGATTGGTCCGAGTACAACCAGATACTTGGTGGAACGTACGCAGGGCAGGCCTGGCAGGCTTTCCACGAAGTACCAATCAAGATCGACGATCCCAAGTCGCCGCTTACCGCGGCGTTCGGAGGCAAGGATTTCACTGTCAAAGATGACATCTACATGTTCGATGGAGTCTCACCGCGTGCAACAGCGCACATCCTGCTAAGCGTCGATACCGCGAAAGCTCCCGAGAGCATGTGGGCCGATCGGGCGGACGGTGATTACCCTTTGAGCTGGGTCAGGAAGCACGAGAACGGCCGCGTGTTCTATACCGCGTTGGGCCACGAACCGGACATGTACCTGAACCAGCCTTTCCTGGCGCATCTGCTGGCGGGAATTCAGTTTGCAACCGGCGACCTTGCAGCCAACACCGCACCGGGTACAGTGCCGGCGGCAAAGACGGGCAGTGGCGGAACCATGAAAGGTTGGACGGCGTTGTTTGACGGCAACAACCTGGATGCCTTCAAAGTGGACGAAGGCCAGAAGAAGCACTGGATTGTCGACAACGGGCTGATACGCTACGACGGCCGCGCCGGATCGCTTTGGACCAGGGAGGAATTCGCAGACTTCCAGCTTCGCGTCGACTGGCGAATGCCCCGCGTATCAGACAGCGGTGTCTTCCTGCGAGGCACGGGTAAGGGGCAGATGAACATCTGGTGTTGGGACCAGGGATCTGGTCAGTTGTGGGGCTACAGAGCTGACCCGAAATCCAATGAAGACAAGCCGGTCGGGGAATGGAACACGTTCCTGGCCACGATGAAAGGCGATCTGCTCACGCTCGAGCTCAACGGTGTGGAAGTGTTCACCCAACAACAGCTCAAGGGCATTCCGGAGTCGGGCCCCATTGCCCTGCAGAAGCACGGCGACCCGCTCGAGTGGAAGAACATCTACGTGAGGAAGCTGGAAGGCGCTGAAGAGTAGCCTCAGCTTCTCCGAAGCTTAGGGTCAGCACGAGGATGGTGCAAGAATTGGAAGGCTCCCTTGGCCGGCGTCCACCTCGTAGCGGTGGACGTACTGAGAAAAGGAGTAGGTCCACCGCTACGAGGTGGAACAATAGAGATTGGATGTCACGATGAGGCCGATCATACACACATGCAGATGGGTCTTGCTCGCGCTGCTGTGTTTCAACCCGTCCATGGCAGAGGAGAAGAAGCTCCCTGAAACCAAGGCACCGCCGCCACCGGGTGACTTTGCTTTTACCCTGAACAACGGGTATGGCGAGGCATGCAAGTTTCCTACGGACCCGGCGGTTTTCGAGAACCTGCTGGTTAACATGAAGAAGGCCGGTTTCAACACCATCTACTGCGTCTACAAGGACTGGCGTATCCCGCTCTGCAAGAAACACGGAATACGGATGATGGTGGACGTTCTCGCGTGGCATGAGGGTGCCGAGACGGATATACGCCGGAATGAAGAACAACGCGCGGCAGTTAAAGCCATCTGCGAGAAGTCACGCGGTGAGGATGCTATATGGGGATATAACATCTGGAACGAGAAGATGGCGTTCTTCGGATATCCTGACGGCAAGAGCATAGACGACTATATCCTTATGCTGAAAGAATGGGATCCGACACACCCGGTGTGGATGGGAACGTACAGGGTGAACTACGCCAATGCGCCCAAATCGAAACCAGGTGTTCATGCCTACTACGATTACCATTGGCAGAGGGGCTTCCTCTGGCACTTCGCCGACCTGCGCTGGTACCAGGGACACGTCAAGAGCCAGAACGGATACACGGGCCGCTGGATGCTTGGCAGCAATTACAACATGAACTCTTACACGTTGAACACCTCGATCGCGTACGGACTGAAAGTGGTCATCTGGTTTATCGGCGGTCCGTTTGACGAAAAGGGGAACATCGACCCGAAGCACCGTTTCTTCCATCTTGTCAAAATCGGGCAGGAGATGCATAAGCTCTATCCCGAGATTGGAAAGATCGGGCGTCCCTCAGAAGTATACTCCACTCCTACCGTTAAATCGGAGAGCAACAAGGATAAGGAGAAGGGCCAGCCGTGGGGTCTACCTGGATTCCCAAAGGAACATTGGCTCCAGGTTGAGCGGGGCGAAGCTGTGCTGGGCTTCTTCAAATACGACAACGGTCCCGATGACGCAGTCTACGTTGCCAACCATAACGCGTATGCCCCGCAGGAAATGGTCTTGGCTCTGGATCCGGAGAAGTGCAAGAAAGCATCCGCCGAGATATTCGACAGGGAGACGGGGAACTGGAAAGAGCTTAAGAAGAGCGGTCACAAACTCTCGTTTGATCTACGTACCGCCGGCGGCGAACTGATCAGGGTGAAGGGGCGGAAGAAGTAACTTGGAGAATACTGCGGCGGAGCCCGCCGCGCTCCAGGAGAGCGGGCAAATGGAGCACGGCGGGCCTCCGCCGTTCTGATGCGTTATACCTCGACCGCATGGCCTAAGAGCAACAGGGCAGGGTCGATCCGCCATACGGCATGACAATAACAGAGGCATCATCGCCCTGTTCCCGTAATGCATCTTCCAGTGCCGTTTCGACATCGGCACAGGGCGTCATGAAGATCGACCTCACGGTATCGTCCGGCAGGTCGGAAACCAGGCGCACCTTTGCCTTCTTGAGAAGCGCGGCTATCGCCGCAGCCTTGTGACCTCCCAAACGGAAAGACTCCCTGATCCTGTTCAATATGGCATCCGGAGTTTCTGACTGCAGAAGCCATTCCTCGAACACGCCTTCCCCGAAGCCTTCCTTGCAGGAAGCCGCGAGAATGATCGTTCCACCCTCTTTCACCGCATGTCCGGCATTATCCAAAGCCTTCTGCGCCTGGTATAGATTGATATCCTTGGGGAAACCTCCCGGTGACACGATGACAATATCGGCAGGCTTCGGGATCTCTATCCTGTAAATCGAATCGAGATACTTACACCCCTGCCGGTGCGCATCAATGACATGACCCGCGAACGCGTTGATGATGCGCTTCTTTTCATCCAGTACAACGTTGAAGGCAAAAGCAATCCTCAGAAAGTCAGCCACTTCATCGATATCCTGGCGAATCGGATTGTCGTCGATCCGGCCCGTTGCAGCCTTCTCATCCAGCATGTGGCTATGATTGGCCTCGATGGCATCGCGAGTGGAGACGCCGGGCATGATGGCTTTCATTCCGCCGCTGAATCCCGCAAAGTAGTGATACTCAATATTGCCCAGGCAGATTCTCTTATCCGCGTCCACAACCGGCTTGAAAATATCAATCGGTGTGCCCCTGCTGGTACGACCCAGGTGGACAACATTACGTGGGTCGCTGTCCATACACTTTACGCGCTCATACAACTCTTCGCCCATAAGCTGCTTATGTTCTTCAACTGCGTGCGGGCGGTGAATACCCAATCCAAATACGACGCAGATGTCGCGGTCAGGGATGCCGGCACGATTAACTTGATCCACAATAACCGGCAACACCTTGCTACTTGGCATGGGGCGAGTGATATCGCTGGTTATAATGGCCACTTTCTCGCCGGGATTCATACAATGCGAAAGAGGATTGGAGCGTATCGGATTCTGCAACGCCTCGAATATGACATCTTTCTCTGACTGGGAGATTACCGGCGTATGCGGTTCGAGGATGCCGACAAGGTTAGTTTCCGCCACCTCAAGTTCCACATTGCCCTTGCCGTATCCAAGAGAGAGCTTCATGACAACTACTTCCCGAGACTTTTCTCCATGGCGACCAGGAGAGGCAGACTGGTGCCCGAGAGGAATCGTACCATGGCGCCACCCGCAGTGCATATGTACCCTATGTCCTCGGCATCGACGTACTTCTGTGCTGCGGTGACACTGTCACCGCCGCCGATAACGGAATATCCATCCGCCGCGGCGATAGACTCCAGGATACTCTTGGTTCCGTCCTCGAAAAGGGGATTCTCGTAAACTCCCGGGGGGCCGTTGAAGAAAATGGTGCCTGCTTCATCTATCTCTTGGGCAAAAGCTGCCATAGTTCCCCTGCCCACGTCAGGGAACAACTCGTCGCACGGCAGGGATTCGACAGAGATCTCCTGTCTTACCCCGTCCCGTTCGAAGGCGAGGTCTTGAGGAATAACTATACGGCCGGAATACTCTGCAAGGTACTTGCGGGAGGGCTCTATGAATGCGTCGAGTGAACGATCCTCTATGAACTTCTTCATCTTTGCGCCAACGTCATAGCCCTTGGCAATGAGCATCACTATACCCGTGACTCCGCATGCGAGGATTCTGTCCGCGATGCAGTTCTCCAGGACCCTGCTCATCATGCCGTAGGCATCCGAGATCTTGGCTCCGCCAAGAACAAACACCGCCGGCCTTGCCGGGGACTCGAGCACACGGGTAAGCGCGCTTACCTCGTTTATCAGCAGGGGGCCACCGGCAGATGGCAACAACTCCTGGAAAGCCACCATGGACGGGGCGTTCCTATGGGCCGCGGCAAACGCGTCGTTAACGTAGAAATCCGCCAGCGGCGCCAATCTGCGCACCAGGTAGGTGTTGAGCATTTCCTCCGGATTCAGCTTAACAGCGTTCTCGAAAGTAGAGATCTCCTCACTCAGGTAGCGCAGGTTCCCCAGGAGCACAGCATCACCACCCTTGAGATTCCTCACTGCATCGCAGGCTGCCGGACCGGCCACGTCATCTATGTAGTCGATCTTGCGCTGCAGCTTGTCAGACAGGATCTCTGCATGCTCCTGCATACTGACCAGGTTCTGGTAGTCGAGGGTATCGCCCTGGTGAGCGATAATGGCCAGCTTCGCCCCCGCGTCCAGCAACTGTGTAACCGTGGCAAGGCTCTTGTCAATCCGGTTGCAGTTAACGATCTTCCCCGTCTCGACATCAATAGGGCTATTGATGTCCAAGCGCAGAATCACCGTTTTGTCGCGGTAGTCAAAATCGTTCAGAGAATGCATTTTGAGTTGTGTTGTCATCATTGTTATTTGGCTACATTCTCTTTCCCGTAGCTGGATTCGCTAGAATTCAGCTCCCCAATAATCCAGAACTATTCCATCCCCAGGTAGCCGTTGGTTTTCGCAACCGCTTCCGCCTGGTCGGTCTGCATGCTCAAAGAGGCCCTGACTGCATCCATGGTCTCCGGAATGACCACCGCCTCCTGCGGGATATTGATGGCGAACATGATGTCATCACCCGAGTTCACGATGGTTTCGTCCCACAAGCCCACTTCATACATGTCGCCTCGCGGATTACCAAGGTCGCGGGCATACTTGAACAGCGAAGCGTTACCCTTGAAACCGTCCGCAAGTCTGACAACCCTGATGCGCGGATGGGCCCTGAACAGATCCAAGGCTTGAGCCTTCTCAACCTTGGACTTAGTGCTTACCACCAAGGTGATGATGTGTCCATGCGTTACCGGGGTGTGTACCAGTATCCCTGTGGCGCTGACGTTCGGCATGATGGTCATCAGGTCTACACACTGATGGTTGGGGGCCTCGGCCACCTCCAGGGCGTTGGTCAGTCCACGGTGATAGTCACCCGGGTCGGCAACTCTGCGTATGATGGTAATCGCCACGCGGTTGACGCCCACAGCGCGGTCCAGGCAGTCGATCACACGGACAAAGCCGGTGGTGTTGCAGGATGTCAGTTTCAGGAAGTCGGCGCCGATCCCCTTCTCGTAATTGGCATAGCCGTGAAAAAAGACATCGGCGATATCGTTCTTCTCGCCTCCCTGGAAAACAGCCTTCTTGCCCAATCTCTTGTAGATCGCTTTGTTCTTTGCACCAATGCCTGCACTGGTGGCGTCCAGTACGATGTCAACCTTCTCGACGAGTTCTTCCATGGTGCCGGTAATAGGGACACCGACTTCATCAAACAGCTCCGCGTTTTCCGGGATGCCATTGTATAAATCATAGGGCATCCCCTTTTCATGCAACGCCCTGATTGGCAGTGTGGGAGCCACGTCGGCCACGCCAACCAATTCCATGTCCCCCTGCCGGGCCACACCGTCAGCCAATCGTTGACCGATCACGCCATATCCTACTACTGCTACCTTCTTCATAGTTGTCTCCATGTCACTACATAGGTTCTGTCAAGAATTCTGCCCCAGTTGTGGGGTTAATCGACGTGTCATCAAGCATTTGTAGCGGATTGGTTGTTCTCCCCTCTTTTCAACACCCAATATCCAACAAGGAATATCCAATATCCAAGTGCGCGAGGAAGAGCGAATGGTCAGCCTTTCGGCACTCTATTCGCCTTTATCGCTCTCTTTCCTTGGTCATTGGATATTCCTTGTTGGGTGTTGGATATTGATCCCGATTTCTTCCGCTGTATCACCTTCTCCACCTTGTTCACAATATCTTCAGGAGTCAGTCCAAACCGCTTGCGCAGGTAGTCCTCCGGCCCGACTTCCCCGAACAAGTCCTGCACCCCCACCCTCTCCATGGGTACGGGCATATTCTCCACCAGCACCTCGGCAACTGCCGATCCCAGGCCGTTGATGATGTTATGGTTCTCCGCAGTAACGATAGCGCCGGTTTCCTCGGCACACCGAATGACGGCTTTCTTGTCTATCGGCTTCAAGGTAAACATATTCAGAACCCTTGCCGAAACGCCTTTCTCGGCCAGGAGTTCGGCGGCGCGCAACGCTTCGGCAACCATGATACCGCTGGCTATGATGCTTACGTCGCTGCCTTCACGCAGCGCAACAGCCTTGCCGATGGTGAAGCCGGAACCTGGTTCATAGATCTTTGTAGCAAAACGCCTGAGCAATCTCACGTAGTACATGCCGTGGACGTGGGACAGCTGTCGGATCATATCTTCCAGCATAGCGTTGTCCGTCGGCTCCATGACCGTCATCTCCGGGACGTTGCGCATTATGCCCATATCTTCAAAGGGCATGTGCGTACCACCGTTGTACGCTGCAGTAACACCGGGATCTGAACCGACTATGCGAATGTTGCTCTGCGCATAGGCGCCAGACATGAACACCTGATCGAAACATCTGCGCGTGGCAAAAGGGCCAAAGGAATGCGCATATGGAATCTTGCCGGTGCGTGAAAGTCCGGCGGCAATCCCTATCATGTTGGCTTCCTGAACGCCACAGTTGAAAGTGCGCTCAGGGTACTCATCCATAAAGGGAACCATGCCCATGGAGTTCATCAGGTCGGCGTCCAGAACGACCACCTCTTTGTTTTCCCGGGCAAGATCGATCAAGGTGCGGCAGTAGGTATCCCGCATCATGGTCTCTTCTTTAGCGAGTTCTCGCGATATCGTGATACTAGTCATGAGGTAGTGAGACTTTCCAGTTGCTGTTCCAGATCCTTAACCGACTGAGCACAGAGCTCCTTATCCAGCACAATGTGATGATTGAGCTCGATCTGCTCCACAAACGGGACTCCCTGACCCTTAACGGTATCCAGGACGATCATCTTGGGTTTACCCTCAACAGTCTTGGCCTTGAGTATGGCGTTCTGAATATCCATAACATCGGCCCCGTCTACATCGTAGGTTTCCCAGCCAAAAGAGGCAAACTTGGCGGCGACATCGCCCAAATCGTTGATATCCTTGGTATAGCCGTCGAGTTGTCTCTTGTTGACGTCAACAAAGGCGATCAACCTGTCGAGCTTATGGTGCGCGGCAAACATTGCGCCTTCCCATACCTGCCCTTCATCGCACTCTCCATCGCCAATCACCAGATAAGTGTAGTTGTCGCGCCCGTCCAGGCGATTTCCAAGGGCAATACCTATAGCAGAGGATACTCCCTGCCCCAGCGACCCGGTGGTCATATCAATACCCGTGGTCTTGTTATGATCACAGTGGCTGGGAAGATTGGTCCCGCCCGTGTTAAGGGTCAGAAGATCTTCCACGGGGAAGTATCCCTTGAGTGCCAGGGTGGAATAGACCGCAGGCCCCGCGTGCCCCTTGGACACAACAAGCCAGTCCCTGTCTGGCCAGTCCGGTCTCTGTGGATCGAATTTCATCACTGCCCCATAGAGGACCGCCAGGGTCTCGACCACCGAAAGGGCTCCGCCTGCATGCCCGAACCCCAGGTTCTGAAAGGTCCTCATCGTCTGCAGACGAATCTGCAGGGCGAAGCGTTCCAACTCTTCTTGATTCTCAAGTATCATGTTCAATATCGCCTAATCTACGCCAATGCGCCCTTGATAACATAAGCCTTGCTCTGCGTCATCTCTTCCAGAGTGGCCGATATCCCTTCGCGCGCGGCACCGCTCATCTTGAAACCACCGAAGGGCATAGTCGGTGTGCGGTAAAGGCCGGAGCCGTTTGTAACAACCCCTCCACACTGCATTTGCGAGGCCACCTTCATTTCCTTGCGGACATCGCCGGACATCACTCCACCCGACAGTCCGTACATGGATTTGTTGGCTATCTCCACGGCTTCTTCCAGCGTGTCGAATCCGATAATGGGGAACACCGGACCAAACACTTCCATGTCCACGGCGATATCCATCTCCGAGGTGACGTCGGTCAGTACCGTGGGGCCCATGTAGGTCCCGTCGGTGATTTCGCCCCGCAACGGACACTTGGCGCCCTGTGCTATGGTTTTGTCAATGTCTTCGACTACCTGCGCGGCAGCTTTCTCACTGATCAAACAACCCAAAGTAATCTCCGGATCAAGCGGGTCTCCCATCTTGAGCTTCCCGAGAGCGGCAATGAGTTTCTCTGTGTATTCCTCCTTCACCGAGTTCTGCACGATGAAACGTTTCGTGGCACAACATGTCTGACCGACATTGAGAATACGGGAGGCAACCGATTCCTCAACCGCCCTGTCGATGTCAGCATCTTCAAACACGATGAACGGATCGTTACCGCCCAGCTCAAGAAAGACCCTGGTCAGGTTGGCTGCCGCGGCCTGCGAAAGCTTAATCCCGACAGCCGTACTGCCGGTGAAACTCACGGCATCGATCATGGGACTCGAGATAAGGGCCGTTCCCGTTTCCCTGTCGCCTGTCACGATCTGGATAGCCTTACCAGGAACGCCACATTCTATCAGAAGCTCAACTAGGCGAATGCAGTCCATAGGATTTTGACGGGAAGGTCGTACGATAACCGCATTTCCAGCGATCAGTGCGGGTGCAACCTTGTGCGCGAACAGGTCACAGGGAAAATTGAAGGGCACGATGCAGAGGACTACGCCAAGCGGCTCCCTCTTCGTGAACATGATATCGCTTTCAGTTCCGCCTTCCGCGCCAATCGGCATGGAATGAGCCAGCATGTGAAGCGCCTTTTCGGAATAGCCCTTGAACAGGTTCGTTACGGAATCAACTTCCCATTCGGCCTCACCAATGATCTTGCCCATTTGCCTGCTGAGCATGCGGGCGATCTCTGTCTTATGCTCCTGCGCCACATGAGCGAACCTGGTCAGGATACGTGCCCGTTCGTGCAGATGGACCTGGGACCAGATTTTCGCCCCCTCCCTTGCATTCTCGAGGACCTTCTGGACATCATCCATCGATGCTGACGGGACGCTACCAAGCAACTCCTTGGTTGCCGGATCATATACTTCAATGATCTTGCCGTCGCTCGCATCAACCTTCTCACCGCCAATTATCATCTTCATAACAATCTCCTCTTCATTACATTTTCAACCACGGATTACGCGGATCACACGGATATAGATTATTGCTCGCAACAAGTTCCCCAAAATCCGTGCCCATCCGCGGTAAATCAACACCCGACACTGCACAATAAACATACTTTCCGGGGGACTTTTCAAGGCTTCACCGCCTGTTTTCCCGCTATTCTAGTCTGCAGAAGAACCACTGCCAATAGCAGGATGCCGGTAATCAGATCGATATACCAATAGTCCAGCTTGCCGTATAGATTGATGACGTTGCGGATAATGCCGAGGATCAGCACACCGTACAGGGTATG
The DNA here is from genome assembly GCA_030744755.1 of Kiritimatiellia bacterium. Classification (GTDB taxonomy): domain Bacteria; phylum Verrucomicrobiota; class Kiritimatiellia; order UBA8416; family JADHWI01; genus JASLPY01. The sequence goes on along the minus strand of JASLPY010000008.1, from coordinate 50,389 downwards.
GCTCATCTTGCCGACACCACCAGTCAAGGCCGTTCCTCCAATCACAACGGCGGCAATTGCAATGAGCTCCCACCCTGCTGCCGCGGTCGGCTGTCCCGAGTTAACCCTTGATGTCAACAGCAGGCCGGCGACTCCTGCCAGTCCCCCGCAGATCATGTATACGAGCATCTTGTTTCTGCTCACGTTCAGCCCCATCATAACGGCGGCCTCTTCGTTGCCACCAATGGCATATACACTCCGCCCAAACGGGGTATAGCGCGCAACCAAGATCGCGACAACGAGCGCCAGGACAAAGATGATCGCGGGCCAGGGCACTCCCAGGAGATCGGCCTTCGATATCTGTGAAAGCCATGCGGTCTTATCCGCCCCCACGGGCGCCCCTCCCTTGTCGGCCATGATGAAGGCCAGTCCCCTTGCGCCGAGCATCATCGACAGCGTGGCTATGAAGGGTGGAATCTTCGCGCGTGTAATCAAAACTCCGTTCGCCGCACCAATAGTGATTCCGGCAATGATTGGAACAAGCACGGCGAACAGACCAACTCCTCCACTCAACCTGGCCGCGATGACCGATGCCACGGCTGCGATAGATCCCACGGAAAGATCGATTCCGCCGGACAGAATCACAAAGGTCATTCCTATAGAAATGAGGCCAGTCATGCTGACCTGCTTGAATATGTTTGCCATGTTGTCGTAAGTGCGAAACTCCGGAAACCAGCATGCCGCCACGGCGCACATGACCAGCAGGGTCACAAGCGGCCCCTGTGACCGAATCAGCCTCGTAGTATCTATCTTCTTTGTCATGACTTCTGATTCTAACCCGACAACCGGGTCATTTCTTCCTCTGCGTCCACAGAGCAATAATCACTATCACTGCCTTAAACAGCAAAGAGTACTTGTCTGGGATATTGTTCATATTCACGATGATAGTCACCAGCTGCACGACTATGGCACCAAACACCGTGCCCATAATTCTCGCCTTTCCGCCCGAGAAAGCGGTACCCCCGATGGCCACCGCGGCAATGGCGTCCAATTCAACCAGCAGGCCCAGGCTGCCAACGTTGACAACGCTGATGCGCGCGGCTTCCATGTTGCCGGCAATGGAACAGAGCAGACCGCAGAGGGTATAGACGCCCACGGTCACCCATACCGTGTTGATACCCACCAGCCGCGCTGCGCGGCGGTTGTCACCTATCGCTTCAACACGTTTGGCAAAATTGGTTTTCTTTACCACGAAGATCATTGCGGCGACAATTACGACGACTATCAACATCTGCACGGGTATCACTCCGCCTATCCTGAGGCTTCCGAAATCGGCGAAGGAAGTGAAGAGCAGCGACGTAGAAAGCTCTCCGAGAATAATCTGGGCCAACCCGCGCCCGGCAATCATCACCACCAGTGTCACGATGATCGGCTGAATCTTGCACTTGGCGATGAGGATACCGTTCAGAAAACCACACATACAGGCCGCGGCGACGCCGCAGGCCAGCGCCGGGGCCAATCCCACGGGTTCCAGGCCCAACGAACTGACACCCGTAACATAGAGCCTGGCTGTCGTGGCGCCGGAAATAGCCATGATAGAGCCAACCGAGATATCTATGCCACCGGAAGAAATGACCATTGTCATGCCGAGTGCTACCATCATGACTGGAAAGACCTGCACCAGTGTATTCCGCAGCGTGCCCCACTCAAGGAACTCGGGGGTGATGAAGGCGTTGAGGATGATCAGTACCACAAAGAAGAACATGCTCTCGTACTTACGGAACACTTCCGTGGCCTTGATCGGCTTCAGCATGCCGGTCTCGACTGCAGGTGCATCGGGCTTACTCGTCATGTACGTCCTCCCGAGCGTCATGACCATGGGCCATCATATGCATGATACCGTCTTCTGAGATCTCTTTCGCATTGAGCTCTCCAACCTTCTTGCCTTCCGATAACACCGCAATCCTGTCACAAGAACGTATGAGCTCCTCCAGTTCTGACGATATCATAAGGATGGCCACGCCTTTATCAGCGAGATCGGTGATAATGCTCTCTATCTCCGATTTCCCGCCGACGTCTATCCCCCGGGTCGGCTCATCGAGAATCATCAGCACCGGGTTCTTACACAGCCACCTGGCCAGGAGAACCTTTTGCTGATTGCCGCCGCTCAACTCCTTGATCAACTGATCTGGTCCGGAAGTCGCGATCCGCATCTTGCTGATATAGGTTTCTGCAACTTCGCGTTGAGCTTTTTGCGATAGAACACCGGCTTTGCTCAGCTTAGGCAGAATGGCCATGGTCATATTGTCCATGACAGACATGTTGGGAAAGATGCCCTCCTCTTTCCGGTCCTCGGAGCAGAAACCGAAGCCAAGACGGATGGCGTCTCCGGGGCTCTTCATGGATACGGGTTTGTCATTGACCTTAATCTGCCCTGATTCCTGCTTATGGTCGCCGAAAACAATCCTGGCAAGTTCCGTACGGCCCGAGCCCAGCAGCCCGGCCACCCCCAGTATCTCTCCTGTCTTTACGTCAATGCTGACTTCCCTCGTTTTGCGTCCCCTGGAGAGTCCGGTTGCCGCCATCACCGCTTGCCTGTCACCCAACCCATCGGCGGCTTCCCGCTTTCTTTCCAGGACCGATTCCGCATCGCGTCCGATCATAAGCGAAATCATTTTCAGCTTGGTAAGGTCCTGCATGGGGTATTCGCCGACCAGCCGTCCGTCCCGCAGGATAGTTGCCCGGTCACAAATCTCGAACACCTCGTCCAGTTTGTGGCTGATAAAGATGACGGACATGTTCTTCTTCTTGAGAGCCCTGATGACATCAAACAGGATTCCGACCTCTTTCTCGCTCAGAGACGATGTCGGTTCATCCATCACCAGGAGCCTGGCGGAAATGGAGACTGCCCTGGCAATGGCGACCATTTGCTGAACGGCGACGCTCTGCCTGGTAAACGGCTCGCCGACGTCAACGTCTTCCAGCCCCATCTTGTCCAGGATGTCTTTAGCCAGCGTTTCTACGGTCTTCCAATCAATGAACCCCATCTTTCTGGGTTCCCTGCCTATGAAGACATTCTCTGCGACGCTGAGATCAGGGATCAGGTTCAGTTCCTGGTAGATCGTACTTATACCTGCATGCTGCGCCTGGGCGGCATTGGCGGGGGAGATCGAATTGCCGTCGAAGACTATCTCGCCGTTATCTCTCTGATGTATACCTGTGAGGACCTTGACGAGCGTGGATTTACCTGCTCCGTTCTCCCCCATGAGCGCATGTGCTTCACCAGGTTTGACGCAGAAATCTACCTGCTGCAGAGCTTTGACTCCAGGGAAGGACTTGCTGATCCCCTTCATTTTCAGCAGGTAATCTTCGTTCGCAAGCTGAGACGTCATGTCGATTCCATGCGCTAGCCTAATCCAGTTGGCAGGAGTGCCTGCGCTAGAAACCACTGGCCATGTGTTCGTCGATATTCTCTTTGTTTATAACTATGTCGTCGACGCGAATGTACTCGGGAAGCTCTTCTCCCTTGGCATGCGCTTCAATAGCGTCGAACACCTGGCCTGCGTAATACGGAGTGACCGAAACGATATTGTGGTAAAGACCGGCTTTAACGGCTTTCAAGCCATCCTTGGTTCCGCCGTTGCCGACGACTATGATCTCGCCCTCGGCAGGGTTGCTGCCGGTCTTCTTACCATCCGCCTTCAGCGCCTGGATAGCACCGATGGACTCTTCATCAAAATGTCCGACAACTGCGTCGAACTCTACGCCCGACTGGATAATGTTCTCCATGGCCTTCATAGCCGTGGCCCTGTCGAAGTTCCCGGGCTGTGAGGAAACGATCTTCATGTTGGGATAAGCTTCCATCTTCTTCCGCAAGCCCTTCTGCATCCCTATCGTATTGCCTCCGCCGGCAGTGCCATGCAGTTCAACAACCTTGATCTCCTTTGCATCCGCCGGAAAAGCGTCGTGAACCAGCTCGCACATTTTTTCGCCGATCCACTCGAAATCAGAATAGATCTTGGTCACAAAATCTTCACCGGCTATGCCATCGATATCGCGATTAACCACGATGACGGGCACACCCGCTTTCTTGGCAATACGCAGCGCGTCTGCCGAGCCCTTAGTTTCGACGGGGCCGAGAACCAGGTAATCGGGTTTCTGCACAACAATGTCTTCAACATCGGCGATCTGTTTCTCAACCTTGGCCTGTGCATGTGTCACGCGGAAGTTGAAGCCCCTTTTCTCTGCCTCTTTTTCCAGTTCGGCGGAAAACGCGAGAAACCACGGATTAGGATCTCCCACGGAGGAGTAGGCAACTCTCGGTCCTTCTACAGTCTTCCCATCATCAGGCTGCGATTTCGAGTCACTTGTGTCCGATGGTCCCTTCGAGCATGAAACCATTAGCGCAGATGCAACGATGCCTAGAACAACAAATAGCAAGACCTTCTTCATTACGTTCTCCTCTTCTGTAGGTCCCAATTGTATTGGGACCATGGTCCGATTGCAAATCGGACCTACAACTATGGCAACTCGTTTCCAGACGGCACAGGCGCACCCCGCTATAACCCGCCGGAAAAGACCTTTCACGGCCCACAGAATGCCAGAATGAAATGAGAAAAGCAAACAAGAGGGATTGGCATATGAACTGCGCTTCCGTGCAGGACTCAGGGTTCAGTCATGCCTCCGATTCCCCCTGTAGGACGGGCACCTTGCCCGTCCCGGCGCAAGGACAGGCGGCACAGGAGGGCATCTCTTAGGCCTATGAACTTGCAAAGCACACTGAATCAGTAGAATTCTTGCGGAACAAATACTTTCCTATTTGCGCATTCTGTGCCATAATTCACAGGTTTTCGTTTCGCCCCTTGCTCGTGGGGCTCAGGGAGTGTGTACGATATGGCTGTAAGTCGCAGAGGGATTCCGCAGGTGGCCGTACTGATTCCGTTGGCGCTCAAGGGGCACCGGGATTGCTTTGAAGGCATCCTGCGGTATGCGCGCGTCAATGGCCCGTGGCGACTGTACCGCAGGGAGGGACGTCCGGGCGAACAGCGGCTACGGGACTTGAAGCAGTGGGGATGTTCCGGGATCATCACTACAAGCTGCACCTTGCGCGAGGCCCGGGCCATCGCCGGCACGCGCGTTCCCGTGGTTGTCTTCGAGCCCGATCCCGACGCGCGCGCTCCCGGACATCCGCTTGCGAAGTACTCTTGCCTTCGTGTCGATGCGTACGCCACAGGCGAACACACCGCGCGCTTCTTCCTGGAGCGGCATTATAAGCGCTTCGCATTCGTGGGAGAGGTGCACGACCTTTACTGGTCGCGAGAACGAGGCGAAGGGTTCAGGAAGAAGGTCGAAGCGGCCGGTGGAACGGTTAGCGAGTATGGCGCTCCACCGGCAAAAGTGCGGCGCGACTGGGCACTCGAGCAGCCGCACATGGAGGCCTGGCTCAAGTCGCTGCAGAAACCGGTGGCGCTGTTCGCGGCCATGGACGGCCGCGCACGCCAGGTTCTGGACGCCTGCCTGGATGCCGGAATCGCCGTGCCGGAGGAGGTGGCGGTGCTCGGAGTCGATGATGATCCCTTGATCTGCGAAGCCACCCTCCCCACGTTGTCCAGCATCCAGCTCAACAGCGAACATGCCGGCTATCTGCTGGCCGAACACCTCGACAAGCTGATGCGCGGCAAACGCCTGCGCCGACGGGTCGAATGGATAAAGCCCACCCGCGTGGTCCGCCGCCGGTCCACGGACGCAACGGCGATCTCCGACACGCAGGTGGCGCGAGCGTGCGAGTACATCTGGCGGGAGGCGGGGCATCAGTCGATCGGTGTACCGGATGTCGTAAGCCTGTTCGGTTCATCCCGCCGCTACGCCGAGAACCGCTTCAAGGCCGTGGTCGGACGCACCATCATGGAGGAAATCCGGCGAGTGAAGCTGGACCGCGTCTGCGCTTTGCTCGCGGAAACCAGCCTGCCGATCGGCGAAATCGCCCAGAAGTGCGACTTCGCACGCGAGAGCCACCTGGCATTCCTCTTCCGCAAGCACCACGGCATAACCATGAGCGAGTACCGCGCGTCGACGCGGCGCCTGAGGTAGATGACGAACCTGTCGTCGACGGCCGGCCGCGCCCACACGCATGCACCGCGCCATTCTACCCCAGTAGATCCTCGGTATCGTCAATAAGATTGCTGAGATCGTTCTCAAGCCATTCTCTGACGCGCTCATCCATAGATACAGATCCCGTCAGATTGAAGGCTGTTTCTCAGAGACGCTTTTCGTATTGAGCCAGCCGTCAGTAAATCTACGGTCGTGTGGAAGGCATCCTCAAGATCGTGGAGTAGCCCAAAGAACTGCCTGGCATACTCAGACGGCGGAAGGTCTTTGAGCAGAACGCACAAATCGATGTCGCTATCCGCTCCTGCATCGCCACGTGCTCTGGATCCGAATAGCTCGAGTCGTTGCACGTCATGTCGCCTGCAAATAGGTTCTACCGTTGCCTGTATTTCACTCACAGTCATTGTCAAACAGTACCGAACCGATGCGAAGAGGTCAATCATGGCGATGGTCTTTCAGGGGATCCAAATGCGCCGCCTCGACCGCGGGCCGCGCCCACACGTATGCACCGCGCCGAGGAGAGATCAAGGTAAAGATAAAGGTAAAGACGAGGGGTCATGTACGGGCTTCTTTGTCTTTACCCTCGTCTTCCTGGTCAAGCGCTGTTTCCTGCTTCAATATCGACCATACTTCATTCCGGCATCAACGAATGCCTGCACGTTCTCGATCGGCGTGTCCTCAGAGAGGTAGTCGACGGTCGATAGAATGAAGCCGCCGTCCGGTTTCATGACTTCAAGGACCTCCGCCACCTTCTGTTCCACTTCCCCTGCCGAGGCGTTGAGCAGGAAGGTCTTCTGGTCGATACCGCCCGAGAGCGCCATATGCGACCCCAGTTTTGATTTTGCCTCACCCAGGTCCGTATCGCCTTCAGGCGGCTGGGCCAGGGATTCCAAACAGTCCATGCCGGTTTTCGGATACAGGTCCCAAAGTGAGGACGCTTTGCCGCAATTGTGCCAGATAATTCGGCCACCCGCGTTGTGAATTCGGCGGATCAGCTCCGTCTCGTATTCCAGAACAAACTGTTCAAAGAACGCCGGCCCGACTTCGCCACCGGCCATATTTCCGCCGTAGGCCAGCGCATCCGCCCCGTCGTCCAGAAGAACCTTCAGATAGCTCCAGTTCTGTTCCAGCGCCTGTGTCATCAGCGCACGATAGAAGCCCTCGTCCTGGTACGGGTCCATCATGATCTCTTCGAGTTTCCGGTAATACAATGCCGCAAAGTTGAACACGCCCTGCACCCATGGACAAGTTATGCCCCGGTCGCCGATCAGTGCCCTGGCCTCGCGCAAGCCCGAAGTGTCAACGTGGGCAGATGACCATGCAGGTTCGTATTCGAGCAGGAGATCCAGGTCACTTTTCTCTTTGATCGGCAGTTCGAGATAGGCATACGCGTCCTCGTAAAGGGTCATCGGCGATGCTTCGCAGACAACACTGAGATCGCCCTTGGGCGTCTGGATAGTGGTGTTCCATCTCTTCCTGGTCTCGGCCTGGCTGTGCTCGATCGAGACCTTCCAGTTCTCGCTGATCGGACCCGTGGTCTCTACAAACAGATAGAGCCAGGGGTAACAGTTCCGATGTATGATGTCGGCGCCGATATCGGCCAGGAACCTCACCGTGGCTTCCGAAACGTCTATCTCCGGGTCAGCGTAATGCTGCCTGATATAGTTCTCGAATACGATGGGGCATACGGGAGCCCTGTCGGGAATTGCACCGTCGAATGTACTCAATATCCGATCTCTTGCTGATAATCCCATCGCGCGTCTCCTTTGACATGAAATTTGCCCTTGTTCTCCTTACGTCTTGTCCAGCTCCAAGTGCCATTCCAGCCTAAGCCCTTTGGCGCCTAACCGACTACCTCCATTTGCGCACAAGTTCTTTCCTGTTTGCGCACGGCGATTTCACCATGGGAACGCGGAGATGAGGCTGTTGAGGTCGAGTTGGCTAAGGGAATCTGTCGTGGCAGTTCAGCTATGAGTGGGCCGAGCTATTTTGTTGTACCCCAGGTTGGGTACGTGAGTGTGCGGGTACGGCAAACCAACCCGCGCAAGATGTACCCGCTCGACCAGGGACTCATTCCCGCCTTTGACCGTAGTGGACGACTCAATACCGGCCACGCACTGTAAACAGCAGTTCTGATTGAGCTTGAGCGAAGGGGATATGAACAGGCCTACCTGCGCACCCGCGATGGCTTTGAGATCGACTTCATCGCCACCCCGCTTACAGGCAGACCGATGTTGATCCAGGTGTGTGCAGACCTGACCGACACGAAAACGCGGGGGCGTGATCGGTTTTGAAGCGGGCCCCAGAGATGACGTTCAGGCGCCCCTTCGACAACCATGTAAACAATGAACTGCCCTTATGGTTTTACATTATTGTGTTGACGCCTCGCATCACACATGAGATGCTCCCCGCGATACTAAATGGAGACGTGCGATGAAAGACTACATTACCAGAGCGTTGGAACTTGACCTCCGACAAGCACTCAAGAGGGCGCCGGCTGTTGCGATTCTGGGGCCACGCCAGTGCGGGAAATCCACCCTCGCCAAAGAGTTCATCCGCAATCTTGATGCTGTATACTTGGATCTTCAGAAGCGATCGGATCGTGCAAAGCTCAACGAGCCGGAGCTGTATATGGACCAACATCGGAATGAGTTGGTCAGCCTTGATGAGATCCAACTGTTGCCTGAGTTTTTCGCATTCCTGCGTTCCGAAATCGACGGTGACCGTCGGCCTGGTCGCTTCCTTATCCTGGGATCAGCATCCCGGGACCTGATTCGTCAGTCCAGTGAGTCGCTCGCGGGTAGGATTGCATACCTCGAATTAACCCCGTTCCGCTTGAACGAGGTGGCATATCACGTCGGTTGGCAGCGTTTGTGGATTCGGGGAGGCTTTCCCGACAGCCTCCTCGCATCTGATGAGCAGGCCAGTTGCGACTGGCGCAGCGACTTCATACAGACTTTCCTGGAACGGGATATACCCGGCCTGGGATTCAGTATCCCCGTGCCCACCATGGAGCGTCTCTGGCGCTTGCTGGCGCATTACCACGGCCAGACCGTAAACTTCAGCAAGCTGGCCGGGGCAGTGGACGTATCTATCCCGACGCTGAAGAAGTATCTGGCTATTCTGGAACAGACGTACATGGTGCGGCTGCTTCCGCCGTGTGAGGCGAATGTGAAGAAACGGCTCGTACGCTCGCCGAAAGTCTATCTGCGTGATAGTGGGCTTCTGCACTCGCTTCTGGAGATTGATGAGCTTGATCATCTTCTTTGCCATCCTGTGATGGGTGCGTCGTGGGAGGGGCTGGTACTGGAGCATATCATCGCCGCACTCCCCGGTTGGCGTGCGTCCTTTCTGCGTACGAGTAATGGTGCAGAGGCGGATGTGGTAATGCAGCGTGCGGACAGAACCCTCCTGTTTGAATGCAAATGCTCGAAGGCGCCCTCCACGCGGCGTGGATTCTTCGAATTGATTGAAGATATGAAACCCGAGAAATCCTACCTGGTCGCCCCTGTCGATGAGCCCTACGTGACGAAACATGGCGTTCGCGTGATTTCCCTCGACGGCATCGCCACCCTTGGCACCGCAACGTCCTGATGATGTCTCCTACCGGCTCTTTCGGCGCCTGAGAAGAAGACGAGGGTAAAGATTAGGGTAATGACGAAGGTGTTGCGGGGGCCACGCAACGCGTGTCTCGTTTCTCGGCCCTCTCGTCACTCACTTGATCACGATCACTGTCCCGATGGGCGCCGGACCGGCAATGGCTGCGTCGCCGGCGGCCAGTGCGGTGATCTGGCCCTGATTCAGGGCGACGTCGAAGATGGCGACGTCGTCTATCTTGCCGTCGAACGTGAATCCGAATGAGTCGCGGAAGCGGGCGCCAATCCCGAAATCGCCACCGGCGAAATCGAAGTCCGCAGTCGCGGATGATTGAGCCACACCGTCCACGTAGGCTTGCACTGAGTTTCCTGTCCACACAAAGGCAAGGTGATACCACGTACCCGCGCTCAGGGGGCTCGCCGGCGCAAGCGGATGCCAGGCCACCCCGGCCTGAAAGACCTCCAGGCTGCCATTCTCGAGACGCAGCGTGCCGTCACCATCCCCGCCGGCGCTGACCCAGGCGATGAGTCGCTGATCGGTGCTCAGGGATTCGGGACAGACCCACATTGAAACGGTAGCCTCCCCGGTTCCATTGCTTGTGGACAAGTTGATGTCGCCGCCATTCACATAATTGGTGCCGTCCGTTTCGAAATCGAGCGCGGCTGTCGAAGGATAGTCGGTGCGCGAGGTCAGCTTCGGCTCCAGACCGCTGGTGATCCACGCCGGCGAATTGACAAGCGTACCAGTATTGCCGTTGGTAACAAGGTTGGCTGCATTGGTGCCGCTGCCGTCGTCGAAGAGCCAGTACTGAACGGGTTCCGGTAATGGATCCGGTACCGCCACCGCAATTGTGAAGCCGTTCGTGACCCAGAACCCGTCGGTCGCGTTGGTCCCCTTGATCACGATGTCGTATGAGCCGGCGGCTAGCGTCGCGGCCGTCAGCAGTCTGTTCGTGTCGCTGATGGCAAAACTGGTCGTGTCGCCACTCGGATCCAGCGCATACGCGAAATCGTCCTGCGAAACGGCGTTCGCCATGCTCAACGTCCCGACCAGTGCCCCCACCGGGGCATTGGCGGTCATGTTGGTGTTGGACAGGGAGACCGTGATCGGCGGTGCGACCGTGATCGCGAAGTCATTGGTGACCGAGAAGCCGCCCTTCGCGCCTACGATCTTGACGGCATACGGCCCGGCGCCGAGCGCTGCCTTGGTGACCAGGTTGCTCGTGCCGCCGGCAATGTCGAAATGCGTCGTGTCGCCACCGGCGTCCAGCGAATAGGCAAATCCGGCAGGATTGGTATTGACCATACTCAAGGCCCCGACCAAAGTGCCCACGGGCGCATTGGAGACGATGCTGCCGGCAATGGTACTGCCGTCCAACGTGACGGCAACGTTAGTACCAATCGACACGCCGAAATCATCCACCGTGGCGGTGATAACTCCGTCCCCGGCCACCACGATCTCGTAGTAGATCAGCGAGTCTTTGGCGGTGGTGTCGTAGGTGTCACCCGCAGCAGTGCCGCTGGTATACAGCGGGGTGCCGTTGACCTTGAAGACGTAGTTAGTGCCCACGGGCACGATTTCGAGCACGTACGGACCGGAGAACGCCTCGTCAGCACTTTGGTTCAATATGTAGTCCCCGGTGCCGTCCTGATACGTTCTTGTTACCTCGAACCGATTTGTCGTCTCGCTGATCGTGTTCATCCGCAACGTATAGGTGTCGTCGGTCGTGGTGATATAGCCCGGCTGCGGGACGGCGGAGATCATCAGACCCAGAAACCCCCAGGTGCCACTCGTCCTGCTGAGTGCCTTCACCGTCATCGTAACGGGATCGGTCGCGGCTCGCGTGACACCCGTGCGGTACAGTCCCAGGCCGCTCTGGCCAGCCGCCTTCAGGAGATCCAGGTCTTCATCGCCACTGTCCCACGTGGGCGTGCCACCGTCCGCGGTGAAGTAACCATACTCCGTCCACTCGGTTGCGATATTGGGATCTGTACTAAAATCGTCGAAGTCCGAAACCGCCGTGATCGTGAGACCGTTGGTGACCCAGAAACCGTCGTTCGCATTGGTCGACAGCACGACGATATCGTAGGAACCGACAGAGAGGGCCGCGTCCGTGAGCAGGTCGCTCGTGCCGGCAGGAATGTCGAAGTTCGTCGTGTCGCCGCTCGGGTGCAGCGAATAAGCGAAGCCGGCCTGCGAAGCCACGTTGGCCATGCTCAATGACCCCACCGTCGTGCCCACCGACGCTTCGTGGAATATGACGTTGTTGTCCAGGGAGACGGTGACGTCGGAATCGATCGTGATGGTGAAATCGTTGGTGACCGAGAAGCCGCCTTTTGTCCCCTCGATCTTGAGGGCGTATGGGCCGGCGCCCAGCGCCGCCTTGACCACCAGGTTGCTTGTGCCGGCAGGGATGTTGAAGAAGTTCGTATCGCCACCGGAGTTCAGTGCATACGCGAATCCGACGGGGTTGGTGCCTATCATGCTCAAATTCCCGACCTGCGTGCCTGGAGGCGCGTTGCCGGCAATGCTGTCGCCCGTCGTGCTGCCATCCAGCGCGACGACGGGGTTGGTGATGGCCGCCATTTGCTCCAGAGTCACGGCGCCGAGTACGCAAAATGTGTCAGAACCAGCCGGGGAGTCGTCAAGCGCCACCTGAAAGGAGCTGTCGGTGGCCGTGAAGGTGTATGTATAGACAAGCCCTTGGTCAGCCCCGGGCTGGGCGGGCGCCGCGCCGTCCGTTTCCATCCCCAGAACCAGTTCGTCGACGGCAAGCGTCAAATTCGAGGGCGAAGCGGTCTCCACCGAGACGTCAAAGTTTCGGTTCGAGATTCCCTGATTGCCGAAGTGACTCTCCTGGAGAATGAGCTGAAGTTGGTACTGGGTGCCGGGTGTCACGGCCAGATCGAACGTCCAGTTCGCACCGTACCAAACGGTATTTACGATGGTCTCCAGGGAGTCATCGTCGGCCGTGGCACCGTAGTCGGCACCGTTCGCGCCACCCGCATTTGCAGTTGAATAGTCGAACTGAGTGGACGTGGTGGTGGTGATCCCTGCAGGCGGACCTCCCACAGGTGCGGCGGCGAAGGTCACGCCCTGAACCGTCTGGGTTGCCCCTGGCCCCAGGTTGAAGGCGTAGATGATGTTGCCGCTCAGATCGAGTCCCTCGCCGGCATCACCGCCGGTAAACGGCGTGAGCGTGCCCAGGGAGACAGTCGAGGCGAGCAAAGGGGGCGTGGCCGCCATAACGGCGATTGCCAGGAGACTGGCTGTTCCTCTGGCCATCGTGTGATGCTTCACTAGTTCTGCTCCTTGCTGCTATTCCTGGCACGAAATCACCCCCGTGGAGCTGCCAACTCCCACCATGATCCCCGACCATCCCAGCTATTAACCGCCAGACGGCAAGTGCAATACTACCCACAATTGCGCCAGAAACTTTCCTGTTTGCGCACGAGAGATCGCCAAAGAACACATCACAGCAGGGGAAGAGCTACACCACCCGACCAACAGGCTCCGACCGCCTAACCCTCGTCAGCCTTCCTCGTCTTTACAACCTGGATGGAGCACTTGGATCGCCTCTTTGAGAAGATTAAGGCGAAAGATTAGGGAGAAAGATTAAGAGAACAGCAAGAACCACCCTAATCTTTCGCCCTAATCTTCCCCTCTCGCGTGCTCCGCCATGTGCACATAGCTCTGCATTCTCGCTTGCTGTTTTCATGCAATTCTTAACAGTACCCGATTACTGACCTCCACCTACTCTACCCCCTCCTCGGCATGAGAACTACCCCCGTTTGCGCACAGAATTTCTCCTGTTTGCGCACGGGGGGGGGAAGGGGGAGGGCAAGTGATCAGTGGTCACTAAGTCGCGGGCCCCATCAGGCCTTTCTTGGCACTGAATCTGTTTTTGGACCTTAGAATCGCTCTGCAACCCTTGATTTTGGAGCACTTTCGCCCTTTGATATGCTTGTATTTGGAACATGCGCACGGTATGCGGTGAGCATGAAAAGAGCTGCCGAAGGTTGAGCAGGAAATCCTTCGGCTTTATGGTCAGATTGCGCGCAAGCCTTGTTCCAGCCAAAACCTGTCCGCAGCCAAGGATTTGGCTGGTATCGGCAAGATGGCGGCCAAAACATAGTTGAGCTGAGACACCACGGGGAATCTCTTCTGGGGGCTGCCAGCGTCCTGTTTGCTGTCTGCGTAAATCGCAGATCGCTCATTTCCTTGACCGTTTCGCTGTATTGGAGTACAGTCCAAACAACTTGAGTTCAGAAAGGAATGGGGTCTACATGATTGATGTCTTGCGTGATACTCAGCACCGCTTGCTGAACGCACTCGAACTGACAACGCATCGGTTCACCCTTTCTCCCTCGAGGGGCCTCAGTACTTCTTCGACAAGCTGAGAGTCGTGGTCGACAAGACGATCTACGAAGACATCGCCAACTTCTACAAGCTGAAGACCGAAAACCTGCGTCTCTTCAAGAAGCTCCTGTACTACTTGGCTACCATCCCGCCGGGAAAGCTGAACACCCATAGTCTTGCAAGGAATCTGGCCGTCGATGACAAGACTGCGGGCAGGTACGTGACGATCCTGACCGAGACCGGCTTGGCTCGTGCCCTGCCGGCCGGCACACGAGGCAGCGCGCAGCTGCGCAGAGCGGAGAAGCTGTTCCTTGACAACCCATCGCTGCACCATTCCCTCGCGCACGAGTTGGGGCAGCAGCCGGATATCGGCACACTGCGTGAACTGTTCTTTGTGAGCTCAGCCGAAAACGCGGGATTGAAGCCGACCTATAGCAGCGTCGGTGGGGATGTACAGATTGGGAATTGCGTTTTTGAGATCGGAGGACGGCGTAAGGGGCGGAAGCAACTCCGCGGCATTGCCCGTGATGCCTATGTCGTCAAAGACGATATTCTTACCGGCCGGGGCACGACGATCCCGCTGTATCGGTTCGGCTTCCTCTATTGAGTTGCAATGCATGCAGCCATTCGTCCAACAGAATCTTCACTGTCAGGCGACAAAACCGAAGCCGAGGGCCGGGCAAGGTGCGTGCGCGCAGAGTGCATGTGCAGCCCTCGGCTTTTTCATGCGCAACCCATGCCCGTCCCTTGCTCGCCGCTTCCGCCGTCGCCCTGCGGGCTATGGCGTGACGAGGGGGCTGGAACAGCCACGTCAGGCCCGCTCGTCTCGTGCCGGCTCGACAAGCACGGTAGTGCGATACACTGCGGCAAGTCCTTATGGGGGCGGGGGATAGAGCGTATCCAATTCGAACGCCCAACAGCGAACAAGGAACGCCCAACCTAACGCGCAAGAGGAGGCAAGCGAAGCGCGGCCTTTCACTTGTCGCGTTCAGGTTGTTGGGGGCAGATCACTTCCACACCGGGAAAGTAGGTGCGCAGCCTCTTGGTATCGCGCGTGAGCAGGGGGATTCCAAGGGCCTCTGCGTGACCGCCGATGAAGAAGTCTGGCAATACCGAAACTTTCGTTCCTTTTCGGGTTCTGTACTGGCCAAATGCCTTGGCGGCTCGAAAGAGTCCCCGGCGGGGGATCTCTTGGTAAGTCAGCCCGAATCTCTTGACGACATCATCCACAAATCCTATGGAGGGACTTCCGAAACACAGTTCCGCATAGATTACGGGGTTGACAACAAGGCCAGCGACGCTGTTGCTTTCAAGCTGCGCGATTGACCATTCGGCCCATCGTGGGTCATCAGTAAGGACATCAATGAGCACATTGGTGTCGACCAGGACGGGCATCAATTCCCCCTGGTCTCTCGCATCCACTGCCGCGTGGTGCGCGTTCCCTTGAGAATGCCGCGCAGATCCGCAAATTTGCTCCGGGGTTCACGGGGTGCCTCATTCTTAATCAATACGACGGTTCCTCTCGTGATGCGGAAATCGACATCAGCATGCGGCGCAATCCCAAGGTAATCTCGAATTCGAGCCGGTATCGTCACCTGTCCTTTGGTGGTCACTTTCATGGTATTACTGTCGCACGTATTACCCGTTTTGTCAAGCCCCCAACAACCGTTCGCGTCGATCGACTCTTCCTCTTTCCGGTCGACGCGAACGGCGACGCGAACGGATCACGATTTCCTCCGGTCATTCCTTTCTCTCTGGTCCCGCCAACGACGCCTGAACGCCATGGTCGCCGGTTTTCAGAACGTCGTGGCCTACCCGGGAGCCATCTTTAGCACCCGTCTTCCCGTGAGGCAATCAGCCAGCCAGGTTCCTGTTCGCGCAAGAGACGGGTGTCACGCATCCCGCATCGTGCATCCCGCATCCTGCACCTTGCATCCTGCATCCCGCATCCCGCATCGCGCCGAAGGCGCTCCCCTACTTCCCGTAGATCAGTGTCCCGGGAGTGGAAGCGGTCGCCTGCGCCTCAATCTGCAGCCCGGTCAGGATGCCCCAAGTGGGAGCAGCGGTCACTGTAAATGGGATCACGCCGCCGGCGGCTGTGATGTTGCTGAACAGCACATGCGTAACTCCGTGAGTAAACGTAAGCGGCCCGTTGACGTTCGTGCCGGCGCTGCCGCCGGTTGTGGTCAAGGTAGTCCCACCAATGGTATAGTCCGATGAGAAGCTGGCGCCATCGGTAATCAATGCGATGTTGTACGACCCGCCGGGGGTCAGCCCGCTGATCGTGAAAGTGCCAGTGCCACCGCTGGTGAGCGTCTTATCACCCTGCAGGTGGTTTGGTGCAGCGTCTCCGTACGAGCCGGTCCAGCCAGTGCCAAACGCAACGTCAACCGTGGTCGCCGCCCCGCTGTCGTCAACCAAATTCAATAGGGTCTGTCCGTTCGGCGAAGCAGCACCCAGGTTAAAATGGTTCCATGTCGTACCCGACGCAATCGGGCCATTCGCACTGGCTCCCGTGTAGTTTTGAACGGTACCGCCATACAAGGTTCCTTGGATGTCGACATTGATGACTTGCGCGATCGACACGTTCGTCACCGCCATAACGGCGATCACCAGAGCGACGTTCACTAAACTTCTGATCATTGTGTGATTCTTCATCTTCTCATCTCCTGATTTCGTTGGCCATCCATCATGTCAATACAACTTGTGTTCCGCCTTCGCCAAGGCTACGGCGGACAAGCGCTCCGCTCACGGGAGCAGTTCGTTAAACGTCCAGCTGTGTCATCATCCGTTCATAGGCAGGGCCCTCCTTTCGGGTTTGGGGGTTCTACAAGCTTTGTCGTGAGCTTTGTCGGGGTTCGGAATGCGGACCCTCCGCTCGGTCGCTACGCTCCCAAGCGGGCGGGCAGGTGCGCGAAGCAAAGCGTGATCCGTAATCGTCGCCCGTAATCGTAATCCGATCGGAGGGAAGCCGGTGGACGATGACGGGCGACGATTACGGCGGACGACGGGGGAGCTGGAGTCGACAAAGCTTGCGACAAAGCTCGCGACAAAGTTTGAGGATTCCTTCACCGCCGGACTCCCTCGCGGGCCGGTGAAGGACTCAGTCGAGAGAGAGAGAGAGAGAGAGAGAGAGAGCTGGAACCATGCCAGATGACGGGAACATAACGGCCGTCTGCGGCTGCGCTGGATTGTGTGCGTGCATCATCATGTCACGGCTTGTCTCCTTTCGGTGTTCCTTTCCAAGTCTGCCGTCAATTATGCCAAGAAAGGCCAGCGAAATACTACCCCCGTTTGCGCACAGAATTTCTCCTGTTTGCGCACGGGGAGGGGGGAGAAGGGGGAGAAAAGTACCCCCAGCCATACGCTGGTCCGCCTCTGGCGGAAAATGCCCGAACACCCACATGTCCGCCGTAGATAGGATGAGAGCGAAGGAGGAAGAGAATCCGGAAGACCGAAATCTCCGATGAACTCCTAAACATGAGGTCGGGTCTGCCTTGCTTCGGCACGCATTCCGGTCTAACCTGTATTGTTGTGAGGGCGGAAACACATAGAAGTCGCTAATGAGCCCAGGTAGAGGGAGTGATGGAAAGACCGACATGTTATGTCATTGGCGGGCCGAATGGTGCAGGGAAGACGACCTTTGCCATGCGCTATCTTCCCCGTATCGTTTCGTGCCGCACTTTTGTCAACGCGGACATGATCGCGCAAGGGCTCTCGCCGCTTGACACACGTAGCGTCGAAGCTGAGGCCGGTCGTATCTTCTTGCGTCGTATCGATGAGCTGGTCGAGGGCCGTGTTGATTTTGCCTTTGAGAGTACACTTTCCGGTCGCGCCTACGCCCGCCTGTTTCGGCGACTGCGTGAAGCGGGATTCGAAATCGTCTTGTTCTATCTGTGGATACCGGGCGTCCAATTTTCCGCCGAACGCGTGGCGTCCCGTGTTGAAAACGGCGGCCACGACATTCCCCCGGACGCCATTGCCCGCCGGTACATCAAATCGCTGCGCAATCTCTTCAGCCTCTACATGCCGCTTGCCGACCGCACGCTCATCTTCGACAACAGTGCGGAAAGGGCGACACTCGTCGCCGACTTGCAACCGGCAGCGGAGCGCGTTCTCGACGAGGCCCTGTTCTCGGCAATCAGGAGGCAGATCCGGGAGGCAGACTATGGACAAACATAAGAAGGACAAATTTGCCGCAGACGCGGAACGAGCCTTACAGGAAGCGGTGGCCGACGCAATCGAGGAGCACCGTCGCGCAGGCAAGTCGATCGTAGTTGCGCGTGACGGGAAGCCAGTGAAGGTCGATCCCAAGACCGTGCGGACGGTCAGGGAAGAACGGGCAGACTACGGCAAGGACGAGGCGTAGCACAGGCCGCTGACATCGCCGGGCTTCAGCCTGTTGTCGTACACGCAAAGAACCAGTCGGCCAGGGCATTCTACCTGAAGTACGGGTTCGAGCCCTCGCCCATCGGCGACTTGCACCTGATGCTTCTTATGAAAGACTTCTGTGGTCGGTCCTTCGAGCTGTGAGAGAATCCGCCCGTCGGCCTGTGCGCTGTCTGACTTCAGCCAGAAACTCATTGTTGCCGGCGCTGAGAGAGTCAGGTCGCCGACACTCAACCCCTTGGTACTCGCTTTGAATAGAAGCGCTTTGCCGACCACGCCCTCACACAGTTCCTGTCCCGAAAGCCGCGCGTGGGCCTTGTCGGGTGAGGCGTCGGGTGTGGCAGCGCCATTCTCGACGAGCTAATCAAATGGCCAATGCCGATAGGTGGCCTCCTCTGCATTCGCAGATACGAGCGACAGTATGCAGAAAGAAGATAGGAAACTTAATAAGAGTGTCATATTCATATATCGTCTATTCATGCATGCTGTCCGCTCTTGTCCGTTCTCTTGTGCGTGACGCCAATGATGGCGAAGCCGAGGCTCGACACAATATTAGCCCTTTGCCGCGGAACGGGCTACCGCCTTTTGCGCACAAGTTTTTTCCTGTTTGCGCACGGGGGGGGTACGTATTCGGGGGATGTCTGAGAGAGCGGGAAAGGGGCCTCTCATCCTTCGTCTCTACCATTGTCTTTACCTTAATCTGCGTGGAGAGAGACGAGGGTAAAGATTATGGTAAAGACGAGGGTGATGTGGAACTCGTTCCACTGATCAACAATGTAGTCGAAATGCTCGAAGATGATCCGGCGGGCTGTCCGTTTGTCGGCGGGACTCATGTTGTAGGCGTGTACTTCGATCGCCTCGAATGCCTCGGCATCCAGCCAGTACTTAGCTTCGGCATCGCCCCGTTTCCCGCGTCCATGGATGCGAAACTGGGGAAGACTTCCACAAACTCACGCAACCTTTACACTTAACGCCTTTTGAGGCTTGCGCACGACCAGGCGGCCTGCGTACTGTTTTTGGTACTCCTTCAAATGAGCACCCAGATCCTTACCTTCCTGAGCACACTCTCGCTCTATCTCTCTTCTGGCATTTCTAATTGCCTCAACGATAGGATCTTTCACTGCTATACCTCCATCAATTCCTCTGGCGTACAAATCACAGGTGTTCGTATTCCTAAGCCTGCGTTGATCTCATCTACTATCCTTCGCACTCTACCACTAGCTATATGATTACAGTTCCACGTTACCATGAAATCCACTCCGTGCACAGTTGCCAGCGACAAGTGATATGCATCTGCTCTAGCCTTCTCGGGTATGTCAATTGCCACGAAATAGCGTTCAGCCATAATCTCGGCCTCTTCTGTGATTTCCAGCAATGGGTAACTCTCGATGATAGAAAGCCTTTGTTCCGCGGCTTCTGTGTCGCCCCTGCTGATCTCCTCAAGGACTACAGGAGAAACGAAAGCATCCATTTTGGGCAACACGGCATCCCACCACTCCAATGTGCACTGTTGATGCGCCGCCACGATCAAATCTCTGCTTGTTCTGGCGGTGCAATAACTTACCACCGAAGACTCGATATATACCGTTGGCCTCATGCGGTGATAGTACAGAATTCCAACGCCCTGATCAAAGAACTTATTGTGCGGCTCATAGCACGCTTCCGTCTTCGCCAAGGCCCGGCGAGTACAACGACACCCCGATCAAGATCTGGGGCATGTGATCTTCCAGGAGACGAGGGAAAAGATCATGGTAAAGACAAACGTGTTGTTGGGGGCCCGCCGCTTCTGACTCGATTCACTTCTATCTCCATGGCTGCGCGATCACAACGTCGGGTACGACCCTTGCTCTTCGACCCGCTTACTCGATCAGCGTGTCTTGCTCATTTAGAGATCATATTGCGGCACCTTCATCAGCTCGCCGTCTTTAAGGGCCGACTTGTGCGCAATGACACCCGACATGGTCATGTTCAAGGCCTCGCTGATATCTACGATGGGTTTTCTGTCCAGCAGAATGGACTCGATGAAGTCATTGGTCAGCGGCCCGTGCGAACCTTTATGATCGCCCCCACCCATGCCCGGTGGCAATGGGGGGCGTGTACCATTGATACCGTTGTTGTGCGGTTTCTGCCCATATACCCGGCCTTGGACGCCGTGGGCGTTCTTCATATCCCAACTCACCCCCATACGAGACATACCGCCTTCACTTGTCTTGAACAAGGCGATCTCTGTGCCAAAGGGGTTTTTGTGAGCGTTCTTGCCATCCTTGAACTCAGGGTAGAGACTGGGCATACCCATGCACGACACCTCGGTTAATCGGCCGCCACCGGTCACCGAGATGTAATAGGCCGTTGAGTGTGTGGGGTACCACATCGGCGTAAGGGCTCTTCGCCATCCATTGGCATCGACCTTGCCGGTTTTGGGGTTATAGCCTGCCATTGAGCCAACCTTATCATGCCAATACTCACCCTCTGAATAGATAATCTTGCCAAGGGCACCGGCTTGATACTGCATTCTCTTGTCGTAGACATATGGATGAAAGGTCGAGGTTTCATTCATCATGTATTTCTTGCCGCTCTTCTTGACGGCAGCAAACAGCTTCTCTGCATCCTCTTCGGCCTCAAAGCCGAACACCGCGGGTACTGCGGAAACGACATGCTTGTCATGGTTAAGCGCCATGATGGCCAATCGTGCATGGCTCGGAGCGTCGGTTGCGATGTAGACCGCTTCGATACTCTTGTCCCTGATCATCTCTTCACATGACGGGTACATCTTCTTTGCGCCGACGGCCCTGGCCAGGCCGGCACAGCGTTGCGGGTCAAGATCCGTAGCCGCAACCACCTCGACATTGGGATGGACCTGATAGCCGAACTGCGCACCGAACTTGCAGATTCCAAAACCTGCTATGCCCACCTTGATCCTACGGTCCGACTTCTTCTCCCACTTGCCGGCATTTGCCTTCATCTCACTTCGCGTATGCGCGTCGTCTTCCCCGAAACCGGGAATGACGTTGCCATTGGCATCGCGCGGCAGGAGGTCATCAGCGGCCGTGACGCGACCGGCCATGCCGGCCATGCCCAGTGCCGCACCCGCAACACCAACCGTCCCCATAAACCCCCTTCGAGACATACAACTCTGTTCAATATCTCTTGTTCCCATTACGCTCTCCTCTTGTCAGCTAAAGTACTGTCAAAGCTGACAGCACGTATTCTTGCCCAATTCTCTTTCTTGTGGGAGTTAGCAGCATCTCCGCTTTATCCCCCGTTTTCCTGGCAGTCTACATGCCCGATGCCCGGAGATTAGGGCGAAAGATTAAGGCGAAAGATTAGGGGCGTTGCCACTACTCCGCAAGCGCTGCAAACTTCAGAGCAACGCCGTAGACATCAAGTTGCTCATGCGGGAAGTAATGTGCCATTCTCTTGACCCTAATCTTTCGCCCTAATCCTTCGCCTTAATCTTCCCCTCTCCTCTGCACAGCCCCAGGACCGCCTTTCCCCGCCGCCTCTTTGATGGCCTTGATATCCTTCTCCCCCAGGGCCCTGTTGTGTATACGAAAGTCATCCAAAACCCCGATGAACGGGAGGCCGTATTGGCCGAGGAAGGGGGCGCCAATCGCTGCCTTGACCCCCGCGAAATCAAATGCGCTCCGGGTCGCTTTGGCCTTCTTGCCGTTGCGGTATCCCGTGACCGTGCCGTCTGCCTCGTAGACGACCGCGACGTGCTGCCAGCCGTCTTTGTCGTTCAGGCCGTCCACCACGACGGGCCATCCCTGTGCATTCCATACTTGAAGGCTGCCTTCTATGAGACGCAGGCAGCCGGACTGGGTCGTCGGTCCTTCGAGTTGGGAGAGTATGCGTCTGTCGGCCTTTGAGCTTTCTGCCTTCAGCCAGAAGCTCAGCGTTGCCGGCGCCCGGAGGCCGAGGTCGCCGATGCCGATCCCCTTGTTCCCGGCGTCGAATCGCAGCGCCTTGCCAACCACGCCTTCACACAGTTCCTGCCCAGACAACCGGATGTGGACTTTGTTCGGTGAGGCGTCGGGCGTGGCGGCCCTGTTCTCGATGAGTTCATCGAACGGCCAGTGCCAATAGGTGGGCTTCCTTGGTTTCGCGGGACCCGATGCGGCTTTGCTTGACTTCGCGGTAGCCAGCGTTGCGGGGTCTACCGAAGAGAACGCAGGTGTCACGGTCACGCCCGGCTTCTCGGCCAGTTTCGGGCGCCGGGGGGTACTCCCCCTGGGGGCCGGCTCCAACGAGATTACGACTGCGGCGCCCTTGGGCATGTCGTACAGGAAATCTTCGCCGTACCTGTAGACCCCGAGGTCCGCTCCCGCACGAGGGTGGACCTCCCTAAGCTGGTAGAGTGCCTTGGGATTCTCCGCCAACTGCAACCAGCGGCTTATCGGTATGGAGGCACGGGTCTCCTTGCCTCCCACGGAAAACAGGAATAAGAATCCCCGATCTTTGATGATGTGGGAGCTTCCATCCACCGGGTTCTGACCTGGGCAGTCAAAC
This sequence comes from Kiritimatiellia bacterium, assembly GCA_030744755.1. Classification (GTDB taxonomy): domain Bacteria; phylum Verrucomicrobiota; class Kiritimatiellia; order UBA8416; family JADHWI01; genus JASLPY01. Next base: position 27,448 of record JASLPY010000008.1, on the reverse strand, counting down.
AGGTCGCGTTTCACCTTCATGTACTTGTAGTTCTTCGTTGCCCAGGCCCGCCATTTCTTGAGGGTGTCGCGATTCGCTTTCAGGCCGAGTCCCTTATAGGCCGGTCCCATCATGCCGTACGATGTCATGCTGATCGCGGTAATCACGTTATTCTCGAAACCGGCCGGGGCCGTGTCGAAAAGATCGCAGGTATTCTTGTAGACCGGGTTGAACCGGCCGTTCTGCAGGTGCCAGGCCTGGAAACGATTACTCATTATGCCGTGCGTCTCAAAAAACGGGTACGCGGCATTGAAGTAGCGCAGCGACCACGGGCCGCCTCGGTGCATGCCATAGTAGGTCTCCAGGCACACCCCCGGATGTCGACGGCGCAGCTCCCGCAGGAGCTTTTCTATGTTCTTCCACTCCTTGTAAAGATTCTTTCCGGGCAAATGGCCGTGGTTCTTCGCGTAACACTGGTCGGGACCGGCGCCCTTTGGGCCCGGTCGGTAGTGACCGACCTCCCAATAGCTCAGCCAACGCCCGTCAAATCCCCACCAGCGCGGTTTGTACTTCGTAAAGACATGATCCAGGACGTTCAGCGTGTGGTCCATAAAGGGATCACAGGCGGGACAGGATACACCGTGGCCAAAAAGATACTGGCTGGTCTGGCCATTTTCACTGATCGCATTCCACTCGGGATGCTTGGCGAATGTAATATTAGGGCACGAAAAGCTCGAAACATGCACACCGATCTTCTTGCCATACGCGTGAAAGGCCTCCATGGCCGCCGGTGCGCGGAAATCGGGAGTGAACTTGCCTGGCGCGATCTTGTTGAGCTCCTTCAGGTCCCTGTTGACGTGGTTTCCAAGTTGAGCCCCGACCGGTCCTTTCGGCATCTGTGCGGCGCCCGCATCTTTGGGGAAGCCCATGGGATCGATGTTCATCTGGCTCAAATAAGGGGGGATGATAGGGTGCTGGCCCCGGCCATACCAGATCTGGGCTGTCATGACATCGTGAATACCGGCCTTTTTGAGAAGATCCAGGGCCGCGGTGTTCCCGCCGGTGATTCCGGCCCACCAGCCGTTCTGCCACACCCAATAGCCCTTCTCCGGCAGCGGAAACTCATCGGGCAGCACGTGGCGCATGAATTCCTGCATTGCCCACACCTCACCCCAGTCCAGTACTTCCAGGGGGACATCCCTCACGGGATTCGGGATTGGGCCTTTGAAGTGCTGTTTGAGCCCACCAAAGGAGCCCATCAGCGGATAGCGTCCCCTGCCGGGATAAGGTCCCTGCGAAACACGGTGGATCCCTTCTTTCCGATAGATGCCGAGGAAGTACTTCTCGCTGACGTTCACTTCGCCCTTAGCGACCTGGTAGTTTGGTTCGTAGCCGAGACGGAAACCATCCTTGCCATTCTGCTTCAGATCCCAGTAGGGATATTCGACCCCGGCGAAGCATCCGCCCTTCTCTCCGCGCAGAAACAGGTTGATCGGGCAATGCCATATCGTATTGTCATCGTGAAAATGAATCTCCGAGAACGCATCCGTGGTCATATCCTCCAGGAACACGCTCTTCAGAAAACAGGGTTTGCCATCCGACGCTTTAATTGTCAGCCATTTCTCAATAAAATGGTTGCCGGCGCCAAGGCGATAGTGCAGCGTGATGTCCAGCCCGCCTCCAGTGAAGCGAAGTTCCGCCTGGCCCGCCTTGGCGCTGACCGAGGAAGCCTTCTCGGGTCGGAGACTCCCCTCCCTGGTCACCACTTCGAAGCCAATGCCTACCTGCGGGTAGACCACGTCCTGCTCCTTGTCTCGGATTGACAGAATAGCGCCGGTCTGCCTGTCGATCTCCACGCCTATACGCGGGTTCTCGAGACAGAGCGCCCCCGCGGCATGGCACGCCTGAACCATGAATACAATCAATACCCCGACCTGAACGGTATGCCCGCACTTCACTTACGTGTTCTCCTTCTTCGGTATCTGCAACTGCACAAGTAGGATACTGCCTGCCGAAGAGTGAACCTACCCGCATCTTCCCCCTACCCAATCACGCAGGTCTCAACCCCCAGCGTCCGCCCGAATGCCACGACGACCTCCATGCGGTCGCCCAATACCAGCGCGCTGTGGTGGGTGCCGCCGGCGCGGGAGTAGGTTTCGAGGAAATCGGGCACTTTGCACCTGGGTCGCACCCACGCGCGGACATTGTCGCGCATGGCCGGGTCGAGGGTGTCGTCCTCGGCCAATACCTCGACCGGGGCGACGATCAGGGAGAAGCTGTCGTCTGGGCCGGGCGCGAGATTGACGAACACCGCCGGCCCGGGCTTCACGGCGCAGGTCAGCACAGCCGTCGTTGCGGATTTGCCGTCGAAAGCCGGCTTGGCGCAGATCCTGGGCCGATCGCCGGCCACGGCGGGACTGATCTCACCCATGTGCGAGAGGAACAGGCTGTTGCCGGTCCAGTCCGGACAGAAGATCTCGGTGAACGTGACCGCGTCGAACTCCCGTGCCAGGGCACCTACCAGTGTGGCGGTCAGGACATCCCCCTCGCCGGCATAACCCATGCCTCGTGCCATGGCCTTCGAGATCTCCAGGAACGGCATGGTGTCCGACGCCCGGTCGGTTCGGTCAAACTCCTGAAAATTGACGCTGAAGCCGTGGTACCCGCCGGCAGTGATCAACTGCCGCAATCCAAGTCCCACGCGGATGGACTGACGGTGAACGGCCTCATCCAGTTCGCAATCGAACCGCTCGCGATCCACCGCGAGTTCCGCAGTGACGGCTTCTTCGGTTACGGCCTCGACAGCTTTATCCAGTGCTTCCAGTTCGACCTGCTCGACCTCTATTCCGAACCGCTCACGCAGAAGTTCCGGCTCGACGGCGAAATCGCCCATGCCGGTAAAGGCATCGCCGATGCGCAATATGCGATTGTTGTTCATCGGTGCTCCTGCAGATGAGGGGTGCACCGTATCTGCAGTGGCTGCGTCACCGCAGCGTCCGGCAACAGTCGTGTCGGCTGCAGACGCGTTACGGACGATCTCTGCAGCTCTTTCCAACAGGGCCGGGTCACTGTAGTGGCCGGCAACAATTTCGTAGGGCTTTTCGCGCCGGCGCAGCATGCTGGCCAGATCCATAACACCATGGACGCCATGGTTATACATGAGCCGGTCGGGCGAGACATCTACACCGTATGCCGCATCCATGGTGGTGTCGAGCATGACGATAGGCAGCGACGTGCCGCAGAGCGCGTCGATGGCCTCCAGGGAGGGTGAGTAGGCAAGATGCAACGTGACGATGGCGTCGATGCCGTCCCCCTCGAACTGCCGGACCGCGGCTTCGAATTCGTACGCAACACAACAGACCGGCGCCTGCCGCACCGCAATGCCCCGCGCTTCAAAACCCGCGACGATGCGCCCGAGATAGTCGGCGAATCCGTCGCGCAGTTCCGGTAGCAACTCGTCGTAGAGCGCCAGGTACAAGGGCAGCAGTCCCACGGTTGGTTGCGAGTTGCTATTCATAAATGTGTCGTCCCAGTTTCCATTTGTCGGCTCCTAAGTCAGCCCGTCTCTCTAGAAGCCCCGAAGGGGCGAAATATACCAGCCCAGGGCAACGCCCTGGGAATCGAATGGAATGGATTGAGCCCTGAAAGGGCGAGATATGGAAAGGTCGACTGGCGATGGTCATATATCACGCCCTTTCAGGGCTGGATTTCCTTTGCTTCTCATACCCAGGGCGTTGCCCTGGGCTGGTATATCTCGCCCCGTTGGGGCTTTTCGGGTGCTCTCGATCTGACTGCCATTCCCTCCTGGTTCGCCGTAGTTGTTTGTAGTCACCCCTCGAAACAGTCGGTCGGCATTGTTAAAAAACAGATCCTCGATGTCGCGTTGCTCCAGTCTGGCACGCTCCGCCGCCAGCCGGATGCCGCGGAGCTGCTCGTAGAAGAACGTCGTGAAGGTTACCGCGTGGTCGGTGTCGAAGATGACCGTACCAATATCGTAGTCCTCCCCCATCAGGTAGGCGTACTGGTTGTTGATCTCCACCGACTTCCCCCGCAGCAGTGAGAATGGGGCATCGGCGCCAAAGAGGATGCGGTCGCGCGGGAAGTTCTGCAGGGCGTACTCCAAGACGCCTTCATGATTGATCATGGCGGTGTCGATATAGGCGTTGGGACAGGCGGCGATGCCGTCCAGGAAGCCGACGACATTGCTGAGAAAATAGGCCCGCCCGATATGCGCGAAGATAATGCGGGCATTCGGGTAGCGCCGGCACAGCTCGACCATTTGCACCTGGTTGACCGGATCGGCCAGCCGTCCGGGACGCGGAATGTGCAGCATGATTGCCAGTCCGAGCTCGTTGGCCACCTCCATCTGCGCCGCGGGCAGCATGTCGTGCACCGTGACCTCCCCGACGGGCTTGTCCGCTACAAAGTTTGGATAGGGCTTGAAGCCCACGAGTTGGTTCTGCTCAACCCTCCGCCGCGCACGCTCGGCAGTATCAGCCGGTGCAACCAATGCCAGGCCGAAGAACTGTCGGTTATCGGAAATGCGCCCACTGTAGGCCGCGGAGGCATCGCGGTCGCTCTCCATACCGGGGTGGCCAAAGTGGTTTGCGTAGAGTTCCACACCCGGAAGCGCGCCCTCCGCCCACTCAAGGTATTGGGACGGACCAAACGTGCCGCCGAATTTGCTGTAGGGATGACTGGACGGAAACGACGTGCCTGGAACCAGACAGGAGTGGTCGAAGAAGTGGACGTGGGCATCGAAAACCTTAGAGGGCAGAAACTCGCGTAGTTCCCTGTCAAAGATCTTCCGGTCCAATTCTTGGAAATCGTTACTCATATCGCGGTCACCGCCAAACACTATTGATTCAGTCTCTTCCCTACAGCCCCGCCCGGATGTATCAAAGCGAACTGCTCCTCCCTGTAATCCGTCTCTTCTAGAAGCGCAACCTGCAATGCGTCAAATATTGCGGACAACACGACAAAGCTGGTAGTGCCCTGGCTGTTATACTTATCTGCTTCCCGTTCAACATGCATTCTAATGACTATGTCCGAACCCACAGCCAGCGGCGCGTCCATATCTTCTGTGATGCTTATCACCGTAACTTGTTTCTGTTTACAAATCTGCATGATGGGAATCAACTCAGCCGTTTTACCGCCTCGTGAAGCCAGAACAATGACATCCCCCTTTTTTAAATACCCGCTTGCCCCATGTACCGCTTCAGCCGGAGAAAGGAATCTCGCAGGAAGCTCAATGCAGCACATTGAATGGGCAAAATGCCGGCAAGCGATGCCTGAATGACCGCACCCGCTGGCAGCAATTCTATCAGCATTTCCGAGGGCATTCACCGCCTGTTCAAAAGCGCCCTTATCAATATACTCAAAGGCCTCCCTAATCGAATCGGATTCGATTCTGAATGATTCCTTTGCATAGTTCCATGAACTTGATTTCATCGTAAAAGCTTCCTATTCGCCCATGACCTGTACCTGACAGGTTCTTTTTCTTGCACGAACTTGATCCCAGTCAATGAAGTAAATGTAGCCGAATTCACCCAGCTGCAAATCTCCATCAACAATCAGAATCGTTTCAGACCGTCCGAAAAACACAGAGCGAAGATGTGCTTCCGTGTTCAGACTGGTCCATTCTCCCTCTTCCGTCCCGAGGCTCATCGCAAACTCAATATGCTCTTTGCCCGGATGCATATACTGTCCTTCTGTTCTACAAGTCGGAATGAGTTTCTCCATGATGTTACAGAGGTCCTGCTGTAAAAACTCAAGGCCAAAGTAGGTCTTGTCATGGGAGCATTCCTGGGTCATTACGGAGCAGGTGGTATGATGCGAATAGATCACACAAGTTCCATTCTTAAGCCCGGATTTCTCTACTATCTCTTTAACCTGATTGGTTACATCATGGAATGTTGGATGCAGGCCATCAGATTGCATTTCGAATTTCTTGTTCACTACGGTCATTCTGTTTTCTCCTGGTTGTTAGTCTATTCTCCAATGATCTGCACGGTCACCTGTCTCTCGCGTGCGCGGGTGTGGTCAAAATCTACGAAGTAGATATGACCGAATTCACCCAGCTCCATATTGCCTTCGAAGATCGGAATGCTCTCGCTTCTGCCCATGATCGACGATCGCAAGTGCGCGTCGGTATTGAGTGTGCCCTGCCTGTCCTCGCCATGCTTGGCCGCAAACACGAACATCTCCGGCCCGGGATGAAGGTACTGTCCTTCCTTGCGACAGGTCGGTATGACCTGCTCGAATACATTCGCAAGATCCTGCTGAAGGCAGCTCAGTCCTGTATCCGCCTGGTCGATCGAATCTTCCTCAATCATCACGGCACAGGTTGTATGACGCGAATAGACGAGACACATGCCGGACTGAATTCCCGACTGCGCGACCATGTCCTTAACTTTGTCGGTAATGGTATGAAACGTCGGCCTCTGGCCGGTCGAAATCAGTTTCAGTGTGTTTCGTATGGTCTTCATGGGTGCCCCTTGTCTTCTGCTTTCTGTCAGCGATGTCCTGGCAGTCATCACCTAACGCCTAACGCCTTCTCCCGGTCATCCTTCGCTTTTCTGACGTTGAACACCATCTCATCAAGCAGCTTGAAAGGATCAGGAGACTTGAGTATTCCCGATGCTGAACCTGCCGCATCATTTCCGGCCATGATAAAATCATAGATCTGACTGCCGGTTGTTATACCCGCGGCCTGTTCCACAAGAATGTCCGGAAACATCTCTTTGACAACTTTAAGCGTTTCTACCACATACCCCATATCACTCGCCTGATCCGTTCCGATAAGCTCACTGGGTTCGGGGTTTATGATATCCGGTTGAAGCTGCGCGATGGCTTTCGTTTCCGGGATCGAATCCGCGCAGGCAAAGGTGATCAGACCAAGTTCATTGGCCCTGTCAATGGTCGCCTTTATTTGAGGCAGAGACATAGGCCTTTCACAATGGTTCAGCAGCACACCGGTTGCCCCGGCAGCCTTTATTGCCTCCGGCAGAACATCTGCCATGCCTCGCCCGGGCCTCAAGGTGTCCATATAGGGGGCGAAGACAAACAGTCTATCGGTATTCTCCGCAATTCTTCTGATTTCGGTATAGGGGGCAATGAAGATCGCATCGACATCGTATTTCCGGGCAGCCGCATCAACTGCCTTTGCATACTCGTAGACCTCATCCCCGTATATATAGTTCTTCACACTGGTCTCGAAGAACGGGGGTCTCGGCAACACTTTCTGCGGATTCATTTCTGCCATATCTATCTCCATCAGTACCGTCACTCAGATCAAAACGATCGGAGTAGTCCTTGTAGATCCTCTGGTACAGCTTGCTGCGAACCGGGTCCGGTTCGATTACTATTTCCTTCGGTTTGATCTTCTCATAACCGTCGCGCTCGTCGCGGTAAACACCGGCCCCCATGCCTGCGAATACAACCGCTCCCATGGCTCCGGCGTGCTGTCCTGTCTCGGGTATAGCCACAGGCCGGTTGAGCACATCGGCAATAATGGAGGGCCAAACAGGGCTCTTTGTGGCACCGCCTGTAAGCACGATCCTTCCGGCAGGCTTACCTGTCATCCGGGAAAGCTTATCTATTCGGTTCCGGGTAAGAAATACGATGCCCTCCATAAGCGCTCGCGCTATGTTCCGGGGCGCAACTTCTTCTACCTGCTCCTTCATCTGTTCATAGGGCTGTTTAAACAGTTCAAGATAAAAACCATTGGCCCCCGGTTCCGCTTCCGCTGCCAGCCGGTCATACCTCTCAGGGAGCGATTCACCACCATTCGATCCGATGCAATTCTCAAGATACTCATTCATCTTTTCGGCGACAGCCGTCAAAGCAGACATGGAACCCCAGCAACCTGAAGGCGAAAGAAATGGGTCCACCAGCATTCTCCCATTCAGCCCAGTTTCTCTCTTCCTGATTGGTGCAAACACCACCCACGAGGTCCCGGCCGAAATTAGAAGTTCGCCTTCTTCAAACACCCCCGTGCTTCTTGCAGCCGACGGATGGTCAAAGGATCCAGTAACAACCAGAGTATCAGTTTGAAGCCCGGTAGCCTGAGCCGCTTCAGGAGTCACGGTTCCACAGACAGATCCCGGCGGCAGCAGTTCAGAGAGCCCGTACTCTTCAATTCCCAGAAAATAAAGCAGGTCTTTGTTCCATTTGCGCTCTTCCTGGTTCTGCAGGTAGAATGTAGTTGCTTTTGAGTAGTCAACTGCCAGGCGTCCGCACAGCCGGTGGTAGATATAATCGTTGAGCATGGTAAAATGGCGGGCCTTTTTCCAAACGTCCGGCTTGAATCGCTTATACCAGGCAAGATGGGCCAATGGAAAGGTGCCGCCGAATGGCCAGCCTGCGCTATGGTATATACTTTCCGGGGCAAGTTCAGGCCAGAGTTCGGTCTCTGCTCCTGCAGTTCTTGTATCCAACCAGCTGATTACTTTTTCCAGGGGGCTGTAGTCTTTATCAAGGAGCACGGTGTTCCCGCTGGCACCGCTGAAGCTTATGGCCACCACCTGCTTTGGATCATCGGTTTTTGAGACAAGCTCGCCTATTACCGAACATATATCCTGAAAGTATGCTTCAGCATCCAACTCGACTATTGTAGCTTCAGGGCGAAGAGTATCTACCTGTCGGCTTGCCTGCCCAACGATCCTGCCTTCGCTATCCGAAAGCAGGGCTTTCATGGCGCTGGTGCCAAGGTCAAACCCGATAAGAAGATCGCCGGTTTTGTCTTTAGGTCCCATTGGCCTGACCTTTACAACGTGTACTGCGGAATCTTGAGCAATTCACCATCTTTGAGCGCCGACTGGTGTGCAACGATACCGGCCACGGTCATGTTGAGCGCCTGGGCCACATCCACCCACGGCTTCCGGTCCCGCAGGATGGCGTCTATGAATTCGGTCGTGTGGTGCCCGTGCGAGCCGCCGTGTCCGCCGCCGCCAACTCCCGGAGGAAGAGGCGGCCTACTGGTGTTCACTGCAACCTTGTCGTACTTCTGTCCATAGACCCGTCCACGTTCGCCGCCGTTCTGCCGGATATCCCAGCAGACCGCCATGCGCGACATGCCGCCATCGTTCGTCCGGAACAGTGCAATTTCGCTGCCGAAGGGGTTCTTGTAGTCGTTGTTCTCCGGTCGCAGGTGCGGCACGATGCTGGGCATCCCCATGCACGACACTTCGGTGAAACTCCCGCCGGTCACGCCGATGTGGTAGGCATTTGAATGGGTTGGATACCATTGCGGCGGCAGCCCCTTGCGCCACCCGTTGTTGTCCACATTTTTCGTCTTTGGATTGTATCCCCCGATGGGAGTGCCGAAGAAATGAAAGTACTCACCCTCGGAGTATATGATCTTGCCAAATCCACCCGCGAGATACTGCTGGCGCCGTGCATACAGGTTGGCATGGTAGTAAGACGTTTCGAACATCATGTACTTCAAGCCACTCTTCTTGACGGCTTCGAACACGCGGTCGGCATCCTCGAGTGAACCGAAGACCGCCGGCACGGCGGTGGCAACGTGCTTGCCGTGCTGCAGAGCCGCAATGGCCAGTCGAGCGTGGCTGGGCGCATCCGTGGCAATGAATACTGCCTCTATCTTGTCGTCCTTGATCATTTCCTCGCACGACGGATAGGTCTTCTTGCAGCGGCAGGCCGCCGCAAGCTGGGCGCAGCGGGAGGGGATCAGATCTGTCACCGCAACCACCTCGACGTTCGGGTGATCCTGAAAGCCCCATGCAGCTCCGAACCGGCACAGGCCGTATCCGGCGATGCCGACCCGGATCTTCCGGTCGGAAAACGGCTTCCAGCCTTTGCTGGTCCCCGCCGGCCCGGTGTCTTCAAAACCTGGGATGATGTTGCCGTCCCCGTCCCGCGGTGCGCCAACTGCCGCCGCGCCGTTCGCCACCGCGGCGGCGCCCAGTCCAAGGGTCGCCCCGGCAATGCCCATGCGCTCAACAAACTCCCTCCGCGTGATGCCTGTGTGTGTCATGTCGTCCATCGTGTTGACCTTCCTTTCTTGACCTGCACAAAAGCATATCGCCTTCCAAAGACAGGAACTACCCCTATTTGCGCACAAAGTCTTTCTTGTTTGCGCACGCCGGCTCACAAGAGAAAGGCTGGAAGGAGGATTTCGCTCACCGAAACACCCCCCAACCCGGAAAAGAGGCCCTGCCTATGATTGATTAACGCCGGATATCGGTTTGCTTGGGCGGGCGTGGTGTTTGGGGGTTGTTTTGGACTAGCGACCCGACAATTCTGGTTGAGGACTGGGGCAAGAACAGTTTGCGTGTCCGCGTCAACGGCCGGTGACGATGAGGGTGAATGGATTGGATATCAGCGAGCCAGTCCCATCGTTCATGTAAACGACAACCGTGTTGGTGTCGCTAATGGACACAGACGGGATCCGCATTAGAGCGGGTGTGCTGGATTGCGTGTGTGCATCATCATGTCACGGCTTGTCTCTCGGGTGTTCCTTCGCAACTCTGCCGTCAATTATGCCAAGAAAGGCAAGCGAAATACTACCCACATTTGCGCACAGAATTTCTCCTGTTTGCGCACGGGGCGGAGGGAGGGAAATGCCCAAAGACCGAATTCCAGCAGACCAACGGGAGTTGTGTTATCCATGCGGGGAGATTAGGGGAAAAGATTAAGGCGAAAGATTAAGGAAGAAAGAATCCCCACCCTAATCTTTCGCCCTAATCTTTCGCCTTAATCTGCACCCAGCGGGTGCTACCTTAACAGCCTGCACCAGGAGCTTCCACTTGCGCGGGTGTTGATGCAGGTCGGTTGTTGCTAAGAGTTTGGTCATATCGAGCACCGTATCCTGTCACGTGCCGGCCAGTTGTGTCCGGTGCGTGGCGGCGATCGTCTTCAGCAGGGCATCCTCCACGCCGCAGTCACGGGCTGCGCTTTCCCAAGCCGCAACGACCTCGGTGACCTGGTCAATGATCTCCGCGGCGCTCTTCACGCCGAACGTGTCGGCCACAGCCAGTAGGTCGGAGCGATCGAAATCGTCACGCTTGCCGTTGACCGTCATCTGGTGGCGATTCGTCCACGAGCCTGACGGGTTGTATGCCCACACGACGTCAAAGGCCGGTGAGAGCCGCCACGTTCCATCCTGGTCCATCAGGAACGCGATGTTGCGGGTGTGGTCGTCTTGGTTGCGCGCCACGACGTTGAACACCATGCGCCGATACATCTCTTCAACGGCTGGATAGCCGAGATTAAGCCGCTGGATCACGGCGAGAGCTTGCTCGTAGCTGTACTCGCCGGCGGCGTTGAAGTCATAGTGCGCCATGGCACATAGGGATTGCACGTGGAGCTTGGCACCGTCGGCGTCGCGGTCGAATCGCTCGGTCATGAAGTGCACTCTACCACCTTCTTCCAGCAGATTGCATTGCGTCATCGTAATCCCGCAGGCCACGGCCATTTTGTGGTAGGCGTACTCGACACGCCCGAAGCCTTGCGGATCGCCAAGCGCGCTGTCGGCAACGCCATCGAACTTCAGTATCCATGGCTCGAAGCCCGGCGGTACGTTCGCTTGACCCGAGCGCACCTCGTGGGTCTTCGGGTTCCACGCGATCACAGCTTTGGCACGGTTGCCGCCGGCTGACGTACCCACGCGAACGATCGTGTTCAGTGCATCTGCCTTGCTGCCCTTCAGGTTGACGACCCATTCTGTTCTGTGCTGAAAGATGTCCTTGACGAGTTGTGTCAGTTCGGCCACTTCGAGAGGTACCGCCTTGGACCCACGGGGACCGATAGCAGGTTTGAACTCAAGGGCCCCCATGCCACGCACACCCATGTAGCACAGTCTCTCGACGGGCGTGAATTCGCTGGCGCTACGGCCCTGCCGTGCCAGCCAGGCATCGATAATGCGATTGCCAAAGCGATCCGGCAAGGCATCGGCGAGCAGTCCCGGCAGGCCGTGGTACGTCTGACGGCTCAGCTCGGAGAATGACCGCACACCTGCACCCAAGGTCATTGTCAACGGCGCGACTTCAAGTCCCCGGCGGACGAAGTCGGGTTCATACTCAAATTCACCCACGCCCCGATCCGCATTCCATGCTACCGCTCCAATGCCATGACCCCACAAGCGGACTGTGGCCACCTCAATTCGACGTGTGCGGGCCATAGTCTACTCCCCGTCCTTCCTGTTGGAAGCCCGCCGGCCGCTGGCGCGTTGCCGCTCACGCCCCTGTAACTTTGCCAGCTGCAGGGGGCTGAGTCCCGGTTCCGGCAGGAATGCATCAATCGCGCCGAGCTTTCCAAGGCCGCGAAGAGCCCGAATCAGTGTCTCAACGGTTGGTTTCTCCCCAGCCTCCAGGGATCGAACCGTTCGTGCGCCTAGACCCGCCCTTCTTGCCAGCTCGGCCTGCGTCATGTTCTGGTTGAGACGCTCCCGCCGGATCCGCTCGCCGATCAGCGCCATGGCAGCTGTGTCGCTCAGCTCTTCGATTCTCATGACCTACCTCCGATTCCGCGACGACAATGAACTGAATCGCCCGGAATGTCAACACCATAAAAGGCGGTATGCTGCCGCATAGAGCCAGATAGCCATATTATCGGCGGTATAGCGCCGTTTGTGATGCAGCCATTCAGCACCGCGAAGTGAAGGGACTAGGAGTGCGACTAAGTGTGCGCTTCGCGTTCTCCGTGACCCCCTCGGCCTGAGCAGATTACACCAACTGCGACAGAAAGGTCAGTGCAGGGACAGCAACAGGGCGGGCGTAATCGAAGCAGTTGATGTCAGTGTAGGGAAGATCCAGGATCACCTGAAACGCGTGCTCGGCACCGGTCTCTCCTTGATAGTGTCTGAGTGCAGGCGAAATCGATGTGTCCGACTGCTTCGCCTCTACCAGGAACCATGCCTGGTCGTCCCGCACGACGACAAAGTCAACTTCCCTCTTTTGCTTGTCACGGATATAGCGAAGCTCAAAACGCCCCAACCCGAGGTCAGTCCAGCACTCAACGGCCTTCAGCAGGTGACAGGCTATCAGCGTTTCCGTGCGCTGCCCGGCATCCGAGATGTCCGACCAATCACGCAAGAACCACTTCGGTTCCTTTCTCAGTGCCTTGTTCAGATTCTTGTACCAGGGCCGGACAAGGAATCCATAGTAGGTCGAAACCAGCGTATTGACCCACTCTTTCGCCGTCTTCGGCGAGATCTGAACCTGGTCCGCCAGATTCGCGAATATCAGTTGCTCCCCGGAACGCGAGCCCAGAATCCTTGCCATAATCTCCAGCAGGCTTAGCTCCTGGATCCTCGTCAGGTCACGCAAATCCTCCTTGAACAGTCGCTCCTTGCGCAACGTTTGCCAGCGGGTCGAAAAGCGTTGCTCACGCTTAAGCAACGGCTCGGGAAAGCCACCATGCTGCTGAAGCGCAGACCATCGAGGCCCAGGCAGAGGAGTTGGCGCAGAAATCAGGTCCCCCGGAGTGACCTTTCCGCAGAGCTCAGCGACGGAGAAAGGGTGAATATGATAGGGAAAGTAGCGTCCCATGAGACTATCCCCACCACGTCGATAGACGTCCAGTCTGGCGGAACCGGTGACAAGAATTCGACACGAGTCTTCATAGGTGTCAAAGAAGCCCTTCAAGAAGTTCTTCCAGCGCGCAAACTTGTGAAGTTCGTCAAAGGCCAGAACGGGAAGCGTCTCCATCGGGACATCCAGTCTGCACCTCTCTGCAACGGCGCTGGGGCCGGCCAGAATGAGCGCCTGATGATTGCGGTTGTCCCAGTCAAAGTAATGGTCTGCAAGTTGCCGGGCAACCGTCGTCTTTCCCACCTGCCGCGGCCCGCTCATGAACAGCATCTGACGGTTATCGCGCAGATGCTCCTCTGCAATGCCATCGTAGATTCTTGGCCTCTTCTTCATGCGACCATAATGACGTACTATCCATAATGGTCAAGACCAAAATACATCTTACTCCATAATGGGCCATCGCTACCGCCCACGCTCCCGGAAGTGGGCAAACGCTTCGACCAGCGCCTTCAGGTTCTCCCACGTGACACCGGGGGCGATGCTGCTCGATGCACCCCGGTCGATCATCGCCCATTCCATTGGGTTGATCAGCCAGATCGGAATCTCATGCCGCGGCTTACGCAGGATCGTGTCCCATGCCAGTCGTGCGTTGTCGGATTTCACTGGCTTATTCCTAAGGCGGCGAATTTGGATGCGTTTGCCCTGATTCGCCTGCCTCGCTCTCTTGCCCCCGAACTGGTAACATGAAACATCACCACATACCTTCATTGATTCTGGCTGCGTGCGTGGGGGTGGCTGTGCTGTGCTGTGGTCGGGGGGGGGCGCACAGGTGGTGATCAGCAAAGCTGCTGCTTGCGCGGGAGATCAAGAAGCAGGCGCTACGACCAGGTAGCTTTCCATGCGTCGAACTCCGATGGCCTCAGCTTGTAGCGCGCGATGCTACCTTGATGGAGGCACATCAGTTCAGTCTCCACGACCTCGATCAACCGCTTCCGGTCATCCGTCAGAGTTACGCCAGTCACCCGTTCTCTGATCCATGCGATGGCTTCCGTCTTCGACATGCCCCGAGTGACAACATCCCTGACAAGGTCCTTGATTGCCCTCCGGTGGCGCAAAAAGAATGGATCGGGCTCGCCCAGGGTCTGTCGCACTGCCGAGTAGCGGTTGCTCGAGCGCTGGTAGGCCCAGACAAAAACATCTCTCAGATACGCCACGTCATTCAGTTCATATACACCCAGAATTCCCCCTGTGTAGTGCCGGTCCGGCACATCAACAAACGACAGGGGGCAGAGGTTCATGCGAATCAGCGGGATATTGGCAGCAAGCCGGGAGACGCGCTTATTGACATCTATGAAAGGCTGGAGATAGGGAATCTGGACCATGGCAAAGAATGCCTGCTCGAAAGGGTCTGCGATGGCTTCAGCTTTCTCAAGAAGCACGTCGAAGCACTCTTCGATCATCTGCGGAACGCCCAGGGGATGAAACAGAGTCCCTGTCACGCCAACGGGTTTCGATCGCAGTCTTCCGCACGCCCCTTGATCTGCGAGCAAGTGGTCGGATAGCAGGGCATGGAGATTGCAGATGGTATAGCGGTTGAAACCTATGTCGACGGAATCATCCAGAAGCAGCTCTATGGCCGCTTTGTGATTCAGAATCATCTGGGCTTCTCTTGCATCCTTGTCTTCCGCTGCGGCCCCCAACTCCAGCAGCCGCTCGGTTTCCAGAAGAGAATACGTGTTTCCTTCGAGGCGGCTCGAGTTCCACGACAAGTCGATCAGCAGTCGGTTATGGATCTCGCGTGCATAGGTACCGGGGGGAAGGCCTTCCTGGTCAACCCGTCCGACCTCGGCCAGACGCTTTCTGGTTTCGTCAGGCAGGTAGTATGTCTCGTTGGGCGAGTAGGCGTCCAGAAAAACGCGATCGTATCCCACGGGCTTCCGCCGGATCAATGGCGCGGAGATCTTCTCTCGTATGGCCACCGCCTCTGGTGTCAGAGGAATCGAGTCGATCTGCTCGTCCGGCTCTTCGTTCGGTGATACCGGCGTCTGCTGCCGAACAGGAAGGAGATAGCGGCGCGCAACACCTTTACCCGTGGTCGTAACGCGTTGCTGCTTCACCAATCTTGAGAGATGATCCTGCAGAGTCCTCTGCGGGGGCGGATCATCAATCTCAGCCATGATCTCCCTGAGACGTGCGCCCCGAGGAAACGTACCGATCAGGTTCACGAGTGACGTGAAGTACTCTTCTGTGAGTCTCTTTGGCATCTCGCCTTGAATCGTGCCATAATCCAGCTTAGTCGCGCAATAAAAACCCTTCTAACCTGCGTGACCATCCTTGTCGCGCAACAAAGCACGCCTTATCTGCGCGACTATTCCTGATGCGCAAGCAGTCAGGGCCGCCACTATCAGGGGTTTAGTGGCGCGTTCCCGGCGACGTTGATCATTGAGTACGGACAGGTGCGAACCGAGAACAGTAATAACCCCCACGGCTTTGGCGTGCTGGAACCGACCAGTAGCCGGCAAAAGTACCGCCTGACCGAGAAAGACCGTACCTGGTTGAAGAAGGCGGCGAAGTAAGGCGTTCGGGCAGACCCGAGACGGGCTGCTCTTTGCCCTACCTCCCATACAAGACCGTCCCAATTCCGGCCGCATTCATCGCCGGGGCGTTGGTATCGATTGTGATGCTGTCCACCGGTGTACGCAAGGCGCCCGCCCCGCGGACGCCGAACTCGGTGTAGGCCTTGGCTCCGATGTCGAAGAAACCCAGATCCGTGGCGATGGGTGCTCGATTGCCGTTCAGATACAGGTTCCACGTCCTGGTCATATGGTCGCTGTGCACCGTGAAGCGCACCCACTGGCCCTCGGTCAGCGGCACGTGTGCCAATGGCGTCTTGTTGGTGCCGTTGTAGGCCACCACCTGGCCGTTGGTACCGACATAGAAGGCGAAACTGCTGCCGCCGGGGAGGTTGGTTACGGACGCATTGTCGTCGGAGGCGAACACCGGTTGAATGTACAAATCGGTCCACACGTCGGTCTGCCCATCGTTGAACGTCTGCGTCGCCACGGCCCTCTCACTCGTCAGGGCCGCCGCCCGGTTGCCCGCCCACACCGGGCTGTTTGTGACCACCACATCGGTTGCCGCCCAAGGGTGAGAACCATCCGGGTCCTGTCCGTCGAGATCGCTGCCGGCCGCATAGCCCTCGAAGCCCTCCGCGAACGGCAGCGCCTTCAGGAGTTCGACGGTCAGGAAGGATATCTCGGACGTGCTGGACGCAAAGTCATCATCCAGGACCGCGTAGAGCGGGTAGGTCCCGGGTACCGGGAAGGCCGTCTGATCAAGCGTGATCTCGTAGGGCGGCGTGTTGTCGACACCAAGGGTGTCCCCGCCACTGAAAAAGGTCACCGTGACAGCGCCCACCACGTGGTCGGCGTCGACCCCCGCCACAAGGTTCGTACTGAATGGCGGCACCACCGAAGTGCCGTTGGTCGGTGAGGCGATTCCGACACGCGTGGCGAACTCGGCCGTGAACACGGCCGCCACGGATCTCTCGCTTCCCCCGTCAACCACGACTTCGGCGTGCACCATGTAGGTGCCCGCGGTCGACACATGCGTGTGGTCGATCACCGCCTCGAAGGGGACCGACGTGTCGGTGCCCAGGCTCTGCGTGCCGTTGAGAAAGAACTCCACGTACTGCAGGATGCCGTCGAGCTTGTCATCGTCAACGACGGCCGTGGCCGTGTGAGAGAAAGGTATCGACATGTTGCTACCTGTCCATGGCGACGTGAGCATGATCTTGGGCGTGGGGAGTGCTGCGGGCGGGACCTACAGCGAGTACGGGGCGCCGACGGGAAAGGCGCGGCGCGACTGGGCAATCGAGCAACCGCGCATGGAGGCCTGGCTCAAGTCGCTGCAGAAGCCGGTGGCGCTGTTCGCGGCCATGGACGGCCGCGCGCGCCAGGTGCTGGACGCCTGCCTGGATGCCGGAATCACCGTGCCGGAGGAGGTGGCGGTGCTCGGCTGTGACGACGATCCCTTGATCTGCGAAGCCACCTTCCCGACGCTGTCCAGCATCCAGCTCAACAGTGAGCATGCCGGCTACCTGCTGGCCGAACACCTCGACGAGCTGATGCGCGGCAAACGCCTGCGCCGGCGGGTCGACTGGTGCAGGCCGACCCGCGTCGCTGCCCGGCGGTCGACTGACGCAACGGCCATGGCCGACAAGCGGGTGGCGAGAGCGTGCGAGTACATTTGGCGCGAAGCGGGCCACCAGTCGATCGGGGTCCCAGATGTCGTAAGCCTGTTCGGCTCATCCCGCCGATACGCCGAGAACCACTTCAAGGCTGTGGTCGGGCGCACCATCATGGAGGAGATCCGGCTCGTCAAGCTGGGCCGCGTCTGCGCCCTGCTCGAAGAGACAAACCTGTCGATCGGCGAGATCGCCGAGAAGTGCGACTTCGTAAGCGAGAGTAACCTGGGCCTCCTCTTCCGCAAGCGTCACAACATGACCATGACCGCATACCGCAAGGCGGCGCGGCGAGTGAAGTAGGTGTCGAGCGTGCCGTTAACGTCCGGCTCTTTGTAGCCACGCCCCGGACGTCCGGGGTGGATGTCGCCGGAACTGCCGCTTGCCCACAGGCGTCCACCGGCTTGGCGCCGGTGGCTACGAAGAAGCTCCCGTGCATGAGCAAGCCCGACGTACCAGTTTAGCCGATTCCGGCGGTGCGGCGGAGGTGGTCAGGACGAGTCGATGGGGGCGGCTAAACTGGTACCCCACGTCAGCCAAGGCTTAGGAATGCGGCCCGAATTTTCCGTGCACGGCCTGGATCGAGCTCGGCCGCATCGGCATGGCGCGGCCAGGCATTTACCGCTTGCGTCACCTCGTCGATGATACAGCGCGCCGGCGCGTCTTCAATCCCGGCACTATCGGCGATGCGCAGGACATGTTCGAGGGCAGGGCTGCGCCCCTCACCGGCTACCGTCATCGTATGCTCCCCGCCGGGGCCGGACGAAAACGTAAGGTCATAGGCAGGAGCCAGCCGCCAGTCACCATCCGACGACAGGACGAATGCGAAATTCTTAACGTGGTCATCGCGGTTATGCGTCAGAATATTGAAGACCATCAAGCGAAAAGCGGACGCCACATCGGTCGCGTTCTTCGTCAGAACTCGCGTGACGTTCAGCAGCATCTCGTAGTCGCAATTCGGTACGCGAAAGTTGGCGTGGATAAGGTTCCCAAATGTGTGCACGTGACGCCGCCGGTTGCCCTCTCGGTCGAAGCGTTCTACGCCGAAGAATGCATCGCCCTGCTGCGTCATAAACAGGCGTGTCGGCGGCATCTCAATACCGGCTTCACCGGCCATCTGCGCGTAGGCATATTCGATTCGTCCGTCATCCTCGGCATCCTGACGAGAATGAAACTTCACCATCCACCCGGTATAGCCTTCAGGTAGGGCATCCTCGCCGGAGACCATGTCATCATCACGAACCCCGACAAGCACCTTGGGCCGGGCGCCACCGGGACTGCCGCCCGCGCGGAGCAACTGCGGCAGCACATCCTCGCCCTTTCCGTCCAGCACGAGGTAGGCCTCGCGAGCCATGTCGTGCAGGTCAAAGGCCCGGTCATCCATGTCTGCAATCTCAGCGGGAGGGTAGTAGGTCAACGCGCCCATCGTCCGTGTACCGAGATAGGCCAGGCGGTCCAACGGAGACACGGCATCGAGCGCCACTCCCTGACGACGGAAGTAGCGATCCATGAGCAGCAGCCCCCAGCCATCCGGCAGACTATCGTCGAAGAGACCGAACAGTGGGCCGAAGGCGAGGTCGCGGTGTTCGTGCAAGCCGGGCCCTGGCGGCAGTTTGAACGGTGACAGCCACAGGGGATCCTCAAGGAATTCGGCGTCGTATTCGAAATAGAGTCGCCGCTCGGCTTCGGCCAGTGTCCCAACAAGCCTGCCGCGCGGATCGCCTCCCGGGAACGCTGACCCCGGAGTCACGCCCGGACAAAGGCAGACATCAAGCTTGTTCATTGCGATCCCCTCTTTCTGCGCCGGGTCGTCGCCATGGCCTCAAGCGCTGCGATACTGTCTCCCGGGGGCGGCTGCAGGAGCCCCTCGAAGTCGGGCAACCGACCCAGCGTGAAAGACAGGCGTAGCAGACTCTTCAACGAAATCTGGCCTGTCTGCTCAAAACGACGCAGCGACGCCAGAGAAACACCGGCACGCTCCGCCAGCGTGACCTGCTTCCATCTCCGCATCAACCGCAGCTGCCTGACGCGCCCGGCCAAGTCCTTCGCAACTTGCTCAGGCGTCACCATGCTGAATTCATGTTTATGATTCATAGTAATACTATATGCATACTACCGTGCTATGTAAAGTATTAATATGTATATATTATTACTATTGTAAACTCTACCCTAGCCTGAAACTTCGCCGTTTGCTTAGCGTTTTCGCGCCGGAGAAGATTGGAATAGCTGCGAAAGAACACAGCACTGATCGACGAGCGGTCAGTTTTCCGAACGGTCACGACACCTTAACTATTAAATCGAGGGCCCTGACCCCAATCACCCCACTACCAGGTAATTACCCCGGAAAACGTCAGGACCACGGCTGCGGCCAGGGTTGCGAAAACCAGCCACCAGAACATGACGCTCGCGTACCAGGGCCGGCCCTCCGCTCGCAGTGCGCCGGTCTTCTTCGTTCTGAACACCAGTTCGTCGGTCACCTGGTCAGCACGCGGCGGCCGCGTGGCCAGGCTGCCCACGACGCAGACGATGATGCAGAAGGCCCAGTTGAGAGCCGCCTGGTTCGAGAAGGGCTCGATCCAGGCCGGATGCGAAGGCACGAACTGAATGAAGGCCTTGATGGCAATGCCAAGAACAAAGCCGAGGGCCACGGCAAGAGATGCGCCGAAGGCATTGACGCGACGCCACAGGATCCCGAGCAGGAAGACGGCTGCAAACGGAGGCGCAAAGAACGCGTACAGCGACTGAATGTACTCGAACAATCCGCCGCCCAGTTTGCCGATCACGCCACCCAATCCAACCGCGATCACCAGGATGGCCACCGACGTTACCACCCCCACTCGCACAGTCTGCTGGTCGGACGCGTCGCGCTTGATCCACTGCTTGTAGATGTCCAGCGTCACAATGGTCGCGGTAGAATTGAGCACCGAATTCACAGTTGACTGGATGGCGCCAAAGAGCGCGGCAAGCACCAATCCACGCAAGCCGACGGGCACCAGCGTTTGAATCATGGCAACGTACGCTTTGTCGGCTTCCGGCTTGACCTCGGCCCAGGGCAGCATCAGGATCTCGGGATTGGCGGCAAAGAGGATCATGCCCGGCACCACGATGATCAGGGGCAGAAACATCTGCATAAACCCGGCCAGCACGATGCCCATGCGGGCGTGGTACCGGTCCTTCGCGCCCAGCACGCGCTGAATCATGAACTGGTTCAGCACGTTGTACCAGATGCTGACGGAGAAGATGATGAAGATCCAGCTGGGCCACGGTACCACCGGATGTGCGGCGGGTTGAAAGACTGACATCCGGTTGTAATCACCCACGTGTTTGATTTGTTGGGCGACCTGGGACACGGACTCGGCCCATGCCCCGTCTGCCGCCTGGTTGCGTTGCAGCATTATCCGAAAGCCGTCGACGATGGATCCCTCCTGCCCGCCGAGCATGTTCAGGCCGAACAAGGTGACCGCCAGTCCGCCCAGGAGCATGACGATCACCGTAAAGAAGTCCGTCCATGCCACCGAGGAGAGGCCGCCGTAAATGGCCCACGCTCCGGCAACGATGGCAAGAGCAATAATCGCCGGCCAGAACGGCCAGCCAAACAGGCTCTGGAGCGCCAGGGCTCCGCCGTAGAGAACCGCCGCAAGAAAAGCGACAACATTACTGATCACCGTCACAATGGCGAAAAACT
Source organism: Kiritimatiellia bacterium (assembly GCA_030744755.1). Taxonomy (GTDB): domain Bacteria; phylum Verrucomicrobiota; class Kiritimatiellia; order UBA8416; family JADHWI01; genus JASLPY01. The sequence continues at coordinate 6,048 of JASLPY010000008.1, read as the reverse complement.
GACGCATTCCACGATTGAACCGTTTCTCCAGGAACTCCGGAATCGTGAAAACACGCGATGCCAGCAGAAAGGGAATGAACAGCCAGATCAGGAACGTGAAGGCACCGATGTTCGCCCAGCTGAACATGCAGATACAGACGCCGTAGATGAAGGACGCCCCGATCATCCCGATAAAATGCTCGCTGCTGATGTTGGACGCGATGAAGGAGCAGCCCACCACATACCAGGGCAGCTTACGACCAGCCAAGAAATACTCCTGCGAGCTGGTCCTCTCCTTACGGCCCGCCAGGTAACCGATTATCGATAGCACAATAAAGAACGAGGCAAAAGCCACGTAATCCCACAGACCTAAAGAAAATGACGACGGTTCACTCATACTTACTTCCCTTGTTAAATGCCGGGTTCAGAGCCGCGAGTAACACTCCTAATTCTCCTTCATCCACTGCGCGTATTTTGAATGATGAAATAATTCCAACTGGCCTGCACGGCTGTAGCCGCCCATCTGGCCTTTCCCTTTGCTGCACCAGACCGGGTAGTGCGCAAAGATCTCGCCGTTGCCCGTCGCCCGGGGATCGTCGGTGGCCTTCATATGCGAGATCAGCGCGTCGTTGAGTTTCTGCTTGGACTCGGCGAAGCGGGGATCGTTCGCTAGATTCTTCACTTGGTGCGGGTCGGCCTTGACGTCATAAAGTTCTTCTTCGGGGCGAAGTCCGAAGCACAGTTTGTAATTGCGCTTTACAGTTTCGTCCGTCGCCATTTGTTTTTGCATGATTCCGACAATCGGTCCAGCTTGTGTTGGCTTCCAGCCCCTGTGTCCGGCCCGAGGATAATTGCGGATGTAGAGGAAATCCGGTGTGCGGATGGCGCGACAGGACATGTAGCCGAGCCACCATTCAAACGGCCCCGTCGTGGGGTGTGCTTCCAGGCCCAGATGCACGCGGTCGCGATCTGGCTCGATGGTCCCGCTTTTTTTCGATTCGAGAATCCTCATCAGACTCTTACCGGTCATCGCTGCCGGTACCTTCACACCTCCGGCATCAAGAAAGGTCGGCGCGAAGTCGGTGAAACTGACGAAATCGTCGACGACCCGGCCGGCCTTGACTCGCGCCGGCCAGCGCACGATCAACGGCACTCGTGTCCCCAAGTCGTAGAGGCTTCCCTTACCCCGAGGCCAGGGCATGCCATGATCAGCGGTAATGATCAGAATCGTATTGTCGGCCACCCCCGCGTTTTCTAGCATCCTTATAACCTTCCCGACCTCCGCATCGAATGCTTCGACTTCCTGGTAGTATCCGGCATAGTCTTCGCGTACCGCCAGTGTGTCGGGGATGTAGGGCGGCAGTTCGATCGTGTCAAGAGAACGACCATCCGGTCGATAGGTGAATTCACGATGACCCAATGAGGTTCCCCACCAGAAGCAGAACGGCTGATTCGCGTCCCGGCGCAGAACACCTGACAAACTCGACTTTCTTCCCGTTGGCGGCGCGGTTCGGCCGCCCGGCGACAACAAACCAGGGCCCCATCCTTTTCCACTAAACGCGACATCGTAGCCAGCTTTGCTCAGCAGATCGACGTAGGTATCGATATCTTTGTGCAGCGTCCCGCCGAAAACCGCCGCATCCCGCAAACGCCAAATTTCCTGGCCCGTCAGCAGAACGGATCGGGACGGATGGCACACCGGAGAACTGCAGTAGGCGTTGTTGAAGAGAACTCCCTCCGCAGCCGCCTTGTCGATGTTGGGCGTTTTCACGAACGTGTTGCCGTAGACACCCCAATCCTTCCACGACATATCGTCCGCGATCATCAGAAGAGTATTCGGCCGTTTGTCAACGGTTTCACCGTCCGCCGCTCTAGACTGCTGACAAGTCACAACGCCCATTGCGACGGTGACCGCCAAGGCCCTAAGCGCGGCACCTTTACCGAGCGAATCCCGCCCAACACGTGTGTTCCTTTTCATCGCCTTCGTCCTTTCTCAAGGGCTCGTCGCCAAAACCATCGGCCGTCTGAATCTGCGGTCCGCGAGGCCGCGGACCCTCCCAATTCTCGTGCGAATTGACGCCCATCGGCGGGAGGGACGCCGGCCTCGGCGTCCGAAGTCCACTTGAGCAACAGCCCTTCGATCCTGGACCTGAGAGAAACACTATCGCCTTCCCGACAAAAAACCTACCCTCGTTTGCGCACAAATACTTTCTTGTTTGCGCATGGTGGGAGCGCAGAAGGAAGCTGGAGGCAGGGCTTCGGGCACCCAGACAGGACATCTCAGCCCCATGGCCTCAGACAGCGGAAAATGCACATCAGAGCGTGAAGGGAATCCAGCCCTGAAGGGGCGGGATATACGACGATGCATCAGCGACCTCCATATATCTCGCCCCTTCAGGGCTTATGTGTTCGTTGGTGTGTTGCCCAGGGCGTTACCCTGGGCTGGTATATCTTGCCCCTTCAGGGCATGGACCCTTTTCGGACGGTCCCTGCCTACGACTTGCGGCTGTTCACGCTTACCTGGCCGAAATGATCGCAGCCGGGACGGTAGCCGACGGTTCCGTTTTCATGCACCTTGTAGCCGCAGCGCTTGATCAAGTCCGGCCCGGACAGGAATTCATCGCCCGTCTGTTTTAGCAGCGCGTGGAGTTGAGCTTCGAGGTCTTTCTGGATGGCTGCGTGCTCCGGCTTATCTACCAGGTTGGACTGCTGGAAGGGATCTGTGTCGTTGTCGTATAGCAGCCATGGACCCTTGAGATCGCGCACGTATGTGTACCGACGCGTCCGTACCCCCCGATATTCACGACCGCCTTGTCCACGAGTGAACTGCCCGAACGGTGATGGACACATGATAAGAATCGCACGGTCCATGGCCATTCGCTTGCCCAGGACGAGTTCCGCGTAGTTCTCACCTTCCACGGTCTTGGGAATATCAATCCCGCAGAGTCCAAGAAGCGTAGGCATCATGTCCGGCGTGCCGAAAGGCTCGTCAATGACGGCCGGCTTCACACCCCATGAAGTCGGACAACGAAGAAGGAAAGGAATGCGGATGGATTCGTCCCATGGTCTCTGTTTCTTCATCTGGCCACGGGAGTGGAGCATGTCTCCGTGATCGGAAGCAAAGACAACTATGGTGTTCTTGTCCAAACCACTCCTGGACAACGTGTCCAGCAGTTTGCCCATGCATTCATCCAGAGCCGTACAATGAGCATAGTACCCCGCAATATCCTTCTGGGCACTCTTCCCCCGCTCCGTTGGAACATTCTTGCGGAGCGTCAGTTTCATCTTGTCGTATTTCTCGTTAAGCCTGGTCGGCCCTGTCCGGTAAGGCGCGTGCGGCGGGCCCCAGGACAAGAAGAGACAGAACGGTTTGCGATCATTGCCCCGCTCGTTAATGTAGGTGATTGCGTCGTCTGTCTGTGCAAAGGCATCGTAACGCGGCCAGGTCTTTACTTCGTTCGAATCACCTTTGTAGTAAAGTGACTTGTTGTAGTTGTGCGTGCATTCAAGAACCTTCCAGTACTTGAATCCCTGGCGCCGCTCCGGCGGGATGTATGCACTTCGACCGGTGCCGTCTATATGCCACTTACCTATGTAGGCGGTTTCGTAGCCTTCCTTGCTGTAGGCATCTGCGATGGATACGGCTTCGTTGTTCAGGCGAAGATCATTGAGAAAGACGCCATGCGTAATGGGATACCTGCCCGTGATAAGCGATGAGCGGAACGGACTGCACACGGGGCAATTGGATATCGCGTATTTGAAGTTGCTGGATTCGCGCGAAAACTTGTCGAGATGGGGTGTTTCCACATCCTTGTTGTCCGCATAACCAACAGCCTGCGCTCTCCACTGATCTCCAAACACGAAGACAAGGTTCGGTTTCGCGGCTTCTTGCTTCGCAGCATGTACTGATGATCGAGCGGCCATGGTTGCTCCTATTCCCAAGGCTGAAGTTCTCATGAATTCGCGTCGGTTCATTTTTTCTCCTTCGGGAGGTACGAGTTCTGCCAAAGTTGACAGAACGTATTCTTGTCTAATTCTCTTTCCTGTAAGGGGTTAGCAGCATTCCTGCCTTCTCCCCCGTTTTCATCTCTGCCCACCCACATGGTCGTCCAGAGATTAGGGCGAAAGATTAAGGTGAAAGATTAGGGTTCAAGAGCAAAAACCTTAATCTTTTGCCCTAATCTTTCGCCTTAATCTTCTCCCGGTGATCCTCGCTTCATCGCGCAGCACTTTCTGTTGACAAATCCTGTCTTGCCATAGAATTCTTGACAGTTCCGAGGGACGCCGGCCTCGGCGTCCGCGGGCAGCGAGGCCGCTGCCCCTCCCATTGCACTCTTAACAGGTGCGATTCTCAGCCCCCTTCTCTGCGCGGGATCGTCTATTTCTTCCTCTTCTTGCCTCTCGTAGCCTGCGCCAGGGCGGCCGCGTGGGCTTCTTCGTCAAATGCGGGATTGGGCTCTTTCGGAATAGGCGCTCCAATCTCCTTCTGCCAGGCCTCGAGAACCCCCAGGAGTTCCCTTGCCTTGGCCGCGTTCTTATCGGCAAGGTTTGTAGACTCGCCAATATCCTCCTTGAGATTATACAGCTCCAGGCCACCGTCTTCAAAGTACTGGTGGAGCTTCCAGTCACCCAGCCTCACGACGCTGCATGGGCGGGTGCGAAACAGGGGGTCACGCTGCTCGCCCGAGGTCGCGGTACCTCCACCATATGATTGCAGGTATGCCGGAAAATGCCAGAAGAGTGGCCTTTCCCCGAGCGATGCCTTTGCGCCGGTCATAAGAGGCACGATGCTTACACCGTCCAATGGCTGATCCGGCAGCTTAGCTTTCATCATTTCGCAGAACGTTGGATACAGGTCCACCCCGTGAATGGGAACGCTGCATTTCGTGCCGGGTTTGACCCGGCCCGGCCACTTTACGAGAAATGGTTCGCGGATTCCACCTTCGTAGTATACGCCCTTGTAGCCTTTGAGGGGAGCCATATCAGTAGCCGGACCGAAGCCGCCGTTATCCGAGAAAAAGAACATGGCTGTATTGTCGGCGATCCCCAGTGTTTCGAGTGCGGCACGAATCTCCCCCACCCCATCGTCGATTGCCTGGATCATCGTGGCCATTGCGACGTGGTTGTGCAGTTTGCCCGGCTTCTTGGCCTTGTACTTGGCCACGAGCTCTTTCTTGGCGTTCAGTGGCGTGTGAACCGCGAAGTGCGTGAGATAAAGAAACCAGGGCTTCTCTTTGTTGGCCGTGATGAACTTCACCGCCTCTGAGTTGAGGCGATCGGTCACGTACTCACCCTTCGGTGCATTCTTAAGCCCGGGTACGCCGCCATGAGGCGGGTAGTATCCTCTCGGAGGGCCGCCTGAATGTGTCCCGCCAATGTTGACATTGAACCCATAGGGGATCGGATCGTTACTAAGGTGCCACTTGCCCATGGTCGCGGTCACATAGCCCGCATCCTGCGCACACTGTGCCCAGGTCTTTATTCCTGGATCCAATGTTGCAGTCCCGGGGACATGCAGCAACCGACGGTGCCTGGCGTTGCCGCGCGGGCCTGTGCCGACGTTGAACACCTTGTGACGCGGGGAGTATTGCCCGGACAGGAGGCAGGCACGGGCCGGCGCGCAGTTGGCGGCAGCGGAGTAGGCATCCGTGAACAGCATGCCCTCTGCGGCCAGCTTATCGATATGGGGGGTTTCATAGAAATCCGACCCCATGCAGCCGATATCTTTCCAGCCCATGTCATCAATGTAGATAAAGAGGATGTTCGGACGTTCAGCCGCGAGGGCCGCACAAGCGATCAGGGCCGCTGTTGCCAATCCGAACAATGACGGTAAGAGTCTTCTTCCCATGGTCTTTTCCTTTACCTTAGAGCTTATCCGAAAAGCCCCAACGGGGCGAAACATACTAGCCCAGGGCGTTGCCCTCGTTGTTCTACACATCTCCTCTTGCCCTTTACAAGGTTGGGCCAGGCCGGAGGCCTGCCAGCCATTAGCCGGTGGTTGCGCGAGGAACGAGCGCCACCACCGGACTCTGCGGACAGAGAACCAACCATCCCGGAGGGATGGCAGCG
>JASLPY010000089.1 GCA_030744755.1 Kiritimatiellia bacterium | reverse complement strand
GGGCGTAATGTACGGCAAGAATACCGCCTGGCTGCATGAATATGAAAATCCATGACCTGCACCCGCGCAGAACGCTCGAAACTCCTCCGTATGGCATTCCATTCCCTACCATGATATGCTTCTCTGTTTAGTGGGGTTTGTGCGTGTGTTATGTGCGGCTGGAGAGAATCGTGAAACCAATGAATCAGATCAGATACGTATTGACAGTCGCCTTTGTGGCGGTGGCAGCCTTATTCGTGACGGCCGTCTCGGCAGGTGCACTCGACAATCCCGGCTTCGAGGTACCGGACCAGGGGGCCGGCGGTCACACGTACGCCCCGGCCGGAGCGTCATGGACATTCACTCCGGCACAATCGGGTTTATCCGGGCCGAACGGGCCATGGAAATGCAACAGCACGTCACCCGATCCCCTGGGTGACCAGTTTGGGTATCTTCAGAACGTCTCTACTATTTCCCAGGATCTGAGCGGCCTTGTGACTGGCGCCACCTACACCATCAGCTTCTACGAGTCGTATCGTACGGCAATGTCCCCGAGCAACGACCTGGCAGTAGTGCTCGATGCGGGACTCGGCACAGAGGTCACGATGTATACCAATGCCGGCGTGACCAACCCCACGTGGGAGGCGCGACAGACCGGCCAATTCGTCGCAGCGAAGACATCGTACACGCTGACCTTCAGTGCGAGTAACCCACTGGGCGGCGACCGCTCAACGCTCATCGATGGCGTGACTCTGAATACCCTTGCTTCACCCGGCCCACCAACGGTGAGCGCCCTGTCCCCGGCGGACGATGCATTCGATGTGCGAGTGGACTCCGACCTTGCCCTGACCTTTAGCGAGTATGTTCAAAAAGGGAGTGGCAACATCGAAGTCAGGGAGTCCATCGGCGATGCCGTCATCGAGACCATCGATGTGGCCTCCGCCGCCGTCACGGTCAGCGGGGCCGATGTAACGATCAACCCTACCGGCGATCTTGCCGAAACCACAGGTTATTACGTCGAGATCGCCTCGGGGGCGATTGAAGATCTCTCAGGGAGTCCCTTTGCAGGTATCAGCAGCAATTCAACGTGGAACTTCACGACGGGGGTGGAGACTTTCCTCACCTACCATCACATCACGGGTGATGCCGACTCTGATATCAGCAGCAACAAGACGTACACCCACGCCCTGGATTTCGGGACCGGCACCCCGGGCGCCTTGATCAACGGGGTTCAGTTCAATGCCTACAATAATGCGGCCAATGGTACTCTCAGCTTCAATCGCACGATCTCGTCTGGAGGCCTCAGCGATCACGGCGGCAACGGCAATCATAATGTCTCCGGCAGCCTGGTGAATCTGCTGACGGACATGTATTACAACGGCAATAACGCTGCCGCTGGAACGACAACATGGACGTTGAGCGGATTGACGGCAGGGACGGTCTACGACACCCGAATCTATGTCCGGCAATGGGCGGTGAATTCCGATCGGCTCGTCACCCTGGTTTTCGACCCGGACGGCCCCGGCGGCGTCTCGGATTCGACGGGATTGATCAGTGAAGACGACGCCACCTCGGTGGGTATGGCGGCGGGTAACGACGCCTATTACATCAGCTACATCTTTACGGCGGTCGCCGGCCAGGACCTGGAGATCACCGCGACTCAAAACAACATCAACGAGTCCTGGCACCTTTACGGCGTCTCCAACGAGGAGATCCCCTTGCCCGACACCACGGCACCGACGGTAAGTACCCTGTACCCCACGGACGATGCTACCAACGTGCTGGTTGTGAGAGACCTGGTGGTGACCTTCGACGAAGATATCGCGGCCGGTCCCGGCAACATTACGATCACGAACCTGACCGCCTCGACTGCAACCGTTATCGCGGCAAGCAACGCCCAGGTTTCGGTGGCTGGGCCGGTGTTGACGATCAACCCGACCGCGGACCTTGCTCCGACCAACGACTACGCCGTTCTGATCGACTCGAGCGCGATTAAGGACGTTGCCGGCAATCCCTTTGAAGGCATAACCAATAACACTGTCTGGAACTTCACAACCGCCGAGCTCGATCTCACTGCACCGAGTTTCACGACCTTGAGCCCCCTGGATGACGCGGTCGACATGTCGACCGGTGCCGATCTTATGATCACCTTCGACGAGGAGATCATGAAGGGAACCGGTAGCATACAGATCAAGCTGACCGACGATGACACCGTGTTTGAAACGATTGACGTGGCCGGCACGGCCGTTACCGTCAACGTCTCTGAAGTGACCATCAATCCCTCCGGCAACCTTGCGGTAGCCACCGGCTACTACGTCGAGATCGACCCGGGTGTAATGAAAGACCTATCAGAAAACGATTTCGCCGGTATTGCCGGCAACTCAACCTGGAACTTTACCACCCTGGCCGCGGGGTTAATCAGCTACCACCAGGTTGCCGATGACACGGACTCGGGAATCGTCAGCAACAGGACGTACACTCATGCCATCGACTTTGGCAACACCGGCGCCGCGACGGTCAATGGCGTGGTTTTCGGCACGGACGTCAATGTCGCCGCGGGCGGGCGGGCTAATTCGGGTACCCGCACGTACGGCCCCAATTTTGCAGCGGGTACCCCGCCTGCTGTCACCGGTGGTATCACAAACGTCTTCAAGGATTTCCGATACAACGGCCCCGACCTGGGATACGTCGAGTTGACGGGCCTGACTGCCGGCAGAATGTACGACCTGAGGCTTTACGAACGCCCCTGGGATTACGAAGGCTTTGTGCGCACTTACTACGCCGGCTACGACCTGGGCGGCGACGGTTCGGTCGAGTTCACGACACCGAAAATCGACCAGAACCGCACAACGCTCTTTCCCCCCTGGCTGCCCGGGAATGTCTCCTGGACAATGAGCTACGTGTATCAGGCGGATGCAAGCGGAAGAATCAGGGTCATCATCGACCTTGCAGACGACCATACCGGGACCTACCACCTGTTCGGACTCACGAACGAGGAACTGCCCACCGACGGCAGCATCTACTGGATCGGCGCCGGAGCCTCCAATTTCACACCCACATCAGCCCGGGCCTACGCGACGGTCAACACGAACATGGATGAAGCCATCCTCGTCTGGGACCGCGCAGACAAGGGCACCGGGAGCCCGAGCGATTGGACCAACTCCGTCAACCTGGGCGCCCAGCCCCCAGGGGTTGTGACGGGAGAAGCGACGAACCTGTTGGCAGACACCCGGTATGTCCTCCGCTTCTACGGGACTAATTCCATGCCTACCAACGGTTGGTCGGCTGCCTACACCTTCGTCACGGGGCTCTCGGCGGGGCAGACGCCGGTCTTCACCAACGCGGCCGTCAGCGCGTGGAATGCCGTCAGCCTGGGTTGGCAGGACAACGCCTCCAACGAAACGGCCTACATTCTGCAGCGATCGACCATCGACAGTGAGGGTCCCTACAGCGTGCTTGCCACGCTGAGCGCGGGCACGACGTCGTACCTGGATGTGGTCACACCGGGAACCACGTACTACTACCAACTGGCGGCGACCAATGCCGCCAATGGCAGCGGCACGGAATTCGCCTTGTGCCGCACCCACGTGACCATGCCTCCGATGCCGAAGTTCGAGGGCGTGTTGTTCCGGGACGATTTCAGCCAGACCGACACGAATTTCAACCAGAACGTGGAAGACAACCTTTCCCTGTTCGGAGCCGTGATTGACACGATGACGCAGGACGCCCCGACCTACACGACGTCCGGCAACATCGGCGGGGAGGACGGCAACGCCACCTGGCGCGTCGGAGGCGCCAACAGCTCGGCTTTCATCCCGGACTACGATTTCGCCCTCGACGCGGCCGTGACAAAAGCCGGCTGGTTCACCGTTTCTTTGAAGGACCTGACTCCGGGTGGAGGCTGGGCCGCGTTGGCGGTCTTCGATAGCCAGGCCCTGGGTAATCAGAACATCACGGAATCAACCGTCGGGTTAGGCGCCCTTTTTGCTCCCGGGCCGGGCGGCGCTATACAAGTCTGGTCTCAGGCAAACATGGCCACCAACCCCATCACGACCCCCGCCCCCCCCCTTCGACGTGACCTTTGCTATCACGAACATCTCCGGCTTCGGCCCTGGCAACAGTTTCGACTACGAGATTCTCGTCAACACGAATGTGGTCGACAGCGGGGCAAAGACCAATATCGACACCACGATGAATTACATCCTGGTGGAGGGATGGACTGGCACATCCAGCGCCGGTGAGTTGGAGGTCACAACGGCATATGTTCCCAACCCGGGGACCGTCCTGATGGTTCGCTAGCCCGAACATTTCATGAACGAAGAGTTTAACCGCGGATGGGTGCGGATGGGCGCGAACTCCATTACTCCACGCTGGTTGCGCCAAAGCGCAATCGGCTCCCATAATCTGATTCGGCATTGACTTCTTTCCGCCTCGTGGTAACCATTCTGCATGAAGAGGGATCTGTTAGTCTGTAACGTGAAAAGCCGGCTGCAACAGAAAAGCAAATTCCTGTCAGTCGTTGTGTCCACGGTTCTGGTTTGCCTGGCACTGGCTGTATGGAGCGGATGCAGTCGCGATCAGGTTTCAGACACGCATACCACGGCGGCCGAAAAGGGTTCCACTTCCACTGAACGACCTCAACCCCTCTCCGTCGCTTCGCCGGAAATCACGAAGGTCGACTTCAACCGCCATGTTCGCCCTCTCCTTTCGGATCGCTGCTTTGTATGCCACGGGCCCGATGTGGACAACCAGGAGAGTCCGCTTCGCCTCGACACGCAGGCCAATTCACGCACCAACCTGGCGGACCAGACCGAGGCCCCACGCTTTGCTATCGTACCTGGCAACCCCGATGCCAGCCAGTTAATCACCCGTATCAACCATGCGGACCCTGCGCTGCGTATGCCACGCGCCGGAGGAAACAGAAGGCCACTGACACCTGGCGAGAGGAGTATCTTCAGGCGCTGGATTGAACAGGGCGCGGTATACGAGCCGCACTGGGCCTTTGTCGCACCCGTGAAGACAGATCCACCCCCTGTCCGGAAAAGCGATTGGGCTCGCGACAAGATCGACGCATTTATACTGGCCGCACTTGAACGCAAGGGGCTCAGCCCGTCCCCCGAAGCGGATCCTGAGACATTGATCCGTCGCCTCTACATCGATCTCACGGGCCTCCCGCCACCCCCCGAAGCGCTGGACGCTTTCCTGCAGGACAAGTCCTCAGGCGCCTACGAACGTGTTCTCGACAATCTGCTTGCATCTCCGCATTACGGCGAGCGCATGGCGGTAGACTGGCTTGACGTCGCTCGATTCGCTGATTCCAACGCTATCCACGTCGACATGAAGCGCACTAGCTGGCCGTGGCGCGATTGGCTCATCAGGGCTTTCAACGAGAACATGAGCTACAAACAGTTTGTCATCGAGCAGCTCGCCGGTGACCTTCTTTCCAACGCCACGCTGGCACAGAAGGTAGCGACGTCGTTCAATCGCAACCATGGCATCACCAATGAGGGTGGCGTGATCCCGCAAGAGTTTCTCGTCGAATACGCAGTTGACCGTGTAAGCACCATGAGTACGGCGTTCATGGGCCTCACCATTGCCTGCGCGCGCTGCCATGACCACAAGTTTGATCCTATCACTGCGGATGACTTCTATAGTCTTATGTCCTTTTTCAACAACATCCCGGAAAAGGGCCTGGAAGCGCAGAACGAGGAAAGGGCCCTCGCCTACCCGCCTGCCGTAGAGGTGATCTCGGATCAGCAACTGGCAGCAAGGGCAAAGGCTGATGCCATGTTCGGCATCGTCGATGCGGCAAAGAAGAAGATCGCGGAAGATGCCAAGACGGCTGGAACGAATGCGCCTGCACCCACACAGGCATCCGCCGTCGAATGGACAGCTCTCACCTTTGCCGAGGGTAGAAAAGAGGATGGCAACACTGATCGTGGCATTAGCTACGACAAGAAAAAGGGCAACGTCGTCATGAAAGGAAGCTTCGGCTACGACCCACAGCTAAGCTTTCGCTATGGGCCGCTTGCCGACACCCCAATTCATCTTCTCCGTATAGACGTATTCCCAAACGGCACCTTCGACTATTCTGAACACGGTGAGAAGAGCCATGACAACATTAATGTCCTGAATGATCTTGCCGTGACACGAGTGGACGGCGGCGAAACGAAGCCTGTCAAGATCGCTGCCGGCTGGACTGCCGACGCGCAGGCAGGAACAGGGCATGACTTCGTGAAGGCAATTGATGGTGACCCGGCAACCGCCTGGCACGTCGGTCTAACGGCACGTCCTTTCACGATTCTTCTGAAACTTGGCGAAGCCGTACCACCGAACCAGGCGGCTAACATACGCATGGCCTTCACCGGCGCACTGGGCAGCGGAAACCCGTTCGCTGGATTCAAGGTGTATGGCAGTGCCGCCGCGGATGCATCCGACGATCGTTTCGCCGCTGGACGCGCAACGCCTCTGAGCCTGATTCCGGACGCAACACGCACTCCTCAACAGAAGGAAGACTCGCGCTGGATGCGTACTTCGCAAAGACCAAGTCTGAGAATCGAATCACCGACTGGTACAAGGCGCAGGACGTACGCAATATGCTTAAGCAGGCTGTCGCCAAGTGCATGGTCATGGAGGAGAAGCCCGGCATAACGCCGACATATGTACTGGACCGCGGTGCATACGATCAGCCACTCAAGGACCGGCCCAGACCTCGTGTGACACCCGCCGTTTTCATGCCAATGCCCAGCACTGCGCCATCCAATCGTCTTGGGCTGGCGCAATGGCTGGTCCATGACAACCATCCCCTGACCGCACGCGTTGCTGTCAACCGCTACTGGCAATTAATCTTCGGGCGCGGCCTGGTCAATACCACCGAGGACTTCGGCATGCAGGGTGAGTCCCCCAGCCACCCCGAACTGCTCGACACGCTGGCCGTTGAGTTTCGCGAGTCCGGCTGGGACGTGAAAGCGTTTATGAAGCGAATCGTGATGAGCGCCACCTATCGCCAGGCGTCTGCCATCCGAGACGATCTGGCCGCGGTGGATCCTGACAATATTCTACTTTGGCGCGCACCTCGCTATCGCTTGCAGGCTGAAACCATCCGCGACAATGCACTGGCCGCCTCCGGCTTATTGGTGCGTACGATCGGTGGCCCAAGCACAAAGCCATACCAGCCACCGGGCCTGTGGCGGGAAAAGACGATGCGTGCAAACATGGAGACCGGTGTTTTCAGGCGCGACAGCGGTGCGGCCCTCTATCGTCGAGGGATGTATACATTCTGGAAACAAGCGGCACCGCCACCACAGATGGAAATCTTCGACGCCCCGTCGCGTGAAGCCTGCATTGTTAAACGCCGTGTCACAAACACCCCCTTGCAGGCCCTTGTCGTGCTGAACGATGAAACCTATGCCGAAATCGCGCATGCACTGGCCTGCCGCCTGTTTCGTGAACTGGACGGTTCTTGGGAGGAGCAGCTGCGGGCACGCCTGGCACGCGGGCTACGACTAATCACCGGACGAACCCCCGCCCCTTCGGAGTTGAGCACCTGGGAGGTCTTCACCAAAAACAACCGGGCGCGTTTCACCGATAAGCCCGAAGATGCGGAGGAGTTCTTGAAGTACGGTGAGTTCCGGCCCGAACGCGAAGATCCGACGATCGATGTTGCCGCACTCGCGTTCACAATGTCAGCGGCATTGAACCTGGATGAGACCTTCACACGAGATTGAAGGAGCAAACATGGATCCTCTTGAAGAATACTACCTGAACATGACGCGACGACAGTTCTGCGGCAAGGCAGCAACCGGAATTGGGGGACTTGCGTTGGGTGCCCTGCTCGGCACACCGGCCAAGGCCGTCGCGAAGCTGGCACTGCAGGGCGGCTCGCTCGGAGCGCCGCACTTCGCACCCAGGGCCAAACGCATCATCTACCTGTTTCAGAATGGAGGGCCCTCGCAGCTGGATCTCTTTGATTACAAACCCGGGCTGAAGGACTTGTTCAACAAGGATTTGCCGGATTCTGTGCGAGGCGGTCAACGGGTTACCGGCATGACATCCGGGCAAAAGCGATTCCCGGTTGCGCCATCTATGTTTCAGTTCAAGAAATACGACAACAACCAGGACGGCTTGTGGGTCAGCGAACTCTATCCGCACACGGCGGCAATGGCCAAGGAACTGTGCGTCATTCACAGTATTCATACCGAGGCCATCAACCACGAGCCGGGAATCACCTTTCTGCAAACCGGCAGCCAGCTTCCCGGCCGGCCTTCGATGGGATCGTGGCTCAGCTACGGACTGGGTAGCGCAAATGATGACCTGCCGGCATTCGTGGTTATGATCAGCCAGGGATTCGGCAACATGCAGGCCATTTCGTCCCGCCTCTGGAGCTCAGGCTTCCTCCCCAGCGAACACCAGGGCGTGAGTCTGCGTGGTTCGGGAGACCCCGTACTCTTCCTTTCTGACCCCAAGGGTATTAGCCGGACCGATCGGCGCCGTATGCTCGACCTCCTCGCGAAAATGAACCAGGAGGAGTTTAAGCGCTCCGGCGACCCGGAGGTGCTGGCGCGGATCACGCAGTATGAAATGGCCTTTCGCATGCAGATGTCAGTACCTGAGTTGGCTGATTTTTCAACGGAATCGAAGGACACGATGGATCTGTATGGACCTGAAGTCAAAAAGCCCGGCTCCTTTGCCTACAACTGCCTGATGGCCCGCAGACTGGCGGAACGGGGTGTTCGGTTCATTCAGCTCTACAATCGCGGCTGGGACCAGCACGGCAATCTGCCCCATGAGATCCGTTTGCAGGCAAATGCGACCGACCGGCCGCAAGCCGCCCTTCTCAAGGACCTGAAACAGCGCGGTATGCTGGACGACACGCTCGTGATATGGGGTGGCGAATTCGGGCGTAGCGTATATTGCCAGGGAAAACTGGAACGCAACAAGTACGGTCGCGATCACCATCCGCGTTGCTTTACCATCTGGCTTGCCGGTGGCGGCGTGAAGCCCGGGATTCGCTACGGGCAGACCGATGACTACTGTTACAATATCGTCGAAAACCCGGTGCACGTACATGATCTCCACGCGACGCTGCTGCACCTGACAGGAATCAATCATGAAGCCCTTACCTACCGCTACCAGGGGCGGAACTTCCGGCTAACGGACGTAGCGGGTCATATAGTGAGGGGCATTCTTGCCTGATTATAACTATGCTGGAATCCGCACAACATAAAAGAGAACAAGAATCAGGATCGTCGACACGACGAAGCTGCCGTGCGACACTGCTCGCATCGTTGCTGGCGATCGTGACACTGCATCTACCAAGTCCCGAAGTGCTCCCCGACCTGGTTGTTTTTTTTGGCAGATTTCATCCGCCTGTTGTGCATGCGCCGATCGGATTCATTGTCGCCCTGCTTGCCCTTGAGCTGCTCGCCTTGCTTAAGCATTCGGGTTACCGAAGAAGCATCCGGGCCCTGCTTTGGTTGTCGGCGCTTAGCTCGGCACTGGCCATCATACTGGGCACCCTCCTCGCCATGACCGGCGGCTATGACCTGCAGCTTCTCACCTGGCATAGATGGTCTGGAGTCGGAACAGGGATTCTAACGTTCTGGATGATCCATTTCTACGGCCGCCCGACGGCGGATTCACCTCCAAGCGCGGTCCACCCCGCCTACTGGCTCTGCCTTCTTGCGGCAAGCGCCCTTGTCGCAGCTACGGGACATCTCGGTGGGTCACTGACGCACGGTGCAGACTACCTGACGGCCTACTTGCCGGGGCGCGCTGATACCTCGGCCCCAACTCCGGAAGCGCCGGATCAAGGTTCGCGCGAACATGCTGCGCTGTATGCGCGCGTTATTCAACCTATCACGAGCGGGAAGTGCGCAAGTTGTCATAATGAGACCAAGGCAAAGGGAGAGTGGCGGTTGCATACCTTTGAAGACCTCATGAGTGCAGGCAAGACAGGTATGGCCGTTATTGCCGGAGACGCGCCTAACAGTCCCATGATGAAGCGCATTTACCTCCCACATGATAACAGAAAGCACATGCCGCCCAAGGGGTATTCTCAACTTGACGATACCGAACTCGAGATCCTTGAGTGGTGGATCGCAGGCGGCGCCCCGCGGGAGGGGCCGGTTCCCGCCACCGACGGCCTTTCCATGGAGGCACTTGCAATCCTCGAATCGGACCTGGGATTCGCGACCGTTGAACCAGGGCTGGAGATGTTGAACTGGGAGCAAGTGCAAGAGGCAGCAGCGGGCCTGCTGGACAGTCCCTTAGTACAGGTGCGCCGCACGTCGCTGGATTCCGCGGCGCTTTCCGTGCATGTCATGGCAGATGGTTCCAACAACCAGGACAGAGTCGTCTTCTCGCTCATGCCAGTTCATGCCAACATCACCGAACTGGACCTGGGCGGATGCGGGATTACCGACACTGCCCTGGTGCACGTGGCGAGTTTCAGGAATCTGGCCGACCTGAGACTCCAGGAAACGGCGATCACCGACGAAGGGATCAAGGATCTCAAGACGTTGACCCGCCTGGAGCAGTTAAACATCTACGGTACGACAACGACTGACGCCATATTCGAGACCCTGCAGGCACTACCGGCACTACACAGCCTGCACGTGTGGCAAACCTGCATTAGTCGATCCGGTATCGAGACATGGATGGCCAGTCGTAATCTAGCCTCCCGGCAGGCACGGGTCAGAAGAAGGATTGAAGCGCTCCAGCGCGAGCTGGACCGAATGGAAGTCACCGTCACGGGTCTCACGGAGAATGCGCCACCCGAGGCACCCAAATGAGTTGAGAGCCGGGCTTGGAACTCCTACTTTTTCTGTTCTTCCTTCCGCAGCTCCACGGCATAGACCGGTTTAGGTGTTCTCACAGCTGCTCCGGATTCGATCTCCTCCATCAGAACTTCTACCGCTTTTTCAAGCTGTTCGTCGCGTCCCTCGGAGATGGCCCCAGGCTCGGTGCGAACAACATAGTCGGGCACGCAGGGTTTGTATTCCATGTCCCGGCCATCGGGCAGCGTAAACCACCCGCGGTGAGGCACGCGCATGGTGCCGACATCGAGGATCTTTTCCGTGCTGGTGGAAATCACAGATCCCTGGGTAGGCACTCCCACAATCTTGCCACGCCCGAGGGTCTTGATGGCATGACTGAAGATTTCCGCGTTGCTGGCCGAGAATTCATTGCACAGAACAACGATCGGTTTAAACCAGGCTGCCGACGGCAGGTAGCCCTGCTGGTAGCATTCCTCGCCGTTACGCGGAATGGTCATGGCATGGCCGGGATGACATAGAATCGCCAGCAGGTAGTCGGAGATGAATCCGCCGTTGTTGTTACGCACGTCAATCACCAGACCGCTCTTACCAAAACCGCGGGCGTAGACTTCCTTCTCAAACTGCCGCAGACCGGCAAAGTCCATTGCCTTTATGTCAAGATAGCCCAAGCGATCTTTGCTCAGCTGCTCGACCATTGCGCGGTTGGACTCCATCCACTCTTTGCGCACCAGTTTGCGAAGGTCTTCAAAGCTCTCTTCCTCCACTTCCACATTGCGTTCAGTGCCGTCAGGCCCTTGCACCCGCAGTGTGATACTGCGCGGATATCTGCCGTTTAGGACGGTGGAAAGCTCGGTACCGTGCGCGACCTGTATGCCGTCAATCGCCAGCAGGATTTCGCCGGGACGCACCGGCTGCTCCGCGCGGTCTGCGGCGCTGTTCTCCACCGTGTAACTCACTTTCAAGCCCGGGCCCTCGAACGACTCATCAAACCGCAATCCCAATGCGGCGGTCCGCTTATGCCACCCCTGGCGAGCCCTGTACTCCGGGTTCCATTCCTTGCGCGTATCAGTGGTTTGTTCGAACGCCATGTGCGATGCATTGAGTTCGCCCATCAGCATTTCCGCCACCCGCTCAAAGCATTCCCAGCTACTGCAGCCAGCGGCAGCATCTTCGTATTTCAGGCGTGTGGCTTCCCAATCCCGGTTGTTCATCTTGGGGTCGTAGAACCGGTCACGAAGCCGGCGCCAGATCAATCGAAAAGCCAACCGCCGGTAGTCGGTAATACTGGTTTCTTGAAACACCTTGAACGGATATTTCTGTGTAAAGGCAGCCGGCACGCCATCGTTCAGCCACATAATCTTGCTGCCCTTCTCGATCCAGCGCGCATAGGAACCCGTATCCTTGGTCATGAATTCCGGCTTAAGGGGATTGGGAAACCCAACCTTATATGTTCCCCTCTTCTCGCTGATTGTCGACTGGAAGACAAGCGCCTTGGAATCATACGACCAGAACAGGCCGGAGGGCGTTCCGCCTACCCGGATGTGGTGGACACGTTCAGAAAGCCCGTCGAAATCAATGTTGACTGGATCGGGTCTCTTTGGTTCCACCTTCTTCGGGGCGGGCAACTCGGGGTCGGACTTGGCTTCTGGCTCGTCTGCCGGTGTCTCGACAGCCTCGGGAGTATCGGCGGGCTGCTTCTGTTCGGCCTGTTCTTCATCAGGCAGTTTGTCGTCGGCAGGCTTTTCACCGTCCTGCTTCCCGCGCTCCGACTCCATTGCCTTTATCGCCTCCTCGATCCGGCGGGTGCGGGCGTTGCGAACTTCGTCCTCACGGTTCAACCAGACATAGTAGATATCCGTCTGCTTGTCATAGCGCCTTCCGACAAACGCGATAACTTTACCGTTCGGCGACCAGCGCGCGTTACCGTCCCAGTTCGGGTGCCGTGAAATGTTGAACGGCTCCTGCTTTCCAGTATCATCGGCAATCCAGACATCGCTGTTGCCCCAGCTATCCTTAACCGAACAGGCCATCCAGCGGCTGTCCGGTGACCATTCGTAGTAGATCTTGAACGGTGAGGTCATCACTGTACGGCTGTGAGCTCCGTCAGGCTGGAATGATTGCAGTTTGTACCCGCTCTCAACAACCGCCAACCGTTCACCGTCCGGACTCATTGTCAGGTTGCAGCGCGTTACAGGGCCCGTTGTAACCGAAGAAAGGACGAACTCTTCGTTCTGCCACCAGTAGGCATCGGGATCGCTCTTCTCCGCCTTCCAGACATTGACTCCCAACCCGTCGTCGCGCAGAAAGAAGATACTCTTACCATCCGGCGCAAAGAACGGCTCGCGATCATGAGTGGCCGTATCGCCACAGATCAATCGCGGCTCGCGCAGCACTGTATCCATTACCCACAGATCGCCACCCGCGGTAAAGCACAGTTCCAAGCCGTCATTGGTGCAGGTAAACGATCCATGCCCGTCATTGTTCCAGGCCTTCTCATACCATCGACGCCGGATCTCTTGCGGAGGCGTGTCCGGTTGCACCCACAGTTCCAGCTTCTTAAGTGATTTCGGTTTAGTCGGGTCCATACGGTAGAAGTCGAAGAGCTGGCGAAAGACCATCGCCCTGCCGTTTCTCGACACCGACGGAATAATCACCGAACCATCCGTGAACTTCGTGACCTGTGTCTGCCGGCCGTCAGCGATGCTGAACTCCCATATGTTGAAACATCCGTCGCTCTGCCTAGCATAATAGAAGCCTGACCCATCGGGCTTCCACATTGGCGAACGGCTTCCCTGTGGGTCGTCGCACAGTAGCGTCTGTTCACCTGTATCGAGGTCACGAAGCCAGATGCGGCTCGCCAGGCTTCCCGAGTAGCCCCGCCTGTACAGCCGTGAACCCCGCGTGCTGAACAACAGCCTCTTTCCGTCCGGCGAAAGCGAGATTTCGTAGGCATACCCGTTGAACAGCAGCTCCTCCGCCCGGCCCCCGGCAAGGGGAATCTTGAAGAGCCGTTCTTGAAGAAATCCAGTAGAAGCGCGCGAACCACGCACAATCAATGACTGTCCATCCGGGTACCAGGCATACGGAAAGCTGCCTTCGCTGTGGAACGTGAGCTGTTCCGGGTGGCCACCGCCCGACGGGATCACATACGTCTGCCAGGTATTGTCGCGCTTGCTGGAAAATGCCAGTCTTTTTCCATCAGGCGAGAAAACCGGCCGAGTATCCTGTGCCGGATGAGCCGTCAAGCGTTCCGCCTTCCCCCCATTGGATGACGCCCGCCACAGGTCGCCGCGAAACTCAAACACCAGTCTTTTTCCATCCGGTGAGAGGACCGGTAATGATCCCAACTTCACCGCCTCCCGCTCAGCGCAAAGCGCCGACACGCACAGCAGACAAAGCAAAGCAATAAGCCCAAAACGTCTCATATTGTTCTCCTCAAGGACTGGGAGCATAAACGCAATCCCCGGGTCACACCAGCTTCCATCC
Organism: Kiritimatiellia bacterium; assembly: GCA_030744755.1. Classification (GTDB taxonomy): domain Bacteria; phylum Verrucomicrobiota; class Kiritimatiellia; order UBA8416; family JADHWI01; genus JASLPY01. The sequence goes on along the minus strand of JASLPY010000089.1, from coordinate 4,496 downwards.
GTTGTGATACGTTGGTTTCAGAAGCGAATTGGCGCTATCTGAATTGCTGAACCGCATGTTGGGACCGTCCCACTTGAGGTAGCCTCCTGTGCGCACCGCGATGCAGCCCAGCAGCACCAGCTCGGTCAGCGGCACGGCGCAGTCAGGCCAGTGCTCAGAGGGTTTGGGTCCACCCGTCACACCTTCAAACCACTCGCCGTAGATACCGCTGCGGCGCTCGAGCGTTTTCGGTGGCATCTTGTAAGCCTTCATCTTGCTCTCGGGTATCAGGCGTGGAATGCCTGCACATCCATTGCCGATCATCTTTCCTTTCGTGCCGATGTAGAGAATGCCGTCATTGGGCATTCGGCGGCCTTCTTCGAGCTCAACCGGGCGCGGCGGCTTGAGACCGCCATCGTACCAGGTGATTCTCACAGGAGGGATCTCGCCGCGCGCCGGGAATTCGTACGTAATCGACGATGAGAGCGGCCAGGATTCCTTCATGATTTTTGTCGATGTAGCACTGATTGCGCTGGGGTGACCGAGCTTCAGTGCGCGGCGGGGTGTGTTCCAATGGTGACATCCCATGTCACCCAGCGCCCCGGTACCGAAATCATACCAGCCGCGGAAGTTCCAGGGGTGATAGACGGCCCGCTTGCCTCCCCACAGCTTAGTCTGGACAACCGGCAAGGAGTTCTGGGGCCACTCTTTGACAAAAGGCCGCTTCGCTGCCGGCCCCAACCACAGGTCCCAATCGAACGTGTCAGGAATCGGATCGCTGCCCGCCGGGCGGTTCATGCCGTGCGGCCAGAGGGGACGGTTCGACCAGATGTGCACCTCCGTCACATCTCCAATAACCCCGTCCCATATCATCTCGCACGTCCTGCATCCTGAATCTTCGGACGCCGGACTGGCTGTCATTTGCGTCATGACCCCGGCCTTGGCCGCTGCCTCGGCCAACATCCGACCTTCCCAGATCGTGCGCGTGAGCGGTTTGACCGTCAGCACGTGTTTGCCGGCCTTCAGGGCCGCCATCGAGATCGTGGCATGCGTGTGGTCAGGCGTTCCGCAGTATACGGCATCAATCTTGTCGCCCTCGGTCTTCAGCATCTCGCGGAAATCGCGATAGCGCCGCGCATCGGGGAACTTGCGGTAGGTCTTTTCAGATAACACATCGTCCACGTCGCACAGCACATCGACCTGGAAACCGGCCTTTTGGCACTGTTGGATCTGCCCGTGCCCCACCCCACCAATGCCGATTCCGGCGACAACCGGTTTGGCGCTAGGAGCCGTTTGTCCCGGTCCGCCCAACACATGTCGCGGTACAATCTGCACCGAAGCCCATGCGGCAGCGGTCGCACCAGTCTGTTTCAAGAAATGACGTCGTTTCATAGTTGCACCTCGCACATTCTTCGTTTCAACAAGGGCAGCAACTATGCCATGGATTTCGCAGGGGAGAAAGGAGGAAGAGGAGAGGATAGAGGCGCGTCATTCAGTTTTACGTAACACCTTAGAACCTTGATCCATATGAAAAGATTTTCGTCTGTTCGTGTCATCCCGAGCGAAGTCGAGGGATCTCAAGTTGCAGGAAACAACAGAAGATCCTTCGACTCCGCTTCGCTGCGCTCAGGATGACATCGTCGAAAGAGTCTCTCAGAATCCGCCCGGCATCCAAAGCATCAAGGTATTAGCAGGATTGAACACAGCACGGGAAGGGGCACAGGTGATACACTAGTTCTCCAACAACTTCGACAAGCCATCCACGCCTTTAGGAGGTCTCGTCTGCCAGGGTATCAGTGAGAGACTGTCCGCCAGGCGTGTTTGCACTTCCGTGATAAACCTGTGCTCGTGCCGCGCGCGCTGTGTTAGCTGCGGGTCCGTGCATTTCAGTGCCGCAAAACTCTGGTTCAGTATCCATCCCGCAGGTGTTATGCCCGCGCGCTTGAGATCAGACTGGAGTCGCGCCGCTTCGTGAACGGGTGTCGCTTCCGGCAGTGTAACGATGAATACTTTAGTGAACTCAGGATCACGCAGTCTCGGCAGCAGGTCCACGATCTCGGGTGGAAGGTTATCGTCATGACGCTGTACCTGCCGGTGATACGCCTCTGTCGCGTCCAACAGGAGAAGGGTATGGCCTGTGGGGGCGGTGTCCAGTACTACGAACCGGTCCCTGCCCATGGCGACAGTTTCCGCGAAAGCACGGAAGACCGCGATCTCTTCCGTGCAGGGAGATCTGAGTTCCTCTTCCAACAGCTCTCGGCCCTGTTCGTCGAGGCCGGCTCCGGTGGTGGCCATGACATGATCTATATGTTTTCGGGTCTCGGCTTCCGGATCAATCCTTGTCACCTGGAGCCCCTCGACATTACTGTTTAGTGATTCTGTCAAATGGGCGGCGGGATCAGTAGTAGACAGGTGTACCTTCTTACCACGCGCAGCAAGCGCTACCGCTATAGCCGCGGCGATTGTTGTTTTTCCCACGCCGCCCTTGCCCATCGTTAGGATAACACCCTTGTCATCGCTCGACAGGGCGTCAATAAGCTCGGAGAACGTTGTCAGGTTATCGACAATTGACACCTCTGCCCCAGGGGCTATTGTTTGGGCCGAGCTTTCCTCGTTCAGGAACAGGACCTTCAGAGAATCCACGCCCACGTAGCCTGCAGGCCTGAACGGAATCTCCAGGAAGGGCAATTCCTTGAGGTAAGCGGGCATGGAATCAAGGGCCGTGTCAGCCTGTTTTTCAAGCTGAACCGCGACAGGATCGCCCCCGTCCAAAGCCCTGAACCGCCCATTTATAACGAAGAACTGGTTTCCGATACCCAGGCTGTCGAGCTCAGCCCCGGCCCTTGCCGCCTCTTTGAGTGCTGAAACATCGGGGCGGCTCACAAGCACAACCTTTGTTGAGGCCGGGTCGCCGAGCGCCGCCAGGGTCTTCTCAATTGTTGCTTTCAGTTCATTTAACCCCGATACCGGGCCGAGGCAGGAGCTACCGGTCCTATTGTCCTCGACAAAATCGTTCCATGCGGCCGGCAGATTGAGGAGGCGCAGGGTGTGCCCGGTTGGCGCCGTATCGAGCACAACATGATCAAAATCCTCTGTGGCGTTCTCTTCCCCTATCACGCGCGCAAATTCATTGAAACTGGCTATCTCTACCGTGCAGGCGCCCGAGAGTTGTTCTTCAATGCTGCTTACCGCTTCTTCCGGCAAGACGCCACGGATCGGATCGACGATCCTGTTCCTGTAAGATACTGCGGCTTCCTCGGGGTCTATATTGAGCGCCCATAGGTTGGGGACCTCTTCGACAGGCCTGGGAGTCGATCCCAGCTCGGTCTCCAGCATTTCATCCAGGTTCGACACCGGGTCAGTACTTATGAGGAGTGTCTTCTTCCCCATGCCCGCGAGATGTATGGCCGATGCGCAGCTCAGCGTTGTCTTGCCGACCCCTCCCTTGCCAGTGAAGAAAAGGAAGCGCGTTTCGAATAAGCGTGAGTTCTCCATTGGCGCCCTCTATCCGCAACAGCAGGAACTATTCGAGTCGCACTTGTCTTCCGATGACTCGGTCACGGAGATGTCCAGCAGTTTGGCAAGCTGCGCACGTACGGGGTAGACGCCCACCATAACCAGTTTGTCATCCACAAACGTAAAAGGCAGAGCGTCGGTACCGTAGCATTCGAGCATCTGCCTGACCTGTTCGTTCTCGGCATAGGCGAGCGGATCCTGTGACAGGTTATAGCGTTCCAGTTCGATACCGTTTTCCTTCAGCCATTCAGTAGCGCCGGCGAATGTTATGAGCGTCTCATCGACTGATGGTCCGCATACCCCTGTTGAGCAACACAGGGCCGGGTCATATATCTGTATTCTCTTCATGTCTCTACTCCTTAAGTTCGGTCTTCCTGCAGAGTTCTTCTCTACCAATTTTCAGGATCTCTACCATTTTTCTATCATCCCTCAGAATCTCGTCGCTGTCAGAGACACACCCAAACACAAGATCCAGGGCCTTCTTGGCATCCGGCGATGCAATTTCATCGATTCTGTAGAAAACCCACCGGCCTTCTTTTCTGCACTCAATCAGCCGCGCGTGCTTCAGAATGGTGAGGTGTTTTGATACCGTGGATGGGGCAAGCCCCAGCAGCTCAATAAGCTGGCATACACAAAGCTCTCCATTCCTCAGAGCACACAGCAGCCTGACACGGTTACTGTCAGACAACGCCTTCGTAATCTCGATAAACTCTCGCACAATCCACCTCTATACTTCGCCAATTAACGAAATGAAGTATATGCCCTGACTGGATGAGTTCGCAAGATCTTTCTTTTCCGTGCCGCGGTCCCCCAGCAGGACAGGTGTCCAGAGTTAGCGCAGGAAACTCACCTCTACGAATCCTACTGCGAGCTATTTCCTCTGCTCGCAACATTCTGCGTCCCAATCTGTTACAAGGCGGGTTGATTAGTCTTTACCCCTGCGAAACTGGAGTGTTGGAGTAGTGGAGTGCTGGATCTTGAGAGATTAGAGTCCACGTTCC
>JASLPY010000088.1 GCA_030744755.1 Kiritimatiellia bacterium | reverse complement strand
GTTAAGTAGTTCTTAGCCCTGTGTCTTCATTCACAGAGACTTACGGTATCTACTCAACATAATCCCGCACTCCACATAACTGCGGTAAATCCTCGAACTGAGCACAGCTTGCATTCACGGGGAACTTCTGTAATCTTGTCGCTTGTGAAAGCGCTTTTTGAGAACGGCACCGCGTGGAAGGCGCTTCCGACGCTCCGCGCTCTGTTCCTGGCTGCGTGGGCGGTAACCGCGCACGGGCAAACCGTGACGGTCACACCGACTTTCAACAACCTTGGCGTGTTGGTGGACTTTGCCGCGCCGCCGGGACCGACTGCTGTCGAGATGTCAATTCGGAAGGATGGTGATACAAACTACAGGAAGATTCACCCTCTGTCCCGGACTTCGCCCACGCGGTTTGCGGGAAGTGCGTTTATGCTGAATGACGGTACTGCTTACTCCCTCCTGCTGGAATCATCCGCCTTTGCGTCCAACCTGGTGGTCACTGCTTCCACCCGCCCCGACCGGTTTCCCGATGCCTCCAACGGCACATACCATGTCTCGGCGACCGGCGGAAGCGATGCAAACGACGGGAAGAGCTTCGCGACAGCATTCAAGACGCTTGGCCAGGCCCTTTCCTTCGCCGGTCCCGGCGACAACGTGCTGATCTACGGGGGGCGCTACTACGAGGGGGAGCTACATGCGCCGCGGTCGGGTAGTCCGAACGCCCCCATAGTCATCCGCTGCGCCGAAGGGCAAACCGCCGTGCTTGACGGTACCGACACAGACTTCGTGCCCGCCTGGGCCGTTTTTGACGCCCCCAATGCAGTCTATCGCACGCCGTCCGATCGACAACCGGTCAACGCCTATCTCAACGGAGGCCACCTGTTCCATTACAAGCGGTTGAGCGATCTCAGCGCCAACAAGTGGAATCAGCCCGGCGGATACTTCGCCGATGGCAAACACATCTACGTGCGCTTTCCCGGCGGCGTACCTCCCGGCGCGAATGTCTTCACGATTCCCGCCCACACCACGGGCATTGTGATCGATCGCAAGTCCCATATCCAGATACGGGGCCTGACATTCTGCTACTACGGGTACGGCACCTACCATCGCGGCATCTACATCGACGGCGGCGACTACAACCTTCTGGACCGCTGCATCTTCCATCACAACGTCCTTGGTGTCGGACTGAAACGTGCCGCCGATTTCAACACGATTCAACACTGTACGTTTTCGGAATCGCCGATCGACCAATGGTCATGGCCGGCGGTCAAAAGCGGAGGGATCGGCTACGAGTCCGGCGGCGTCGCCATCTACGGCAGTGACCAGGCCAGCCGTGGTACGGTCATTCGCTTCAACATCTTCTCCAACATGTTCGACGGCCCTCACATCTGTTCCCAGTATGCCGCGGGACCGACCACGGAGCTCGACTATCACGGCAACATAATGACCGGCTGTCGCGACGACTGTGTCGAGACTGACGGTGCCGGCAGCAACATCAGGATCTACGGCAACGTCATGCGCGACTTTCTGACGGGGGTTTCCGTGGCACCTGCCGACGGCGGGCCGTTCTACATTTTTCGAAATGTGCTTTCAGGCTGGCACGACGTTGGCAGGTACGAGGGCTATCCGTTCAAGTTCAACGTCGGCTCATCCCTGGCCATCGAGTGGGTTCACATTTATCACAACACCTGCTACACGGACGTAGCCGGGCAGGACGGGTTCCTGTTCAAGCAATACAGTGACTGGACCAACATCGTCTCGCGCAACAACATCTATGCCGGAACCGAGTACGCGCTGGAGAGCTGGAGCTCGATCAATCCCGTCGATTTCGACTACGACAACCTGCATACCACGCACGCCGCACGCTTCATCAGGTGGGCGGGAAGCAACCATGGTACGCTCGGTGCATTCGCCTCCGCAACCGGCCAGGAATCACACGGCATGTCGGTTGAACCCGGATTCGCAGACGCGGCAAAGGGGGATTTCCACCTGGATCCAAAGAGCCCCCTGATCGACAAAGGTGTGGCCATCCCCGGGATCAACGATGACTATCTCGGGTCCGCACCCGACATTGGCGCGTTCGAGTTCGGCACGGTGCAGCCCGCTACTCAACGTAGCACTCGATGATTGGGATTGCACTAAAGTCTCGCGATCATTGTGCACGGTCCGCGAGGCCGCGGACCCTCCCAACTTCTGCAAAACGTCACGTCCATCGGTGTCCGTAGTCACTCTACGCTCCGAACCGTCTTGTCGGGAGCTGCGGGGGGAACGGGTCGAATTCCTTTATTACAAACAGAATCAACGATTGTAATGGCCGAAACGGCGTTGGGTTTGCACAATACTGACAACTATTATCGTTGGCTATTGAGGTCGGGGTTGGCTAAGATTGTAACGCTTAAGCGAATTCTGTCCTGATGCCTGGGAAGGAGTTAACCAATGAACAGAGCCGAGAAAGTTGTTTATCTCGCCAATGTTCTCACCATTGCCGGCGCCGATGATGTCGTTGCGCTCCAGGAGAAACTGGCGATTCGATGGATCATCAGCCGCATTGAAGCCGATGCTTCTGTCGTTGAGGATGCCACGCGCCTTCTTGCGTCGGGCGACTACAAGCTCAAGCCCCTGGGAACGCCAAGCCAGCGAAGTGCGAACATAGAAGACATGATAATGGTGGCGCTGTCCGACGGCAAGCTGGATAGCTCGGAGATCAAACCCATAGAGAAAATGACTGATGTTCTCGGCTATGTCCAGGCCGACATGGACATGATGGTCAAGAAGGCACAATCCCGGCTCCGGAAAATCGTGAAAGACGCGCCCGTACCAAAATCCAGTGGTCAGCCAAAAAGGAGGAAGAAAGCCACACCCGCGAGGGCCACCGCGCGGCGCACTAGATCAAAAGAAGTAACCAGGACGCAGAAGCCTCCAAGGGCAAGGGCGCTCGCCAGACCCAAGTCGGCGTCCAGGAAGAAACCGAAGCCAACTCCGGCACCTGCGGTCGTTGAGAAGAAAGAGGTCCTGCGACCCGAGCGGGAAGCCCCTCCACCCGTGCCCGCTGCGCCGGAGAAGAAATTTACGCCACCGGACGAGGGTATCACGATCGAATTCTGCTCATCGCTATCTCTTTTTCTGAAGCGTGAGCTTAAGGCATTCGAATCAGCCGACGAATCGGGTGAGTACGAGTTGCGCGGAGAGAAATGGCATTACGGAGTCTGGCTGGTCGATTCCGTCGCCGAGCTTGCAAGAACAGCCATGGCCGTTTCTCAACTACCTAAGAGGCGCCTCTACATAAACGGGGTTGAGACCGCATGGGGAAGCGTTTTTGGTTTCTGCGCATGCGCAAGGGCAAGGGCGATGTCGGAGCATCCGGCGGAATACTGCTTTGGCCTTGGTGCAGACGAACTTAACACCTGGGGCTGCCGTAAGGCGGACATGAACTGGTCGTCATCCGGCGAATGGTTCACGTGCGGAGCGTTCAAGTCGGAAGATGTTTTTGTCTTCGACAAAGACCAGATGATAAGGAAACTGGAGGAAAACCTTCAGCCCTATCGCCTATGCCCGTTCTTGAAGCTGAACTACATTGAATCCGCCATGGAAGCCATGCCCGACAAGGTCAAGGTATGGGGACGGTGGCGGTTTCGCGAGGTCAAGACGCAGGGATTCGGTTCGGTGGCCAGGAACATCCGCAAGACTGTTCATGGTTGCTCATACACAGACAGCAGGCTGGTGGACGGTGTCATCCCTTCCGGCATCCAGGGAGGGCTCAAGATAATAAGGCGGGCCGTCAAGAACAGCGGCACCGGCCCGTTGAATCATCGTCTGCTGGCTGAGTCACCTGAAGTTTCCAGATACACATAGCACGGGGAGGCTCCTCTATGAGTGAAATAGATGTCGACAAGAACCCGAGTGATGAGAAGCTGTCGGAGCTGGGAGTGATGGGTTGGCCCATCTGGACCAAGGAGGTATCTGAGTTTCCATGGTCCTATTCATCCCAGGAGACATGCTATTTCCTGGACGGTGAGGTGGAGGTTACCCCGGAGGGCGGAGAACCCGTTTCCATGGGAAAAGGTGACCTGGTTGTCTTTCCGGTGGGAATGAGATGTACATGGAAGATCCTGGGTGACGTTCGCAAGCACTACACGTTTGACTGAGAAACCCGAGGCCAGACCATCAGCAATAAGGGCTCCAGTCCTGGCTCGCCCGAACGTCACTGGCTGGAAAGCCGTGACGTAGAGGCAATAGAAGGCGCATTGAAACCCGGCGCCTACGTGCAGCGTGCATATCTATACGCCAGGGAGCACAACGGAACCCCTCCTCCGTGGGCAATGAAGTCCGAAGCCGGCCACTGGCTGTTCGACCGGGGCTACCTCGAGGCCGAGGCCGCCGACAACCTCCGAACGCTGTCCGTCAGCGAAGCCGCACGAATGCTCGGGGCCACGCGCAGAGCGATTCAGAACTGGATCGATGACGGGGATATCGAGATCCTCGGTGAGCGTGGACCCGGAGAACCCAGGAGAATCGTCAAAAACGCGTTTATAGAAACACTCGGCGACCTGCGCAAACGAATGGAAACCCCGGCGGTGGTAGGCCACAGGTTGAAACACGGACAACCCGTCTCCCTTGAAGCCCTCGAGAGGATCGCCGGAGAAGAAGCGGCGCAAGAACCAGAAACCACCACTCCCCTGCGCAAACCCGGCACCATTGTTCTCCCGCCGGTGTTCGACGAGAAACTGGCGGCAGCCAAGAGAACCAGCGCGGCAGCCCTGGAAGCACGTCTTTCTGCAGCCAAGGAAGATCAGCGGCGGAAACTGAAAGATGAAGTTGGGGATACGAAGTCGTCTTCACCGGGTGATGGACGGACAGGAGAGAAAGCCAACCAGCTTAAGATGGCGGCAGCGCGTGAACTGAAGCGAAGCCGGGAGGCGTTTGACGAGTACGCCTCCGAAGTGGCCAAGCGACTTCTTGCCGATATGTTCGACGTGAGCATCACACGAATTCAGGCAATGAAGATTTTCAACAGAATCACGGAGGAGCGTGGCCTGCCTCGCAGCATAAGAATCAGCGTGAGAAAACGTTTTTTCGGGAAGTGAGTTACTATCAGAAGTTCTATCAGAATAGGGATTAACCGCGGACGGGCACGGGTATAGGAAAGTCTGCTGTGCAGCAACAATCTGTATCCGCGTAATCCACGGTTGAAAAGGTTCCTGAAAGAAAAGGAAGAAATTCTATGAAAGGTGTCCTGGACAAAAACCGGTACTTCGTGCGTGAAACGACAAGCCTTATAAAGGCATCTTTCAGCTACGACATACTCGATCCCGAAACAGGTGACGTCCTGATGACATGTCGCGAGCAACACATCGGCCCCCTGACAAAGTTCTTCCGGTTCTCCGATCTGCGCAGGATAACACCTTTTGACTTCCTTGTCGCCGATGCCCAGGGCGAGCCGGTCATCAGGTTAAAACGAGGACTCTCTTTCATGGTATCCCGGGTTCACGTCTACGACGAGAGCGACATAGCTGTTGGGGGATTCTCCCTGAGGCCTTTCTCAATCAGCGGTATATTCGACGTACTTGATGCCACGGGTGAACCCGTCTGCGAACTCAAGGGAGGACTCACAGGGTGGAACTACCGCTTTCTGTCACCCGACGAGGTGGAGCTTGCGCGTGTGCGAAAAAAATGGGCAGGCGTGGGAAAAGAACTCTTCGCAAGCGGCTCGGATTACGTACTGGAGATTGACGAAGCGGTCCCCCCCGGCGGAACAACACGCCAACTCCTGATGGCATCCGCACTGTGTATAGGCATGATACTGAAAATTGATGCATAGCCGGAAGAGGCACCAGGTTTACCGTAAGCTGAATGCAAATCCATTGGATGGAGGGTCACGGGCCTCCGTGACCCCGGACGCGGAGGCCCGCGTCCCTCCAAAGGAATACCACCAACTCCAACAGATGGAATCCGCGATGTGGATTGCTACCTCAACTCAATAGTAGACCCGGTCACCTTTGCGGACGTTCAATTGCCGCCAGCCACTCAGAACATTGGCTACGCCGAGCCTCTTGTTGGGGTCAACGTGGCTTAGGCGAACCTTCGTTACGAACTCCTCGTCACCATTCTTCTTGCGCCCCACGTACAGATCCGGCTCAGGAATGATCTTACCCTTCTCCAGGGCATACCTGTACTGCGCAAGAAACTCGTCCGTCAATTGCAATACGACGAACTGCCAGTGCTCATCCACCGATGCAACATTCCCCTTGTAACCCCTGGTCAGGCCAAACCACGTGTTGGGATCCACCCCCTTGCCCCGGCCCTCCAGGAAGGCGATCCTGTCTTCCTGGGCCTCATTGTCCTTCTTCAGTCTGAAGAGCTCACCATCCTTATCCTCGATTATGATGTCACGTTCATGGATTGTGTCGTTGAGGGCAATCATCTCCTTCTTGCACTCTCCTATCGTTTCATCACGCTGACGGACATCTTCGTTTAGTCCGGCAATGGTGCTGTTGCGAGCACTTATGTCGACATAGGCCTGGCGCAGATCGTTCTTCGTTCTGTTAAGACCAGTAATGGTACCTACGAGTTCCCCCCGCATATCGATGAGCTGTGCGCGGGTATCGTTGAGGCGGTCAAGCTGCTCCGCCGATTTCGAGACGACAACATCGAGTACTTCCTGCATGGTACCCGGACCCTCTGTAACCTTCATGCCGGTACGGGGGTCAACCAGTGGCTTGAGTGTGCCGGGATCTCTCATGTAGTAGGTCATGAGTTGATCCTGCTTACGGCCGATGTCAAGGGTCTCCGTGGATCCCACCTCCAGCTCGGGAGAGAACGTCTCCCAATACTCGCCCATCGCGGGGTCTTCTATGAGGTGATCCGAGACATCATCGACATCGCGCTCGGGATAGACAGGCTTCTCATCGAGAACAACACTTTCTGCCTCGATAGTAGCTCCGAGTTGGATAATCGTCTGTTCGAGCTTCTGGGCGCGGCCTTTAAGGATCTCACGCTTCTCGAACAGGAGAATACCAAGGGCCAGGGCCGTGCTCGCGAGAACGAGCGTGACCGCGGCGAGGAATGTGAACAGCTTGTTCATGGTACCCCTCCTTACGAATTGCAAGACGTGTTGCTAAACACCAGCAATACCGATGAATCAGGGATACCATACCAATGGCAATAGCGCCTTTGCCAACATGGCTATTGTGGCACTTGTCTAAGATTGTGTCAAACTGAAAACTGAGGTGAGCGTTCTGCGCTGTGAGCGCAGAACGCAGTGGTTAGTGGTTAGGCGCTAGGCGTTAGCGGGAAAGGTCCGCCGTGCGCGTAGCGATGCCGGCCTCGTATCCCACTCAAAACGGTGGGGTCGATTTGCGCTGTCCCAGAATCCTAGCTACTAACACCTAGCGCCTAACCCCTTATGCTGTGGGGTAAACAAAACCTCGTGCCCCCGTTTCACCCTGCCCCCGTTGATCTGTTTCACAACGCAGATGGCTCTGAGGCCTTTTCCTGCACCCAGGGTGCTATTCAGCGCGCTCTTCCCATTCTTTCCAGAACTCCTCAACCGTTTTCCCGTTTAACCGTTCCAGCAGCGGCAGCTCCCTGAGGCACTCGATACCCGTGGCGTTTTCCGGGACATTCGCCGATTCCAGGAGTTTGCATTCACCCAGAGGAGACAGGTCCCCGGCGGGGCTGTCCAGCAACCCTATCTTGGTGAGCGGCAGACCGCTCACTGGAGATAGATCGGAAACTCTGGCGCAATTCATATGCAGTTCTTTCAGCGGCATTCCGGCGAGCGGGCTGAGATCAGTAACCCTGGTATGACTGATATCCAGGTAAGTCAGTGGCATCCCTTTAAGCGGGATAAGATCATGCACCCCTGTTCCGTCAATTCTCAAAGACACGAGTTGCATGCCGGCAAGTGCCGACAAATCCGTGACTTTGCTCCGGCTCATCTTCAGCTCGGAGAGTGGAGCATTCTCGATCGGGGACAGGTCGGTTACATCCGACCAGCTTATGTCGGCCGTGCGCAGGGAGAGTCCCCGAAGCGGAGACAAGTCGACAACACCGGCGTGAACAATGCTGACACCGACGATGTTTCCATCGACAACCGAGATCCCGGCCTTGTTGCTGTAGTAAGGGTTGGCTTCCGCGAAGGCCTTGTGGAGCTGTTCAGGAGTTCTTACCCTCGCAGGCCCCGGATGGCTTGATGCGTCCCACTCGCATATGAAACCCTTGATGATCTCCGAGTCAAGCGACAGATCATTCCATTTCGCATATTTCGAGATCATCAGGTAGTCTTCGTACGTTCCGGCAGCACGGCCCGGAGCGTTGTTCGGCTCGTCGGCATCCCAGTTAGAATACGCCAGTTCCGATCCATCCAGCCATTTCCATTGTCCCTCTTCGTCCTCATCCGTGGCCCCAATCCAGACGTGGCTCCGGGATATTGCCGCGAGGAATTCGTCTTCGGCCTTGCTCTCGACGATCGCCAGGCGCCCCCCCATCCTTTCGCATCGCCTTCGCGCATCGTGCCATGTCGTGTTTTCATAGAACACTTTGTAGAAATGGTTGCCGAAGACGATCACGTCTTGGGGAGGAGGTTCCTTTGAGAGAAAGCGCGCACCGCCGAACAACGCGGCGAGAACAGCCGCTGAAACTATGACGGTCAATATGACCGGGCTGAAGCGGGACGGCTTCCGTCCCCCGGTTCCCGGAATGACACCCGCGGACGCAAGTGCCTCGATGTCGGACACAATTCCATCCGCCCGCTGGTAGCGGTGGTCTGGATTGGGCTCCATTGCCTTGAGTACAACATGGTCCAGGCCGCGCGGCACCTGCGCCAGGGTCGACGGTGGCTTCACGTTCCCGGCAGGCAGTTGGGCCGTGAGCATTTCGTACATTATTACTCCGAGCGCGTAAACGTCCGCCCGCTGATCGACCTCAACGGACTGGTCACGCTGTTCTGGCGCCATGTAGAATGGGGTTCCCATGGATTGTCCCGATGCCGTAAGCAACGGTGCGCCCGGAGCGCAGGCAAGAATCTTGGCTAATCCGAAATCCGCGATTTTGGGGACACCCGATTTGTCGATGAGGATATTCGCCGGCTTGATGTCCCGGTGAACAACGCCTCGATCGTGAGCGTGTTGCAGTCCATTGCAGACTCCCAACGTTATGTTCATGGCGTCGTATGGGCTGATGGACCGGGCAGAGAGAAGCTCCCACAGGTTGCATCCTTCAACGAACTCCATAACGAAGTAGCACAGGCCGTCAATTTCACCGAAATCGTAGACGGTGATGATGTTGGGATGATTGAGACTGGCAAGAGTCTTGGCCTCGCGCAGGAATCGTTCTGACGCCTCTACATCCATGTCCTTTTTGAAGGGTATGATCTTGATAGCGACAAGACGTTCCAGCCTCGACTGCCGAGCCTTGTAGACAATACCCATCCCGCCACGTCCCAGGAGCTCCAGGATCTCATACCCGGGAAAGCGTTCCCGCATAACAGAAAGGCTGGGAGTCTCGAAACCACCAGTCGTAGACCGATCCTGCGCGCCCAACCCGCACCCTAGAAGGCACTGCGGGCACAACCCCATGGGAGCACTGTCCGGCACGACACTGCCGCATTCGTCACATGTGCGTTCGGTGGGCATGCTGTCTAATCAACGCTCCCGTTCTAGATCATCACCGCGAAGGGTCACCGTATCCCATGCGTTTCCTTCAGACAATGTCTAGTTAATGTCATCCCGAGCCTGTCGAGGGATCTCACGGCCTATCACACGGCTTAGATCCTTCGACTACGCTCCGCTTCGCTCAGGATGACAAGCTCTCTACTCAGTCTCTTACTGAATCCTTTCGCCTTGAGCCCGGGCCTAACAGACCTGGAGATTCTGTACTCTACCCAGCAGTATTCTCCACACCACCACCGAAACAGGATATCAGGTATCTCAATTCTTCATCAACATCCGCTGCCGATTCAACCGTTTGCGCAACATGATCGCGAAGGATTTCCCCGAACCGCCTGCGGAGCCGATGGATTGATACCTTCACATTCCCCTCGGTCATGTTCAGCTTCTCAGCCAGCACGGAATATGGTTCGGAACGTGTTTCTTCAATAATCCTGCCCTTGAGAAGATTGAAGGCTTCTCGTTTCCCTTTTGCACAATACTCTTCTTCCAAGTCATCTACGCATGTCTGCAGCACAGTCATTGCCCACCCCCGGTCGTAGAGGGACTCCGGCGTCACGGCATCAACGGGTTCGCTTTCATAGCGCCCTTCTCCCTCACCCATATCGATAGACACAATCGTCTTTCCGCCGCCGCGTTTCTGGGCTTGCGAACGATGCCACTCGTTGGCCATGAAATGCTTCATGGCAATCAGCAGGAACGATCGGAACTTGCCCTTTCGAGGATCCACGGAACTCAACCCGTCTTTGCTTATCAGGTGAAGAAAAAGTCCCTGGGTTATGTCCTCGGCTTCATGGTGATTGCAACCGCTCCGCCGCGCGAAAGCGTAGAGGGGGTACCAGTAGATCGAGCAGAGCTCCGAAAGAGCTTTCCGGGCTATACTCAAATCTTTCGAACGCGCCTTGACGACAACACTCCACCGGGTGCCTGCGAAAGCGCCTGGCCCGTCAAAATGCGCACCTCTGTCTGTCGAGTCGTTCACGGTCCCGATTATTGCAGATAGCGTGTTCGGCTTCAAGAGGGCGGCTCTCGAGCATTCTTCCAGCTGAGATGCGGCGGAGGCCCGCCGCGCTCCAGAAGAGTGCGCCAGCGTGGAGCGCGGCGGGCCTCCGCCGTCCAAGACAACAGGGGGTACAGGGAGCACATACTCACACCCCGTTCTTTTTTTGTAACTTTCCCCCACGGATCTTTATGTACATGGGTAAAGGGAGATCGTTCGCGTGATTGACTCACCTATGATTCTACTTCGTTCGCATTCACTGCTGTGGCGGAGAATCTGTTCGGAGAAACAGATCGGCCGTCTTGTGGTGTCCCTTTTTGTTTTCATAATCGCCGCAAGCTCTCTTTATGGAATCGTTCTCGCCGGCTGGCGCTCCCCCCGGCTTTCGTTGTATGTCGCGGTCAAACTTCCGGCACTTCTTATTGGAACGACAACCCTGGTGATGCTGCTCAACTGGATTGTTGCGACCGTGGCGACAAGCGGCATGACTTTCAGGCAGGTTGTTGCCGTTACCTATAGCGCCATGGGCATTGCTTGCTGGGTACTGCTGAGCCTCGTACCGATTACGCTGTTCTTCACCTACGGGGTCGCCTCCTGCGAAGGCACCATGGCCGAGCAACGTCTGACCCACAACTACCTGCTTCTCATGCACATTCTCCTGATCGCCTTCGCGGGAGTTGCAGGGAACTCGGCTCTTCGACGTGGACTGGGCGAAGTAGTTGCACCCACCTGCCCGGCAACCGCGATTTACTGGGGCTGGATAGCCGCATTTGCTCTCGTTGGCTGCCAGCTTTCGTGGATTCTCCGGCCGTTCGTTGGGAGCCCATTCTTCGAGGTGGAGTTCATGCGTCCCAACGCCCTCGACCACAACTTCTTCGAGTTCGTTCTTATCGATGTTCTGCCATACGTAATGAAAGGAGGAGGTGGATGACACATAACAATAACGCCGAAAACGACGCGCGGGTACCCCCTGCAAGGGGTTTGCCCGGGAGGGAGGCCTCTCAAGTCATGGATGATATCCCCATAAACAACGCCATAACAGGGCTGCTTAAAACGCCTGCAAGCCTGGTACGCCGTATTAACGAAGACGATTCGCTTCCGGGACTGGCCCTGCAGTTGCTGTTCTGGGGTTTGCTTTTTCATGCTGCATACGGATTTGCCATGGCGCTCTTCACATCGTCCCAGGTGGCGCTGGTAACGGCATGCAAGGCTCCGATCATCTCGCTCTGTTCTATCCTGTTATGCATGCCCAGCCTGTACGTGTTCTCGTGCGTGGCAGGCAGAACTGTATCTCTAACCCAGACACTGGCCCTTGGAAGCGCAACCGTTGCCATGACCGGGTTGCTGCTCATTGGGTTGACCCCCATTTCCTGGCTGTTCAGCGTTTCCACCAGCAGTCTCCGGTTTGTCGTTCTCATGAACGTAACCGCATGGGCGATCTCGGTGAGTTTCTGTTCCAGGATCTTCCGGATTCTTGGCGCGGTAGATCCACAGAAGGGTCTCTCGGGATCCGAGTGGTGGCTCATCATCTACATTGTGGTCTCGCTCCAAATGGCCACAACCATGCGGCCATTACTGACCATCAGTGACGCGGGGTGGCGCGACCCCGAGAAGAAGTTTTTCCTGGCACATTTAGGAGACTCCATGCGCAAGCAGCAGAATCGTGGCAGGGCAAACGAAATCCGGAGCAAGCAATAATGAATCCCGAATCCACAAGTATTCTCCAAAAAGCACGGCCGGCCGTAGGTGTTTTCGCTCTGGTCTTCGGCGTCATTCTGCCAACGTTCACGCTTCTGTTCGAAATCGTAAGCGGCTTCTGCGCCTGCCTGTCGTTTGATCCCGTGCCTTCGATCTGGCACGCATTGCTCTTATCCGTTGTCCCAATCGCCAACCTGGCCGCGTATGTTGCGATTCGCTCATCGGACTATCGCCACGCGAAGGGAGTCGGACTGATAAACGGGGCCGCCGTGGGTGTATCTGCATGTTACGCCATAGCGTTTCTTCCCATAGCTCCCTTCGCCGTCATGGCCCTTCCCGCCTTTGGGCTGGGTCTATTGCCCCTTACACCTTTCATTACCCTGGTGACGGGGCTGCGCTTAAGGGTTAAGTTGCGGCAGATGTTCGAGAAGGAAACGGGACTTTTGTTGCCTCGCATATGGATTCCCCTGCTCGCCGCAAGCCTGGCGCTGTGCCTTCTTGCCGCGCCCACAGTTCTTGCGTTCGCGGGAATCAAGATGGCCTGCAAAAGGGATACCCGGACACAGGGCATACGACTCCTTCGGGACTATGTTGAGGAAGACCACCTGCTCAGGTTCTGTTACAGCGTGAACCGGCCCCTGTCCCCTGCAGTACTTCTTGAAGCCTGTTCGAACTTTGTGGACTTGGTATTGCCAGGTGCGATGGAAGAAATCCGTCCCCAAAATGCCCGCGAAGTCTATTACCGCGTGACCGGAACACCCTACAATGCCGTGAAGGCCCCGGCGATCAGGAGTATCCGCGGGGGAACGCTGGGGTCTGCGGTCACCCAGAACGACGTTGATTTCGACCAGGGCGGGGACGCGGTCGCAGCACGAATACGCGGGCTCTCACTGGTTGAATCGCGTACCGAAAGCTCCGTTGATGCCGACTGTGGAACCAGCTACACGGAATGGACCCTGCGGTTCAGAAACGACTCGGCGCTGCAACGGGAAGCCCGTTCACAGGTCCTGTTGCCGCCCGGAGGAGTAGTCTCGCGCCTGACGCTCTGGATCGACGGTGAGGAACGCGAAGCGGCCTTCAGCGGAACCGGCTCTGTGAAGGCCGCCTACCAGAAAGTCGTGCGCCGGCGGCGGGATCCGGTCCTTGTCACCAGCAAAGGCAGTGACCTGGTCATGGTGCAGTGCTTCCCAGTCCCTCCTGGCGGTGGAGAAATGCAGGTTAGACTTGGCATCACAGCGCCATTGTCGCTTGAATCAAAATCGGAGGGGATGCTGCGCATCCCCCAGTTCGTCGAGCGCAATTTCAACATAGCGCCGCAGGCTGCACCCGAGCTCTCCCTGCATTCCGCGACCGCAATTCGGGGCATCGTCTGTCAAATCGGCACGCCACCTACGCTTTCCGAACTGGACCCGCACACTGTGCGGGGTAACCTGGAACAGGCTCACATCACGAGTCCCCTGAGTATCTCGTTCGGGAGAAACCGTGACAGAGACCTGGCATGGACCGAAGACATGCACGGTAACGAAGGGCTCATAATCCGTCAACGCATCCTCGGCAAACAAGTCGCCACCGTTAAATCATTCATCTTCGTCATAGACGGATCAAGAAGGATGGGCCGGCACGGAGAGCTCATTGCCGAGGCGATAGCAAGTGTCCCTGCTGACAGGGAGATGTATGTCTTGCTGGCAAGTGACGATGTCGTCGAGCTGTACCCTTTGACGGATGCCGGAGAAAAGACCGCGCTTGAACTGAGGCATAATCTGGCTGCTTCCACTTTCGAGGGAGGTCGCGACAGCGTACCGGCGCTCATCCGTGCCGTGGAGCTCGCGAGCGGGATTCCAGACTGCGCCATAATCTGGTTGCACGCTCCCCAACCCGTTGAGCTTGCAGCGTTGGATTCGGCCACAGACAAACTAGGTCGGCATTCGCCCACCATCTACGATCTTCAATTCGAAGCCGGTCCCAATGTGATATCGCGTGCACTTGAGAAGAAGGGGTTCCTGAGGCCGGTTCCTGTATTCGGCGATGTCGAAGCCGACCTGCGCGGATTTCTAGGTCAGTTGACGGGCGAGAAGATCCCGCTGCAGTACGTGCGTTCAAGGCACGAGCCTCAAGGTGATGAGGACTTGGCGGAGCATGCTTCGGACCACCTGGCGCGTCTGTGGGCGAATGGAGAAGTCTTGAGAATGGCGGGTTCCGGCAGTACGGCAGACGTCACGAATGCTGTCGCCCTGGCAAGCCTCTACCAGCTTGTTACGCCGGTGACCGGAGCCGTGGTACTGGAAACGCAACAGCAATACGACGAGGCCGGCCTGCTCCCCGTCGATGCAGGCTCCACCCCAAGAATGTCGGTGCCCGAACCTGGGACACTGGCGTTGATGATTGCGGGGGGAGTGGTAGCTTCGCTGGGCGGGATCTTGAAACGCAGGCATGTGAGGTGTGCCTGAGTCGCGAGACCGGGGAAGCGGCCCATGGGGATAGGCCGCCCACATATGGACTGGGTACCGAAGATGGAGTTTACGCATGTGGAAGAAACTGAGAGAACTTAAGCAGCTAGGGATTCTGCGGAGTATCTGCAGGGCAATAGCGGGCATTTTCGTCCTGATGATGCTGGTTTGGCCGACAGTCATGATCATTGGCGAAGGCGTGGATGAGATTGGCGAAATGCTTTCGGACATGGCTGACTTCTTCGGCAGCTGGGGTCCTGTAGTGCTCCTACTGGCATTCATCTTTTCTCTTTTTGCTCTGGGGTGTTATCTCACTGGCCGGTCGATGGCCGAGATAATTAGCTGCATAAAGAGAAAGCGGAGCCGCCACTCAGACACTTCACGTAAGTAGGTCCACCGCTACGAGGTGGACCATGTTCAATGTTGGCCAGACCAGTTCGCAGAGGAAGTCCAAAGGATATGCCTTTTTCTGCTGGTTGACGAGTTAATGGCGGGATGCGTCCACCTCGTAGCGGTGGACGTACTGGGATCGGAAGGGAAAGGCCCCGCGGCATAATACCGCGGGGCCTTGCTGATTAACGTTTTTCTGCTAACACTAGCCCTTGGGCAGTTCCGGTTCCGGTGCGGAATGCGAAGTCTTGTCTTCGCTCGAAGCCTTACCCAGGTAGTCCGGCAGATCCAGCCCGACCTGTTTCGCAAGTTCGTGCATCGGAGGTAGGGTACCCATAAGGCGCTGGCCAAGATTGCTCAGGCCGCTGCCTTCTCCACCGCCGTCCCACACGAACACCTTCTCGATAGGCAGATCCTGGATGGCCTGTGCCTGGATCGTGGCGACCTCCTGCAGTTTCTCGATGAGCAGCAGTGCCGAGGCCTGCTCGGCCGAGGCACACGATTCAACCAGACCACTGTAGCCTTCCGCCTTACCGTCGAGTATCGCCTTGATACCTTTACCTTCCGCGGACATCCTGGCCAGCGTTGCTTCGGCTTCGCCCTGGGCAATGCGGATAGCCTGCTCTTTCCTGGCGTCAGCCTGGATGAGAACCTTCTCCTTGTCGGCACTTGCCGGAACCACGATCTCGGCATTGAGCCTGGCCTCTTCTCTTTCGGCCCGCGCTTCTTCAGCCTTCTTCTCAGCCACTTCCTGGGCCACGCGAATTGCACCGTCGGCTTCGCGCGCCGCAGATTCGGAACGGTTACGGGCATCTTCTTCCGCGACCTTTTGATTTGCGCGGTAAGCTGCCTTCTTGGCATCAGCTTCTGTTTCACCCGAGACTGCCTCGGCCTCAAGAGTTGCCGATTTCATTCGCCTGTCCCTATCCGCAGTGGCTTCGCCAACTTCGGCGGTTGCGTTGGCTGCCGCAACCGCGACTCTCTGGTCACGGTTACGTTCGGCCACGCCGGTTTTACCGGTCTTCTCCTGCTCGGCGACGTCGATGTTGGCCTGGTTGATGGCTTCGGCTGCGGCCCTGCGACCAAGAGCAACGATATATCCGGACTCGTCTTCGATGTCGCGGATGTTGACGTTGATCAGGGAGAGACCAATCTTCTCGAGCTCGCCCGATACCGCCTCGTTCACCTTGGCAAGGAATGCCTGCCTGTCCTGGTTGATCTCCTCGATCTTCATCGTGGCGATTACCGCACGCATCTGGCCGAGAATGATATCCTGGGCCTGGTCCTGGATCTCCTTGGAGTTCAGTCCCAGCAGACGCACTGCCGCGTTCTGCATAATACCGGGCTGATTAGAGACCGCCGCCGTCACGGTTGTCGGAACTGTCACCCGGATGTTCTCCAGAGACAGGGCGTTCGTCAGGTCGATCGGCACAACGAACGGTTCCAGGTCCAGGTAGTCGTATGCCTGGATGAGAGGCCACACGAATGCAGCGCCGCCGTGTATGCACTTGGCAGCCCCGCTTCCTGTTTTGCCGTAGATAACGAGAATCTTGTTCGATGGACAACGCTTGTAGCGCTGCGCCATGCTGATGAGGACCACTATGAAAGAGATCGCGACAATCAAGATGAGGAACATCGCGGGCGGCATCCCCAGAATTGCCGAAACAGGTACACAGTTCATTAATGCGTTCATGACCTAACTCCTTTCTGGATTTCCCCGGGCGCCTTGCCGGGAACAACTGTTTTACTCTACGACTTCGACTTCAAGTATGCTGTTGCCGATCTTTCGCACGACTTGAATAGGGGTACCGGCAACGATGGCTTTGCCCTCTTTGGCACGTGCCTTTACGTGTGAGACTACGCCGCTGACAGTAACCTTGACCTCGCCTGTACCGTTTTCCGGTATGTTGAGATAGACGGTTCCCGTCGTTCCGAGGCTGGTGGCGAGCTGGAGATTCCCCGTCTCAGCAAGCTTTCTGAGCGCGTTGAGAAGTACGGCAATCATCAGTCCTCCAGCCAGGCCCCATATGAGTGCGAGGCCGGTTGCCTTGTGCGCGGGAACGCCATCATTCATGTACAAGGCGCCACCCCATGTGAACAGCGTGAAGAACGTAATGATGGCTCGCACGCTCAAGAGCTTGAATGAAGTCATCGTTTCGCCGGAATCTGCTTCGGCTCCGGCTTCGAAGTCATCATACGTACCGTCGTGGTCGAGATCCGCGGATACATCCACGTCTACATCGCCATCCAGATCAACGTCATCGCCCCCAAGGCCAATGAGAGCCGAGAGCAGCTGCCAAATGAAGAGAACGCTGAAGAAACCGGCACCTGAATAGAATGCCTTGTTGAGAGTACTAAGTGTATCCCACCACTCGTTCATGATATCCTCCTTAAGGCTTGGCTCCGATCTTTCAACCGCACGTCTTCATGATGACTCGGAACGGGCAGTCTCTTCCCAAACCAATGACAGGTTTGCAGCTCAAAGCTTAATAGTCCATTATAAACTTCGAGCTAGATTGTAAAAGCGGACCAGGCCGGCAAGCGGCATTATTCTGCTTGATCGGAGATGGCTCTGGCAGGGTCGACTGTATTGCCCTAACCAGACAGAAGAACTTTGTGCAGGAAGGGACAGAAGGCAGGGGGAGTAGCGATGCAATCATATGAAGTCATAAAAAAAGCTGTGGACAAGGTCGGCGTAAAGCAGGTTGCTTCGGCCCTGAACGTGTCCCGGTCACTCGTGTACAAATGGTGCGAACGCCCGAAGGAGACGGATGAGGATACGGCCAGCGGCACACGCAATCCTCTGGACAGGCTCCGCGCTCTTTCAGAATGCACCGGGGGAGACCTTTCAGAGTGGCTTTGCGAACAGGAAGGTGGCTTCTTCGTAAACAATCCCGATGTTAACGAGGACGCCGTTGACGGCGAGTTCGTTGCACAAACCCAGCGCATAATCCATGATTTCTCGGACCTTCTGCGCGTGATGGCGGAGTCCATCGCCAACGAGAACCGGATCGACCCGGACGAAGCCCGGCAGATCAGGGAGGAATGGGAAACGCTCAAGCGTTACACGGAGCAGTTCGTGTACGCCTGCGAACAGGGCCTGTTCGACATGCGGTAGTTGCACAGTTGCCGGAACACGGCGCAGAGCATCGTTCTACGCAAGAACCCTATCCGCGTCATCAGCGTAATCCGCGGTTGAATTCTCCCTCTTCTCTTAACAGTTCCAGCTTAGTAAGCAAAAGTGGGGCCCAACCAAAACTGGCTGGGCCCCAACAGCTCAGGAGCTTCCGTTAACAGGTGTTAAAACGTTACTCCGGAAGCACCACAAGTCAAATTAGACATATGACCACCTCCTTTCCAGGGATTTCAAATCTCCAGGTGCGAGCCCCCAGGTGACTCGCCCCGGAACACCATGAGTATCTTCGCTGATTTGGCCCGGAGGTTCAAGGTGATTGTGGGGAGAGGATTCTGCTCTGTTGCGTGTAGAACGGGTTTAGGTTGAATAGATCCAGCAGGCATTTGCGGATGAGAATGGGAGAACGTAACCACCCGCGCCCCCGCGCTTCCTCCGACGCCAAGGCTATGGACGACAAGCGAGCT
>JASLPY010000087.1 GCA_030744755.1 Kiritimatiellia bacterium | reverse complement strand
CTGACGCCTCCGATTAGATACAGGAGAGAAAGAAATGTCGATGTAAAGGACACGGAGTGCCTTGACGGGCTACATAACAGTGCGATTATGATCTGCGACTGGGAATGGGTGCGCTCGCCGATCCTACTCGCACTCTCCTGCTCGCCGATCCGGCGGAGCCGCCTGAACGTATCGGTAAGATACGGTCGGTCATGTTCCGTGCAGCGCTCTGGCCACCGGCGATAGGCGCGTCTGTCCGAGGCGCTGCCGTGATACTCGAATCCGCTTGCATCGTACCTACTGCTGCCACAGAATCATGCCGGAACGGACGGTTTTTCCGTGTATTGGAAGAAAGGGGGGCATCATGGATTGGCGACATAGAATTCTGTTGTGTCTTGGGGTGCTTGGGTTGATCAAGGCAGCCTGGGGAATCGTGGCTCCGAAATCGATGCAGAAAGTCACGAAATGGTGGATAAAGGCAGCTTCCCAGGTGAACACTCTGATCGGAATTGCCGCTCTGCTGCTGGCTGCAGGCCTGTGGGTGCTGGTTCTGTGGAACCAGGATCTCGTCAACTGGTTGTTGGTTATCATGGGAGTCTTCTTCGCCTGGGCAGCAACGGCCTACTTCCGCAAGGACGACTTTCAGAAGATTGCGAAAGGCCTGATTATCGACAGAACGATCCCGTTTGTCCGCACGGTGAGCGTTATAGGAGCCCTATTGTTTGCGGCCATCATATGGGCGGCCGTTTTCAAATGAAGCAGTCGAAGAAGAGCCGATGTTCGGCAATCCTTCTTTGTCCTGATCATTGTCCCGATCGTTGTTGACAAAGATCAAGATAAGGATCGGGACAAAGATGAAGATCGACGAAGATAGCGACAAGGATCGTGACTACGATCAGTCATATCCGGGCACTTAGGTACGGGGTTCTGTCGCGATCAGTTAGCAATCATGTGCTCCACCGGCGCAAGGACGGCGGGGGCGTGAACACCAGGCAGCGTATAAGAGAATCAGGCTAGAGATGCTGGGTGACGAAATGCTCGGTGATGTACTCGATGGCGTCTTCCAGCGAAGGCAGGATCTTTGTGCAGAATCGAACCATCCAGGGATTGCATTCCTTGAACTCAAAAGGCGAGAAGGCCACGACAAATTTTCCGAGCTCATGTGAAGCATAGAAGACTTCCATCGATGTCCCTACCGAAGGCTTGTTGTAGTTTACGAGAACTATATCCGCTTCGCGTACATCCTGCAGATCGAACTCGACAATCTCGTTGGCACTGTCAACTTCGCGATCCTTGAAATTGCGACGCATGGGATCGAGCATAGTGAAATGCTCGCTGAGCTGCTTGTTTGCCGTGTTGCGCCATTCGCGAGCGTGGCCTTCGACCTCATCCATTATCGGTCCGCAAAGGTAAATCTTTCTCATTACTATCTCCAATGCCGGTTGGGAATCAACGTTTCAGGTTACGGATGCACACCCTATCAGGACGACAGGGATTCTGTCCAGCAGAACGGGGGTGGAGCGTTCTGCGATGCGAGCGCAGAACGCAGTGGTTAGTGGTTAGGCGCTAGGCGTTAGCGGGAAAGGTCCGCCGTCCGCGTAGCGATGCCTGCCTCGTATCCCACTCAAAATGGTGGGGTCGATTTGCGCGGTCCCAGAATCCTAGCTACTAACACCTAGCGCCTAACCCCTTGTGCTGTGGGGTAAACAGAATCTCGTACCCCCGTTTCACCCTGCCACCGTTGAGCTGTTTCACAACGCAGATGGCTCGGGTGGGCATTTTCCGCTGTGGCGTCTTTTGAGAAGGGAACCTTTGTAGAGCGGAACTTGCCAAAAATTCCGGTCGTCACGGGGATCGGAAGTCTTTGCGACTTCCGCTACAGGCTTCCGCACTCGTTTTCCATGACTCCTCATAAGCCGTAAACCATCAACCATTAACCATGGGACTTTGCCATCGTTCTTGACGCAGTGACTGGGGGGCTTAGGATATCCGTCATGATTAAAGGTTTCATTTTTGATTTGGACGGCACGCTTCTTGACACGGAGATGCTGTGGGTCGAGGCGACTGCGGAGTTTCTTGAAGAGAATAATCTTCCCTTGCCGTTCAGTGAAGTCATGTCGGTGGTTTACGGCAGGGGGTGGCATGACGTGTACAATGAGTTGTGCCGCCTGATACCGGCTTTGGATACGGACATAGACACGATGGAGAAGGCCCTGTCCGAGAGAATGAATGCCTTGAGAGAGAAGACGGATTCGCGCATCACTTCTTCGATTGAACTTCTTAAGAAACTCGCAGCGGAATACCCGGTATGCATAGTTTCCGGGTCACCCCGGGCCGACGTTGAACACGGCATTAAGCTGATGGGTGTGGCGGAATGCCTGCGGTTCTTCCTTGGCTCGGAGGATTACTCTCCAGGGAAGCCGTCGCCCGCCTGTTTTCTGAAGGCAGCCACGATGCTTTCCCTGCCCCCGGAAGACTGTCTCGTTTTTGAAGACTCGAATGCCGGGGTTGCCGCCGCCAAAGCCGCCCGCATGACATGTGTCGCACTTGCCCGTCCTGATGCCCCCATCCAGGACGTTTCGGCTGCCGACATTCGACTGACCGACCTTGCACATTTCTCGCTGAAAAGTCTGGAGGAAGAGTAGGACAGGTTGTCACCCCGTCCTGCGCGGGAGAATAGCTCGTGAGTTTCTGGTAGTTTGGGCCAACGTTTAGGTGACTGTTGGTGTCTTTCTTTATGGAGGTGAAAATGGCTGTTGGCGTTCGTATCGAGAACCTGGCTAAGACCTTCGACAGAACCATTGCGATCAATGATGTATCGCTTGATATTCAGCCCGGCGAACTGTTCTTTCTTCTTGGTCCCAGTGGATGCGGCAAGACCACGCTGCTGCGTTGCGTTGCGGGATTCTGCGATCCCGACAGGGGTTCAATCCACATTGGTGATCATGACATTACGCGTCTGCCGCCGCACAAGCGCGATACGGGCATGGTGTTTCAGAGTTACGCGCTCTGGCCTCACATGACCGTGAAGGACAACATCGCGTTCGGCCTGCAGATGAGAAAAATGCCGCGACAGGAGGTGGCGGACCGTGTTTCGGGCGCACTGGACATGGTGAAAATGTCTGATCGTGCCGATCACAATCCCAACCAACTTTCCGGCGGACAGCAACAGCGCGTGGCTCTCGCCCGTGCACTCGTCGTTCATCCTCAATGTTTGCTTCTGGACGAACCCCTTTCGAACCTGGACGCCAAGCTGCGAGTCGAGATGAGGTCGGAGATCCGCCGCATATGCAAGCAGGCAGGGCTGACGGCGATATACGTTACGCACGACCAGAAAGAGGCCCTGTCCATCGCCGACCGGCTGGCAGTTTTGCACGAAGGGTCCGTTCAGCAGGTGGGAACTCCACAGGAGGTCTATCATTCCCCGGTCAACACGTTCACGGCGGGCTTCATAGGGGAGACGAATCTCCTCAAGGCTGAAGTCTTGAGGCGCGACACTTCGGGTGCGTGGTTCTCAACGCCCCTTGGCGAAGTTGCTTCAAAGGTCAGTGCTCTGGATTCTCTCAATGCGGGAGATCAAGTCACCCTGTCGATTCGCCCGGAAGCGATCCGCGTTTCCTCACCTCCGGAATCGGCGCCAAACGCGTTCAATGCAACAATCCACGACACCGTGTACCTTGGCGAGGTGGCCCAGCACAGGGTGTCAGTTTTCAATGCTATTGCCGATAGTGGCGAGACAACGCTTAAAGCCTTCGACCTGAATCCCAGGATTGTTGCCAGGGATACCGCCGAGAGCACCAGGGTCTGGATTGCTCCCGAGGATGTTGTAGTGCTTGGGGAATGAAGCCTTGCTCAGGAACGTAACCATTCTATTAGTAGCTGCGTCGGTTATCGCTCTACCGTTTATCTTCAGACAGACGGAATCGGAATCAGAATGGAGTCAAGATGACCCCGTTCTCGTCATCATTACTCCTCACAACGGGGCTATTCGTTACGAGTACGGACGGGCCTTCTCGGAATGGCACGCCGCCAGGTACGGTCAGCCCGTCAAGGTGGACTGGCGAATACTGGGCGGCACGTCCGAAATCATGCGCTACCTTGCATCCGAGCTGCCTTCGGCGTTTCGCGGCTGCTGGAAGAGGGATGGCAAGCATTGGCCGGATGGCGGTGCGTCGATGATCCTGGACAGGCGTTTCGACTCGAAACGCCCCCCCGACAGTATTGCCGGAGACGAAACGGCCATGGCTGAATGGGAGAAGAAGAGCCGGTTACACAAGGCTTTCCGCGCAATTGATGATCCCGCGGCATTCACCTGCAAGATCGACCTCTTTTTCGGAGGGGGTGTGTATGACCACGGCAAGGCCTATAAACAGGGTCTCACTGTCCGACCCTGTGCAGAGGAAGCCTTTCCCGCGGGCCTGCTCGTTGACCGGGACGGTCATGACCTGATTCCCCGCGCGCTTGAAGGTGAGACTTTTCGCTCGGACGGATTCTTTGGAACGGCCCTCAGTACATTCGGCATCTGTTACAACAGTGACCGCGTTACCGAACTCGGCCTCGAACGTGCCCCTTCGAAGTGGAAGGATCTCGCCGACCCGAGGTATATTGGGCAGATAGGAATTGGCGACCCTACGAAAAGCGGCAGCCTGACCAAGGCCTTCGAGATGATTATCCACGAGCAATGTACCGTAGCCGTGAAAGCCGCGGGCTTCACGGACACGCAGGTCTCATCGTTCGAGAAAACGATCGCTCAAAAAAGGTTGTCATTGGGAGAAATGCCCGCCGGCGTACCGAAAGAGTACCAGGACGCAGTGGAGGATGGTTGGCTGCGGGGTATCAGGCTCGTGCAGCTGATCAGTGCCAACGCACGGTATTTTACGGATTCCTCCAGCAAGGTCCCCATAGACGTAAGTATGGGTAACGCTGCAGCGGGACTGGCGATAGATTTTTATGGCCGGTTCCAGTCGGAGAACTCACGTGCGCCTGATGGCTCGCCGAGGATGCTCTATGTAACGCCGGTGGGAGGCTCGAGTATCAGCGCCGATCCGATAAGCCTTATCCGCGGTGCGGAGCACCGCGAATTGGCCGTACGATTCATCACGTTCGTGCTTAGTACGGAAGGGCAAAAGCTCTGGAACTACATGCCGGGCACCCCCGGCGGCCCGGCTAAGTTCGCCCTGCGCCGGCTTCCCATTCGCCGCGATTTCTACCCAAGCACGAACCGGCTTCACCAGGCAGCGTACGAGCAGCACAGCAAGCACACGGTTGACCCGCTCGGTGATAGCGCCGTCAATCCCTACGAGCTTGCCGGCCTGTTCACCTACCGGTCAAGGTGGACCGGCAGGCATTTCACCGTGCACAGGCATCTCATTCGCGCAATGTGTCTGGACGCCGGGGACGAGTTGCGTAGCGCCTGGCGAGCCATAATCGAGAACGGGGGACCTTCGGCGCACCCGGAAGCGATGGAAGCGATGGGCCGTATGCCCGACCGGCCCGAGCCCCTGCAGTGGAAGTCGGCGGCATCTGTTTCCAAGCGCCATGACAGCATGGACTACATGAGGGAATGGACTCTGTTCTTCAGGGAAAACTACCGTGAAGCTGAAAGGCTGGCCGGGTCGAGCCGGAACGGTAAAGGCAAGGAAGGGCTCTAATGCGAAAGTCTACGGCTTGGACCATATTCTTTTTTGTCCTCGGTCTGTTCTCCCTGCTCTTCCTGTGGCCTCTGACAAGGGTCATAACGGGAGGGTTCTATGTTGAGGGAAAGGTCACGCTTCGGTACCTGCTGAACGTGTTTCGCAATCCCATCTACGCGGAAGGTATGCTCCACAGCCTGATGCTGGGGGTCACGACGACATCGATCGCCCTCCTGATCTCAGTACCTCTTGCGTGGTTGTCGCACCGCTTCGACTTCCGCGGTAAGAAACTGCTCAACGGTCTTCTGCTTGTTCCGATGATTCTACCCCCATTTGTGGGAGCCATAGGTTTTCAGCAGATTCTTGGACAGTACGGCGTGCTGAACGCGCTCCTGGGGCTGGGCCCGGTGGATTGGCTCGGGCGCGGGCGTTTTCTGGGCGTCACGATTTTACAGGCTCTCGCCCTGTATCCGATTCTGTTTCTCAATGTCACGGCCGCCCTGGCTAATGTTGATCCAGCGATGG
Organism: Kiritimatiellia bacterium; assembly: GCA_030744755.1. GTDB lineage: Bacteria > Verrucomicrobiota > Kiritimatiellia > UBA8416 > JADHWI01 > JASLPY01. The sequence continues at coordinate 13,787 of JASLPY010000087.1, read as the reverse complement.
CGGAGGCAGCAGAGAATCTTGGGTGCCCGCCTCTTAAGCGCTTCTTCCGGATAACTCTTCCCCTCATCATGCCGGGACTCTTCGCTGGGGGGACCATCATCTTCATATGGAGTTTCACCGAACTGGGAACCCCCCTGATCATGAACTACACACGCTGCACATCCGTGCAGGTGTACGATGCGCTGAGGGAAATAGGATCGAATCCGTTTCCATACGTGCTCGTATTCGTGATGCTCACCTGTAGCGTGATGCTCTATGCAGCTACGAAGCTGATCTTCGGGAAACAGGCCTACGCCATGCAGTCGAAAGCCTCCATCGGATACTCGGCACGGCAACTGAAGGGCTGGCGAGGCGCAATTGTGGCCCTGCCGTTCATAGCGGTCATTTCGTTGGCGCTTATGCCGCATGCCGGCGTAGTTCTCACGAGTTTCAGCGTTCCCGGCAGTTGGTACAAGACGGTTGCGCCCACGATGTTTACGGCGGGGAATTACGTTGATGCGCTGGGACACGGAATGACCGTAACCAGCATACGCAACAGCCTGCTGTTTTCCTCCCTGGCCGTTCTTCTGAACATGGGCATCGGCATTTCGATAGCCTTTGTTGTGGTTAGGTCGAAGATCAGGGCACGCGCACTGCTGGATGCCCTTGCCATGATTCCGCTGGCGGTCCCGGGCCTGGTGATGGCTTTTGGATACCTGTCTATAAGCTCGCTGCTCAGCAACTTGTCATGGGCGCGTGAGAACCCAGTCTGGCAATCCTGGTTCGATGTCAGGACAAATCCGACACTCTTCCTGGTGATTGCCTACGCTGTGCGCCGCCTACCGTACATGGTGCGGTCCGCGGCCGCAGGCCTGCAGCAGACGTCAGTCGTACTTGAAGAGTCGGCAGCAAATCTTGGGGCATCGCCCCTGACAACGGCGCGCAGAATCACGTTGCCGCTGATAACGGCAAACCTGATTGCCGGGACGCTGCTTGCGTTTGCCTTCAGCATGCTGGAAGTGTCCGACAGCCTGATGCTGGCCCAGAGGGCGGATTTCTATCCGATAACGAAAACAATCTATGAGTTGTTCCAACTTATCGGTACCGGACGTTACGTGGCGTCGGCCCTTGGAGTGTGGGCAATGTTCTTTCTCGCGGTGACTATTATCGGAAGCAGCCTGATCCTGGGAAAGAAACTGGGAGCGATTTTTCGGATGTAGCGAGTTCACGGGCCCGGCCCGGGACGATTCAGCAAGAAAAGCCCCGGGAAGACTGTCATCCTGAGCGTAGCGTAGCGGAGTCGAAGGATCTCAGCCACTGGGTGACGCATTAGATCCCTCGGCAAGCTCGGGATGACATGAACCTAATGGTACGTGTATGAGATTGGTCCCTACTGCCTGGCGGCGGACGGAACCTCCACCTGTCCAGCATCGTCCAGCATCAGTTCCACCCTTACGGGGAAGTGGTCCGAGTACCCCCGGGTGTACTCCCATTTGTCTGTAAGCTTGTTCTTGTATCGCCGGAAAGCGATCGGATTACCCGTTTCCCCCATGTGCCTCGGCAGGCGTATAACCTTGTAGGTTCCGGGCTTTACTCGCCATTGCTTCCTCCCCGGCCGCATCCAGAACATGCTCGGGCTAACAATCATAGAATCGAAGGAATTCCATACCTCCTTCTTGCGGTAATAGAACGTTCCCCAGAGATGCCTGGGAAGTTCTCCGTGAAGGTTGTAGAAGCGCACACCGGTTTTGTCGCCAAGTACGTCGGACCGGACTGACGTTGACTTGAGACCGTCAGAAAGAGAGGCCTGATCAACGTTGTCGTTGAAATCGCCAACCAGGATAATGGAAGCATCAGGATCATCCTTCTGGATTCGGTCGATTTCCTTTCGAACGGCTTTTGCCTGCCTCATTCGGAGTGGGGCAGATTTCTCCTCGCCTCCCCATCGCGACTTCCAGTGATTGACGAGAACGGTGAGCTTGCTCCCCGATGGTGCGAATCCGGCAATCATTATATCTCTCTGTTCGTTCACCGGGCAGATCCATTTTACCGAAACGGCCTTGACGTTTGCCAGGACGGCAACATCAATGCCTCGGTGGTCGGTTCCTTCACGGTGCAGGACATATTCATAATGGCGACCGAATTCTGTTCGCAGAACAGCAGCCAGGTCGTCCACAACACGGCGGTTCTCGACTTCCTGGAGGCAGAGTATGTCACCGTCGGCCTCATCGAGAACACCTGCCAGATGGTTGAGCTTGAGTTCGTAGAGGTCCTCGGTCCATTGTCGCCAGGCATGGGGGGTGAAGTCGTCGTCTTCCTTGTTGTCCGGATCATCTTCGGTATCGAACAGGTTCTCCAGGTTCCACTGCACGATGGCAAGGGAAGAGCTGTCCCGCGCAGATTCTGCACGTCCGCCGTCCGGATTAACTTGCGAAGGCCATCTTTCGCGGTTCTCTCCGCACCCGCCCCCCAGGGCCAGGCATACAAGGACTAGAAGTGTTTTCTGTATTGTCATAGCAGTATTTAAGAGACAAGTGAGATGCTCTTCGAGAAATGACATCGAAGGATCCGATTAGTAGACATATGATTACACATCTCCGCCCATGGAGCAACGCTCATCACTCCATAATGGGACTGTCTTCTCATATCGGAATAGGCCTGAAATCCAGCGAGTGCCACCTCAAAATCTTGACCCCCAGGCGGGTTTCTCATATGGTTCAGTCAGAAATCGGGGCCTTCAGGTATCGTGTAAACCGGGTTCTCAGGATGCTCGGGGAAGCAGGTTTCCTATAGGTTCACCGGCTAATCATGACAGACTTTCCTCAAACATATTATTCGAGAGTCAGTCGATGAACTCACTGATTTGAAACACACACTCACAACATACGGACAGCAACGACCCAGGAGGGAGCAGCAATGAAGAAGACAGATCTCACCAGGCGAGGATTCATCACCAGGGGCTGTGCGGCGGCGAGTGCGACGCTGGCCATGCCGTATATCATCCCCTCTTCGGCCCTGGGCAAGGACGGGGTGGTGGCGCCCAGCGAACGGATTATCATGGGTGCCATCGGCATCGGAGGCCGGGGGTCGGCGGATTTCAGGGCGATGCTTGACCAGCCGGACGTGCAGTGCGCGGCGGTGTGTGACCTCAAGACGGTTCGGCTCAACGCCGCGAAGAAGGCAGCCGATCAGAAGAACGGCAACAGTAAATGCGCGACCTACAAGGATTTCCGCAAGTTGCTGGCCCGGACGGACATTGACGCGGTGCTCATCGCCACTGGTCCCAACTGGCATTCGACGTTGTCGATGATGGCGGCACAGTCCGGAAAGGACGTGTATTGTGAGAAACCATGCGCCAAGAACATTGTTGAGAGCCTGGAGCTGGCGGAGGTCTTCGAGCGGACTGGCCGTGTCTTCCAGGCGGGCACACAGCGGCGCAGTATCGCACACTTCAATTTCTGCGCGATGGTGGCCCAGACCGGGCGTCTCGGAAAACTGACGGAGCTGCACTACCGTCCCAGCCGCTGGGGCTGGGGTCAGACCGGGATGACCGGGTGGGAGGCGGAGCAGCCGCTGCCGAAAGACCCGCAGTTCGACTGGCACTTCTACCTGGGACCCGCTGCCGAACGCCCCTTCAACACCAAGTACCTGCGCGGCGGTGGCTTCGAGAAGGGCGGCGGCATGCTGGGATACGGCGTTATGGAGTGGGGCTCCCACTCGGTAGCCGAGTGCCAGCGCGCCAACAGTGCGGATGATACCGTCCCTGTCGAGTACCATCCCATGGCCAAAGACGGGTCGGCGACAGCCGTGCATGCGAACGGCGTGAAGATGATCGTTCGCGGCACGGGCTGGGACGAGGCCCTGAGCCATTGCCCGGTTCGCTACGTGGGCGAGAGGGGATGGGTAGAAACGGGCGACAGCGGGCTGGTCCAGGCCAGCTCCCCGGATCTGATCGCTGATCGCCGCCGAGGGATTCGTGGCACGGACCCCTCCAGCCACGTGCGGAATTTCTTCAACTGCGTAAAGACCCGCGGTCTTACGAACGCGAATCACTTCGTGGCCTGTCACTCACATATCGCCTGTGCCAACACGTGCACGGCACTCTTTCTGAAACGAAAACTCAGATACGACCCGGTCAAACACGAGTTCCCCGGCGACGAGGAAGCCAACCGCTTCCGTTCGGAAGCTCGTCGCGCGCCCTGGAGAGTATAAGATCACACCAATACCGTTTAGGAGGTAATTTACGATGAGACAGAGAGCATATTTAATACTCACAGTTCTTCTCGCGGCAAGTCTTCTTTCTCCCATGGCGCTGCTCCACGCGGCTCCGAGTGAGGCCGAGTTGATCGGCGTTCTGAAGTCCGACGCGCCCAAAGCCGAGAAGGCCATTACCTGCAAGAAACTGGCCGTATGGGGCAGCAAAGATGCGGTCCCCGTTTTGGTCCCGCTGCTGAAAGATGAGCAACTGGCCTCGTGGGCACGTATAGCGTTGGAACAGATCCCGGACCCCGCCTGCAAAAAGGGACTGCGGGACGCGGCTCCCGGCCTGAAAGGACGGATGCTGATCGGTGTGATCAATTCACTCGGCGTTCTGCAGGATGCGGAGGCGGTGCCGATGCTGATCACGAAGACGGCCGACGCCGACCCCGAAATAGCGTGCGCAGCAGCAGCAGCTCTGGGACGCATCGGTGGTGACAAGGCCACCGACGCACTCGTCAAGCTGTTGAAGCACAGTAATATGGAACTCCGGTCTACCGCGGCCTACGCCTGCAACGTGTCCGCCGAGAAGTGCCTGAAGGCCGGAAACGGCGCCAAAGCCATTTCCTTGTACGGCACGGTCGCCAAGGCCGAGGTGCCCGGGCAGCGGATCCGTGAGGCAACGGAAGGCGGCGTTCTCGCTCGTGGCGAAGCCGGACACGCAATGATCCCCAATCTGCTGGCGTCGAAAGACATGGACATGTTTCAGGTCGCACTTCGGCTCCTGCGACGGGTCCCTGGTCTGAAGATCGACGACAAGATGCTGGCAACGCTGAAGGCCCTTCCGCGGTCACGGCAGGAGACCGCCCTGGTCGCCCTGGCCAACTCGGGGAACTCCCAGGCCCTCCCCGTCCTGATCGACCTCTCCAAGAGCATCAGCAAGGAAGGCCAGAGGGCAATCGTCTCCAGCATGGCCAAGATTGGAAACGCGTCCTGCGTCCCGTTGCTGGCGAAACACGCCGGCGGCGCGGATCCGGAACTGGCAGAGACCGCGATGATCAGCCTGGTTGTCATGCGCTGCGAGGGTATTGAGGAGAGCATTATCAGCGAACTGAAGAGCGCACCGCCGGCACAATGCTGTGCCCTGCTGAAAATCGTTGACTACCGGGAGATCAAAGAGGGGCTTCCCCTCGCCGCGAAGTACGTGAACAACCAGGACAAATCTGTGGCAGACGCCGCTGTCTCGGCGCTGGCGAAGCTCGGCTCGGTGGAGCACATACCCGGACTGGTGGGCCTGGTAGCAAAAAAGGGGCCGGATCCGGCATTGATCAAGGCGCTCAGGACCATCTCGTCGCGAAACGGAGCTAAGTCGCTCCCTGCCCTTAGACCTCTGCTGCAGAACAAGGAAAGTGACATCCGCAGAGAAGCCCTGCACTGCCTGGCGTCCGCCGGCGGCCCGGATGCACTGGCAGCGCTCGTCGCGGCAATCAACGACAAAGATGAAGGCGTATCCGACCAGGCCGTACGCGCCCTGTCGACCTGGCCCAATGTGTGGCCGGATGACCCAAGCGCCGGCGAGCCACTGCTCAAGTTGGCGAAGGACGGCAAGAAGCAGCTGCACAAAGTCCTGGCGCTCCGCGGTTATGCCGAGTACGTGCGGACATCGAAGAAGATGTCTCCCGCAGACAAATTCACGGCAGCCAAAGAGATCATGAAGCTGGCTGCGGGTACCCCGGAAGAGGGGAAGGCCATCGCGCTGCTGGCCACCATCAGAACCGAGGATTCGCTGAAGATCCTCATGCAGCACACAAGTTCCGAGCGCAAAGAAGAGGCGTTCGCCGCTATCTTTCAGCTCGTGGAAGTGAGTGCGGACGGCATCCCGAAAGATCTGCGCCGTCAGGCCGTGCAGCAAATCATGGAAGGCTCCAAGAACCGCAGGCTTAAGAAACGGGCCGCAGAACTTCTCGGACGGATCAAGTAGCATTACGAGGCATTTCCTCTGCGGTTTGGATCAACGATAACTGTGCAGATCGAGGGTGTGAAAAAGTCTTTACCCCAGGTTGAGTGTGTGAGTATGCGGGTTCGTGGGTGTGGGAGTGTCCAAGGCAGCGGATTGACCCCAATAGAACGTTCCGAAATAAGGTGGGCAACGCTCTCGTCACAAGCGAGTGCGCAAGCACGTAGCGGAAGTCGCTAAGACTTCCGATCCCCGCGAAGATCGGAACTTCTGGCAAGTTCCGCTACAGAGACTAGCGTCTCAAAGGAGGCCACAGCGGTAAAAGCTCATTACGCTGACGCCTTTCGTTCTCGCGTCCGGGTGTGTTAGACTTGTGGCCTCATGATGAAGAGATCCCTCATCATATGTTCGGCGACGGCGGCGGTTCTCATGTGCGCCGGTGCTGCAAGATCGGCAAGCTGGACCAAGTACGAGAACTGCGAGTTGGTTTCAAATGAATTCAACGATGGCGACAGTTTTCACGTGAAGTGTGGGCGGCGCACGTACATCTTCCGGCTTCACTTTGTGGACGCGCCCGAGACCTCAAAGATGATTCCTGACCGGGTTGCGGAGCAGGCCGAGCTTTGGAAGGTATCCGAATCCAGGGTTCTTGCTTCGGGAAAGGAAGCCGCAGAGTTTACCCGCCGGTTTCTGAAGAAACCGTTCACTGTCCACACGAAGCGGGAAGACGCGATGGGCCGCAGCAAGAAGCCGCGCTATTTTGCCTTCATAGAGACGCAGGAGGGTTTTCTTTCGAGGGCACTGGTTGACAACGGACTCGCCCGCGTCTACGGGGTCAGGAGGGCCCTGCCCGACGGGACTCCGGCGAAGAGCTACCTGAAGAAGCTTGATCAAGCAGCAATAAAGGCGCGACGACTGGGCATGGGCATCTGGAAGGATGGCAAAGACGCTTCCCTTAAAGGTGGGAGGTTTGTTGAAGGCATGGGAAGTGACACGTATCTGCTCAAGAACAGCATCACCCTCTATTCCACAAACAGGCCCCCACGGTACATGGGCACTATTCCGCGCGGAACGTCAGTGAAGGTCGAGGAGTCCGTATCGTCCATGCTCGTCAGGGTGACGTTCAGTTCCGGCGAGGAGGAGGCCGTGGGTCTTTGCAGGCGTACCGAGCTAACGGCATCGGGGGTTAAACAATGAGATTTCCAACAGTCAGATTCGAATTGCCACCCTGGGTTGTATGTGTGGCGCGCGCGGGAGCGATGCAGAAGATATCGGCATGGACGAAGGGGCGAAGCCGACCAACTGGATTCAGAAATTCGAAAAGCGGGGCATCCAGGTAGAACGCGACATCTGCAGAGACGAAGCCGTCGCCGTGCTCAAAGCGTACATGGAAAGAGGCGGTGTCATCTATAACGGTACCCGGGTGGTGTAGGCGGACGTGTTGGCAAAACTGGGGCAGCGCCTTCGGCGAGATGCTTCGGCAAGCTCAGCATGACATTTTCGCAAGGAGACGATTGGGTCAATCGTGTCATTCCGAGCGAAGTCGAGGAATCTCGGTTCTGCAAATCTGCCGAGCAAAGCTCCTCACGGGTGCGATCATTTCGGCCCTGAGGGAACGACGGTTATGGTCTTACCCGAGAGAATCCCTCTCATTTCCATTGTTCCCTCTAATGTGAGCTTTGCCTCTACCGCCCCGTCGCGGCCGGTGGCCATCAGTTTTATAGCCTGTTCTGACGCCCAGGCATCGATATCAAACGTTCGGGGTACGCGATCGCCTGATATGATCACGACTTGCGGCTGAACGGCAGACACCGAGATATCAAGAAGCTCCCGGTAGTCCTTGCGGTAACTGAGCTCGGGAAGAACAACAACGTCGCAGGGGCGTCCGGATTCGGCCAGGGTGGCTTTCAGGGATTCCTGTACTCCGTCCGTTATGATCAACCATTTGAAATCCCCGATTTCTACGAGAAGAGGGACCGTGATCGCGCTTGAGACAAATCTTGCCGGCAACGGTGTTGCCATTGGCAGAGCGTCAATGGATAGGTTGTCCCAGCGTACGACGCTTGTACCGGCAAGGGGCTTTATAGCCGTGCCGGTGTCTGCCAGTGATTCAAGCAGTCGCCCATAAGCATCAATGTAGTTGCTTGCCCAGCGTTCTCCCTTTTCTGCCTGTTGCGCCAGGTAGGCGTCACCAATTGCTTCCAGATATAGATTCTCGTGTTCAACTGCAACGGGAACGAGGCACTCGGACACACGCATCTTCCGGCTTAACTCGGCCAGGCCTTCGTTTCCTGCGCGGGGGTCAGGGCTGCAGAGCAGCGCACTTTCCAATGATGTTGCACCCTGCGAGCGGAGGACCTCGAACAGGATGCGCCCACCTTCGAATGCATCACCCGCGTTTATCAGGATGCCTGACTTGTCCTTTGAGACCAGGGTTACGATGGGATACCGGCGGGTTGCGCAACATGTAATAGTCTCGCAGAGTTTCGGGCGCGGGAAATGTCCCATGACCGGCATGATCAGGAGGACACATGGTGCAACCAGGGCCAGGCGAGACAAGGCCGTCTGGTTCTTTAACTGTTTCCAGAATCTGTACAGGAGGTCCTGGGCAGCAATATGCCAGGACTCCACGGAGAGGACGGCGAAAACGACCAGGTAGTAACACAGCATCCACTGTGTCGTAGGTTTGGGCGTGGCGGGGAACGGGAACAGGGTTGAACCGAAATAGGCCAGGAAGAAGAAGAATTCTCCCACCAGGGTGGCCGCGATGCCAAACGGAAGCGCCAGGTAGAGTCCAGCCAGAGGTGTGAGTCCCAGCAGCCCGGTGAGTATCCCAAGCTGCACCAATACGCCAATGGCCGGAATGGCCAGCAGGTTAACCAGGATGCCGGCACCCGGAAAACGCCCGAAGAACCACGCCGAGAGAGGGATCATCATGCCAATCTGAATTGCTATCTGGGCGCTGAAGAAGAGCCTTCCGATGGGAGGAACGTTTGCAAGGCTGATTCCCCACAGCGACGGAACCCTGGAATTCAACCGTCCCCCGACCGTGATGCCCAGCCACAGAAGACCCGCGAACCCCAGGCAATGTAAGCCATCGAGAAACACCCACGGACAGCATGCCAGGCACATTAGCAGGCCGAGAAACCAAACCACAAAAAACATAAGAGAGAACCCCCTGAGCAGACATAGCCAGCGGTCCACAACAGGAGCGATTAGAACCAGGGAAAGAACGGCACCGTAAGAAAGAAGGAAACTAGGCGCATAAAGCACGATGGGGTTCACTGAAAGAACCAGCAACGCGGAAATTGCCAGCCCAATGTAGGTTGCCCGCTTGAGATTGCACCTGGCATAAGCGAAAGCAATTAGAATGACGGAGTTCATTATGACCGCCCGGGTGCTGGATGGTCTCGCCCCGGTAAGCAGCGCAAAGAGAATAAGAAAAACAATCTGAATGGGAACGAAGACTTTCGGACGGATACCGGTAGCCAGGAACATCCAGAAGAAGAGCAGGGAGACCACGCTCACGTGGAGACCCGATACCGCAAGCACGTGGCCCACTCCGGCATGTCTGAACGTCTCCGCAATTTCTTTGCCGCCATACTCCGTGTTCTCTACGGCCCGCCGGACGCCGAGGGTGGATGCCGCGACCAGCCGGCTTGCCGGATTACGAATGGTGTTCCTGTAAGTGACAAGGAAGCGATGCTTCGCGGCCAGCGCAACTTCGGTCAGCACGTTCCCAAACGACTCCTCGGCGATTCTCACCCGGGACACTTGACATCGGAAGCGAGCCAGAAGGCCGTTCTGGAGCAAGTACAACTCCGGGTTGAATTCTCCCGGGTTTTTAGGGGGTTCAGGCCTGGAGTACCTGGTATAAATATCTGCGCTGTATCCGTATGCCTGCGGATGCATGAGCTGATTGAACAGGCTGATGGAACCGGCACCGCTACGCCCCGAGGTGTAAACCCTTACCAGTACCTTGCCTGCACGCACCGGAGTCCATTCGGATGCATCTCCGATCTTCACGTAATCGACATTCAATCTCAGGTCACCCTGCATTTCCCCTCTTTGCTCGGGCTCCTTACATATTCTGCCCCGCAGGGCGAGTGCGGAACCGTCTTCCATGGATTCCAGCGTGTGACGCAAGCTTCCTGTTTCTGCCGGTCCCACCTGTTTCCAGGCCTGCCAGTATCCCAGGGAGAAAGTGGATATGATGGCTGCCGCCATCACCAGTGGTGCCGCGGGAACGACCCACTTGCGTTCCCTAATGAAGAGAACAACGCTTACGCAGACAGCACACAGGGATGATAGAAGCAGAAAGGGGGGTGACAGAGCCGCCCCGAAACTCGTCGCGGCAACGATGCCGAAGATCAGTCCAACCGCGAGACTCACTGTGCGGAGAAGCATCATCCGGAACCACCCCCCGCTGCCCCTGAACTTTCAAGCTGCGGGAAGAAGTCACTGTTGCTTTCGCGAATGCTTGCCGGCCTGAACCTTGAAGAGACAGCCGCCAGAACGATTCCTGTCGCCAGCGCTGCTATCATGATGAAAACAAGTTTCTTGCCACTCCCCCGCATGTGGTGTCCCGATGGTGCGGAGCTGTCCTTGATTCTAATGACTTCCACTCCGGCAGCTGACAGGCGCATGGAAAGGTACTCAACAAATCGCTTGAAATTGGATCGTTCAACGCGCGCCAGCAATTTGCGCGGGTAGTTTGCATTTGCTTCCGGACGGCAGACGGCGGCTCCGGCATGACCTCCGTCGCTTTCTGATCCAATCCGGGGCATGAGCTCGCCAAGATTGAAAGTAAGATCGGCCTGGTTGATTCGCCTGGCCACCATCAGACTACCCCCGTAGCAGTAGAAGACGTAGTCGATATCGGGGAATGCCCGGCTGTAGTACTCCACGACACGCCCCGTTCCGATCTTAGGTTTTCCCGGTTCCGATCTGATCGCGAGGGCGACGAGAATCCGGCAGGTTTTCCTGGTGTTCTGGTCTACGGACAGGGGCATGTCACTGCCGACGCCAAAAGAAGGCCCACCTTGATCCGTGCCGGCCAGTTCGGGTCTCTTAACCTGTATGACAAACGCGTTCTCGCCCAGCTGATCGCCCAGGTCTCTGAAGTAAGAGTTCCAGCTTTCGGCCAGCTTGTCCCACTCCAGGTTACCGAGGCGCTCGGCCGCGTTGTCTTCCGGAATGGCCAAAAGCAGTTCCTGGGCTAACTCGGTCTTGCATATTCCGCCTTTTATAAGAGACGTGAGCAGGCGCCCCATGTCAGATCTTCCTTGGACGAAATCCTCCGAGTGGGCTGCTTCCCGCAGGCGCCTGGCTCCTTTGCAATCCCACGGCTTGCCGGCCACGGTGCTTTCGTAAACCATATCGGCGCCGCACTTAAGCTCTTCGGGGGACAGTTCACTTCCATGGAGCGGACCGCTGAGGGCCAGGTGAAGCAGCATCCCTTCTTTGACCAGTCGCTCCAGCATTTCCCTCTGTGCGGCGGTGTAGGGGTGATGGTCTTCGAACCGCGCCACCTTTATGCCGTGCCCGGCAAGGGTGCGCACATCTTCCTCCAGATGGGGGAAGGCGCCGATTGGGAGATCGGCCATCAGCAGGTCGGCAGGTCCGTAATCGGCCAGGCGACCAAGCCGTTCGTGGTAATTGACAAAGACAAAAGAGTAGTCTCGCCCATACTGCAATTCCCGTCCGGCTTGCTCGGCGCTTTCTGTCAGCGAATACGCATACAAGGCGGCGCTGGCCACCGTGTCGAGGTCACCGCCACTTTCGTGCATGTCACGGAGAAGCTCCAACAGGGCCACCAGGTTGTAGGGTGACGATACTTCCAGCGAAACCTTGATGATGGCTTCCCTCGCTTCGCATTCGCTCTTTGCCCCGCCGTCCTCGCCGGCCAGTTCTTCTCGTAACCTGTCTACCACAGGCAGGATGGGTTGGAGCTCCTGCAGCGCTTCTTCACGAAGCTGGTCGGCGCGTTGCGCACGGAGTCCTGGTGATATTGGTATTCCCAGGCCCGGAAAGTCCTGTAGTAGTTGATTCTCGGTAAACCGGCTCACGCCCTCGTTGCTTTCAGGCGGAGGGCTTCCGGGGGTGGTTGATGCTGCAAGGAAGCGGCTGACTATCAGTTTTCGAAAAGCCTGAACGCAATGATCGGGTTCTGGTGCATTCAGCACCTGGCGGAGCACCCGCCCTATGCGTTGTTCGACGAAAAATACGCCCTTATGCCAGGCGCAATCGAAATCGGCCAGGCCGTGAATACGCGAGACCGCCTCCACAAATGTTCCGCCCCAACCGTGGATAACGATCAACAGTTTGCGATGCGCTTTACTGGATTGGGATGGCACTTCGAGCTGTACACTGTCACTTGAATGCTCACTTGCTGCCATATTGATCCACTTGTAGTCTTTTCTTCCGTTGGACCAGCAGCGCGGAGGACGGTCGGCGGGAATGATGCCGGTCAGAGATTCTTGCGCAGTTTGCGTTTCGGTGAACCAGGTATCTTGCCTTGGCGGTTCTTGGTGGGGGTACCGGTAACGCTCATGTACCAGTCACCCTCAACCAGCATCCAATAAGTTGGGCCGAGATCGCGCCAATTGGCCCCGCCCCACACCTTGGGCACTACCTTCGCAGTGCCGGCGTCTTCGTCGACGTCGATATCACCTGCCTTCAGGTTCATTTTGTGCCGGTCGCTTATCTGTACAATGAGAAACGCCAGCTTCAGTCCGGGGATAATGCGCTCGGCCCCCTTCTCGCGAACGGCAACCGGATCTATGTAGTCGACCGCTTTATCCCAGTTCCTTGCCAGTATCAAGTCGCACAGCTCCGAGAAGCGCCGCTCAAGGCGCGTCCTGTCGCTGCCTGTGTAGTTCTTTTCCACGACCTCTTCTTTTTTTGGTTGAACGGCTGGAACCGGTGCGGGGGGTACTTCAGGTTTCTGTTGAGCCTTCTGGGCGGCTGCCTCGGCCAGTACGAACTCCGCCGCGGTCACTTCCGGTCTGAGCGAGATCTGACCGCGTTCCTTTTTTGCCGCGACAGCCGCGCCAAGGTTCCCCTCCTTGGTCAGTTTCTCCTGCAGGGTCAACAAGGAACGGTCATACTGGCTTGCGAGAGTTTTGATCTTCGATGCCTCGGAAAGATCAATTGAGCTGAGAGAGGCAAGATACTTCTCCTGCAATAAACTCAGTTCCTCGGGATTCGTGACGATATCCTTGCGCTCAATCTTAAACTCCTGCTCGAACCGTTTCCTTTCTTTGCTTATCACCAAGAGGGGTTCGAGCTTGCCGCTTTGCTGAAGGGCCTTTTCTAGAGAAATCAGAGAGGCGATCAATTGCCGCCTCAGCGCAGCAGTATTCGTCGCCTTCTCGTCCTGGATCTTCTTGAGCTGTGCGTCGTAGGTTCGGCTCAGCGAGGAGAGGGATGAAGGAACGTCAGCAGACATCCCCGCCTGCGAGGAGAGGAGAATGCAGATCATTCCCGCGGCAGCTATTCCAGATTTTAAAACGTCTACTTTCATCATGACAGTCATTATGTCTGATGAATACAACGATGTAAAGAGGTGGATTATTGTGAGCGTTCTGCGCTGTGAGCGCAGAACGCAGTGGTTAGTGGTTAGGCGATAGGCGTTAGCGGGAAAGGTCCGCCG
>JASLPY010000086.1 GCA_030744755.1 Kiritimatiellia bacterium | reverse complement strand
CCAGTCCCTCGTGCAGCTTCACCAGTACCGGAAAGTCTTCAACACCTTGAGCATCCGCGTACCCTGAAATAGACACCGGCATGCGGTGATCCCAGTCCTTGTAGATGGAATCATACACGTACACGTTCACCGCTGTCGACGTGCTGGGCCCGAATTCGTCGGTCATCACCGCAGTGAGCTCATGCACCATGCCGGGCAGCAGGTTGTGCTGACTGATATCGCAGCTATAGGGTGCGTCCACGTCAACAGCCAACACGTTGGTACCATCATAAAACGTAACGTTGGCAACGGTGCCCACCACGTGCTCCGGAAACACGGCGGCGGATAGCGCTGCTTCGAATGGCGTCAACAGGGAATCGCCATCATTGGGTTCGGCTATCTCGATTCGTTCAGCCCAGACAGCATGCACCTCGATCTCTATCGACTCGTTGGTGCCCCCGTCATCAACCATCTCGGCGCGCAGACGATAGTCACCCGCTGTACTGATGTCATAATAGTCTGCGACCACTTCGTACGGTGGCGTGCCGTCAATGCCAAGGCTGTTGGTGTCGTCCAGGAAGAACTCCACGTAGTGCACGGCACCATCCACCTGTCCTTCGTCGACGAATGCGACCACGGTCAGAAAGGAAGGGACAAGTATCGTACCACCTGCAACTGGATCAATGACCGCGATTTTCGCAACCGGCACAGTCGGGTTGGCGCCCACGGCGGACCAGGAATCAGGATCGTTGCCGGATTCGAGAATAGAAGTTCGCTGCAGGCTCAACGTGTTGGTGTGCACCTCCGTAGGCCACGGACTGCTCGTTGAATAGATGACTTCGTCAACAATTACCCATGAAGGCGCATCACCCACAACGTCCGGCGCCTGCGGCCGTTCGAGGGCTATGCGTTCGCCCCAGTTGGAAAGCTTGCCATCGTAGGGCCCCAGGATAGTCATACTTTCAGCATTCGTAATCCCGTATGCGTCGGCGAAAACTGTGAGTGAGTTCGTGTCGGAAGGGTCGAATGGGACAATCAATAATGAACCGTTAGCAGCAAGGGATATATCCGCAGGCAGCACAAAATCCACGCCGCCATCAATCCTCCAGGGTCCGGAATCGGTCCAGAGATCGACCTGGCTGTCCAACGGATTGAAGAGCTTGATATACTCGTCGTGCGTGTTGTCCTCGGGATTAGCCGGGGTCGGTGGAGGATGAATCATGAGCTCGGCAATTACAACACGGGACGAAGGGGCGGCATTGGCGGCATTCGTAGTAGGCGAAAGAGTAAACCAGTACTCTCCGCCATCCGTATACCTGCCCAGCGTAACGTCATTCTCCTGGCCCTTGAACCTTACGGCATCACCGACCCGGTCTTCATCCGTGCCCGGCAGGTAAGACAGAAACAGCGTTTCACCATCCTTATCCAGTCCGAACCCGGTCAGCTCATTGGTGTGAAAGTGCTGCGACTCCGTGAATGTAACCCACGCATTGGAAGCCAGGGCGTCCGTAGGCTCTATTGGCCATTTCTTCAGATTGTCAGCGGAATCACTGAGATACCAGTGAGCAAGGCTCACGGCCGAAGACGACGTGTTGTAGACTTCCACCCAGTCATCAGAATCGAGCCAGGGCATCCCCGGGTCGGAGAAATCGGTATGGGCCATCAACTCGTTAAGAACTATGTCCGTAACCGGTTCGGGGTCGGCTTCTCCGGGAGAACCGTCGATATATGAGCTTGCCCGCCAATTTCCGCCATACTTCAGCACACCTGATGCCTGATCTGATATGACCACAGGCACCAGTGAATGGCCCGCACCATAGGCCGCGACAGGCCATCCGCGGGCGTCATTGCACTCGAAGTCCAACATGACATCTCCAGTCGGGCCAATCAGCGTGATGTCATCTCCTGCGTCGTTCAGCTTGCCGTCGTACTCACCGGCTATGGCGATTGTACTCCATTGAGGATAGCGGTCCTTGAACACTGCAAGGTCGCTCACTACTACTACGTGTTCGCCTGCAGCCAGTTCCCGGACATCCGCTCGGCTGAAATTGAAACTCACTCCGGCCGCGATTTCCACAGCTACCAGAGACGTTGCTTCGTCCCCATCATTGTAGATCTCAATGAATTCGAACCCCGATGCCGACGCATTGGTCTCGCCGGCCGACGGATCGCGCGGATGGTACATAACCTCGGATACCGCCAGTGTCGGCAATACCGTGACGAAAACGCCTTCCCCCATGGCGCTCCACGGCGCATGGTTCGGTGCGCCCGAAAACGCCAGACCGTCCCACGCCCTTGCTCTCACAATGGTGTTCTCAGAAATTGTCAACGGCGCCGTGTACTCCAGCGCGGTGGCCCCTACGCTGCCGCCAAAACCACGGGGATCCGTACCGTCGATTGTGTAATAGATGTCGGCGGATACACCTTCAGGCAATGTTATCTCGAGAGAATAATTCTCGGGAACAAAGCCGGCGTTGGTACTGAACATAGGGGTGGGCAGGAACTGGGAATCAACCCACTTGACACGATTGGTAAGCCAGACATAGAGATGCCGGATCTCTCCTTCCCACGTGCCATCGAGCTCGCCCGAAACGTACGCGCTACTTGTTCGTGGCGGGGCGGAAGTCCACTTGTCGAAATTGCGCTCCTGCGCTTCGGTGACCTCATTCGACATTGCGGTGATAGTAGCAAGGATGTTCGTTTCCGAGATCGTCGTCTGGCGGAACATGTCCCAGCGGTCTATCCATTTCTGCCAGAAATCCGGATCCTGAAACAACCGGTTCCACCAGCTATAGGTAAAGAAATAGCTCTCCCACTTCTCGGGATTGTCGTCTCTGCTATCGAGTGATTCCATAGTGCGGTCAAAGTCCCATATCGGCCCCTTCTCGAGGCGTTCGCCTCGTTTCTTGAACATGTATGTGCTCAGCCGTAACGCATCCGGATTCATTGTAACCGTGTTGAGGATGTGATGGTCTATCCAGGAGTCCACATCGATGTACTTTGCGTAACCGATGTCCGGATCAGTGAAGCTGCCTCCGTCAAGTGCGCTGTCAAACTCGTTGTAGAAACTCGTCAGCCACGCAGCCTGGACCTGGTGGCTGGTCTTCATCTCAGCTTCCTTGGGATAGACGTAGTGCATCCCCTGCCCGCCGGCCGAGAACCCCGTATCACCCGGGTCTCCCCGGTCTATTTTTGTGATGTACCCGCCGGTAATGTCGTAGGAGTTGGTATCGGGTGGATCCAGTTTCTCCACGTCCACACGGTCGTTATCCCTCTTGATCTTCTCCATGAACGAGTATACGCCAACATAGTCGCCCGGATACGAAACCGTGCTGCCATCCTTGACGACAAACATCTCAACGAAGCGGGTCCTCGTAGCGTATCGGCCCGACTGGTTGCTGAGTTCGTAGGCGAGGTCATGCCTTATCAGGGCACGGTCGAATGTGTACTTCGTATTGAGTATCCAGTCCGATTCCGCAGGCATGCCGAGCGGTTCGATGTCCTTGTCGTCACCGAACTCGTCCTGCGATTCAAAACTATACGGCGCCTTGGGCTGACCGGCCGAAGAGCTTCCCCTCACCGTGATGGCCATGCGAGTTGAAATGGCCGGCACGTCAAGCAGCGCACTTCGACTGTTGGTTCCGGTGGGCAGGACCGCCATGTAGGCGAAAATCTTGTTCGTGTCCCCGCTCCCCGGAATCGCCTCACCGAACGTATCGATAACCACTACAGGAATGTCTGACGAAAAATCGTAGGCGCTGGCTTCAAGACGGTAGTAGAACCGGCTCACTGTTGCTCCCGGCAGCATGCCGGCATCGTACACTTTAGCGCGCACCTGCACGGTGCCGCTGACGTTCAGCGGATCTACAAACTCCGGCGATGCATCCGTCGGCAGCGACCCGTCCAGCGTGTAATGGATCTGGGCCGTGAGGGAAGTAGTGCTGAGAGTCAGAAGCAAATCGTTCGTTAAAGCTCCCGACTCCCGCGAGAACTGGGGGTCCTCTGCTATACCGCTGTAACCGGAGGTGTTTTCGGCTCCTGGAGTGGGCTCATCGAAATACCCCAGCGAAATCCTGTCGGCAAGTATTCCGTAGGATATGTCCGATGACTGCTCGGGATACTCCGGATCGTAAGAATCAACAACCGTGGTGCCGTTGGTATCCACAAGGGCCAGATACTCCCCGGATCCCTTAAGGGCAAAACTCGCATGGAGTTCCGAACCCACGACTGAGTTCGTGGTATCCGAGGCAAATACAATGAGATAGCCGTTCGGGGGAACCACACATAGATTCGTTTCAGGAAAGCGCCATTTTACCAGGTCACCGACGTTATCGGTAAGGAACCAGCCGGAAAGATCGACGCTGCCCGCCGAAGAATTGTATATCTCAATCCAGTCCGACGTCTCCCCGTAAGCGTTGGTCAATGTAGTGTCATTGACCGCCATAAACTCGTTGATAACGAGCCCACCGCCGGAGAACTGCGAGACGCTTATAAGAAGGCACAAGGATACCACAAGAACGCGCGGATAAACCCCACATGTCAGACGCAACTGCACTCGTCCTGCCTCCATTCATAATTCCCGCCGGAACTCCTCGTCCCAACCCCACAGAAATACTAACACAGACGGCCATTTCCGGCCAAAAGGATTGATGTCAAGATACTGTCAAAACGGTGTGGTTAAAATCGTCAACATCTGGGCGGGCGGTACTGCAGAACTGATGGTGAGATGCTATTGCCGTGTTTCAGAATCCCGTAGCCGAATCAACAGCAGCGCCTGGGCCTCACTTCCTATTATTTAAGGGCGACCCTGGTGCGGGGCGATTGACGGACGTTCGTGGGGGATCGATGTCACTCGCAAAGAGCTTTCTGTTCTGTATTGCCAAGTCAGGCTCGACTCCGTAGACGTCGAGTTGCTTGTGTAGGTGGCGGCGATATAGCTTATCAACGGGCTTGTTCGGACCAGTCAGTATAAGCTCGATCATTCGGTCATATGCGCTCTCATTGATTGCCAAGGCATGTGTTCTACCACAGCTTGTAATCTTACACAGACCGGACTCTGTTTTGGAGATGACTCGGCTATGTTTTGTGTAGAAATAGAACAGATCCCATTTGTGCTCTAACAGATCCCGTATAACCATATCTACTCTTTGCTCAAACTCTGCCGAGAACAACACATCATCCTCGAAGATGACGATATTCTTGAGCTTGTTCTCTCTGGCGCATCTAAGCACTGCTAGATGACTCAATTTGCAGCCAAGCACGCCTGTGTTTCTGTGGCCTCCTTTAGAATCTGGTCTTATCGCAGAAAACCTTTCCACCACAATGCCTATTCGAGAGAACTCACTTTCCGCGTGTTGTCGTCGTTCGCGGCTTGAATCTAGATTTATGTAGAACATTGTCGAGAAACATTGGTGCCAACTTGCTAATGGCTTCTCAGTCTTCTGCGAGATTCCTTGCCATAATCTGTTGCCGGCTCCTGTTTCGTGCGTAGCCTTCTCTACCATTGCCTCTCCGTCGCGTCCGTCGCGCTTTGCTACAGTATGATCCCCTTTTCGGTCGAAGGTCTGCGTCATGCTTCACCTCCTTTCGACATGCATTCAGCCTGTGTAGACTCGTAGCATATCGTAGCAAAGAAAAGGGCCTTCCGTGAGTTAATCACGAAAGGCCCTGTATTTGCTGGCGGGAGCGACGAGACTCGAACTCGCAACCACCAGATCGACAGTCTGGTGCGCTAACCAATTGCGCCACGCCCCCGCAAAAAAAGGATTTGTGCATAATAGTCGGGGAAGCTTGGGATTCAAGTACAAAAGCAAAAAAAGTTAGCCATGTTCGGTCCCCTGTTCACCTTCATCGCCCGACGACACCGGCTCCTGGCTCCGTCCAATACGGTTGCGCTTGATTATCGGATAGAAGAGTACCCTGGGGAGAACAAAAAGAGTCACAAGCATTAACAGGCTGTTGACCCACATCTTCGCTCCCCAATTGGCAGCACACACCGCGAATAGTATCGACCAGACGACTGCCCCAAACAGCATCCAGCCAGTGAGAAGCCACCTCGCGTACTGCCCTGCCCAGGCGCTGACCGTACGGGCCCGGTTAAAGAAGAGATCGAATATCGCATGTTCGAGTAACGCGCCCTTCTCGCCGAAAACGGGCACTATGTGTACCGTACCGGTGGCCCACCGACTTGCCATGAACCGTGCCAGTTCCGGGTAAGCCGCAACCATCTGGATGGGAAAAGCAAGATACCCGATGTACTTCAGGAAGGATAATGGCAGGGCAACCATGTAATCTTTGAAATCACGTTCACGAATAACCAGGATCGTGGTGAACACTCCCCTGCAGAGAGAGCCTGGAGAAACCGGCATTATCTGAAAAACACCCAGAATTGCGACAAACGTAATGGCTGCAGCTTTCTTCGTTCCGCCGGAAACAACTATCCACCCGGCCACTGCCGCGGCAATACAGAGAGAGAATATCTGCGTCACAGGCAGGGTGGCAAAGTGAAATGCAACGCACTTGAGATACTTGACGATAAACGGGTCACGAATCGACGCCATGATTCTGTCACGTTCATCGTCATTCAGTACACCTTCCGCATGTCCCTCATGCACCTGGTCGGTCAGCCATTTCTCGCGAAACTCAGCCTCCTTGAAGAACCGTCGCATGAAGTCCCACTTCCCGGCCAGCTTGATGCGCACATAAGATGGCTCCGCGATCCAGTGATGCAGAAAAGCAAAAATGAAACCCAGTGTTAATCTCTGCAACCAGAACATCCACGGATGCTCTGAAAGGTAACGGATCCTCTCCTCTCCCGCCCGTCCCGAGCGGAGCCACTTGATGAGGCGGACCCGTATCGCGGCACGACAGGCGCGCGCGAAGTAGGCGTCATCCACAAACAGCTTCTTCACATGCTGCCGGTACAGCTCATTACCCCAGAGGCGTCGTACGAAGCGGCCGAGGCAGGGCAAAACACCCAGCAACTGGAAGCAGAAGAAACGGAACGGATGCTCCGTCAGCCGGGAGGCAAATTTCTCATCGGCGTTCCCGGATGCGACAAATCCCTTTGCCAGACCGCAGCGCACTTCATGCCTGAGTGACTTGTCGGCAAGCAGTTTGAAGCCTTGGTGCGTGATATCAGGCATTGAGCGCCTGTACTCTCCGTCATAGGACTCCAACTTAACCATCATCCCGGCAAGTTCCCCGGAATCATCTCCATGGGCAGTGATGAAGCGTCGCAGCTCACCAAAATCGGGTCTGTCGAATTGTACGAGCGAACCTTCCCGCAGCCCTGCAAATATCAGCGCAATGTCCCCGGGACTCATGGGCAAAAACGGAAGCAAGGCGAGGCCCGCCCTGAAATCAACCGCGCACAGTCCGGCCGATGGATCCTCTCCAGAGTCAATTCGCTTAAGCACGTTCGGCTGGCTCTTGCATGTCCACCACTCGTACTGCCTGGCAAGCTCGCGGGCTCCCATCTTGTGCAGAAGTTTCACAAAACGATGCATGAACTGGCGCTTGGCAACAAATTCCGGGCTGTCAGTCTCCGAAGGATCAACATCGCGCCAGCCGCGCCGAAGTCGCGGCCTGATATCCGCCTCCAGGAGCCACGTACGTCCTTCTATCCATTCGCCAACCTGGCCATAGGCCTTCAGATTTGAGTCGTAAAAAGACGCATACACGTCACCCACCGCGTCTTCACTGCCAAGCGCCACACCCGAGGCGCGCCGGACAAGCTTCTGCCATAGGAGTCCACTCTTGCATGCAGATTCGCAAACCTGCGCACTGAAAGGCGCCTGGAATCCCAACCAATAGATAATATCTCTGAACACCTTCGAGAACCGGTTCGGAGGGATCATGATTTTGACAGCGTAGACACCGCCTTCCGTCAACCCGTGTTCAGTCATCGTTTCTGAGTCGTCCAGCGACGCCAGCCGGCATTGGTACACCTGTCCTGCAAATCCCCCACCCGCAAACTTCTCAACAGTAAAGCGCCCATGGCCGCTCTCTTCCGGCCACACGGTTGTGAAGCTCAGGTCAAGAGCGTCGCCCTTCTCGTACCGCGAAGGTCGAAAAGGCAGCAGGAGATTCGCAGATTTGATGCGCTCCCGAAGCTCTTTCACAAGTTCAATTGAGTATTGTTTCTTTGCCATGTTCTTCTTCTATCTGCAGCTTTCCGAGATTCGCCCGATCAGAGTCGGGCGCTACGATAGAGGCGTAATTCTAAGCACGCACCGTGCCTTCGCCACTTCCCGTAGCTCACGATTCCAATCGGGAGTGATCTCCCTGACCGGTCGTCCGCTCAATCATCCCCCAATCTGACCTGCGCCCTTCGCCCCTTCTTCTCCGACTGGTGGCGCTTGTTTTCGAGCATACGTTCTTTCTGGCGGCGCGACCTTCTTCGTTTCTGGCGGCGGATGCGTTCGATTTCCTGTCGCTTCCGGCTTTTCTCGCCCAGGACCCGCTCCTCGATGCGTTCACAGAGTTCGCGGCGTGCAAGGAAGCGATTGCTGTCTCTCGAACGCGACTTCTGGCATTTCACTTCTATGCCTGACGGGACATGTTTTATGTAGACGCACGACGAGGTCTTGTTCAACTTCTGGCCGCCTTTTCCGGAACCCAGAACGAACTTCTCCTCGATGTCGTCTTCCTTGACCCCAAGCTTCACCATCAACAGCGAAAGCTGCTGTTTCTTGGCCTTGCTTATGTAGGCACCTGCCACGATCGTCACTTCTGTTTGGTCCACCTCGTAGCGGTGGACCTACTTCTTCTCCCAGTACGTCCACCGCTACGAGGTGGACGCCGGTGCGCCGCCGGTGCAGATACCGCATCGCCAAGTTTCAGCTTTCACTCTTCGCTTTCACTCTGCTAGGTTAAAGCGCAGCTATAGCAGATTAGCAGGGCAAGCGGGAGGAAAAACGATGAGCAAGACCGAAGTTGCTTTCCTGGGACCAAGAGGCACATACTCACACCTCGTCGCAGAGAAGCGTTTCGGAAAGACCTGTGCAGAGGTACCTCTTCCGACAGTTCTCGATGTCTGCACCTACGTTTCGAAGAAGCGTTCCGCAAGGGGCATCGTACCAATCGAGAACTCCTCCGGTGGCGCAATCTATGAAACCGTTGATATATTGTTGGATAACAAGCCCCGCATTCAGATTGAGGAAGAACTCACCCTTCACGTCAACCTGGCGTTGATAGGACGAAAGAGCGAAAACCCGAAGAAGCTTTATTCACATTTCGCACCGTTGGAACACTGCACTCCATGGGTGAAACGCCACCTCCCCCGCGTGGAACGCTGTGTCGTGACGAGCACGGCAGAGGCCGCATTACGTGCTGCGGGGGAATGGGGTGCGGTTGCACTGGGAAGCAGGCGGCTTGCGAAAATGTATGGCCTGGAAGTTCTTGAATACCCCATCAGCAGCGACATCCCGAATGTCACGTCTTTCATCGTGGTTTCAGGTAGGAAGACCGCTCCGGCCGCGACGCCCGAGAAAACCACGGTGGCCACGCGAATCCCCAATGAACCCGGCAGCCTCTACAATCTGCTGGGCGCATTCCAAGATCAGGAGGTCAACCTGTCGCGGATTATTTCGCGCCCGATAAGAGGATGCCCCAAGGAATACGCGTTTCTCGTGGACGTTGACGGAGGGGCTCAGGAACAGAAGGTAAAGCGTGCCCTGGCGGCGGCACGAAAAGTCTCGATCAAACTCAGGGTTGTCGGTTCATACCCAAGCGCCAAACCGTATAGGTCGTAGTCGAAGGACATCCGAGGAAGTGTAACGCCCTGAAAGGGCATGAGATACCAGCCCAGGGTAACGCCCTGGGAAACAGCGCATGCGTCAAGTGAGCCCTGAAAGGGCGGGATATAAAGGAATTGCTCATACACAGTCATATATCGCGCCCCTTCAGGGCTCAATCTCTTGTTCTTTCGTACCCAGGGCGTTGCCCTGGGCTGGTATATCGCGCCCCTTCGGGGCTTTTAAAACAGACACCGGCAATCACCTGTTCCCCATTAACCATTAACCATTCTCAATGAATCCCTATCTCCTTTTCATCCTGGCAGTCCTGATAGCACGCTACCTCCTCGAGACGTGCTCTGACGTTCTTAACCTGAGACATGTTTCACCCATACTGCCCCCCGAATTCGAGGGGCATTACGATGCCAACCGTTACGCCAAATCCCAGGATTACCTCGGCGTCACAACGCAGTTCGGACTGCTGATCGATCTCTTCCACACGGTCGTCACGATTGCATTCATATTGCTTGGTGGATTTGCATTTGTAGATGCCGTTGCGCGAAAACTTGCATCGGATGAAATCCTGTGTGGGCTGGCATTTGCAGGTATACTGGCGCTGGCAGGCCGGCTGCTTGCGCTCCCGTTTTCCATTTACAGGACGTTCGTGATCGAGGAGCGCTTCGGGTTTAACCGTACAACTCCGCGTACGTTTGTCGTAGACACCATAAAGTCACTTCTCCTCGCAGCCGTGATCGGTGGCCCGGTGCTTGCCGGGGTTATCTGGTTCTTCCTGGCCGCGGGGCCGCTGGCATGGATGTATTGTTGGATCGCGGTTGTCCTGTTCCAGGTTGTTCTGGTTTTCATTGCGCCTTACGTAATAATGCCGCTGTTCAACAAGTACACGCCGCTGGAAGAAGGCGATCTACGCTCCACTCTCGAGAACTACGCGGCAGAACAGGATTTCAGAATGAAAGGCGTGTTCCAGATGGACGGCTCTCGACGGTCATCCAAGAGTAACGCGTTTTTCACCGGGTTCGGAAAGTCGCGCCGCATTGTGCTCTATGACACGTTGATAAAGAATCACGACGTAGACGAACTCCTGGCGGTGGTCGCGCACGAGATGGGGCATTACAAGCGGCACCACGTTCTCAAGGCAATAGGCCGTGGAATCATCACCTCGGGAATAATGTTCTTCCTGTTGTCCCTTTTCATGAAGAACGAAGGCATGTTCCAGGCATTCGGCATTGAATCTGCGCATGTTTCAATCTACGCCAGCCTGGTTTTTTTCGGATTCCTGTATGCGCCGATAGCAACGGGCATATCCGTGTTTGAAAACATCTTATCGAGAAGCCATGAATTCGAAGCCGACGCCTACGCGGCAAGAACCACCGGAAAATCAGAAGCCATGATAGCGGCACTCAAAAGACTAACCGTAGACAATCTGGGCAACCTGACCCCTCATCCGTTCAAGGTCTTCCTCGACTACAGCCACCCGCCTGTACTGAAACGAATACAGCACCTGGAATCTCTCTGAAGTGAGCCGCCTGCTTCGGATCACACGTAACCAGCCAAGCGGTGGAATTGCCATTGGACTTGGGGAGGGGACCTCTCGGAGATAGGTCCCTACTTCTGCAGTACATGCCTATCTCCGAGAGGCATGATCCCGGGCTGGGCGTTGGGCGTTGGGCGTTGAGCGTTGGACGTTGCGAATCCCCCTACCCGCCCCACCGAATCGTAGTGTTCCCGCTGCGTATCGACTCCTCTACTTTCCTTCGCAGCCATCCACGGATGGCCGCACGGACGGGGGGCATCAGGAGAAGAAAACCGGTGCAGTCGGTGATGAGGCCGGGTGTAATCATCAGCACTCCGGCGACGAGGATCATGACGCCGTCCATAAGGCGAGGCGCCGGCATGCGTCCCTCGGCCATATCCCGACGAAGCTGCATGAGAACCATGAAACCCTGAGCCCGGGCCATGATGGCGCCGGCAACGCCTGTGATGATAACCAGGGCAATCGTGTTCGCCAGCCCAATGTGATTATGGACCCGTATCAGAACCGCCAGTTCAACGACCGGCATAACGATAAATGCTGCAAGAAGGTAACTAAGAATCATCTTGGGAGTGTATCAGCTAATTGTGGGTGTGCAATGTGAATTGATGGGCGCGTCCAATAGCCCGCTATGGCTCTCCGTAGCTCCCGATTCCAATCGGGAGTATCCCGGTGCTACGAAAGCCTTGAGATTTCGCCCGATCGGAGTCTGGCGCTACGTAAGAAGCACCATGGTTTCTCGCGCATGACGGCTTAACAAAAAAAAGGAGCCTGTCTTTTTCAAGACAGGCTCCTTCGGAAAGAAATCCCGGCAACGTGCTACTCTCCCACGAGCGAATCCCGCAGTACCCTCGCCGCTGAGGCCCTTCACTTCTGTGTTCGGAATGGAAACAGGTGTTACCTCCTCGCCATAATCACCGGGAAAAAAGAATACAACTGCATAGTGTAGGGAAAAAGCAACATCCACCAGGAGGCAGAAGTAATAATAATGGTTAAGTCTCACGGCTGATTAGTACTGGTTAGCTTAACACATCGCTGTGCTTACACACCCAGCCTATCAAGGTCGTAGTCTTCAACCTGCCTTAAGTGGACCGAAGTCCAAGGGAGATCTAGTCTTGGAGGAGGCTTGGCGCTTAGATGCTTTCAGCGCTTATCCGTTCCGTACATAGCTACCCTGCGATGCCGTTGGCACGACAACAGGAACACCAGAGGTACGTCATTCCCGGTCCTCTCGTACTAGGGAATGTTCTCCTCAAATCTCCTACGCCCACAGTGGATAAGGACCGAACTGTCTTACGACGTTCTGAACCCAGCTCGCGTACCTCTTTAATTGGCGAACAGCCAAACCCTTGGGACCTTCTCCAGCCCCAGGATGAGATGAGCCGACATCGAGGTGCCAAACAGCGGCGTCGATGTGAACTCTCGGCCGCTATCAGCCTGTTATCCCCGGAGTACCTTTTATCCGATGAGCGATGGCGCTACCACAAGCAACCACCGGATCACTATGTCCTGCTTTCGCATCTGCTCGACTTGTAGGTCTCGCAGTTAAGCCCACTATTTACCATTGCGCTCTACGCATGATTGCCGACCATGCTGAGTGGACCTTCGAACTCCTCCGTTACGCTTTTGGAGGAAACCGCCCCAGTCAAACTGACCCTCTGACATTGTCCCCCACCCGGATTCACGGGCCAGGGTTAGACGGTCGCCTTGTCAAGACTGGTATTTCACTAATGGCTCCACCATCCCTGACGAGATGACTTCAAAGCCTCCCAGCTATACTACACATGGCAAACCAAACGCCAATATCAGAATACAGTAAAGGTTCACGGGGTCTTTCCGTCCTACTGCGGGTATCCGGCATCTTCACCGGAATTACAACTTCACCGAGATCCTCGTTGAGACAGCGCCCAGATCGTTACACGATTCGTGCAGGTCGGAACTTACCCGACAAGGAATTTCGCTACCTTAGGACCGTTATAGTTACGGCCGACATTCACCAGGGCTTCGGGTCGGAGCTTCGTCCGAAGACTAACCCCTTGCCTTAACCTTTTGGCATTGGTCACGTGTCACACTCTATACGTCCTGTTGCCAGTTAGCAGAGTGCTATGTTTTTGCTAAACAGTCGCCTGGGCCCTTTCACTGCGCCTTCCGAATGCTCACGTAAGATCACATTCAGAAGGACCCCTTCTCCCGAAGTTACGGGGCTAGATTGCCGAGTTCCTTAACGAGGTTTCTCTCGCGCGCCTTGGTATACTCTACCTTCCCACCTGTGTCGGTTTTGGTACGGTTGGCTGTTCGATTCACTACGAAGCTTTTCTCGACAGCATGGCATCAATCAATCCGCTTCACCACTAGGGCTCCACGTCCCATTACCTTTCAGGGTTGATGTCTCGGTGGATTTACCTGCCAAGACCCCCTACGGGCTTAGACCACCACTTCCAATCGGTGGCTGACCTAGCCTCCTGTGTCACTCCATCGCTCAAACACCGAATTGCCAGTACAGGAATATTTAGCCTGTTGTCCATCACCTACGCCTTTCGGCCTGGGCTAAGGGACCGACTAACCCTGGGCGGACGAACCTTCCCCAGGAAACCTTAGGATTACGGCGGTAAGGATTCTCACCTTACTTTTCGTTACTCATGTCTGCATAATCACTTCCATGTAGTCCACGATCGGTTACCCTTTCGCTTCAACCCGACATGGAACGCTCCTCTACCACTCACGCATGCCCGAAGGCATGCCGCGAATCCGCAGCTTCGGCAACCGGTTTAGTCCCGATCATTTTCGGCGCAGAACCACTCGACTAGTCAGCTGTTACGCACTGTTTAAATGGTGGCTGCCTCTAAGCCAACATCCTAGCTGTCATTGCAGTTTCACATCCTTAATCACTTAACCGATTTTTGGGGCCTTAGCTGGCGGTCTGGGCTGTTTCCCTTTCGACTACGAAGCTTATCCCTCGCAGTCTGACTCCACACGTGTCTGTAGCGGCATTCGGAGTTTGATTGGCGTCAGTACCCTGGTGAGGGCCATCATCCAGTCAGTGCTCTACCTCCGCTACGAGCGATCGTGCAGGCTAGCCCTAAAGCTATTTCGAGGAGAACCAGCTATCACCGGGTTTGATAAGCCTTTCACTCCAACCCACAGCTCATCCAAGCGTTTTTCAACACGCAATGGTTCGGCCCTCCACTTCCTGTTACAGAAGTTTCAGCCTGGCCATGGGTAGCTCACCCGGCTTCTGGTCTACAGCATACGACTGTGACGCGCATTTCACACTCGCTTTCGCTTCGGCTATTCCCCGTAAGGGCTTAACCTCGCCGCATACTGTAACTCGCAGACTCATTATGCAAAAGGCAAACGGTCATCCCGCCGAAGCAGGACTACCATAGCTTGTAGGCACACAATTTCAGGTACTATTTCACTCCCCTAACAGGGGTACTTTTCACCTTTCCCTCGCGGTACTAGTTCGCTATCGGTCATCAGTGAGTATTTAGCCTTGGGGGGTGGGCCCCCCGGATTCAGACAGGTTTTCACGTGTCCCGCCCTACTTGGGATACCTCTAGGCTCCTTCAGGATTTCGTGTACGGGGCTATCACCCTCTGTGGCCGATCTGTCCAGATGCGTTCCACTATCCATTCGGAATACCATGTTGAGGTCCCGCAACCCCACCCCGCAAGCGGGATGGTTTAGGCTGTTCCGCGTTCGCTCGCCACTACTTACGGAATCACTATTTGTTTTCTCTTCCTCGGGGTACTGAGATGTTTCACTTCCCCCGGTGTCGCCCTGAAGCCCTATTTTATTCAAACTCCAGTGTAACCGTATTAACGGAAACGGGTTTCCCCATTCGGAAATCTCCGGATCAATGCGTATTTGCCGCTACCCGAAGCTTATCGCAGCTTATCACGTCCTTCATCGCCTACTGATGCCAAGGCATCCATTGTGCGCCCTTACCTACTTAACCAAGAAAATCTCGGCCTCGTCGGTGAAAGTTGCTTTACCCTTCACTATGCAGTTGTCAAAGAACAAACGAACCGTTCAAGGTCCAAAATCGATCAAGGTTCAGGGTATCCCCCGATCCTTGCCCGATACTCAACCTCGAGTGTTCCTTCCGGTACTAAATCCGACCTGGCTTGCCTGCCAGCCGTAGCCTTGGCGAAGGCTGGTGGGCGTGCCTGGAATCGAACCAGGGACCTCATCCTTATCAGGGATGCGCTCTAACCGACTGAGCTACACGCCCTACGTAGCCCAAGATCCATCGTTCGGATCGCAGAGCGAAGGCTGGTGGAGGCAACCGGGTTCGAACCGGTGACCCCAAGCTTGCAAAGCTTGTGCTCTACCAACTGAGCTATGCCCCCAACTTGGAAGATACATGCTCTACCAACCTGCCCGCATTGCTACCCTAAGCGCCTGCCCGCAGCACTACGTGCAGCGTTGTAGGCGGGTTGCAGGCGGGCTGAGCCATGCCCCCATTCGAACCCCGAAACGGCAACAGCCTCTTCGGCGTCGCCGAAGCCAGCCGACCGTCCCCACGGTACCGGAATACAGAATAGTCTACTTTGTCATTGCTTTTCGAACCGGAAGCGGTGCGGCTTGCCCTGCTTGCGTCCGGGATGTGTGTGTCATAAGCTGCGGTTTTCACCGCGCCAGGTCGCCATATCCGGATAAATCCGGACTTAGACGGTTGAACTAGCACTATCCATAACTCTGGATCCGAAGATCCGGTCACGGAATCGGCTACTCCTTAGAAAGGAGGTGATCCAGCCACAGGTTCCCCTACGGCTACCTTGTTACGACTTCATCCCAATCACCACCCACACCTTCGGCACCTGCCTCCCTTGCGGGTTGGCTCAGCGACTACGGGTGCAGACGGCTTTCATGATGTGACGGGCGGTGTGTACAAGGCCCGGGAACGTATTCACGGCGCCGTAGCTGATGCGCCGTTACTAGCGAATCCAACTTCATGGAGTCGAGTTGCAGACTCCAATCCGAACTGGGGCTGGTTTTTGGGATTGGCTCCACCTCGCGGTATTGCAGCCCTCTGTACCAGCCATTGTAGCACGTGTGCAGCCCAGAGCGTAAGGGCCATACTGACTTGACGTCGTCCCCACCTTCCTCCCGCTTGTACGGGCAGTCTGTCTAGAGTGCTCGCGAGTTTAACACCCGCGGTAGCAACTAAACACAAGGGTTGCGTTCGTTGCGGGACTTAACCCAACACCTCACGGCACGAACTGACGACAGCCATGCAGCACCTGTGATCGTAAAGGTAACTTTCGCTACCACCCCCGAAGGGTCGCCATGTCAAGCCCTGGTAAGGTTCTTCGCGTTGCATCGAATTAAGCCACATGCTCCTCCGCTTGTGCGGGCCCCCGTCAATTTCTTTGAGTTTTAGCCTTGCGGCCGTACTCCCCAGGCGGTGCACTTAACGCGTTAGCTCCGGCACGGAGGGGTTCAACTCCCCCCACACCAAGTGCACACCGTTTACGGCGTGGACTACCAGGGTATCTAATCCTGTTCGCTCCCCACGCTTTCGTACCTCAGCGTCAGTAACATTCCAGAGAGCCGCCTTCGCCACCGGTGTTCTTCTTGATATCAACGCATTTCACCGCTACACCAAGAATTCCGCTCTCCCCTCCTGCACTCTAGTCCTATAGTTTCGGATGCAGTTCCACGGTTGAGCCGTGGGCTTTCACATCCGACACATAAAACCGCCTACGTACGCTTTACGCCCAGTAAATCCGAACAACGCTCGCCACCTCTGTATTACCGCGGCTGCTGGCACAGAGTTAGCCGTGGCTTCCTCTTTCGGTACCATCATGCAGAAGAGATATTATCCCCTCCTGCTATTTTTCCCGAATGACAGGAGTTTACAACCCGAAGGCCGTCATCCTCCACGCAGCGTCGCATCGTCACGCTTTCGCGCATTGCGAATGATCCTCGACTGCAGCCTCCCGTAGGAGTCTGGGCAGTGTCTCAGTCCCAGTGTGGCTGACCATCCTCTCAGACCAGCTACCCGTAAGCCTTGGTAGGCCGTTACCCTACCAACTAACTGATGGGACGCGGGCTCCTCCTCAAGCGACAGGTTCCGAAGAATCCCCGTCTTTAATCCTGGTCACATGCGAGACCGGACCACATTCGGTATTAGCCAGCCTTTCGGCTGGTTGTCCCCAACTTAAGGGCAGATTGCCCACGCGTTACTCACCCTTTCGCCACTCTCCACGGTCGCTTCTCGTCCGAAAACTTGAAGCAACCGCTTCCCGTTCGACTTGCATGCCTAATCCACGCTGCCAGCGTTCGTTCTGAGCCAGAATCAAACTCTCCGAATATATAATTCGTTATAAAGCCCCTCGCCGAAGCGAGAGGTTTATGAACTGAGTAAGCCCTGACACAAGCTATGAGTATATCCGATAGCCCGTCTTGCGACGGACATCAAACATTCTCGGGCAAGTCACACCACTTCCGATTCGAAAGTAGTAATGACAAGTTCGTAAACTATTCTGTTGTCAAAGAACGTATGTGCGTAAAGAGCCCGTTCTCCCTCTCCCTTTACTCACAAGGAATTAGAAGAAACGACCTTTATCAAATCTCGATTCTTCCCCGTAGCTCAAAGGCTACTTCCCTCAAAACCGGGCGGACTCTAGCACCGCTCAGTCAGCCCTGTCAACACCTCTTTGAAACTTTTTTTACTTTTTCTTCGAGGCACTGTCACGGGCCGCCAGTCAACCGGCTTTCGCCACCCGGCCCGGCCGGGCAAGAAACCGTAGCTCCTCCCCCAGCCAAACAAGTATTAAACACCATACTACCCTAGCAAAGCAAGCACGTTTCGAAACTATTCTAGAGGTCTCACCCGTACCTGTCCCCAGGCGCCCGACACGAGATGGTCCGCCTCGTAGCGGCGGACCTACTTTTAAGTGCGTCCACCGCTATGAGGTGGACCCAATCCTCTGTCTGCACCTGTCCCCACAGAAGCGCACCTATGGGCCGCTTTCCGCGTACCTGTCCCCGTCGACATGTCATCACCAAGGAGAGTTCTCACTATTGCGAAAGAGCTTTATATACCGCGGTTTTCTGTTGCGCAAAGCTTTGAAGCTATGGATAATGGCCATGTTGCAGGACCGCTCAGCTCACGGAAGGAGTACTCGCATGATTGTTGGCGTACCACAGGAAGTTAAAACAGACGAGTACCGCGTGGCTCTCACGGCGGCTGGTGCCGAAGTGCTCGTAGGCCATGATCATGAAGTCCTTATCGAATCAAACGCCGGCGCCGAAAGCGGATTCCATGATGCTGATTACACCGAAGCCGGCGGGCACATTGTGGACACAGCGGCCGAACTCTACAGCCGTTCAGATATGGTCCTGAAAGTCAAGGAACCCACACCCGCTGAGTACGGACTGCTCAAGCCCGACCAGGTTGTATTCACCTACTTTCACCTGGCCTCATCGCTTGAACTCACCCAGGCAATCGTCCACTCCAAATGCATAGCCATCGCTTACGAGACTATCGAAACCGATGACGGCCTGCTTCCCCTCCTCATACCCATGAGCGAGGTGGCCGGACGCATGTCCGTTCAGCAGGGAGCAAAGTACCTCGAGCGCGAACACGGCGGGAGGGGAATCCTCCTGGGCGGCGTCCCCGGCGTAGGACCTGCATTGGTAATGATTCTCGGCGGCGGGGCGGTGGGCCGCAACGCCGCCAGGGTTGCGGCAGGACTCGGAGCGAGAGTCTGCCTCTTGGATGTAGATCTCAAAGCCCTGCGGCATCTCGACGACATAATGCCTCCAAACGTGGTTACCATGATGTCCAACCCACGCAATATCCGCCGCGTTCTCAAGGAGGCCGACCTGGTCATAAGCTCGGTGCTGATCCACGGCGCAAAGGCCCCGAAGCTCATAACAAGAGATATGCTTTCCCTAATGAAGAAAGGCGCCGTGGTGGTCGACGTGGCTATCGACCAGGGGGGATCGCTCGAGACCTCCCATCCCACTACCCACGAGGATCCAATCTACGAAGTCGACGGCATTGTGCATTACTGCGTGGCCAACATGCCCGGCGCAATGCCGGTTACCTCCACCATCGCGCTGACCAACGCAACCTTTCCGTACGCACTGGAGATAGCGGACAAGGGCTTTGAGCGCGCAATAGCCGACAACCCCGCAATTCAACGCGGAGCAAACGTGCTCCGCGGCCAAATCACCTACCGCAACGTGGCCGAAGCCTTCGATCTCCCCTATACGCCTGTAGAAGAAGCCATGGGCTGAGAATGCGACTAGCCCGATCGGAGTCGGGCGCTACGCCAGATCCCAGTAGCTCCCGATTCCAATCGGGAGTATCCACGCGAATACTCCCCCTTCCAATCCCCACAACTTCCTGCTATATAGGTTTCACTTGAAAGCGACACCGAGGAGACGTAAATGACCGACAAACTGATTGCCATCAATTCCACTATCAACTCTCTCGTCTGGGGCCCGCCAATGCTCATAGCCCTCATTGGTGTCGGCCTCTACCTTACGTATCGAACAGGATTCATACAGTTCTCCAAGTTCGGCCTCATGTGCCGCGAAACTATGGGCAAAATGCTACACCGCGGCCCCAAGGCGGAAGGCGACGTGACTCCCTTCCAGGCCCTGACCGTGGCGATGGGCGGAACGGTGGGAGTCGGCAACATCGCCGGAGTCGCAACTGCCATAGCTGCAGGTGGCCCCGGCGCCGTCTTCTGGATGCTGGTCTCCGGCCTGGTCGGCATGGCAACCAAGTACGCAGAGGTCGTCCTCGGATTTCATTACCGGAAGCGTGATCCCGGCCAGCCCATGATGGGCGGACCCATGATGTATATCGTGAGGGGACTGGGACCGAAATGGAAATGGCTGGCGGTCATGTTCTGCGTCTTCGGGGCGCTTGCCGCCCTCGGCATAGGCAACATGACACAGGCACAGGCAGTTGCCGCCGGCATGCAGCAGACATTCGGCGTGAAGCCGTCAATAACGGGCGCCGCCATGCTGGTACTCGTGGGACTGGTCACTATCGGCGGGATCAAGCGAATCGCCAACGTGGCCATGTTCTGCGTCCCTTTCATGTGCGCAATCTACATTCTCGGGGCCATCGTCATCATCGGCGCACATATCACCCGGGTACCGAGTATCCTGGCAATGATTGTCAAATACGCATTCACGCCATATTCGGTCGCGGGCGGCGCGGCGGGAATCATGGTGAGAATGGCAATAAAGAAAGGTATTGCCCGCGGCGTATTCAGTAACGAGGCAGGACTGGGCAGCGCTCCCATGGCGCACGCCACGGCGATGACCGATCATCCTGCCAGGCAGGGTCTGTGGGGTATCTTTGAAGTCTTCTTTGATACGATCATCATGTGCACGATGACGGCTCTCGTCATCCTGCTTACCGGTGCCCACGAAACGGGTCTCAACGGCGCGCCGCTCACGATGAACGCTTTCGGACGTTTTTTCGGTACGCGAACAGGTGATGTAATCGTAACGTTCTGCATGATCCTCACGGCCTACGACACCATCATCGCGTGGTGTTTCTATGGGGAGACCTGTACGGTTTTCGTCCTCGGGCACGGAAGTATGGTTCGACAAGTATATAGAATAGTGTGGCTGCCATTCATCCTCATCGGCGCCATGGGGAAGCTCGATGTAATCTGGAACGTGGCGGATACCCTGAACGGACTCATGGCTATTCCAAACCTCATCGCACTTGTCGCACTCACCGGTGTGGTAGTCAAACTGACAAAGGGCTTCCTCAAGAAGGAACCATACACTCTACCTGAGACTGACGCCTAACGATTGCGTCAGGCGCGCCTTCCGAGGCGTCGCCTGGAAGCATTGGTTCGACAATCTGTCTTTGTCCTGATCGTTGTCTGGATCCTTGTCGTTCGCTATCGTCATCTCGATCGTCGTCCCGATCATTGTCGAGGAAGATC
>JASLPY010000085.1 GCA_030744755.1 Kiritimatiellia bacterium | reverse complement strand
GTGCTGTGGGGTAAACAAAATCTCGTACCCCCGTTTCACCCTGCCACCGTTGAGCTGTTTCACAACGCAGATGGCTCTAACCAGGGCTATTTCTGACTCAATCTGAGTTCATCGTCCTGCTCTCTTTGTCCCTAATGAAGCGGAGAACATCCTGAAAGACTCTTTCTCGCCCTTCGTTCTGGACCAGGTTGTGATAGTCTGCGTCGATGGTGATGCGCTTCTTGATGGCAGATCCGATTTTGGCATACACCACCTCGGCGCTCTCCGGGTCGGCGACCGGATCTTCACTACCGTGGATGATCAGACAGGGGGCTTCCACTTCAGGAAGCCCGTCTCTGCAAGCCGACATGAGATTGCAGAGTTCCCGGACTCCTGCCAGATAGCCGACAGGATAATTGATGTCCGGGGTTTCGGATTCATTCACGATAAGCTCTTCCACGGTTGCGGGAAGATGCATCTTTCGCATAAGCCGGTTCCAGCTAAGTGCGGCGGGGGTTAGCAGGCAGGCTCGGCGATCCATCAGTATCAGTGGCGTATCGATACAGAAGATGGATTCAATTGCCCCCTTCTTGCGGGCGGCATTCAAAAGCACGAGCAGGGCGCCCGCTGAGAACCCACCCAGAATGATCTTGCGGCAACAGTTCCGCAGGATGGCATAGGCCCGGTTGAATGACAGCACCCAGTCTTCCCAGGTCACGTCGAGCAACTGCTCCGGGCCGGTGCCGAACCCCTGCAACCGAGCGCCATATACCGTATAGCCCGCCGCATGAAGAAACTCACCCAACGGCCGCATCTCTTCCGGCGCCGCAAGATAGCCGTGGCAAAGAAGGATACCCGTATCGCTGGTAGCGGAACGGAGAAAGAACGGTCTTCCAATAGAGGGGGCCTTGGAACATCCCTTATCGTAGTAGAGTTCATAGTCCTTCTCGAAACGATCAATGTCCAGGGCGGAAAGACGGCGGACGATTTCCGCCCGCAACCGATTGGAGGACATGTTGACATAACGGGCCACGGTTCTGGCCACGAACGACATGGGCTCGACCTCATTGGCAATCACCCTTGTTGTGCCGTGCAGCCGCACATCCTCGTGTCCGAACAGCTGTGCCACTTTCCGGCGGGTGCCCCGATACCCGTCGCCCTCGCGCACAACGATACCCTCCTCTTTTGCCAATTCATAGATTTCTTCCAGGGGAGCGTGGATTTCGTCAGTGATGAGCTTTACCAGTTCGTTGTGCAGCGAGGGATGTACCCGCCGGTCTTCGCTTTGCCGGATTGTCAGGGCCGACAGATAGAGGGCTCGATGAAAATCTTCGACCTTTATGAGATCGGACTTGAGCTCCCGCACTCCGATGCAGAACAGATGATCCAGATTGATTGCGGTCGTTCCGTATATTGTCTTCATGAACCGCCTGGTAAGTGGCCACGGCTGGCTCGAAAGGACAAGACGTTCCCGTTGTACGTCATTCAGGAAAGGCAGTTTATGGTAGGCGGAAAACGGACCTGCCAGGTATTCCTCTATTTCGACCGGCGGGCTGAAGTAGATCGTCATGTCGGTGTCTTTAAGCAGCAGGCTCCCTTCCGTCTTGAGTTCCTCTGCCACCTTTTTGGAGATGTTCGGCCAAATGCCGGTGGCAATGCGCGAAATGGTGTTGTCATTCGGCCTTAGCGGATAGAAGGTGATGTTGACGGGTGTGATGACCATTCCAGGCAGGTTCAGGCATCGCTCCCGAGAGAGTCCGTACTTTCTCGACAGGGTATCCAGAACAGGCGCATTCCCTTCACGGCAGGCCCGCAGGAACCGATTTCGAACCATCGCGGCCTTCAGGGCCAGCACGGCGGCACCAGTGTGCGGGCGCCCGGCCCGCACCGGGTGGACGATTCGCAGCTTGCCGTGATCAATCACCTTCTTGCTCTTGACCATCACGCCTTCGGGAAAGATGACCCAGTCGTGTCGGCCACTGACCAGATCACCAACGATCAACCTGTTCCGCAGTGGCTCGCGCGTTGAATGTGCCCCCATCCGCGTCAGGTACTCCCCAAAAAGTCCCTTGAACAGCGCGGGATCGGCCAACGCTCGGATCTGTCTATCGGTATGCTTGTACAGGATGTAGGGCACGATGAATGTTTCCATGCGTGTGAAATGGTTGACAACAAACAGGGTTGGCCGGTCCGTGACGTTGTCGAGACCCTCGATCTGGATGGACAGTTTGAGGATCCTCTGCAGCACATCCATCATTGCAGCTGAGGCTTTAACAATACGACTCGCCATTGTGCCGGCTCCTTTCCGGAGTCACGCCTTCATGTTTTCGGACCCACCCGAATAATCCCCTCCTCCAACCATTTAGCACGTCCCTCTGAGACCTTCTTTGCCAGCATATTGATACCGCGATTGTCGTTGCTGCGCAGTGCTGCAAAGTGAGCCTTTATTCGTCTGACCGCCTGCTTGCAAAACAAGTCGGCCAGTTCGAGTGACATCGCATCGCCCCGCGTCTCCTTGCAGGAAAGCGCATAACTGCACGTAGCCGACATGGCAAAGAGTTCCGTGCCGATATCCATCAGGTGCCCCAGTACAATCTGCCTACGTTCGAGTGCTTGTCCGTGTCGGGCCATGGCATGGAGCAATGTCCGGGCCAGACGATGCGAGGTGCGGATCACATAGCGAAAATGCCGCGCGAGTGGCGCTGTGCCCTTTGGGAGAGATTGCGGGAACAGACTCAACCATTGCCGCGGATACCAGTGGGCATAAAACCCAACCAACTTGAATACTGTTCCGATTCGTTTCGTGGCCGCGACGTGCTTCTTGAGCAGGTTTGCCGCCCGCTTCAAGTGCGGGTCCATCGCCTCCCGGGCCAGGAACAGGCGCATGATTTCCGACGTGCCTTCGATGATCGTATTGATGCGCGCATCACGCATCATGCGTTCCACGGGATAGGGATCCTCACCCCGCGCCTTCAGCGATGCCGCTTTCTCGTATCCTCGCCCGCCCCGCAGTTGAAGGGTTGTATCCACGATCCTCCATCCGTTTTCGGAACAGAAGGACTTGGCCATCGCGGCCTCCAGCCGGAGATCGACTTTCTCCATGTCGGCATATCGCGACGTGAGCATCGTGAGTGCCTCCATGGCAAACGTGGTGGAAGCAATGAAAGCCATCTTCTTCCGACCGACCTCGTGATGCCCGATGGGCAGCCCCCATTGCACTCGCTCGTTTCCGTATCGCCGTGCGATGGAAAGACACTGTTTGGCCATTCCCGTGCAGGCGGCCGGCAGCGTGAGACGGCCAATGTTGAGTGTCTCCAGGGCCAGCTTCAATCCTCGCCCTTCCTGCCCGATGATGTTCTCAGCAGGAACATGGACATTCGTGAATTTCAGATTCCCGTTCTGCATACCGTTCAACCCCATGAATTCACAGCGCTGCGTCACCTCGACCCCAGGCATGTCGCGTTCCACAATAAAGGCGGTCACCTGTTGCCGCTCCTTGCCATGCACAACCTTTGGCTTAGTCTTCGCCATCACGACAAAAAGCTCGGCGATGGGCGAGTTGGTGCACCACTGCTTGGCTCCGTTAAGGACGTAGAACGTTCCATCCTCAGACACCTTCGCTTCGGTGGCCATCTGTGCCGGATCGGACCCCACCCCCGGTTCGGTCAAGGCAAACGCGGAAATGGCACCTTCCACAAACCGGGGATAGTATTTCTGCTTCTGCTCCTCGGTGCCGAACATTTTCAGCGGTTGCGGGACCCCGATAGACTGGTGTGCCGAAGCCATCACGGTCGTCGATCCGCAATAGGAGGCAATCATCATCATGATGCGGTTGTAGTTCACCTGCGAAAGCCCAAGTCCGCCATAGGCCTTGGGCACCTTCAGGGCAAAGACGCCCAGCTTGGCCAACCCCTGCATGACTGCGTCGGGAATGAGCCGCGTGCGATCGACCTCGTCCGGATCCAGGTTCTGCTTCAGAAAGTCGCCGATTTTCTTGAGATGTGCATCTCCCACGGCCTTGTCATCTGCCGACTGGCATGGAAAGGGATAGATAAGATCCGAGCGCCACTTTCCCATGAACATTTCACTTCCAAAGCTTGGAAGCCGCCAATGTATTTCCCGCGCCGCTTCTGCCACTTCCAGCGCATCTCGTTTACCCTCGTTCATCTTAGAGGTATCGATGATCATGTGATCTTCATGTTTGTGCGTATCCACGGCGACCTCCTTGGTTTCGATTCCATGATGATTCGCTATAGAATGTCATGTCGTCCTTCTCCAGTGTCAGCAGCAGTTCGGATGGCGTGAACCGGTTGCCGCATGCAACAGTCAATTCTTTCAATCGGTTTACAATGGTTGAAATGCCGCGCGCATCCGCATAGCGAAGCAACCCGCCCCGGAACGGGGGAAACCCAATCCCTGTGATGAGCGCCATGTCCAGATAGTCGGCCCTTTGCACGACCCCCTCTTTCAGGCACATCGCCGCTTCGTTGAGCATGGTCAGTATGAGGCGATCCACGATTGTCTCATCCGAAGACATCACCGTTTCGGAACGATCCCTCGCGGCCGCTTCGACAAGTGCAGCGGCCACCGCGTTGGCGGTTCGTGCCTTGCCTTTGTGCAGATAGAAGCCTTGTCCCGCTTTCTTGCCCAGTAGCCCCGCATCAATCATGCGCGCCAGTATAGGTGCAGCCTGTAATCGCGGCGCAAAGACAGACTCCAATTCCCGGATCACCTTGTAGCCCACATCAATGCCGGTTTCGTCAGCGAGCACAAATGGCCCCATCGGCATCCCGAATGCTTCCATCAGCCGGTCGACCCGCTCAAACCCGACCCCTTCCTGCAAAAGCAGGCAGGCTTCGTTCAGATAGGGAATCAGGATGCGGTTGACGAGGAATCCCGGGCTATCCTTCACCACAATCGGCGTTTTGCGAAGCGAGCGTGCCAACGCCACGACGGAAGCAATCGCCAGGTCGGACGAGGCCTCGCCCGTAATGACTTCCACGAGCGGCATCCGGTTCACCGGGTTGAAGAAATGCATACCCACAAACCGTGACGGATCCTTAAGCACCGTCGCCATCTCGCTGATCGACAGGGCGGACGTGTTCGAGCAGATCACGCTGTCTGCCGACACGGTCTGCTCAACTTCCGCAAGAACGGTCTTCTTCGCAGCCATATTCTCCACGATTGCCTCAATCACAATGTCGGCTCCGGCAAAACCGGAGTAGTCGAGCGTGCCGGTGATGCGGTGCATTTTAAGCGCGACCTGGTGGGGCTTGATCTTTTTCAGTTTGATTAGCTGCGCGTAGTAACCAGCCGCTTCCGAGAAGGCTTTGACCACGGCATCCCACGCAACATCCTTCACCCGCACAGGGTGATCGTAGTGACTAAACAACCAGGCTATTCCGCCCCCCATGACGCCTGCGCCAAGCACGGCCGCACTGTGGAGCGGCCGCGGGGTGACGTCCGAGGCAACGCCCGTCTCCTTTTTGAGCAACTGATCCGTGTGAAACAGGCCTATCAAGTTCTCGCAAACCGGGGTCGTGGTCAGCAGGGAAAAAGCTCGGGCCTCCTTTTGCAATCCCCGGGAAAGCTCCCCGGAACAGGTGTCCTTCATCAGCGCAAGGATCGCAGGTATTGCGGGATAGTGCCCCTTGGTTCGTCGCAATGCGTGCGCTTCCGCTTTACGCAAGACCAGTCCCCGAACAGGCCACGTTCGTTCATACCAATGCTTCCGGCGCTTCTTCAGAATGGCCCTGCGCCTCTTGCCGGTCATGCAGCACAGTGCAAAGTCACGTGCCTGTTCGACCACGAATTCGTGCGCCACCAGCGCATCGGCCAATCCCATGCGCGCCGCTTTCTTACCCGAAACAGCCTTGCCCGACAGAATCAGAGTTAGTGACTGAACCAAGCCGATCAGCCGGGGCAAGCGCTGCGTCCCTCCCCATCCGGGAAGGATGCCCAACGTAACTTCCGGCAGCCCCAGTTGCGTCTTCTTGCTATCGGACACAATGCGGAATGTACAGGAGAGCGCCAGTTCCAGTCCGCCTCCCAGGCAGGCACCGTCGATAACGGCAATTGTGGGATAGGACAGGGCCGCCAACTTGGAAAAGATCGCCTGCCCTTCTTGCGATTTATCCAAGGCATCGGAAACCTCTTTGATCTGTTCGATCTCACCAATGTCGGCACCAGCGATGAACACGCCCGGCTTCTTGCTGTAAATGACAAGCGCCTTGATTTCCCGGCTCGCAAGCTCGCCATCGAGCAGCGCGTTCAATTCGGCCATCACGGCCTGTGACAGCTTGTTGACCTTCTCGCCTGGCAAATCCATGACGAGATTCGCAACGCCAGACTCGTCCGTGCTAAGCGTGAACATAGCATTCATCAGTTCACCTCCAATGCCAGTGCTGCCCCCTGGCCGCCACCAACGCACAGTGTTGCAAGTCCCCGTTGAAGACCACGCCGCCTGAGCGATTTCAACAGGGTCACGATCAAACGCGCCCCTGTTGCACCCACCGGATGGCCCAGCGCGATTGCGCCACCGTTGACATTCAATTTCTCGGGATCGATTGCACCCAATGCGTGATCCAGTCCGAGGAATTCCTCGGCGAATGCGAGAGACGAAAACGCGAGCTCGCACGCAAGCACCTGGGCAGCGAACGCCTCGTTAAGCTCGATCAGGTCGAAGTCGTCTAGCGCCATCCCGGTTTCATCAAGCAGTTTTGCGGTCGCATAGAGCGGTCCGAGCCCCATGCGGTCGCCTGCAAGCGCGGCATAGGCGTAGCTGTGCAGATACCCAAGCGGCTGGAGTCCCATCGAC
This sequence comes from Kiritimatiellia bacterium, assembly GCA_030744755.1. Taxonomy (GTDB): domain Bacteria; phylum Verrucomicrobiota; class Kiritimatiellia; order UBA8416; family JADHWI01; genus JASLPY01. The sequence goes on along the minus strand of JASLPY010000085.1, from coordinate 14,647 downwards.
TTCGCCCTTTCCTCCTGCAGCACGAGTGCCGCCACGGCGCCGTCGGTAACCTGTGCTGAGCTTCCAACCGTGACGGTTCCGGTTTTGCGATCAAAGTAGGGCTTCAGTTTGTTCAGGGCTTCGATAGACTGCTTCGGTCGCGGCCCTTCATCGTGAAGCTGGATATCCGTATAGCGCGGCGGAACCGGAACCGGAACGATCTCTTCGTCAAACAACCCGGCAGCGATCGCCGTGCAAGCCCTGCGATGGCTTTCGAGTGCGTAGCGGTCCTGCTGCTCCCGATTGATATGGAATTCGCGGGACAGCCGTTCAGCCGTCAGCCCCATGATCAGGCCGCAGATGGGATCCGTCAGGCCCTGTTCCAGCGCAATGACCGGCTTGAGAAAGGACGGACGGAACGCGGCAATTGCCTGCAGTTTTCCGAACATAGTGCGTGCTTTGTTCAAGTGATAGAACAGTTCCGTCATCTGCGGACCAAACAGCAACGGAATGTTGCTCATCGACTCCGTGCCGCCTACCAACAAGGCCTCGGCGGCTCCCAAAGCAACTTTCTCCGCGGCACTGGTGAACGCCTGCATGCCGGATGCGCAATTACGGTGTACGGTATATGCCGGAAGGTCTATGGGCAACCCGGCTTTCAGTGCAATCACTCGCGCAATGTTCGCGGCATGGATCGGCTGAGCCACGTTACCGAAAATCACCGCATCAAGTTCGGCGGCTGGAAACCCGGTGCGCGCCATCAATTCCTTGACCGCAAAGACGCCGAGATCGTCCGCCTGAACCGGTTTCAACTTTCCGCCTGCCTTGCAGAAGGGAGTGCGGATTCCGTCAACAATGGCCAATCGCGAATTCATGATGATCCTCCATCATCGTCGATGTGTCATAGAGTTGATCTATCAGCGCCTTATAGTGAGTCTCTACAGCTCTCCGCCGGATCTTCAGCGTTGAAGTCATCTCGCCGTTTTCGACGGAAGGCGCTTCAAGCAGCAACGCGTAGCCATGGATTTCTTCCCAGTGATCCAAATCCCGGTTGACCCGTTGAATGAGGGACTCGATTGCCGTCTGTACAACGGAAGAGCAGAGGAACGCATCGTCAGTCTTATCTTCCGCCCCGTGCAGCCGCTTCATTCTGGAGAGCACGCTGCGCGCGATAAAGAGCAGGCAACTGGTGAATCTGCGCGCTTCGGCAATGACGCATGCTATGTCAACCAGCACCGATCGACAGAGGGCCTGTTCGATGGATCCCGGGTAGACTATTTCGCCCGTTGAGGTCTTGAACAATTCCTTCTGCCGTGCCTCGATGGTCAGGAAACCGTCCTCGTCGATTCGGCCGATATCACCGGTGTGCAGCCAGCCGTCGCGGTCTATCACTTGCGCCGTCTCCTCCGGCATATTGTGGTAGCCACGCATAATGTTCGGACCGCGCGCGAGAATCTCGCCTTCAGGCGTCACCGTGATCTCCACACTCTCGAGCGCCTGGCCCACCGTGCCAATCCGACGCCGAAGGCGGTAGTTCGTAGAAACCACGGGAGCCGCTTCTGTCAGCCCGTACCCCTCGTAAAGAGGAATGCCAACACGAACAAAGAAGTGGTTCAGCTCGTCAGGCATATGCGCTCCCCCTACCACTAAACTCTGCAGCTGGCCGCCAAACATCTTGCAGACCTTCGATCCGACCAACCGATCAGCAACGGTGTTAAGCAGGGAAAACTTCTCGCCCTTGTCGAACGATCGGCTCGCCCTTCCCAACATCCATCGGGCGAGATGACCCTTGGGACCACTAAGGGCTGCCGTTTTTTCGTGGATGCCCGCGTAGATCTTTTCCAGCAAGCGAGGAACCACCGTCATCATGTTTGGGCGTACCTCCTTCATCAACTGGGAGACATTGTGGATGTCGTCGACAAAATGGATACACATGCCCTGGGCCATGTAAAAGTAGATGATAATGCGCTCGAAGCTGTGGGCCACCGGCAATAACGTCAGCGCCCGATCTTTGCAGGCCGCGAAGGGGAAGCATCGCACAATGTCATGCAGCTGCGACACCAGACTGCGATGCGTCAACTCCACCCCTTTCGGCTTGCCCGTCGACCCGCTCGTATAGATAATAGCAGCAAGGTCATCCGGACTAACACCGTTCAAAAGCCGCTGAACCAACTCAGGATTCGAGGCCAGCGCCTCAGCCCCTTCTGTACACAACGCATCCACATGAACGGATGTTGGTAACGCGGGCGTATGCTGATCTGTAATCACCAGATCGAACCGGTCGGCAAACGGCAGGAATCGGGCCCATAGCGCAGGACCGAAAACAAAGATGGTCTTCATGCCCGTATCTTCAACTTTGTATTCGAAATGCGCCTCGGAAAAGTCGACGAAGAACGGGACTGAAACGTGGCCAGCCAGCATGATCGCCATGTCCGCAGCCATCCAATCGGAAGAGGGCACAGCCAACACTCCCACACAGACACCATGCTTGTGGACGCGCTCACTGAGCGCCGCCGCCAGACAGGACACTCGGTGCACGAGCTCGGCAATCGACATCGTCTGCCATTGGCCATCCACGCGATCATTCAACGCCCGTCCGTTGGCATGGCACAGTGCACCACTCAGAAGCATGTCAGGAACTGTACGATATGATGCCATATCTCCCTCCTTTGCCCCTCCTCTGACACTACGAGTATAGTAGGAAATGCCATGAATGTCAATCCGTGCGTCGCCGCTCCTGCGGGGCGTCTCCAAGTGGGACTATGTATCACGATGGCCCGTGGCCTCTTGAGTCACACATTCCCACACTCACATGCCCTTCGCATTTCCCCTTCCGCGGGAATTGTGATGGCAGTTCTCCGCCGTTTTCTGCAAGATGGCCCAAACTGATGTGTGCCTTCACCATCTCGGTAACAGTGTGGGATCCTTCGAACGACCAATATCAAATGGATACCCACGGGGGGATCATGCCTCTCGGAGATAGGCATGTACTGGAGAAGTAGGGACCTATCTCCGAGAGGTCCCCTCCAAGAATCGCAATGCAGGTCCACAGACTGGAGGGTCACGGGCCTCCGTGACCCTTGGCGTGGAGGCCCGCGCCCCTGCAGGGCAAGACCATCGCATCAGTTCGTGAAGCTGTAAGCTGAAAGGGAAGGGAAATGACACAATTCAGACCTGTGAAATCGCGTGAAATTGTTATGGGAAAGCTCAGTTGCGGTTGCGACCTACTTGAAGAGTTGACAGGCATATGCGCCGAAAGCGAGATCAGTCTCGGGCGGGTGGAGGCATTAGGTGCGGTGCAGAAGGCCCGGGTTGGTTTCTACAATCAGGAAACTCGTACCTACGAATTCCACGAGCTTGATCGATCCCTGGAAATCGCCAGCCTTGTGGGGAACGTATCTCTCAAGGATGGGAAGCCGTTTGTTCATGCGCATGTAACGCTGACAGACGAAACGGGGAAGGCCTGGGGGGGGCACCTTGCGCCGGGCACGGTAGTGTTTGCGTGCGAGTTCATTCTCGAGGCCTTCGACGGCCCCGCCTTCAAGCGCGGTCCTGACGAAGAAACCGGCTTGCCGTTGTGGTCGATGAAGGAGTGATATAGACGAATGATATTGCGGAAAAAGATATCTGGATGATACTCATCTATGGCAGCGCGTATCGCATACGGCGGCCCAGCAACAAGAAAAACAGGAGGCATCATGACAAGACGGCTATTGAACGCACTGATTGCAACGACTCTCTTTCTATGTTCAATCGCAACATTTGCGGCTGAGCCGGCCCAGCAGTCGGCGCAAACTCGCGTGGCTTGTATCGGCGACAGCATTACTTTTGGCGCGGCAATCAAGAACCGTGGCAAGAACAGTTACCCGGTCCAGCTTGCCGGCATGCTCGGAGACAAGTGGGAGGTCAAGAACTTCGGGGTCAACGCAGCCACCCTGTTGAAAAAGGGAGACAAACCCTATTGGAATCTGCGCGCATTCAAAGACGCCCATGAGTTCAAGCCTAACGTTGTGATCATTAAGCTCGGTACAAACGATTCAAAACCCCAAAACTGGAAGCACAAGGCAGAGTACGTCACCGATTACGTGGCCATGATAAAGAGTTTCCAGGAGCTCGAAAGCAAGCCCACGGTCTGGGTCTGCTATCCCGTGCCGGCCTATCCGGGACGCTGGGGAATCACTGACAAGGTGATGAAAGAGGAAGTCATGCCTATGATCGATGCGGTCGCCAAGCAGGCTGATGTCAAGATCATCGATCTTTACGCCGCCTTGAGTAACAAGAAAGAGATGTTTCCCGATACCGTCCATCCAAACGCCGCCGGCGCCAAAGTGATGGCGGAAACAATCAGCAAAGTGATCACTGCCGGTAAGTAATGGCTGAAGGATTCTGCAATCGTAGGCCCGATTTGCAGTCGGACCATAATCCCGGTGGAATGTAAACCTGTCTCAGAAGGAGCGGAATAATGAGAATGAGTGCGCCGCTGCTCTTAATCGGTTTCCTTTTCCCCCTGTACTTAGGCTGTGCTGTGCTCACTGCCTCCGAAGGAGATGGCGGGTCCGGAAGTAATCCGTTCTTTGCGTTCGACAATGGTGTTGGGCGTGGTCGTTGGGCCCCGAAGGAGCAGGTCAAGGTCCTGAAGGACATTGGATACGCCGGCATCGGGTATACCGGAACTCAGAATCTGCCCGACAGGCTGAAGGTGTTCAAGTCGCGGGGACTGACAGTCTTCAGCCTGTACGTGCACTGCCGTGTCGGCTCACAGACTCCTTACCCCCTGCAACTCGAGGAGGCTGTGAAACAGCTTGAGGGAACTCAGACCATGCTCTGGCTGACAGTGCAGGGGAAGCCTGATGATGAGGAAGCTGCGCGGGTTGTTGGGGAAATCGCCGATCTTGCGGCAAAACGCAGTGTAAAGGTAGCTCTCTATCCTCATCACGGGTTCTTCGTTGCCACGGCAAGAGACGCCGTGCGAATCGTGAAGAGGGCCGATCGCAAAAACCTGGGAGTCTCAATCAACCTATGCCACGAACTGCGTTCCGGAAACGCAAAGGATCTTGATGACATTATCAAGGAGGCCGCGCCCTACCTGTACCTTGTCTCTATCAATGGCGCGGACCTGGAAGGTAATTGGGATCGCTTGATCCAGCCGCTGGGTCAAGGCGCGTTCGACATGCGCGCTTTTCTCGGGAAACTGAAGGCGACAGGTTACAGGGGGCCCATCGGCCTGCAATGCTACAACATCCGTGGCGATCAAAAGGAGAACCTGGAGGCTTCCATGAAGTCATGGAGAGAGCTTTGCTCGCCTGTCGAATCAGAAAAGGATGAAGCGCTCAATAAGGAGTGACAATGTTCCTTGGCTTGGATGTTGTAATCTGGATCGTGCTGACACTCTATTTCGTCGGCATGCTTGTGATGGGCTGGTGGTGCAAACGTAGCGCCACTTCCCAGGAAGGATACCTGCTGGGAAATCGCCGGTTCGGCCTGTGGCTGATGGTAATGCACGCATTCGGTGCCGGAACGAACCCCGGTGATGCTGCAGGCACCGTCAGCAAAACCGTGTCCGGCGGGGCATCCGGGATATGGGTCTCATGGATGTGGATGTTCGGCACACCCTTCTACTGGCTCATCGCTCCGGTCATACGACGCATGCGCTGCCTGACAATGGCCGACTACTACCAGGAGCGTTATGGTAACGCCGCTGCCCTTCTTTACACAATCGTGGCCGGACTTGGCATGATGGTTTTCTTTGCCGGCGTTCTTCTGGCAACCACCCGGACCGTACAGGGAATGATGGGCAAAGCGGCCCTGGAGCAAGCTTCGGGCGGGGCAATCGACTGGTGGTTCTTCGGAATTCTCTTTGTGACAACGATCACCTTTTCGCTCTATGGGTATTGGGGCGGAATTGTGGCGGCAATACGTACGGATATGGTGCAGGGCCTGATGATCATCGTCCTTTCATTCCTTGCAATCCCTATGGCCCTGAACATGCCGGAGGTCGGCGGCCTTTCAGGTTTACGGGAGACCCTGGGTGCGGCATCGTCGGAGGGAGGCAATTACCTGAGCCTGTTTGACTCCAAGTCGTTCAAGCTCAGCTCCGTGATCCTGCTCTGCATCAATGCTCCTCTGACGGCCCTGGCACTTCCGCACCTGATGTCGGTTTGTGCTGCGGGGAAGACCGAATGGGAAGGACGAATGGGTTTCGTCGGCGGCAACATGCTGAAGCGCATCTGTACCATCGGATGGAGCATACTGGGACTATGCTGGTTGGCGTATCTTATCAAGACCGGCGCGGAGATTCATCCGGACGCCGCCTTTGGCGATTCGATCCGGTCACTTCTGTCGCCGGCGCTCCAGGGTATAATGCTGGCCTGTGTCATGGCTGCTTCCATGTCGTCCGGCGATGCATTCCAGGTCACTGTGGCAGGATTGTTTACTCAGAGTGTTTACCGCGTTTACATCAACCGTGACGCTGATGATCATCAGCAACTCCGGGTAACACGTTTTACCGGACTGGTTATCGTGGGGGTTTCACTGGTTTTCGCCATCCTGATGCGTAGCGATGTGGTTAAATCCATCCTGATGTATTTCAATATCCTGGGCATTATCGGAATCTCAACCGCCATGGGAATCTTGTGGCGCCGAATGAACACCGCCGGGGTTTTTGCGAGCGTGCTCCTAGCAGGTGCGAGCTTCATCGTTTCCCGATACGTGTTCACGGAGTGTCCTTCCGAGATCAAGTTCGGCCTGCCCATCCTGGCGGGCGTGGGCGGTGGCATAGTCGGCAGTCTTCTGAGCAAACGGCCCGACCCGCAGGTGATAGATGAATTCTTTAAGAAGATCTACGTTCCAATTGGGGAAGAGGAGAAACTCGATCTGCCGCTTGACGAAGCCGTGCCTGTCACGGACCGGCTCTGTACGGCAGGCGGCCTGTTCCTTATGAAGCCATCAAAACAGACATGGCTCGGATTCCTGGTCATTCTTGGAATGTGCATAGCATGTGTACTGACAATGTTGGCATTGATAAGCTGAGCCCTAAAGGGAGAAAAGGGAATCACTGTGAATAGCAAGAACAGAATGAATGCGGTTCTGCATGGACAGCAAGTGGACCGGTTTCCTTTTGTCCCTTCCATCTACGAGCACGGCGCGCGCGTCATTGGCAAAAGCCCATACGAAACCAGCCGTTCAGCCGAGCTGACCGCCATGGCCGCACTGAAATCATGGGAAACTTATCAGCACGACCTGGTGACGGTTGGGGTCGACATCTACAATGTGGAAGTTGAAGCTTTTGGATGCGAACTATCGAGAGGTTCCGAACGGGCCATACCGGGGGTCATATCCCATCCACTTGAAAACAGCTCGCCACTGGATATCAACGGACTGGCAACACCGGAAGCGGGTCCGGATAACCGCATGCAGATGCTCGTCGATGCCACGCGGCGAGTCGTCGAAGAGATAGGAGATGAAGTCTGGGTGCTTTCCACCATGGCCGGGCCTTTTTCCCAGGCGGTTGAGCTCCGGGGATTTGAAGGACTGATCGTTGACATGATGGAATCGCCCGAGCTGGTCCATGGTCTTATGCAAAAGACCACGGAACTGTCTATGCAGCAGGCAAGACGCATCTCAGAAACAGGTGCCGGCGTCAGTATATTCGAATCGTGGGGAACGATTCCGCTGATAACGCCCGAGATATTCGGCGAGTACGTTGTGCCGTACAACAAGCGCGTGATTGACATGATAAAGTCCGGTTACGATGTTCCTCCTCCGGCGGTAATCATGGGCGGTGATACCGCGAAACTGATGGACCACTTTATCGAGGTGGGCACCTCGCTGGTGGTTGCCGATTACATGACCGATTTCGAGTTCATGAAAGAAAAAACCCGCGGACATGAAATGATCATCAGGGGCTGTGCCGACCCGAAAATGATAGAACGGGAACAATGGGACGGCGTCGGAAAAGCCGTGCAAGCCCTTGCCGGGAAGAAGAAGGGAATGACCAATTTTGTGTGGGGTTGTGGAGCGGTGTCATTTGATACGACAATTGAGGCACTCTTGAGGTTCAAACAGATGTGCCTGGAGGCGGACATGTCATAGGGGCCGAGACACAGGGTAGATCCACCGGCTTGGCGCCGACGGCCACGGCTGAATCCTCACGGATTCAGCTACAGTTGGGAGTCCATCCCGTAGCTGGATTCGTTAGAATTCAGATCTCTGTGCCCGGCAACAGTGAAAGGAGCCGATGAGAATGAAGACAACCAGGACTGGAATATCACGCAGGCAAATGCTCGGGGGCATAGGTGCAGTTATCGGTTTCCCCACAATTCTTCCATCAACGGTGTTTGGTAAGGATGCCCCGTCGAACAGGATTACGATCGGCATGATTGGAGTGGGGCGGCAGGGAACGTATGCGAATCTCCGGACACTGGTCAATATGGATGGCGTGCAAATAGTGTCCATCTGCGATGTCGACAAGTGGCGCATGAACAATGCGAAAAACGAGGTGGACAAGAAATACGGCAATAAGGACTGCCGGACTTATGCCGATTGGCGCGAAGTAATTGAGCGTGATGATGTCGACGCGATCATGAACTCAACGCCTGATCACTGGCACGTCCCCATATCACTCGCGGCTGTTCGCGTGGGAAAGCATGTGAGTTGTGAAAAACCGCTGACCCTTTCTATCGCCGAGGGCCGTGTGCTTGCTGATGCCGTGAAGAAACACGGCGTGGTGTTTCGCACCGACAGCGAATGCCGATCGCATGCTTACATGCACAAGACCGCCGAGCTGGTGCGCAATGGGTATATCGGCAAGATCAAGAGGTTCGAGGTCGGGGTGCCGCGCGGCGACAAAGCCGGCGGAAAGACCGCCCCCATGCCGGTTCCCGAGGATCTCGACTACGAAATGTGGATGGGCCCCATAAAGAAGAAACCGTACACTGTCCATGCCGTTCATCCGCCAAAATCCTACAGTCGTCCCGGCTGGATGCGTTGCCTGGACACCTGTGAGGGCATGATCACGAACTGGGGAACCCACGTAATAGATGTCGCCCAACTGGTCAATAACAGCGAACGGACCGGCCCGGTATCCATTGAAGGTACGGGCAAGTATCCCGCCGCCGGCAGTGGGCTTTGGAACGTGCTGGTAGATTTCAAGGTTCAGTTCGAGTACGCCGACGGTGTCATCATGGACTACATCATCGACAGCGCCGGAGCATATCTCAGGGTTGAGGGGGAGGAAGGCTGGATACAGGCCAACTGGCACAGGAAAGGCGGATTTCAGGCCAGCGACATCAATATTCTCAAAACGAAGCTCAAGGACAGTGATCTGCGGATTCCACAGCGGAGCGATAAGGGCGACTTCATCCACTGCATAAAGAACAATGCCCCGGCTGAAGCAATGGCTGATGCCGAAGTGGGACACCGCACCTGCTCAATGGGCCAACTCGCCCATGTAGCGATAAAGCGCGGCAAGAAACTCGAATGGAATCCGGCGAAAGAGAAATTCGCCGGCGACGACGAAGCCAACAAGATGCTGGCCAGGGCCTACAGAAATCCATGGGACCTGAATATCAAGATCCCCACCAAATGATTTTCTCCCTGGGGGAGATGCGTGCCTCTGTTAGGAAGGCAAAGTATGAGATACATTTGCGTTACTCTTCTTGTTCTAGTTGTCAGCATCTCGAGCCACGCGGAGGAAGTCATGATAGTTGCACATAGAGGTGCGTCCCGGGAGGCACCGGAGAACACGATACCGGCATTCAAGTTGGCGTGGGAGCAGGGGGCGGATGCCATTGAGGGAGACTTCCGGCTTACTGGGGACGGGCATGTTGTATGCATACATGACGGCAACACGAAGAAAGTGGCGAATAGGGATCTCGTCGTAAAACAATCCACATTGGAAGACCTGCAAGAACTGGACGTGGGTGCATACCGTGGCAAAGACTACGCCGGCACAATCATTCCCACGATTGCGGAAGTATTGGCGACTGTTCCCGGTGGAAAGAAGATATACATAGAGATCAAGACCGACGAATCTATCATCCCCATCCTGCTTAAGGAGATCCAGGAGTCTGGTCTCAAGCGCGAGCAGGTTGTTGTGATCTCCTTCAACAAGAAAGTGATTCACGATCTAAAGGTTAAGGCGCCACAATTCAAGGCTATGTGGCTATCCGGCTTCAAGAAAGACAGGTCAGGCAGAATCACCCCCTCACTTGAAGAGGTTCTGCGAATCCTGAAAGAAATCAAGGCCGACGGGTTCAGCTCCAGCAAAGACAGTATCAGCCAATCCTTTATCCGGGGCATCCTCGAACAGGGATTCGAATACCATGTCTGGACGGTTGACGATCCGGAAACCGCCCGGCGTTTCAGAAGGTGGGGAGCCAGGTCCATTACGACAAATGTGCCCGGCTACATAAGAAAGGTTCTTGGCGAAACAGATGGTTCCACGAATACAGACAAGCCGCGGGATTGAATTCTGTGTCGGAAAAAGGCAAGGAGGAAGACAGTGAAGGTATTGGCGATGAATGGGAGCCCTAGAAAAAACGGCAACACGGCATTGCTCATTGATGCGGTGCTGGTGGAATTGCAGAAGGAGGGGATAGAAACTGAGCATGTTCAGCTTGGCGGAAAGAGAATCCACGGCTGCACCGCCTGCAAGAAATGCTTTGAGAACCAGGACAGGCACTGCATCATCGACAATGACATCCTTAATGAACTTGTCGATAAAATGCTCGAAGCAGACGGCATCATTATCGGCTCCCCCACGTACTTCGCCAATGTAAGTACGGAAGTCAAAGCGCTGATCGACAGGGCGGGGTTGGTTGCCATAGCGAACGGGCGTATGTTGAAACGGAAGGTTGGCGCGGCAGTTGTCGCGGTACGCAGGGCGGGAGCAACCGACACGTTTGACGCAATCAACAAGTTCTTTCTCATCAACCAGATGGTGGTCCCCGGATCGGTTTACTGGAACCTGGGTATCGGCCGCCGTGAAGGAGAAGCGAAAGACGATGAAGAAGGAATGAAGACCATGCAGGTTCTCGGTGAGAACATGGCATGGTTGCTTAAGAAACTGGCGTAGTTGTGCTGGCTGAGCCCGCATCGACCGAAAATGCCGGGTCGGATTCCCTTTTTCAAGTCAGCTCCGGATTCCAACGTGTCCGACATAGAAAGCGAAACGCGAAGCAGGATCGGAAGTATCTCGGTCGCTTATTTGACTATTTCGGGCTTGCCCGTAATCGCCGGGGTCATCTATTCTCAGTGGTTGAGTCTGAAAGTGGCATTTGAGCCGGATATAAATCAAAGCCTCGGTAGAAATCCGGGGGAAGGGGAGTTAGAGATGGCGACGGATTATTTTGTTGGCGGCAGGGAATATTTTGAAAACATAGGTAGGATCCCGTTCGAAGGGCGTGAATCAACAAATCCTCTTGCCTTCAAGTTCTACGACGAGAACAAGATCGTAGGCGACAAGACAATGAAAGAGCACATGCGTGTCTCCGTATGTTACTGGCACACGTTCTGTGGCTCCGGGGCCGACCCTTTTGGTGCGCCAACAAAGGTCTTTCCATGGAATGAGAAGTCGGACGAGTTGGATGCCGCCAAGGATAAAATGGATGCGGCTTTCGAATTCTTCTCAAAGCTCGGCGTGCCTTACTACTGTTTTCACGACAGGGACATTGCACCGGAGGGAAACTCGGTTGCGGAATCCGAGAAACTCCTCGGCCAGATGGTCGCCCTTGCAAAAGAACGCCAGGAGGCTACTGGAGTTAAACTCCTGTGGGCAACCGCCAACATGTTCTCTCATCCCCGTTACATGAACGGCGCATCGACGAATCCGGACTTCCAGGTACTGACTCATGCCGCCGCGCAGGTCAAGGCGGCCCTGGATGCCAACGTAGTGTTGGGTGGCGAAAACTACGTGTTCTGGGGCGGCAGGGAAGGGTACTCCTCGCTCTTAAACACAAACATGAAGAAAGAACTGGACCACCTGGCCCAGTTCCTGGCGATCGCCCGCGATTATGGCAGGAAGATCGGATTCACGGGGACATTCCTGATTGAGCCCAAACCCATGGAACCCTCGACGCACCAATACGACTTCGATGCGGCTACCGTGGTTGGCTTCCTGAAGGCAAACGGACTGGCAGATGACTTTAAGCTGAACGTAGAAGCCAACCACGCCACTCTTGCGAGTCACAGCTTTGCTCACGACCTGCAGACCGCTGCGGACGCTGGATTACTGGGAAGTATCGACGCCAACAGGGGTTGCCCTCAGAACGGATGGGATACTGACCAGTTCTCAACCGACCTCAACGACACAGTTGCAGCCATGCTCGTCGTTCTGGGCAATGGCGGAATCGGCAGCGGCGGACTCAACTTCGATGCCAAGACGCGCAGGGCATCGACCGACCTGGAAGACATATTCATCGGCCATATTTCCGGGATGGATTCATTCGCGCGTGGACTTGAGGTCGCACATAACGTTCGCGAGAACACCGACTACCTGAAAATGCTTGAAGCCAGGTACGAATCGTACGACAGCGGCAACGGCGCTCTCTTCGAGAAGGGCGAGCTTGACCTCGTGGCGCTCAAGGAACTTGCAGAAAACGGCGGCGAACCGGAAGTACGCAGCGGCAAGGAAGAGCTCTACGAGAGCATCATCAATCAGTGTATCTAGTTAGAGGCTATCCGAAAGGAAGTGACGTACTGAGACGCTTGGATACACTCGCTGGAGTGCGGCGGGCCTCCGCCGCTCTACGAGCTATGGAGGGCGAACCACCAACCATTAACCATTCCCCCTCATGGATGTAGACGAAGCTATACACAAGCGTTTCAGTTGCCGCTCGTACCGTTCTGAGCCCGTTCCCGACGAACTGGTGCGAAAGGTGTTGGAGGCCGGGCGGCTTGCGCCGTCGGCCTGCAACAAGCAGCCATGGCGCTTTGCCGTCGTCACGGATCATGAGAGCCGCCGCCGCATTGTAGAAGAATGTTTCCTGCCGGGCATTCGCATGGAGTGGGCGTTGGCAGCGCCTGTTCACATTGTCCTGGGGATGGCGAAATCGATTGTAACCCATATGGCCGCTCCCGCGGTTTCGGGTGTGGACTATCCATGGGTGGACCTTGGCATAGCCGGAGAGCATATGGTTCTTCAGGCCACGGAACTCGGGCTTGGCACCTGTTGGATAGGATGGATAAAGCCACGCGTTGTGCGGACTGTCGTGGACTGGCCAGGCGGAGTCAAACCCGTTGCACTGATCACGTTGGGATACCCCGCAGATGAAGAAGGGCGTGAGAAACGCCAGTCAAAACGCAAACCGCTTTCCGACATTACGAAGTGGGTTTAGATTTAGCGGCAGTCAAGATGACGTGTCTGATCGAGCTCTTCGCTGTCAAGTAAGTGCGGCCCTCCAGAACTGCACCACGGATGTGATCAGCTCTGGAGAGCCGATCTACTAGAGCCCGTTGGAATAAGCGAGGGCTTCGGTCAGTTCTTATCAGCCTTGTCCAGCTTCTCAAGGATGTCGGCGGCTCGCATGCTGATCTCGGGATCGCGATGATTCCGGGCTTGCCTCACGTATGGGGTGATGGCTTCGCCATACGAAACCAGTTCCTGTTCAGCCTGTCTTCTCTGCTTGAACGTTGCTGCACCGAGCTGTGCTATGAGTTCTGTGACCGTATCCTCAAGATTCCCGGACACCTCGAAAGTCTGACGGTGAATCAACTTGTAAAAGAACGGGTTGCTCTTCAACCGGCACCACACCACCAGCTCGTGCTTGCCTTCTTCAAGTATGATGGATTTCACTTTCATCGTGCCGATTTCCGGCGACTCTGCCTTCTGCAAGTGGAGCAGCATGTCGGCCTTGCTGACCGTTGATTCATCTAAAGTGACTGACGCCATGTTTTGACGAGTCTCGATGGACACCTTGCAGTTGATGTCGGGGATTTGGCTGCGGAACATCTCGCATTCCTCGGGGGATGACAGTCTGACCGTCATCGGATCTCCTTCGCCAGCCATCACATTTCTGCCGCCCCGAAACTGTACGTTCATCCCGCCCCGCTGAATGATCATTCTTTGATGGAGCGCCTGCGCTGCAAACGGATCGGCCACTATTCCGCGGCCGCGGCCAAAGTTCACATTCTGACCCATGTCGGCGAAGTTCAGTTCCGGTTTGTAGGCTAAGCTCTTCAGCTTGGATAGTTGCTTCATTTCGACGGGGAGGCATCTGATGGGATTATCGGTCAGGTCGAGGATCTCCAGGTTGCTGAGTTCACCAATCTGCGGAGAAAGGAGCTCCAGGTCGTTGCTGCTCAGGTTCAGCGACTTGAGGTTCACGAGCTTTGATACTCCTTCAGGTAACTGCCAGAGACCTTTGCCTGAAAGATCCAACTTCTCTACGGTTTCCGGATTCTTAAGCGCATCTTCGACAGATGTAAGAACCTTGTCTTCGGCGTGGGAGAGAAGCGCAATAACAACCAGGAGTGCTGTCAGGAACGGAGTGAATCGATTTGTCGTTCTCATGTCGTTCCTCCCGCATCGTGTGGTTCCATCAGTCAACCAAACTATTCTAGTACTTCCCGGGCACTGTGACCAGTAGTAGATTGAGAGCGTTCTGCGCTGTGAGCGCAGAACGCAGTGGTTAGTGGTTAGGCGCTAGGCGTTAGCGGGAAAGGTCCGCCG
>JASLPY010000084.1 GCA_030744755.1 Kiritimatiellia bacterium | reverse complement strand
CATGTCAACGTGGAAGACACGATCCAGGGAATGTAGCGTCATGGTCCCCGATCCCACACCGTTGGCACCGCTGCTGTAAGCCTGGCTGTCTGCGAGGACATCCCCGGCATTGGCGTCCGAAATGAAACCTGATCCTGTACAGCCCATGTCGAAGGCATACAGCGTGTTGGCGGTCAGTGCAATCGGTGTGGCAAACGTGATGGTCACATAATCCCACGCAGCTATAGCCACGGAAGTCGCGGTCTCCGCGGCAACCTGTGTAAACGTGGACCCACTGACCGTGCCAACACGTATGTTGTAATTCTGACCGGTATTTCCTGCGCCACGCGTACTCAACGTCACGGCGTAAAGTGTGCTGGCAGCCGTCGGGCGAAACGTCTGACCATGGACAGGACGGTTACTCCAGAGATGTCCGAGATTACCCCCTGGATCGGACCCGCCTGTCAGCTGGGCAATGTCCGCTCCGTCAACGGTTGGCGCTGTCGCGGAAACGGACATCGTTGCCCCGCTCGCCGGCAACGCGCCGGCAAAAAAGAACCCCAGCAAAAGGCTGAGGATCGTTGATATTACGATAAACCTTGATTCGGAGTATTGACTAGTCATGACGTTTCCCTGGCTTTGAGTGATATCGCAATGCTCTTGAGATAACCCATCCCACTCAAGCAACTATACTACAGATTGCGCAACCTCTCAACTGTAAGAGCAGAAAAAAGATCAGAGGAAGTCCCTAATGCAATGTGTGTTGCGGGGCCATCTTGCGTAACGGGCAGCCAGGCCGCTGCCCTTCCCGCCGGTGGGCTCGCATTTCGGAGAAAACCACTTGTGTCAACTTGTTGGAATTGGTGTTTTTCGTTAGGCTTGAAGTATTCAGGATTGGCTGGCTTCCTGTAAACCGAGATAGAATCAGAAAAAGCGGAGATGCAACTGATGACGAGATACAATCCCAATAAGCACCTGCCATTGGGGTTCACGCTTGCACTTCTAGTCATCGGAATAATTCTGCCGTGCGGATCTTTGGCGCAGGGTCAGAGCAGGGGCAAGAAGGCCACGTATCACTCGCCGCTGTCAGTCGCCATATCGCCAGATGGAAAGACGCTTTACACATCGGATCCCACGGCCGGCACTGTTGCGATCCTGGATGTCGCGGGTAAGACCCGGCGCGGCGATATTCCTCTCAACGGCGAACCGCGGGGCGTGGTCCTGTCGACCGACGGCCGCACGCTCTACGTGGCCGAGCGAGGCGCCGGAACCGTGGCGGTTATCGATACGGCCAAGAAAGCTGTCTCAAGCCGCATTCCCGCAGGCAGGTGGCCCCAGGCACTCGCCGTGGATAAGAAAGCGAAACGGATCTACGTCTGCAACCAGGACAAGCACAGCGTTTCGGTCATCGACCTCGCGAAAGGCGAGTCCATCAAAGAAATCCCCGTGGCGCGCGAACCCTCATGTGCTGTCCTTACTCCCGATGAGAAATACGTTGTGATTGCGAACTTCCTTCCGCACGGTGTGAGCACCGATGTGACACTGGCGGCTGAGGTCAGCATTATTGACGCTTCAAGGCTCGAGGTGGCTTCCACTGTAAATCTCGCCCCGGGCTCAACGGCTGTCCAGGGCTTATGCGTTAGTCCCGACGGGAAATGGGCCTACGCGGTTCACCAGGTGAGCAGGTTCAATCAGCCCGTCAGCCAGCTTGAGCTTGGCTGGGTCAATACTTACGCTTTGTCGATCATCAACATTGCCGGGGGGACGCGGCTGGCGACCATTCTGCTTGATGACCTGACCAAGGGAGCAGCCACCCCCTACGATGTAGTCTGTTCGGGAGACGGCAAGCAGTTGTGGATCAGCCACGCCGGCGTGCACGAGATATCAAATGTGAAAATCGGGCTGGTCCACGAACTGATCGAAGGCAAGATACCCGAGAAACTTGCGAAGATCCGTGACGGTTCGGTGCCGGACCCGCAACCGGAGAAGGGCACCAGGGGGCTCCCGTTTATCCCGGACGACATTATGGCGCTGCGGACGGAGGAGAACATATGGGTTCGCATGAAGACGGATCCCGGAAAGATAGTCGAGTTGGAGAACGACCTGACGGCCCTCTACCTGGCCGATGCGATTCGCCGTTTTCCCACAGGGGGCAACTCTCCGCGGGGTATTGCCCTGGCACCGGATGAGAAGCAACTCATGGTCGCCAACTACTATACCGGCTCAGTTACTATCATGGACGCGGCCACCGGGGAACTGCAGGGCACAATACCGCTGGGCAAACAGCCCGAAGCGGATGCAGTGAGGCGGGGTGAGATTCTTTTTCACGATGCCTCCTACTGTTTTCAGAGTTGGCAGAGTTGCGCCACCTGCCACCAGGGTGGAGGTAGGATTGACGGGATGCGCTGGGATTTTTTAAGGGACGGTATCGGAAATCCCAAGGACACGCCCAACCTGGTTACCATGAAAGATACCGCTCCTTACAACTGGCTTGCCACGCGCTCCGCACCAAGGGAATGTATTCGAACCGGCGTCATAGGTAGCCACAAGATCGATCCGACCCCTCAGGAGGTGGACGACATACTGGCCTACGTGGTGTCGTTGCGCCCCGAGCCAAGTCCCTACCTGGATGCCGGGGGCAAACTCACGGAATCCGCCGCACGGGGTAAGGGGCTATTCGAGGGAAAGGCCAAGTGTCACGGCTGCCATCCGGCGCCGCTCTTCACGGACAAGAATGTGCACAACGTGGGTGTCGTGACGCCCAACGAGTCAGAGAAGTACGAGGGGAAGTATGACACGCCGTCACTCGTCGAGGTCCATCGTACTGCACCCTACCTGCACGACGGGCGCGCCCTGACGATCAAAGACGTGCTGACTACGCATGATAAGGAAGGGAAACACAAGAAGGTCAAGGGGCTGACGGATAAGGATATCGATGACCTGGTTGAGTATGTTCTGTCGTTGTAGCGGGATCCGTGAGGCGCCAAAAGGCAGGGAAGAGAATGGCTGGCGCGAAGCACTACTCATTCGCCCCTCTGCCGTTCGTGTGCCGCGGGTGCCTCTCGGAGATAGGCACCTACTTGGGAGGAACGTGAGCTCCTGCTCGGCGGGAGCCGGCTTCTGGTTCTAAGGGGATATGTGTATGAGGAAGAAAGACAGTTTTGACTCCCGATGGGGTTTCGTGCTCGCCGCTATAGGTATGGCTCTGGGGACTGGAAACATCTGGCGTTTCCCGAGGGTTGTAGCCGCCAACGGCGGAAGCAGTTTCATTATAGCCTGGACCGTGGCACTCATAGTCTGGTCGATGCCCCTGCTCATGGCCGAGATGGTTCTTGGCCGCAAGACGGGCCTGGGATGTCCCGGTGCATTCCGGGATTTCATGGGCAGGAAGTTCACCTGGATGGGAACGTGGATGGGTGTAGTTTGCCTCGGCATAGCCGTTTTCTACTCCGTGGTAATGGGCTGGTGTCTAAAGTACTGTGTACTGTTCCTTACCGGTGCCTTTGAATCTGGCGTGACCGCGGGAGAAACCGAAGCCATGTGGAACGCGTTTCTGGCCGCTCCCGACCAGACAATACTTTTCCATGGCATAAGCGTAATCCTGGCCGGTGTCGTGGTGTATAAGGGTGTCCACCAGGGCATCGAGAGGGCGTGCAAACTGATCATCCCCGTGCTGTTTACTCTCCTGGTAATCGTGGCTGTAAGGGCCTTGACCCTGCCGGGAGCTTCGGAGGGAGTTGGTTATCTTTTCACACCACATCTCAAGGACCTTGCAAACCCCAAAGTGTGGCTCGAGGCCTTCACACAGTCAGCATGGTCCACCGGTGCGGGCTGGGGCTTTCTGATCGTCTACGGGGTGTATACCAAGAAGAAGGATGATATCGGGCTCAACTGTGTACTCACGGGCCTGGGAAACAACGCCGCCTCGCTCCTGGCCGGTCTTGCCGTGATACCGGCCATATTCGCACTTTCAGCGACTCCGGAAGCCGCCAACGACGCCATGAGCGCGGGCAATTCAGGGCTCACCTTCATATACCTCGCATCGCTTTTTCCGACAATGCCAGGGGGCAATATCATGGGCAGCATGTTTTTCTTCGCCATGACAATCGCCGCGCTATCCTCCCTCATCGCCATGTACGAGCTCGGAATAAGAATAGTGTGCGACTTCAACGTATCGAGGAAGAAAGCCGCTCTCTGGGTGGTCATAGGATGTTTCACACTAGGCCTGCCGTCAGCGGTCAAAAGCACCTTCCTGGACAACCAGGACTTTGTATGGGGCGTTGCTTTGCTCATAAGCGGTCTGCTGTGCGCCCTGGCAATGATGAAGTACGGCGTAGAAAAGGCGAGAACCGAGATAATAAACCACAAGTGGTCCAATCTATACATAGGCAAGTGGTGGAGTGCATGCATATGGATGTTCCCCCTGATGTTCGCATGTGTATTCGGTTGGTGGATGCGGCAGGCGTTTGCCGATCACCCGGATAACTGGTGGTCGCCGGTCGAACCATTCAGTCCCGGCACCATGCTGCTGCAGTGGGGTATCCTGGTCACACTTGCTCTTGTGCTCAACAAGACGATAGCCGCAAAGACCATAAAAGGTTACGACATGACTCAGGCTCCGGAAGAAGAAGAGGAGGCGGTGTAACATGACAGCTGCAACCTATATAATGATGGTACTGGTACTGGGCTTCTACTGGGGCGGATTCATCCTGTTCGCCTGCAAAGCAGCCAGGGCCGATGCGACAGACGACAAGAAGGAAGAAGATGCATAGAGTACTGACGTTAGCTGTTCTTATAAGTCTCCTCTGTACCGGCGCGCGCGCAGAAAGTTCTTCAGGGCGGGGAAAGATCACGGAAGTGCCCGAATCGTTGAAGATCCCTGCCTTTTACAAGAAGTACCTCGACTGCGGAGGGTTGCCGGTTGTCAGTTCGGAAAGAGTTCCCGACGCTGCTCTGTTCGAGTCCGCGAGGCTGGTTGACAAGATGCTGGTCGGGCGCCCGGACATTCGCAAAGCGTTGATAGAACGTGGCGGACGCATGATGGTGGTCGGCGCAAAAGAAGGCATTACTGATTTGCCGGAATACGCCTGGCTTAAGCCCAGGGAATTCTGGAACAAGCGCTCGCGCGGTTTTGGCGGGGGCCATAATAAGGTGCCCACCAGCGTGGCAGAGGAGAATCTTCTCTGCCTGCCTGTCGACATCTTTGAAGAAGAAAATATTCTGATCCATGAGTTCGCCCATACCATTCACGAGGTGCTCAGACGTGTGGAGGCAGACAAACCATTCGATGAAGTGTTGCAGGCAACTCATGCGAAGGCTCTTGAGAAAGGTCTGTGGAGCTGCCCCTACAAGGATATGTATGCCGCTGTGAACCATACGGAGTACTGGGCCGAAGGCGTACAGTGTTATTTTGATGCCAACAACCAGAACAACTTCAAGCATAATCACGTTAATACGCGCGAGGAACTGAAGGCGTATGACCCGGACCTGGCCAGGCTCGTTGAAAAGACATTCAATCTTACCAAAGAAACCGATTGGCGCTACAAGCCGCTTGTGAAGCGGCCGCAGGTTGCCGCGCCGGATGCATCGCTCAAATGTGATCCTTTTTATAGGAAGGAAGTTTGGGCACGCGGCCTGCCGATTCTTGGTTCGGGCAATGTTTCGGATGAGGCATTGTTGGAGGCAAACCATGTCGTCCGGCACATGTTTGCTTACCGTCACGACATCCTCATGGCCATGATCGATGACGGCATGCGCCTTGTGGTGGTCGGTACGAAAGAGAAGCTCGCCGACATTCCGGAGTTCAAAAGCTCCGGGGCAACAGAGGATAAGGCAACGCGAGTGTTCAGCTATGGGCCCGACCTGAAGATCATCGCTGTCAGCGAGGAGAACCTTCTAAACGGAGAGGGAGATCCCCATGCGGGCGAAAGCGTACTGGTCCGCGAACTTGCCCGTGCCTTGCACACGGTAACAGGCCTGAGGCCCGTAGACGAAGAGTTGGAAAAGGCACTGGAACAGTACAAGACGGTTACCCGCGAGAAACGCTCGTCCGTGCGGATACTCAGATCAAAGATCGGAGTCAAGCCAATCGACAATCGCTTTGACACGAACCTCAAAGGGCTCCATAGGAAGGCCTCCGGCAAGGGGCTTTGGAAGGGGACTGTTGCGGGGGAAAGCCACGAAAACTACTGGGCCGAGGGCGTACAGTCCTGGTTCGATGCCAACAGGGAAGGCGGCGACGGGCACGGCGAGGTCAACACGCGTAAGGAGTTGGAAGAATACGATCCCGACCTGGCTGCACTGATTGCCCAAGTGTTCTGCCACGCGATGCGTGTCGACTGGCGGTACCAGCAGCCGGCAGCAGGAAAAGCGGGGGAAGAATGAACGCCCAACGCCCAACGCCCGACGCCCAACGTCCAAGGTGGGGGGTAATGATTCTGTTTGTCGTGGTATTCGTTTCTGCTGCAGTTGCCGCGCCTGACTTCGCCCCGCAGATACTTGAAGAAACCGGAATCAGGGGCGGTTTGGTCGTCCATCTCGGGTGCGGCGACGGCAAGCTCACGGTCGCGTTGCGCGCCAACGACAGCCACCTGGTGCATGGCCTCGACACCGATCCTGAAACTGTTCAACAGGCTCGCGACAGTGTCCAGGCCGCCAAACTTTACGGAAACGTCTCGATAGACCGTTTCGATGGAAAGCACCTTCCTTATATAGATAACACGGTTAACCTGGTTGTCGTGTCGCGTGCCGGGTGTCGGGTGCCGCCCGAGGAGATTGCGCGCGTACTTGCCCCGGAAGGTGTTGCCGTGGGTCCGGAAGGAGCGCCGTGCATCCCGCATCCCGCATCCCGGATCGGCGACGGATACGTCGCCTTTACCAAGCCGCGTCCCAAGGAGATTGA
This sequence comes from Kiritimatiellia bacterium, assembly GCA_030744755.1. Classification (GTDB taxonomy): domain Bacteria; phylum Verrucomicrobiota; class Kiritimatiellia; order UBA8416; family JADHWI01; genus JASLPY01. The sequence continues at coordinate 15,542 of JASLPY010000084.1, read as the reverse complement.
CGCGTGGACCCACTACCTGCATGAGGCCGATAACAACGCGGTGGCGCAGGATACGGTTATTGCCCCGGTGGGACGCCTGCAGTGGCATGGCGGCCCGCAGTGGTCGCGGCACCACGAGCACATGTCCAGCGTCAGCGCCCTGGTGTCATGCGGCAAGCGTGTGTTCCAGATCATCGACGAGGCGCCGCGGATGTCAATCATCACACCGCCTGACTGGAAGGTGGTTGCGCGGGACGCCTTCAACGGGAAGTTACTCTGGAAACGTCCGTTCCCGAAATGGTTCGACCACCTGCTGGCCTTGAAGAGCGGACCGGCTATCCTGCCGCGGCGACTGGTGGCCGTGGGTGAGAGGGTTTACGTTACGCTGGGCATCGAGGCGCCGCTGACAGCACTTGATGCTGCTACCGGTAAGACTGTTCTAACGTACAAAGACAGCGATGCAACGCAGGAAGTGATCGTCTCCGGGGGGGTGGTCTTCCTGGTCGCAAAGAAACTTTCCGACACACCCATATGGGAAGCGGAAGAGCGGCGCCTGATGGCGTTTGAAGCAGATACGGGCAAGCTGCTATGGCAGAAAGATCAGAACATTGTCCCGCTGACTCTTGCTGCGGACGAGAAGCAGCTGTACCTTCACGACGCGGCCGGTGTTGTCTGTCTCGACAAGAAGAACGGCAGGCAGTTGTGGGCTTCCAATCCTCTGCCTCAGAAGAAACTCTCCTCGAGTCACGGTCCGACGCTGGTGGTGCGCGAGGGGGTAGTTCTTTTCGCCGCAGGCAATATAACCGCGATGAGCGCCGGCGACGGCAAGACCATGTGGACGGCCAAACAGCCTTCCTCCGGCTATCGCTCGCCCGGTGACTGTTTTGTTATCGACGGGATGGTCCTCGGGGGCGACGTGAGCGGCGGCCGAATGCCCGGAGTTGTTACCGGGTACGACCTGAAGACGGGATCGACCAAGGTCGAGTTTCCGCCCGACGTGAGGAATTACTGGTTCCACCATCGTTGCTACCGGGGTAAAGCAACCGTGAATTACCTGCTGACTTCGCGAACGGGACTGGAGTTCATCGATTTCCGTGGCAAACACTGGCAGCCCCACCAGTGGGTGCGCGGCGCCTGCCTCTACGGGATAATGCCGGGCAACGGCCTGATCTATGCCCCGCAGCATCCCTGTGCATGCTACCCCGAGTCCAAGCAGGGAGGGTTTTCCGCCCTGGCGCCCGCGCTCCTTACGGAAGCGCAGCGCAGTAAGGGTGAGAAAGACGAGCGCGGATATCCGATCCTGGCTCCCTCGCCGGCGGTGGCGGAACTGACGGACGACGAGCGCCTTGAAAGGGGTCCGGCTTACGAGGCGAAGATAGACTCCGGCAAGGCCGGAAAGTCCGACTGGCCGACGTTCCGGGCTGACATGACCCGGAGTGGCAGGACCGACTCGGGCCTCACGCCGAATCTCAAACCCGACTGGCAGGCGCAGGTCCGTACCTCCGCGGCCGGAAAACTCAGTAGCATTGTCGTTGCCGAAGGCAGGCTTCTGATTGCTTCCGTTGATCAGCATACCGTTCACGCATTGGATCCCGTAAGCGGCAAGACGGCCTGGGTCTATACAGCGGGAGGCCCCGTTGATTCCCCGCCTACCATTTATCACGGCCGGGCGATATTCGGAGCCCGCGACGGTCACGTTTACTGTCTTCGTCTTGAAGACGGGGAACTGATCTGGAGATTCCGGGTTGCACCGGCCGACCGCCGCCTGGTCTCGTGGGAGAAACTTGAATCGGTCTGGCCCGTGAACGGTAGTGTGCTCGTGCTCGAGGACCGTGTCTACTGTGTCGGTGGCCGGTCGATGTTTCTCGACGGAGGTCTTCGCTTCATTCAACTGGACCCGAAAACCGGCAAGAAGATAGCGGAAAACATTTATGACGATCGCAACCCCGAGACGGGCAGGACCTTGCAGAGCATCGAATGGTCATTGAGCATGCCCGTGGCACTGCCGGACATACTCTCCAGCGACGGCGAGAGGGTCTACATGCGCTCCCAGGTTATCAAGTTGGACGGCGAGCGTGATGGTGTCTGGCACCGGGCTGCCGATGAGAACCAGGCTGAAGTAGAAAGAGCGCGCTACAAGCACGCCAGGACCATAGTGGACCCAGCTGGCAAACGCGTTCACACCTTTGCCCCGTATGGTTTCCTGGAAGACTCGTACCACCATCGGGCTTACTGGGTCCATGGGCGCGGCTACGACGGGGGGTGGATGCCGTACGGACGCGCGGCGAAACGTTGGCCGTCGGGAAAACTCCTCGTGCATGACGACAGCACCGTCTACAGCTACGGCCACAAACCCGAGTATTACGGGTGGGGCAAGCAGGTCGAGAACGAGCTGGCTGCCGACGTAAGGAACTACTTCGAAGAACCCAAGCGCAAGAAGCGCTGGACCGTGGATCTGCCGATGTTTGTGCGTTCCATGGCATTGGCCGGTGATACGCTTTTCATGGTCGGTCCACCGGATGTTGTCGACGAGGAAGCCGTGGTGAAGGATGTCGAGAAACCGGAAGTACAGAAAAGGCTGGCTGAGCAGAATGAAGCATGGTCCGGGAGTATGGGTTCCCTGCTGTGGGCCGTTTCAAAGAAGGATGGCACGAAGCTTGCCGAGTACAAGGTAGACGGCCTGCCGGTCTTTGACACCATGGCAATTGCGAACGGCCGCCTGTACTTCGCGACAACCGACGGCAGGGTGCGCTGTTATGTGGGAAGGTAGGCGTCTATCTCCGAGAGGCGCCATGAGGCAGGGAAGCGGCATGATTGAGAATGGCATGAGCGAAGCACGATGAATTCGCTTCTCTGCCGCCTGGCTGCCGCGGGTGCCTCTCGGAGATAGGCACCTACTTGGATGAATTGCACAACGCAGGAGAAGAATACATGAGGGTGGGAGGCATCGTTGTCTGTATGCTGGCGCTGGTGATGACCGGGGCAGTGTTTTCGGCTCCGAATGAAATGGTGAAGATCCCGGGCGGGAGCAACAGCGGCACGAACCCTCTTGACGAAGGCGAGTTCTACACTGATGGATACCCCGAGAAACACGACCTGAAGGTGGCGGACTTCTACATGGACAAGTACGAGGTAGCCAAGGCGAAGTGGGATGAAGTGGCTACTTGGGCAAAAGACAAAGGCTACGACATAGGTCCGGACAGCGTTATGGGTAAGGCCCCCGACCATCCCGTCTACATGGTATCCTGGTACGAAGCGGTAAAATGGTGCAACGCGCGGAGCGAGAAGGAAGGGATCAAGCCGGCCTATTACACCTCCCGGACGAGGAAGACCGTCTATAGGGAAGGCGAACTGAACGTAGAGGACAACTGCGTCGACTGGACAACCGGCTACCGTCTGCCGACGTCCGAAGAATGGGAATACGCCGCGCGGGGCGGAGACGTTGGCAAACGCTTTCCCTGGGGAACGGACTCGATCAGTCATTCCAACGCGAACTACTGCGCCTATATCAAACCTGAATACGATGCAAGTGGTGGAAAGCGGTATCACCCCGCCTACATGGCGAAAAGGGCATCACCGTTTACCAACCCGGTTGGGGCCTTCGAGAAGGGCAAGAACAAGTACGGGTTGTACGACATGGCGGGCAACCTGCAGGAATGGTGCTGGAGCTGGCATGCCAAGTGGCCCGGTTCGCACCGGGTGCTTCGGGGCAGCAGCTGGGATTTTCACACCGCAAACTGCAGGGCAGGGCAGACCCTCAGCTACCTCCCTGGTTCGAGCTACTACTCCCTCGGTTTCCGGACATGTATGTCCATTGCCGGGAAGGTAACGAAGGCCATCGAGCCGGCAGCGGCAGAGCCTCCTGCATCGAAGCCGGCCTCCCCGGGCACACTCACGATTGCCGTTATTGACGCCGAAGGCAAGACGATCAAGGAATCCGGCACCGGTGTGCTGGAGATTGAACGACAGTATGCCGAAGGCGACCAGGTCGTGGTGAGCGGGGCCGAGAACATGGCCATCAGGGTCGACGAATGTATGCTGGAAGCGATCGTGTATTCTCCCGGGAAGAAAGTGTCCTATCCGATTCCCCTGTGGACCCAGGGGGCATACGGCAACAACCCCACGAAATACACTGCTTATCCTCGCCGGCCCCCGCCGCAGGCCTTCATGGGCGAAAAACACATTATCACGGCTCGAGTTCCTTCAGAGACCGAGATCTACTCGTACCGCAATGTTGCATGCAACCCGATGGACAAGCGGGACTGGCGTGATCCTGAAAAGGATGGCGGTGGCAGAATGTGGCCGGAGAAGATTGCAGACGATATGTTTCCGCATGCCGTGTCCAACAGCGAATGGCGTCACTCCTGCATCTACGCCGCTAGAAACGCAATCGATGGACACGTCGACAGCACCGGCAACCATCACGGCTGGCCTCGGCAGAATTGGGGACCCTATGCCAACGCCGGCGGCGAGGCTCAAACCGGCCAGGCGCTGAGGGTCAACTTCGGCCGTCCGGTCGAGATAGACAAACTGGGCGTACTGGTCCGCTACAACCCCTATCAGAACAACCACTTCAAGAACATCACGGTCGAGTTTTCCGACGGGTCCAGTGTTCAGATCGAACCGAAATACCACGGTGAAAGACAAGGCTTTCCCATCGAGAAACGGACCGTAGAGTGGATGAACTTCACGAAACTGATTGACCAGCGGCCCGGCGGATACGCCGCCCTGGGCGAGGTCGAAGCCTGGGGCAAGCCGGCGCGGTGATGGGGAGAGGTTCCATCCCCAAGTACAATGCAACTCCACCGCTTGGAGGGTCACGGGCCTCCGTGACCCCGGACGCGGAGGCCCGCGTCCCTCCATGGAAAGACGACCAGTTCGTGGCTCGGAGAAGCGGAGAAATGCATTGTGAGCTGAATTGGAAACATCTACACTTTCGGTGTGCCAGAAGAACGGAATTAAGCCACAGAAAGGGGAGATCAAATGTCAGAAGAGAACAAGTCGCTTGTCCGCAGTTACTACGACGAGGTGATGGGAGGATTAGACAGCGTCGACGCCTTGATCGCAGACGACTTTGTCGATCATCATTTTCCGCCTGATATGCCTCCGGGGCCGGCGGGTGTACGCAAGTTCTTCCTGGAGCTGGTAGGCCCATCGTTCAGTGACATAGTGATCGACATCGACTTCCTCCTGGCGGAAGGGGATAAGGTCGATTGTCACTTCACGTTCCGCGCCACGCATTCGGCGGATTTCGCCGACGTTATAGCCAAGGGCAACAAGATCGCGCTACCGGCGATCAGTACGTTCCGCATCGAGGAAGGCAAGCTGGCCGAAGCCTGGGAGATCTTCGACAGCGCAGAATTCATGCGCCAGCTTGAGGCGTAGGCTGACGACCAGGGACGTTTTATGAAGGTCGGCCCCGCTGTCCTGATACAGGTTGTCACCTGGCCGGGAAAGAAACCGGGGCGATCCTGGCAATGAGTCTGATTATCCGTTTGCCCCGGAAATGCACTCGCTCACCAAATCCAGCAACTCGCGGAAATCGATCGGTTTTTCGATGAACCGCTCTACCGGCAGCCATTCTGGATCGATGTCTTCTTCCGAGAAGTTCATTGGAAAATGTTCGTTCACGCCCGTAAGCATAATCACGGGAATGTCTTTCAGTTGAGGATTTCGCCTGAGTTCTATGGCCAACTCCATTCCGGCGGAAGGATCCTCAGGAAACATGACATCAAGAATGATCAGATCAGGCAAGGATTCAAGCAGGTTCTCGACCGCACCCTTCGTCTCGTTAAGTACGCTTGTGCTGTGCCCACCGTTCTCCAGAACTTCGGAAAGCGTATTCGTCAGCTCAACATCATCGTCAATGATTCTGATATTTGCCACGATTCAATCTCCTTTAGCGCGTGTTGTTCATATCCCCTAGACGGCTTCATTTCCGGCCAGTTGCGGGGGTCTTAAAAAGAACGTCACGACTGCTGCCATTATCAGCAGGGTCGCAGCGCCATAAAAAGCGACATTGAAGCTCTTTGTGGCATCATAGATTTTGCCTGCCACAAGTGCCAGCATGAATCCGCCGACGCCCCACGAAGTGAAGACAAGACCATAATTCACCCCGAAGTTCTTGAGCCCATAGTAATCCTTTGTAATGGAAGGGAAAAGAGACAGGTTCGCGCCATAGTTGGCTCCGATGAGTGCCGAGATTACTGACATTACCGGCAGCGTTGCCAGGGCGCCTCCAGCATATATCCGGGAAAGCAGGAATACGAGAACGGCCTGAAAAATGAAGCACGTAAACATAGTCCGTTTGCGGCCTATCTTGTCGGAGAGCATTCCTGCAACTACACGTCCTCCGCCGTTGCCGACGGCCAATGCCGCAACAAGCAGGAACCCCACTGACAGACCCATCTGAACTTTGGCAATCACTGCCAGTTTCGCGATGACCATTAATCCCGCACCCGCACCGCAGGCATACATGAACCACAGCAGGTAGAACGAGCGTTCACGCAGTATCTCTCTTGGACTGTAATCAATCTTCTTTTCCGGCGAATCTACGCTCTGCGCTTTCATCGTGCCAACCGGCCCGGACCCCGATATGAACTGACGCGCTTTATGAGGAGCCCGCAACAATTGGGCTAAGCCAACGACAACCACAAGGAAGGCAATGCCGAGAATAATCATCATCATCTGAAGACCATATTGTGCCGTAAGCCACTTTGCCAGAGGCGCTGCATAGACCGATGCCAGACCGAACCCGGAAACTACGATCCCGGCAATCTGGCCTGTCTTTGCGGGAGGAAACCATTTGACCGCGGGAGGAGTTGCAGACGCATAACCGAAACCAAAGCCCGCGCCTGCCAGAATGCCAAAGCCCAGGATGAAACCAGTCAGAGAGGTGAACCTGCTGCAGAGAATCATCCCCAGTCCCACAAGTATACCGCCGACAGTGGCGACTGGGCGGGGACTGAACTTGTCCTGCAATCTTCCCGCCGGCACCATGATCAGACAGAACACCAGGCAGGCAACCGCATACGGCAAGGACTTGTCCGACTCGCTCCAATTCCACGAATCAGGGATTCCTTTGCTGATCACACTCCACGTATATAGAATTCCCAGTGCAAGATTGATTCCCATCCCTGCAAGAGCCACACGCCATCCATTCTTCAGCATCTCTTTACTGTTTTCCATGATATGTTCCAATATTCTCCGTACTAATGCATGTCCGCCTTCACACCGGCGGAATGCCAATTGAGGCCTCCCGTGAAGAACGCCCGCACTTATGACAAATATTTAACGAATGGTCAAGTTCAAACTGATCAACAGGCCAAGAAGACAAAGTAAGACAGACTGCTAGAACCCATATCTTCCGGCAAACTCGAACCTCAACGACTCCCCTGGACTCGGGTCGGGCTCATCCTCATCGGCTTCCCGGTATTGTGTGCGCCAGTATGACACTTCTATTCCGACATTCATGTGTCTGGTTACATCGTAGCTGATGTTCGCGAAAGTGAATTGGTTGAACTTGCGGCCGGTAGAAATATCCTCGTCCTCTGGGTCATCGATGCCAAAGCCGATATGGTTGTGCACCTTTGGCGTCCAGTCGTACCAGATTTCAGCCCATCCACCGGAGGAGCGGATACCCTCGCGAGAAGATAAATCTACTCCCTGGACTATGCCACCGAGGAACGTGCCCAGGTTCTCTCCCGAAAAGAGCTCTCCCTGGATGCCGAACCTGGGTGTTATCGGAAGGCGCACGTCAAGATTTGCCGACCATGTATCGATACCAACATCATCGACAGGAGGGTCACTGGGCGATACGAAATCGAAATCCTGTTCGCCCACGTGGCCGGATACTCCGATAATACAGGGCTTCTTGCCTTTAGCCCGAGATCCGAGGGTCAGGGCCACACGGCCTTCGCAAAGCGGCCAATTGCTCGACTCGGGCTCGACGCCCTCGGTTTTGACGAAATCACTGACGATATTCTGGTTGGCGGAACCCTGCAACGCCAGGTGCGCTCTGTCGGACAAAGCAAAATATCGTTCGGCACGCATTTGGGCCCTGCGATAACCTATATTGCCGCCACCCCAGCCAACCGAATAGTTCAGCATACCAGGGTATAGAGGAGAAACCACATCCCACGTCTGGCCTGCCAGCACCCTGTACTTGTCGTTCCGCAGGTCGCCATAAGCGTGCCGAAAGAGTACGCCTGGCTTGTTCTCAACTATGAACGCGCCATGCAAATCAATCTCCAGCTTGCCACTGGACTGCATCCTGCCCACAATCGGCAAATCGATATCAGCGCCGAAAATATCCAGTCCTGCCCGCGTCCTTCTGGTATCAACAACGAACGCGTCCTCGCCCTCCTTGTCGGAAGAATTCACGTACAAGACATAAGCTCCCGGAACGGACCGTTCACTTTCATAAACAGCGCTTCCCCACAGATAGCCGTAAGGAACGATCCGGAAGCTCCCCTTGGTCCAGGAAAACTCCTGTATCATTGCTTCAAGATCGCTAAACGAGAAGTCCTCGTCCTCGGCGAGCGTTCTGGGCCTTTCAGCTGCCGGCTCCTCGATATCTGCACTCCAGCTATTCGTCAGCATGAAGCCAGAACAGAACATGGTCAGCACGAGGAATATCAGGCTGATCTTTAGGATTCTCATATGTTCCTTCGCTTTGTCTTGCGTCGCGAACAACACTGTTCAGGGTCCGCGCGGATTTGTTTTGAATATTTCGGAGACGTAAGATAGAAGGAAGTTCCGCCGAGGTCAAATGAAAGTGTCAAAAAAATAACAGGTATTCTTACTGTCGGCTCTTCTGGTGCAGATAGATCGAAGACAAGAGGACCTGTACCGTCTTCGAAGGGCATTTCGGTCAACCCTTCAAGAACCCCAAAGGAACGATTGGTCTCACTGAAAGAACCTGCTACTTAACACCCCAGACCCTTTTCAAAAGTTCGTGCATGTGGGGGTCGTGCTCTTTTAGTTCCGCGCGAACGAATGGGTAGAAATCGTTTACTCCGAAGAATGATTCTGTTGATTCCGCGAAGTATTCCTTTTCATTGGTCAGGCCATAGTGCTTCACCGTGTTGCCTGTGAATAACAGTGACTTCTCGTATTTGCCGCTGGCCTTCGCCTTGTTGTAAGCTTCTCTTATTTCCGGATCATTAAACCCGAGTTCACGATCGTGAAGGGCATGGGCGAGTTCGTGCAGGATGACCCATGGCTGTTTGTGAACGCGAACTACCCTGGGCAGTGATTGGGCACGGGGAATATGCACCGATTGTTCCATTCTTGGATCGTGGCCGTTATTAATCAGCCATCCCTTGCTGGGATGATACTGCATGTTGTTTAGTTCATGGTCGAAATCGAGCCAGATCGGGACCTTTCTCAGTTTCTCTACACTCTCTTCAGGAACTCGATACGTTATCTCCATAAGCTTGAATCCGAGAATCCTCAACGCCACATCGCCCACTTCCTTCTCTTCCTTCAGCAGGCGCTTATCGACATGAATGGTCCATCCTTCGAGATCCTTTTCCACGTGTTCCGGCCATTGTTTTCTCGTTTCTTCTTTCTTGCCGGCCTCTTTGGCGGAGACGTTTGAAATCCCGGCCGCAGAGACCAGGGCCATGACAACACAACAAGCAATACTATTCCGTTTCATTTGCAGCACATCCTCTGTCCAGGGTTATTCCCGGTTAGCGGAGACAATCTCACGATAGCCGATATCATGTAAAGGAGAGATAAGAGAGAGCGTTTGGCTCAGGGGAGCATTTTGCCTGTGGGTTCAACGTGGCAGGGCAGTCCTGATCTTTGATGCCAGAGCAGTGTTTCCTTCCGCTTCGGCAAGGCGGAGCGCTTCGCGGAGTTGCTGTTGACCTTCATGCACTTGGCCCGTCTGCAGCAGCAGGACTGCCAGGTTGAAATGCGCCTTGGTATTGCCCGGATCGAGGCGCACGGACTCCCGGAAGTGCTCTATGGCCTCCCCTGTTCTGCCGAGTGCGGCCAGTGCGTTGCCACGGTTGTAGTAGGTCAGAGCGTGGCCGGGTCGCAGCGTGTTGGCTTTGGCGAACTGCTCGGCTGCCGCGGCGTGTTTACCCACCTCGTGCAGAGCAATGCCATGGTTAAGAAGCACGTCCGGGTTGTCAGGAGTGACCGCAAGCGCCTTGTCGTACCATTCCAGCGCCTCAGCGGACCGGCCCATCCGCTGCAATGTATTTGCAAGGTTGTAGTTGACATCAGGTCGCGTGGGGGCCAGGGCAAAGGAGCGCTGGAAGCATTGCAGGGCTTCAGGGAATCTGCCTTCATCACTAAATGCGTTGCCCAGGTTGAAATGGGTGCCATTAGCGGTGGGGTTGAGCTTCACGCAGTGCTCAAACAGCGTTACGCCGTTACGCCATATCCGCAATTGGCGCGCACTGTTGCCCGCCAGTAGAAGGACAATACAAAGCAGCGGTACAAGGACCCATCCGCCCTTTGCCTGTCGGTCCCGCCGCCCGACCTGTGCTGCTCCGCCGCCCAGAATGAAATACACGATCCCCGAAACGGCAATGGCAGCTCCCGGCAGGGGAAGATAAAAGAAGCGGTCCCCGCGGTATATATGGTGCGGGATCAGCTGCACTGATGGAAGCACCCCCGCAAGGAACCAGACGATGCCGAACAGTATTACGCGCGCGGAGATTCCAGAGGCCTGCCCGCGGTCACGCGCGCGGCTCTGCCATAGCCGCCACAGGAGAACGCCGATGACGCCGGCCAGAACGATTCCCGCAAACAGCAGCACAGTTGTCATCGCATCGCCCTTTGCAAACGGGGGATACAGAAATGTCAGGTTACGAGGCCACAGAACCTGTTTAAGGTCCAGCGCAAAGAGCCGGAACACGGTAGCCATGCGCAGGAGCAACGACATGGGGGGCTCATCAACAACTTGCCACACTTGAGAGACGCGTAACGGATCGCCGATCTTCTTAACCACAATCGCCGCCAGCGCGATGACCCAGAAGGGCCAACTTGAGCGAAACGACAGGTAGAACTTCCGCAGCAGATATCGCAATGCAGGGCGGTCGGTGTCCGGTGGTTCAGCCGGGTTACTGAATATCATGCCGAAAGCCGTCAGGATGAACGCGCTCGCGGCAGCCATGACGTTGCTCAGGCAGGCACAGACCACGAACAGAACACACAGTACCCCCCAGATCTGGGGGCTCCAGACACCGCGACGGGGGAGGGGGGGTATCGGAGCCATTGGCGAGGACATGAAGGCATGAACGCCAAGAAGGACGAAGAACAGCATCAGGATCTCTTCCCTGCATCCAACCCAGGCAACCGGTTCCACGACCAGCGGGTGCAACGCGAAGATCGCGGCCGCTCCGGCGGCACCACACACCTGTCGAACAGTCCATCGTTGCCCCTCTTTGCTCGTCGGCTTCGAGTCCTTGCCTGCAAGCTGCTTTCCGCAAGCCTCCCAAAGTCGCAGAATAAGCAGCATGAGCAGTAGCGAGCTGCCCAGGTGGATGGCAAGATTTGTCAGGTGATACCCGCGCGGATTAAGTTTCCAGAAATGATGATCGATGGCCAGTGAGAGCAACCGCACAGGGTAATAGCTTGTGATACAGAAGGAGCTGAAGATCCTCGCGATGTTCCCGGGGCTCAGGCTCTGGGCCAGCGGGTTATCGATCAACTGCTTCTTCTCATCATAGTTGACGAACTCGTAATCCCTGACCGGATGGAACACGGCAATGACGGCAAGGGTCAGCAGGAGGCCGGCAACCGGCACAATCCAGCGCATCCGTGGTTGTGTGTCGCGCTTCACTGTCGAAAACTCCTCAATATTTTACGGGGATATTGCCGGATGTACTCCGCAAAACGCAAGTCCCTGCTACGCAGGGCCATGAGCCCCTGCAGCAAGGCTATCACCAGCCTGGGGACATAGCGCAGCACCAGCACACGGTGTCCGCTCAAGAACCACCCAAGTATCCGTTTCGGCATGGCCGGGAGCAACTTGAAGAGATCACCGTACGCGGCGGTCAGTCGCGGGTTACCCGCGGCGCCTGCATCATAGAAGTCAGTCTCAATGCCGTCCGCGAGCTGTTCTCGAATATCCGCGGATACGGTGCCTGCTTCCAGGGCACGATCGATGATGCCGGCTCCCGGCAGGTAGACAAGATGGTGAACTTTCACCCGGTTCAGGTGCGGAAGCTCACTGTACTGAAGTGCGCCTGAACGATGATCTTCTTCCGTCTCCCCGGGCAGGCCGAACATATGGTCCACGTCGTACCACAACCCGTGTCGCGCACAGATGTCGAATGTTTCTTTCGCGTCCCCGTTCGTCTCGCCCCTCTGCAATACCCGGTGCCGGATATCTTCATTCCATGTCTGCAGTCCGAACTCGATACAATAGCAGCCGCCTTCCTTGAGCAATTGAGCTGTGCGCTCTTCGAACCCTGAGATCGTGCAAAAACACTTGAACGGTACAGCGATCTCCTTGCGATAGCGGATCATGAGGTCTTCAAGCCACTGGCTGCTTCCGGAGAGATACGAATCCTTGAAGATCACTTCCCTGTAGCGGTATTTCTGCATGCCCGCTACCAATTCCCGCATGACCGTATCAACTGATTTCCTTCGAAAGTAGTTGCTGCCGTACATCTCGCGACTGCAGGTTTCTTCGCAGAATGAACATTGAAAGGGACAGCCGCGGCTGACCATGGCAACGTAACTGTACGAGTGGCTGATATGGGGACGGAAAAGTTCTTTGTCGGGAAGCGGCAGGGCATCCAGGTTCGTAGGCTCCACCCTGAACGTGAACACTGGCTCCGCGTCCGCCCCGTCACCTGGGCCGTCCTTCTCCCTGTGCCACAGGTTGCCGACACTCGGGAGACCCTCGCCTGACGCGATGGCCTCGAGAAGAGAATTGATGATGGGCTCGGTTTCGCCCTGCACAACATAGTCCACGCACAGGTCACGCATCACCCTCTCCGGGACAAGCGATGGATGCAGACCGGCAAATACTACCGGGCACCTGGCAAGCGATCTCAGATTCTCGGCAACAGCCCTGCTCCAGCGGTAAGTGGCCTGTAGAACGCTGAAGATGACGACGTCGGGAGCGAGGGCCGCGATTTTTTGCGCCCAGCGCTCGGGACTTGTCAGACGACGCGAGAGCCAGGGTACCTGCAGCACGTTGTCTGTTACACCGAAGGGGTCGGCATCGTAAACAAGAGACACATTATGACCGCCGCCATTCAGGACAGCAGCAAGAGTCTCCAGGTCGAGGGCCTCCCGAACCTGGTATCGTCCCTTGTATACCAGAACAACGTTCATGTTTCAGTCACGGATGTCTTCACAGAGCCTGGCGATCTGACCAGGCTAGAATGGCGCACTCCATTTGGAGATTTTCTTGTACCAGTTCAGCTTTCCCTTGTTCTCGCAGTAGGCAACGAATTCATCGTCAGCCTTCGAGACTTTCTCCTGTCGAAACTGCATTGCCAGCCATGCCATGAACTTTCGTTTGAACTCATCGAACGACCGCACCTGCATCGCCGATTTGAGAAGAAAGAACGGGCGGGAATGAAAACGTGTGTAAGCTTGCTTGGTCAAGTAGTCGAGTTCCTCATTCGAGAGATCCGTCCATGGCCGAGGCAATACCGCTTCCTCGGCCTTCCCAAGGATATACTCACGCCAGTAATCATGCCCGGTCTCTTTCACCAGGTCCCGCCAGAGCTGGGTCAACGGCTTTGCCGTTGTCTTGGAGAACTGCACGTAGTCGAGATCCAGGGACATGGCAAACTTTACGGTACTTTCGAGAGTGTCCCGTGTCTCTCCCGGCAGCCCCGTCATAAAGAATCCAAGGGCTCTTATCCCGTGCCTTTTCGTCATCTTGATTGTTTCACGTACCTGCTCGATAGTAATACCCTTGTCCACACGATCAAGCATGTCCTGCAAACCGGATTCAACGCCGAAGTAGATCCTGTTGCAGCCCGCGGCTTTCATTCTTTTCAAGATGTCCTCGTCCACAGAATCTATGCGCGCGCGGCAGGCAAAGATGACATCCAGCTTCCGCTTGATCATTTCGTCGCAGATCGCCATTGCACGCTTGCGATCGATAAGGAACTCGTAGTCAAAGATGTCAATTTCCCGGATGCCGAAGCGGTCGTGGCACTCCTGCATCTCGTTGATGACGGTTTCGACGCTCCGCGGATTGTACTGTGTTCTGCCTGCCTCACAGAAAAGGCAACCCATCGGACATCCTTTGCTTGTCACCATGACAGTGAAGTTCTTGCGCTCCGTAGGGAACTCGGCGTACAGCTCGTTGGGCAGCAGGTGCCGCGCGGGGTTAGGATACGCATCGAAATCCGGTTCCTCGCCGTGGTCGGTCTCAATGATTCGGTCGCCGCGCTTGTAGATCAGCCCCGTCACGTCATCGAGCGAAGAGTTATTTTCAAGCGCTGCAAGCAAAGCCGGTACGGTATTGTAAGCGGAATTGAAGCAGCCGTAGTCAATTTCTTCCGGCAGCACGGACGCCTGCGGGTACACACGGAGATTGTAGCCACCCACGATCACTTTGACCTGCGGCATGTTCTGCTTCATGTAGCGAATCCACTCCAGGGTTTCGCGGTACATATAGGTTGTCATCATGAATCCGATTACATCGGGCTTCGTCTCCTTCAGTTGTCTCAGGACTTGCTCGGGTGTCAGGCGCAGGGTTCGGGCGTCGATGATGTCGACGTCATGGCCGGATTTCTCGGCGATCGCAGCCACCCAACCAAGCGAAAGGGGCGGAAACAGGCCGAAGTACCGCTGCACGATCCGCAGATTCTCCTCGTGAAGCTTATACGAGAAAGGATTGAATATGAGCGTCAGCTTGATGGTATTTCCCCGTTCTCCGTCGGCTGCGTTGTCGGTATGATACCGAGTCTCTCACGCAATGCTGCGATACCTGCAGAATCGCTTTCAAGAGGACTCCAGTCGGGGAAGCTGTTGGCCTCCCCATCGCGGTTCGGTCCTGACAGGGCCTCGTAGAAAACCACAATATCGGAGCGGCAAACGGGTACATAGGAAATGCCGCGGTCTATCCGCAGGCAGAATGGTTTGCCCTTCCCTAGCGGCGCCAACTTGGTCGAACCGGTCACGTTACCGTGAGAGTCGAACATGAATACTGTCAAGGCGCCTTCCAGCACAAGCATCGATACGGTTACGTCCGGGTGATAGTGCGGGCGGGAATAGTTTCCGAGGCAATGCACAATGATCATCTCCTGAAACGGATCGTCGACGGAGTGGTGAAGGCAGAGGCGGTATCGGAACGTGGGCGACTTCCGTGCAAGACGCTTCAACTCTTCGATCATTGTCCCATCGATCTCGAGCAGTGCCTCGGTATTGAAGATCGCCTCTTTGCCTTCGCGCATGTCTCCAGCTCTCCCTCACAGTCCTGAAATGGGCCAAACGCCGACAATTGTACCGATCGACTCTGGCGCGCACAAGTTCTTCTGAAAAGGAGGAATGTGCGCGGGTGCAGGTCATGGATTTTCATATTCATGCAGCCAGGCGGTATTCTTGCCGTACATTACGCCCCCATATGT
>JASLPY010000083.1 GCA_030744755.1 Kiritimatiellia bacterium | reverse complement strand
CGTTCGTTCGTTTTCGTCGACAAACAAACGTTATCAGAAGGAGCTCACCATCTCATCGCTGAATCGTTCCGGCTAAGACTTCCGATCCCCACGAAGATCGGACCTTTTGGCCCTACTTCGCCACGGCGGAGAATCCTCGGCCGTCAAGATATGTTGTTTACGCGCAGTAACTCCTGTAGATTGGCATCACTGGAGGAACATGACACAGCCGACTGCCAACAGCATTGAGCCCTCCGTGCCGCAAGCTACCCGCTGGTCGCTTGTAGGTCGCCTGGAGGAGGGCGATGACGCGACGCGACAGCAAGCGCTGAACGACCTCGTCCAGGCATACCTGCCCGTGCTGGAATGGTATCTCTCGCGGCACCGCGGACTGGGTCACCACCAGGGCGAAGACCTTATCCAGGGTTTCGTGGCGTCGAAAGTCATGCATCAGAATATCTTAACCAGGGCAGACAGGTCACGGGGGAGGTTCAGAACTTTTCTTCTTAATGCATTTCAGAACTATATTCGAGATGAACTGCGCCGCGCTTCAGCCGCAAGGCGAACACCTCCAGGTGGTCCGCCGCTGCCGTTGGAGGAAGCTGACGGGGTTAAGGCGCAGGATGCTGATATGGACCGGCAGTTTCGGCAGGCCTGGATGCGGCAGGTAATTTCAATGGCCGTCGACGGCATGGAGAAGGAATGTATCGCCGGCGAAAGACCGGACGTGTGGGCTGTGTTTCAAGCTCGATTGCTGGATCCTATACTCATGGGAATGGAGCCGGAACCGTACGGCGCGCTTACCAGGCGCCTGCAGTTGGAATCGCCGAGCCAGGCATCGAATCTTCTCATTACTGCAAAACGCATGTTTTCACGGCATCTGCGGGATGTCGTTAGAGAGACCGTTTCTGACCCTTCGGAAGCGGAAGAGGAATTGAATGAACTGGAAAAATGTCTTTGACGCGCAGGATCGGTGACCGGATGGCGTAGATCAAGACAGAGAGCAGTTGAGATTTGAACGCTAAAACGGCAAACTCAATCTAATGAAAGATGCACGCCACAGTCTTGTAGATGCTTCTTCTTCGGACGTACGTACGTTCCTGGAGGAGGTCAAGACCGAGGACCATCTTTGGTCTGAAGCTGACCTGGGTGATGTCTTAAGCCATCAGTGGAGCACTCCGCTGGAAGTCGATCTCAGCGGAATGGACGGAGCGCTTTCTCAACGCGTGAGTCTTCTGGCAAAGTCCAAGGGCCTTCTTCTGCGCAGTTTTGGCGACCTGATGGAACACCCGAAACCGCCGCTCGAACTGCTGGAGCTGACCAAGGAATTTGCCAAGCGATGTATCTGCAGTCCCCATTCTCCGGTTCCACACGACGTCGCGCGTGTGCTGTATTTTGCCAGCATCGCGACGGCCCTGTGTCGATGCAGAAAACGAATTACGACGTTAAGCGATGGAGATGTGATGGACGGCATCTCCTGGTCACTGTCGCGCGATTGGCTTCCGGAGGGTGCGCGTGACGTATTGACATCTGGCCTCGAAGCCCTCAAGGATGCAGAAGAGATTTCATCATGAGTACTGTTTGTCCTAATTGTGGAAATAATGTTGAACTCAGCGCGGGTAGATACTGTCCGCATTGCGATGTCAATCTCAGGCCGGTTGACAAGCAAGACCGGGATGGAGGTCTCAGGGCCAGGGATCTGTCGGCAGAAACTGTTCCTCACCCCTCTTCACTGCCTATAGAAGATGTCCAGTTGTTGCACGATCCGAACGTGCGCCCTCCGTCACGCCTGGGTTCGATCGGAAGAATAGGGAAGTTCGAGATTATAAAGGCGCTGGGCAAGGGGCTGTAGCGCGGGTTTATCTCGCGACAGAGCCTGTTACCGGTGCCTCGGTTGCGCTGAAGATGCTCCGGCCCGAGATTGCCGATGATCCGCGGATTGTGAAGGCCTTTCTCAGGGAGGCCCGGCATATGTACGAGCTGTCGCATCCGAACATCCAGAAGGTTCTCGAAGTCTCTGCTCCTGATGAAGGGGCCTTCTTCGTTATGCCTTTCGCACGTGGTGACAGTCTTGACGAAAGAATTGGCCCCGGTGGTATGCCCGGTGATGATGTCCTCGATATCTGCGTGCAGGTTGCCGAGGGGCTGGCCTACGCTCACGGCAAGGGGCTGCTTCACCGTGATCTAAAGCCTGCCAATATCCTGATGGATGAAGATGGACGGGCTCTTGTCGCCGATTTTGGAATGGTGAGGCCGTTTTTCAATGACACGATGATCGATGTGAAGAAGGTGCGGCCGGAAGGCACGCCGGCTTACATGTCGCCACGGGTTGCCGCCGGGCTGGCTGAAGACACGCGAGGTGATATCTACGCCTTCGGGGCAACAATGTATGAAATGCTGGCGGGAAATCCTCCATACACCGGGCGAGACCCCATGGCCGTGATTCAGGCCGTCGTCGATGGACCGCCCGAATCTCTTTCCAACGTTAATCCAAACGTTCCGAAGGAGTTACTGTACGTCGTCGAAACCTGCATGGCCAGGGAGTTGCGGGATCGTTATGCCAGTATGAGCGATGTGCTGGAAGACCTCAGGTTGATCAGATGTGGTGAAACGCCTCGAGGCATTCATGGAACAAACTTTGTTCAGGAAAAGATAGTTCCGCATTCTTCGACGAAGATCCTTCCTGTCGCATTAGCTGTCCTTGCCGGTGTAGTAGTGTGCAGCGCCGCGATATACGGGTTGATCCACTTGCTCGGCCACGCTGAGAAAACCGAGGTCGCTAACGTTGTCCCTGCAGATACGGACCAGCTCGATGAAAAGCCGCGCGAGGAGACGAAAGGAAGCCCGGCTTTCTCGGAAGAGGAGTACAGGGCGATACTGAAAGATGATCCTGACAACCTGGAAGCTCTGCGCGCTATTGGCCTGCTTGAGTTTGAGCGTGAACGCTTCAGGCTGGGAACGGAGCACCTACGAAAGGCTCATCAGCTCAAACCGGACGATGCAGAGCTGGGTGCCATACTTGTGCAGCATTTCATCTCCATAGGTCATTTTGAGCCTGCACGCAAGACCCTGGAACGCTTGCTGGAATCCGACCCCGACAGCGAAGCGGCCCTGAAACTACTGAAGGAATTGGATGCCGCGGAAAAGAACGATGATCGCTTGGATAGTCGTCGTCCGCCTATGGGACCCGATTCGCGGGGAGGCCGGCCCCGGCCGAGAGACGAAACTCGCATGCGTCCCGGCCCCCCTGGAGACCGCCATCCGCCCGAGGGGCCAGACTCCTCGTGGGACGAACCCCCGATGGGCCCGCCCCCACAGCGGAACGACCCGGAGTAGCAATAGTGTCTGGCGCATTGCCGGAGTCGGAAGTCTTGGTGACTTCCGCTACATTTGCTGTCACTCAATCTCTCGCGTAGCGGAACTCGCTAAGAGTTCCGAAATGCCGCAATAAGACCGGACTTTCCACCATGTTGCATCGAGATATGTTGTCCCCGTTGTGGAAGTGAGGTAAGTTTCCGCATGACTATTGACCTCGTACGTCTCCGGAAGGTTCTCTCGATCTCCCTCCCTATCATGGCCGGGATGACGTCACAGAACATCCTGAACCTGGTTGATACCGTTATGGTAGGTCGCCTTGGTGCTGTTTCCCTTTCTGCCGTCGGGATAGGCGGCGTGGCGGGATTCTTAGCCATTTCCCTGTTTCTAGGTCTCTCTCCGGGCGTTCAGGCAATTGCCGCGAGGCGGAAGGGGGAGGGGAAGGATAGCGAAACAGCCTTTTCTCTGAATGCAGGCATCCTTCTTGCCGTTCTTGCGGGTGTCCCTTTTGCGTTCATCCTCTACAGGATGGCCCCGTCATTTCTTCCGTTTCTGAACGGGGACGAACGTGTCGTTGCAGAAGGCATTCCTTATCTGCAGATGCGGATTCTTGGCGTTGTGGGGATTGGCATCAATTTCTCGTTCAGGGGTTACTGGAATGGGATAAACAAGGCGAAGTGCTACATGATGACGCTTGCACTTATGAATGCCATAAACGTGCTGTTCAACTACATGTTCATCTTTGGCAACTGGGGCATGCCACGCATGGGAGCAGCCGGCGCAGGCCTGGCCTCGACACTGGCGACTTACTGCGGAAGTGTTTTGTACTTCTACCTTGGCGCAAGAATGGCCCGGCCCAACGGGTTCATGCACAGCTTTCCGTCACCATCCAACATGGTGGCGCTCCTCCGCCTGTCCCTGCCAAGCGGCACGCAGCAGTTCTTCTATGCGGGTGGCATGACTGCCCTGTTTACGATTATCGGCAAAGTGGGCACATATGAGCTGGCTGCCTCGAATGTGATCGTGAACCTGATGCTTGTCGGCATCCTGCCGGGCATAGGGTTCGGCATGGCTGCAACGTCCCTTGTCGGCCAGGCGCTGGGCCGGAAGGATCCGGATGATGCCTACAAGTGGGGATGGGACGTAACAAAGGTGGGTTTCATCACCCTCGCGCTCATAGGGCTACCGCTGGTATTGCAGCCTTATTGGCTTCTGCGTGCATTCACGCCGGATGTGAACGTGATTGCGGTGGGTATGACTCCCCTGCGAATCGCCGGGGCAATCATGGGGGTACAGGCGGTGTCCCTGGTAATGCTGCACGCGCTCATGGGGGCGGGTGACAACAAGCGGGTCATGCTTATTTCCATAGCCTGTCAGTGGGGCGTCTTGTTGCCTGGTGCCTACGTCGTTGGCCCCGTCTGTGGTCACGGATTGACTGCAATATGGTTTGTGCAGATAGCATACAGGGCCGTTCTCGCAAGCCTGTTCGCAACATTCTGGATCAAGGGTGCATGGCGAAAGATAGAGGTGTGAAGTGAATGGCACTGACTTAAGGGGTTAGATCAGGAGAACCTTTGTCGCGAGCTTTGTTCTGAGCTTTGTCGGAACCCATTCGATGACAACGGGTTTGGATCGATAAAGCTTACGACAAAGCTCGCGACAAAGTAGGAAAAAGAGGCTTAAGTGCCATTCAGGGTGTAGGATCGGTATGAACTTTGGTATTCTTAACTACGCAGTCCTTTTCGTCTACCTGGCGGGAATGCTGCTGATAGGCGCTTTCTTGTCCCGGAAGCAGCGCACGGGAGAGGACTACTTCCTTGCGGGGCGTAACATGCCGTGGCTTCCGGTAGCCATGAGCATGTTTGCCTCGGTCACAAGCGCTGTCACGTTCATGGGCGTTCCCGCCATTTCCTTTTCCGGCAACGTGTCGGTTCTGGCGGTGTGCATTGTGAGTCCGCTGCTTCTTCCGATCCTCGTACTCGGATTCTATCCCGTATACCGGCGCATGAAGGCAACCACGTCCTATGAATACATCGGTCAGCGTTATGGCCGGCACGCGCAATATGCAGTATCGGCTCTTTTTGTTCTGGCCCGGCTCGGGTGGATGGGCACAGTAATCTATGCGCCTTCCGTGGCGCTCGTGATCGCAACCGGCATACCCCTGTGGCTGGCGATCATCCTCATGGGCCTTGTCGCCACGCTCTACACGGCTCTCGGGGGACTTGCCGCGGTTCTGTGGACGGACCTCGTTCAGTTTGTGATACTGGTGGCAGGCGCTTTCTGGGTTGCGGTGAGCCTTGCGGTTGCGGTTCCCGGCGGTCTTGAGTGCATTCTCGACACTGCGCAGGCTGCAGGCAAGTTTGATGTCTGGACGATCTCTCTTGGAACAATGAGCGCTCTTGCGGTAGCAGTCTCCTTTTTTCTTCACATGATGCAGGAGTACGGAACCGACCAGGTAACAGTGCAGCGTCTTCTCGCGGTCAGAAACGATAAAGGCGTTGCACGTGCGGCCATTTTTAATGCATGCACTGATTTCGTGATGATTGCCCTTCTAACATTTATTGGCCTGTCGCTGTTTGCGTACTACCGGACAAGCGGCGCTCTACCGGAAGCTGTAAGCGGCAAGAGTATTCTTCCCTACTATATTATGACCGCTCTCCCTCCCGGGTTTTCTGGCCTTGTCATAAGCGCCATTTTTGCAGCCGCGATGTCGAGCATGGATTCAGGAATCAACTCGCTGACAACAGTTATTCAGAAGGAGTTTATTGCCGGGATCCCCGGCGTCAGACTGGGTGAGGGGAAGGATGTCAACTGCGCAAGAATCCTGACTCTAGTTCTTGGATTGGTTGCCACGGGACTGGCGTTCTACGCGGCTAGGGTAGGGGACATCATAGATGCGTTTTTCACATTCATGAGCCTGTTCAATGCGCCCGTGCTGGCGCTTTTCGTTCTTGGAATGGTTTCGCGGCGCGCAAGCTTTGTGCCCTGGCTTGCGGCAACATTGTTGGGAATTGCCCTGACCCTCTGGCTTCAAAACACCGTCCAAGCCCACTGGGTATACTACTTCCCGTTCTCATTCAGCGTGACGTTCATTGTGGCATGGGTACTGTCGATCGTGCCTTTCAGGATGCCAAACCAGCAGCCTGCGACTTAGGGATCGGAGAATGTAACCACCCGCGCTCCCGCGCTGGAGCTCCCGAGAACACAGAGGTTAGAGGGGAGGAGGGGACTTGGGCTCTGGGGAAGTTGCATGAATCTGGCGGAATGCTCCCTTCACCCCCAGCATTCCTCAATCCAGATTCATGCAACGTTTGCCATTTGAGAGAGATGAGAAGTCACTATCGTTGCCGCCTGATGGATCCTCTCTCCAAAACCTGGGAGTTGAATCCCTTTCTCATCCCTCTCCTGAGGCAAACGCGTCATGAATTTGATGATGGTTTCGCCTCTGTTTTGGTGAATGGCTGGCGACAGGAACGTTACAACGAAACCATCGTCAAATTCATGATGCCCATAAGCTGCGTCTTTCCTCATCCCTCTAACCTCCGTGACCTCGGGCACTCTAGCGCGGGAGCGCGGGTGGTTAGATTTCCGGAATTCCGGAAGCCACGGAAGTGATCCAGGAGGACCGGTCCTATTCAGCAAAGTCTTTGTCGTAGACTTTCTTGCCTGCCAGGATGGCTTTTCTGTTGGTCAGTTCGATCTTTTCACGATTCTCGTACTTGGCCAGGCGCTGGCGATCTTTTTCGCATGGAACAAATCCGTCCATGTCCGCCCGTGGCACTTTCTGAAGCTGTTCTTTCCCGGCTTGGATAATCGCAAGCGCTTCCTTGTAGGCGTCTGAGTTCTTGTCCAGCTTCTGCAGGCAGGGACTCAGCTCAGGTCGTTCGAAGGCGACCTGCGCCTGCTTGTTGCCTCCGTGGCCAGTGACAAACCTGGCCTTAGTCAATTGTCCCAACCTTCTTGTCTGCGAACCATCTAACGGAGATCTGCCGCACGTGTTCTTTGGGTAGGCACTTTCATAATAGGGATAGTATGGCGCGTTGATATCAACCCACGTGATGAGGCGGTCGATGTCTTCCCGGCTGAGTTTGAGCTCCTTGTGAGCTTTGTGCCCCGGAGTCCCTTCCTTGTGCCCTTTCCGTAGTACCTGGATCAGTTTACTCGGATGAGAACCCCAGGATTTGGCCTGCTGAATGGCGGCCGGACCGGCGCCTACACATTTGATGATCTTCTTGCTCCAGAGATCGATGTATGAAGCATTGAAAGCGACGGTCCTGTCACCAGCCAGCACAAGCTTCTTACCTGCCGGCTTATTGAAGTCATGACATTTCACGCAGTGCTTATCAAACACCGGTTGGACTTCTTTCTGGAAACTGAACATGCGTGGCGCACCGTACCAGCCGTTAAGCTTGCTTGGCTTGCGCTTGAGCGCGAGGGGTTGTTTCTTCATCGGCGGGACATCCTCAACCCTGTTCTCGTGGCATCCAATGCAGCCTTGTTTCTCGCCTGACTGGATCATTGTGCCGCTCCGCATCGACTGGACCATCATCCCGTTCTTGTCCAGAAGCTGAAAGAAGACATACTTGTCCGAAGGGCATTCGAAATGTGCTGATCCGTCTTCTTCCACCGGTACCGTGCCGAGAATCCGCTTGTTCTCAAAATTGTGCCAGTTCATGCCCGGACAATGCACTCCCTGCCCGCTCCATGCAGGTTGAGTCCAATTCTTCTTCGGTGGCGACTCGATAACCCTCAAGTACTTGACCTCACCCCGCTCCACACCTTCCATATGCGTGCCTATGTATACATCCTGCACATAGAATGATCCGGGCGCATTCTTGTAGTCTCGCAACTCGGGCTTAGCCTTGGGCCTTTCCCGTGGCGCAAGGGGCATAGGGTCAAAACATCCCTGCGCATCCTCGTGCATGATCAGTTCATTACCGAACATGTCGAGTAGGCAGATAGCCATTTTTCCGCCTACCTGCTTTGATGCCAGGAAGTAATTCTTGCTCAGCGGATACGGATCTTCGTATTTGGGGTTCACCCTCTTGAACGTGTCAAAGCCGGCCTTGACATTACACAGGCTTTTCGCGCTTCCGGGCCATGTCTGCAGAACCGCATCCGATGTGTCGATTCCCCTGCTGCGATCGATAATAGCGATCGCTCCCCACGGCCTGTCATGACAGGAACTGAAGGTGGAGATGCAGAGCTGTGTCCCCGGGATTATCCGGCCGTCCAGAACGCCGCCGGGCGATCCTGTATTGTTGGCCCAGTAGACGGCGTGGTTTGTTCCATCCGGGTTGACAACCCAGAGCCCCTGCGCGTCACCGAAATTGCGGTCAATGTATTCCCAGCGGTAGTACATAATCCGGCCATCCGGCATCAAGCTTCCATGTCCCTCGAAGAGAGTGCTTCTGCCAAGCTGATGAATGTTGGCACCGTCAGGCTGCATCTTGAACAGGTTGCCCATGATATGGCGGTTGCACATGCAGTACTTGGGATCGCGTGAGGAGGTGAAGGCAATGGTTCCGTCAGCAAGGTAAAGCGGATCAATATCAAACACCCCAGGTGCAGACGTAAGCTGCTTGAGCCCGGTCCCGTCAGAATTGATTACATATATGTGATAGTTGTCTTTGACATTTCGACGCATTGAAAAGACTATCTGTCTTCCGTCAAAACTCATCTCGGGGTCACGCGGTATCGATGTCTCTCCGGGATCCAGCAGGACCTTGACTTCTCCGCCTTTTGCAAAATCAACAGTCTTGAGATAACCGCGCCCCCTGTACTTGCCGGTGTTAATCTCGTCGGTCTGAAACATGTTTGCAGTGTTGTGATGATCGCCCGGATACTGGGCGCGCGCAACAAACAGGATCGGCTGGCCGCTGATCAATGGATTGGCAAGCAGAGCTTCACGCTGCAGTTCGGCGAATCCCTGCCCCCCCGCTGCTTTCACCGCTTCCAGCCGCTCCAGGTACTGCTTGCCGTTTGGATACTTGCTGCCAAAGGTTTTCATCAGGTCTTCGATGGCTGCGCGCAGCGCGTCGGCAACGGGCGGGGTGGGGGCTGCAATAGTTGTGCAGGCCATGGCCATGGCCAAAACCACCATAATCAATCCCGTACTGTATCGCTTCATAATCACTTTATCTCCAGTATGGCTTTGCATTTCCTATACAATAGATTCTTCCGATTCTAGGTAGGCACCTATCTCCGAGAGGTGCCCAGCGGCAGGAGGGTGGCGACCGGGAGAATAGGCGGCGTAGGCACCATTCATTCACCATGTCGCCACGGCCTTGCCACTGGCGCCTCTCGGAGATAGGCGCCTACTTAGAGATGCATCCAATTTGCTCCGTCCCTATCGCCCTTCTTCCCACTTCCATTCAGCAATATCGCGATCGTAGAGCTTCTTTCCTTCGCCGATCGCCGTTCGAAATTGTTTCTCTACATTTTTCTGCCATGCATAGCGGTGAAGCCGCTTGCGATCGGTCTCGCATGGGACAAACCCTATCATATCGCATCGCGGAGTCTTTGACAACCTGTCCGCACCCGCCTTGATGATAGCGAGCGCTTCCCTGTGCTTGTCCGAATTCCTGTCCAGCTTCTGAAGGCATGGGCTCAATTCCGGACGTTCAAAGCTGATCTGGGGGCCGACTTTTCTGCCATTGTGCTTCAATGAGTGAACGCCGGTCAATTGACTGAGTCTGTTCAAATCACGACCGCCAATCGGCGAACGGCCACTTTCCCCGGTATTTCCCGGATAAGCCGTTACATACTCTGGATAATACGGCGCGTTGATGTCCAGCCAGGTGTTGATCCTGTCCAAGTCTTCCCTGCCCAGTTTCACATCCTTATGTTTTTCGCGCAGGGCCTTTGTTCGGGCGTCCAGTCCTGCAACCTGCTCGGCTGTCATTGGACGATGTATCCTGGACAACAGGCTGGGATGCGAACCCCACGAATAGGCCTGCTGGATTCCCGCCGGGCCTCCGCCTACGCACGTGATCCTCTTCTTATGCCATAGCCACAGATCGACGTACGACGCGTTGAAATAGGGGTTCCTGTCTCCCGCAAGAACAAGCGTCTTTCCTGCATCCTTGCCGAAGTCGTGGCATTTCACGCAATGCTTGTCGAAAACAGGCTGGACTTCCTTTACGTAGCTGAAATTGCGGGCCGGTCCATGCCAGTCCTTTAGCTTTGACGGTGCCCGCTTCATCGCCATGGTACGGACATTTACCGCCGGCGGCGACTGGAGCCGGTCCTCGTGACAGCCTATGCAGCTCACTTTTTCGCCTGATTGCAGAATAGTCCCGCTCCGCATCGACTGAACCATCATCATGTTTTCATCAAGCGCCTGGAAATAGATAAACTTGTCACTGGGTACCTCGAAGCAGGCCGAACCATCTTCTTCAACCGGAACAGTGCCCAGAATGCGCTTGTTCTCAAAGCTGTGCCAGTTCATGCCGGGGGCCTGGTAGCCCTGTCCGCCCCAGTTGCCCCAGGACCAACTCCGCTTGGGCGGAGACTCGACGATACGCAGGTGCTTGATCGATCCCTTCTTGACCCCCTTCATGTGCGTGCCCTGGTAGACGTCCTGGAGGAAAACCAGCCCGTTATCGCTTTCGTAATTCCTGCGAGACGGCACAACCGGAGGCCGCTTGCGTGGCTTCAACGGCATTGCGTCGTAACAACCCCAGGGGCTGTTGCCTTCCTTGTGAAGGAGCATCTCGTTCCCGAAGATGTCCAGGAGGAAGATTCCCATTTGAACGCCATGACCCGTCTCCTTGGAGCAGAGAAAGTATTTGCCTGCCCCGAGCTCAGTCGTGGGGTCGCTCAAAGGATAAGGATCACAGTAGCGCGGCCTCGTGCGCATGCCGAACGTGTCGTAGTTGCCGTTGATAACATGCTGAATATGATTCTCCGGCCAGATCTTTACCAATGCCTTGTGGTCCTGCGGGGTCAAATCCATGCCGAGGCGCCTGTCGCAGATTGCCAATGATCCCCACAACCAGTCGTGATGAGGACCAAAGATACAGATGAACTGGTGCGTCCCGGGGATAATCCGTGCATTGAATACCGCGCCGGGATTGGCGGTGTTGTTGCTCCAGTAGATGGCCTGGTCGGTACCGTCCGGGTTCACCGTCCACAAACCGTGAGCATCACCGAAGTTGCGGTCGACATATTCCCACCGCGCATAGAGGATTCTACCGTCCGGCATCAATGCGGCATGATTGTCGTAGAGCGTGTTCTTCGTGATCTGCGTTATGTTGGCACCGTCTGAGTCCATTCGAAACAGGTTTGCCGATACATCGCGGCTGCACATGTTGTATTTTCGTTCCCTGGTGGATGTGAATACGATGCCGTCGTCCGGCATGTAGATAGGATCAATGTCGGACATCTCCTTGAGGGAGGTGAGTTGCCTCGGGTTCGATCCTCCCCGCTCCATGACCGTGTCCGGATCAATATCAATTTCCGAGATGTGATAATCCTCCTCTATCTTCCGGCGCATAGAGAACACGATTTTCCTGCCGTCGAAGTGAACATCCGGTTCCCTGACCAATCCGTTTTCAGGATTGACGAGTGTCTTTACTGCTCCATCCTTTCCAAAGTGAATCACCTTGAGCGCGCCGCCGGCCTTGAATCTACCCGTGTTGTTTTCATCGGTGTGCTGGTGCGTGTCAATGGCGTGATGCCCGCCGAACAGGTACTGGACGCGCGATACGTAGACGATTGGCTGGCCGCTGACGAGCGGGTTGGCAATAAGGGCTTCGCGGTGGAGTTTCGTGAGCTCAGGGCCCAATGCCGCAAGCCGATCCTGCTTCGCTGCAGAAAGATCATTCTCAATCCTGTCAAGAGCAGCGAGGAACTGCTCCCCCTTCGGATAGCGTTTTCCGAAGGTCCGGGTGAGATCTTCTATTACCGATCTTAATGCTGCCAGGTTGATATCCTTGAGCTTCGCCTGCAGTTCGGCACGTGCGCGTCTCGCGCCTGCGCTCTTCCAGTGTTTCCGCGTTGCCTCCTGGTCGATCTTTCCGTCAGCCTTGAAATCGTCGAGCGTGACATGACCCCATCCTCCCGTCTCGTGATCGACCATTTTAAGGAAGACTTTCTTGCCTACCAGTTGAGGCGCGTTCCATTTGATCCTTTGCATGGCCTCGGTGTTGGGTTTTCCTCTAGCCTTCAGGACTTCTTTTCCATCAACCGTACACAATGCAACATACGAACCAGTTTTCGTCCCGGCGCCCACGAGCAGCGACATATTGGGAGCACCCAGGAGGAAAACCGGAGATTCGGCGACGCCGGTCATGGCGTCTTTTGAGGGTTGGCCGGGTTGCTGCTCTACGGTCGAAAGGTAGTACTTGCCCTGCTTGTTGTACTTCCTGTCCGGGTAATCGTTGTACGTGTTATGGAATTGCGGCCGGTCTGAGACAAAGTAGTCAAACTTCCCCTCGACAACCTTCCACCCCTGCAGGTCTCCGGATTCGAAGTCGAAGACGACAGTGTCTTCGGCCATGACCATAGCGGCCAGGGCAATAGTCGCCAGGAGGATCAGGAGAGTTGTTCTTCCTTGTTTCATTTCGCTCCTTGAAACCCCGTCCGATGGGCGGGTTCAGCGTCGAAAGGCACTAGTTCGAGGAGAACACGCCTTACGGCGTTAACTACAAACCGCAACGCAATGTGTTTCGCCGCTCGTAGTCAAGCCCGTGAGGGCTGTTCCTCCTTGTTGTTCTGAAGCGCCTCGCCCCTTACAACCCCAACATCCCCTTGAAGGCGTTTGCTATCTCAGGATGCAGATCCTCGTTGATGCCGTTCTCGTCGTACTCGACGCCCATGGCGTCCAGGTCCTTCTTCATCTGAACGACCTCTTCCTCCGGACTGACGCGTGGAGGAACCTCCCGGCCCAACGGCACGAGCCATGCGTTGAGGGTATGGCCACCGTCGACGAGGAGATCGTGACCAGTCACGTAGTTCGAGGCGGCAGATGCGAGGAAGATGATCGTTCCGTAAAGATCTTCCGGTCGTTCCATGTGGCCCAGCGGTGTCAAATTGCGAATGCACTCTCTGGCCTCCAAGGGTGTCGATGCATGCATCGGCGTCAGGAGATAGCTGGGGCTAAAGCAGTTCACGTTGATATTGAACCTGCCCCACTCAGCAGCCAGCGTCTTGGTCATATGAACGATACCCGCCTTGGATGCGTCGTAGGAGGCATTGCAGTTTGCGATTGTTGCGGACATTGATGCGGTGTTGATTATCTTGCCTCCCGCGGGGCCCTGCTTAATCATCTGCTGGGCTTCCGCCTGGGCACAGAGCCATGCACCCGTGAGATTGATGGCTATCACCTTGTCCCATGCCGCCTGGTCGAGATCCTCGTCTCCACCGAGAATTGCAATGCCGGCATTGTTGATGCCGATGTCAAGCCGCCCGAACTTCTCGACCACCGTCGCGACCATGGCCTGCACCTGGTCTTTCGAGGTGACATCGCATTTAACAAAGATGCTGTCGACGCCCAGTTCTCGTATGCCCGCTGCCGTCTTTTCGCCTGTCTGTTCATCAATATCAGTAACAGCAACATCAGCACCAGCCATAGCCAGCGCCGTTGCACATGCCTTGCCAATTCCAACCGCCCCACCAGTCACCAGTGCCTTCTTGCCTGCCAGATTGAATAGATTCAGGTTGTTACACATGTCATTCTCCTTTGTGATGTTTTGATATCTTAAACGTCTGCGCAATGCTCCCTTCGCCCCTCGGAATCCTAACGGATCCCGCTACATGAGAGCCGTAGAATCCCGTAGCTGAATCCATGAGGATTCAGATCTCTCCAATCTCATCCCCAATATCACTCAAATACCCATTCAGTTTCTCAAACACCGCCATCCGCTCCCCATACTTGCCCGTGTTCTCCGCGATGGGCTCGGTGGTATCCTCGATCCTATGTATGTCGCCTATGGGCGAATAATCCGCCCATTCACCCAGCCCGACAAATGCCGCAGCCGCGGCGCCAAGCGCGGCGGCCTGCTGACCCACCTGGGATCGCAACATGTTCTTTCCGTACATGTCGGCATAAATCTGCATCCAGAAATCACTCCGGGCGCCACCGCCAACCGCCAGCATCTCGCTGCTCAGCGGCGATAGATGCTCCAGCTCGCGCAGCGCAACAGCCTGCGCCATGGCGATTCCCTCCACCGCCGCGCGCAGCATGTCGCCCTGCGTTGATCCGAGGTCAAGCTGCACGAACCCGCCTCTGACGTTCTGGCTCGGGTCGAGCGACGATCCGCCCGCCATAGACGGCAGGAACATTACGCCATTGGAGCCGATAGGGGACTGCGCCGCCAACTCCAGCATCTGCTCAAAAGTAAGCTCCCCGCAGAGCTGCTCCTTGATCCATCTGAACGAAGAGCCGGTGGAAAACACTCCCAGCGCCGACGTAAACTTCTGCGGCACGATATGGGCAAAAACATAGGGCCTGCTCTTCGGATCAAGCAGCGGCTTGCTGTCGGTTACCGCGATCCAGCTGCTCGACCCCATTGAATTATAGACATCGCCATCCCTGAAAGCGCGTGCGCCCAGTGCCATGCAACTGTTGTCCACACCGCCGGAAACGACTTTAACGCTGGTTGACAATCCCAGCTCCTCCGCGGCTTTGTCCGTCAGCGTGCCGATCACTTCGCTCGAAGCCGTCGCCTTCGGAAAAATGGCACCACTCAAATCCGCCGCGGCAATAAGCCTGTCCGAGTATTGCCAGCCGTTAAGGTCCCACACCCCGCATCCCGATGCATACGAATAATCCGTCTTCATCACACCGGTCATGCGGTAGTTTATGTAATCTTTGGAACCCAGGACCATGCCGAGCTTATTGAAAACGTCTGGCTCATTGTCCCTCAGCCACATGATTTTGAATGCGGTGTAGAGAGATGCCGGAAAGCCGTTACCCGTGGTCATGTACCAGTCTTCTTCAGTGACGCTGGAGAAGAACTGTGCGGGTTGAGTATCCGATCGGGAATCGGACCATATAATCGCATTCTGCCGGAGCAGCTCCCCTTGCTCATCAAGCGCGATCAGGCCCAGGGAATGTCCGGAAATCCCAATCGCCGCGATTGAATCAGCAGAGCCATCCCATTCCTCAAGCAGCGCACGGGTTGCCTCAACAGTTGCATGCCACCAGTCGCCAACATTCTGCTCATGCCAGCCGGGCTTGGGATATTGGGTTTCATAGGTCGCAAAATGGGAGACCAGGCATTCGCCATCAGGCCGATAGACAGACGCCTTTATGCCGCCAGTCCCAAAATCATATGCCAGAACATTGCTCATAGTTGTCCTTCACATCTCTCCGGGATTAATGTCACAAGCGTGATTTGAAAATAGCAAACAATCAGAATGAATCAAGCGCTTCGTCGAATTGATGAGATCAACCTTTGCTATACTTCCACGGACTGTTCTTAATCGAATACTCCGTGGTCTTCGTCGGCTACCATAGCAATCGCCATCAGCACCATCGTCAACAGCCACACCATTCTCTTCTCCATCGCTCACCGCCACGTATTTGACCTCAGTATCAACCATGCGAAGTACAGCCGATGACGCCTCCGTGCCCGGGTGAGCGGTCTTACTTACCTGTTGGAGTGACCTTCTCAATCGCTTTCTGCGCGCTCGAATTCCCCTGAACGGCTGCTTTCGCACCAGGAAAGGGTACCAGCTCGCCGGTATTGCGATCGGTCGGCATTTGGGCATCCACACGGGCAAGATACGCACCGAGGGTCCTGGCTAGCCGCTGTCGCACCTCCGGGAGCTTGGCGGCCAGGTTGTTCTGTTCTCCCAAATCGCTCGACACATTGAACAATTCAAAACTGCGGTCAGCGTGATAGTAAATCAGCTTCCAATCGCCCTGGCGAATTGCGCTCGACGGGCCGATACCCGGCCCTCTTGGCCCCCAGTTGTTAGGAAAATGCCAGATGAGTGATCGATCCTCGCGCGTCTTGTCATGGTTGCCATGCAAGAGCGGAACAAAACTTCGGCCGTCGACCACTCCACCAACTTGCCGAACGCCGCGCACGCCAGCCAACTCCAGAATTGAGGGGAAGAAGTCCTCAATGATCACCGGCTGAGCGCAAACGGAACCCGCCTTTGTCTGACCCGGCCAATACGCAATCATCGGCACGCGCACGCCCCCCTCGTGAGCTGATCCCTTGCCACTCGATAGCGGCTTGTTGTGTGTGTGCCGCTTCCCGCCTCGACCAGAAGCACTCAGTCCGCCGTTGTCCGATATGAACAGCACGATCGTATCGTCACTCAGACCATGCCGTTCAACATTGGCCAGAATATCTCCCAACGACTTGTCCATGCCCTCGACCAGAGCCGCATACATCGCTTCGGTGTTGTCGAGCCCGGCATCGCGATACTTCTGATAGAACCGACGATCGGCAGCAAAAGGCACGTGGACCGCGTAATGCGACATGTAGAGAAAGAATGGCTTTTTGTCTGCAACCGCCTGATCAATCGCCAAGTTCGCCTCAATCGTCATGGCTTCCGTGAGAAACACGTCCTTGCCATGATACTTCTCCAAACCGGGGACATCCCAAACACTAGAGCCCTTGCGCCAAACGGCGCTAAAGTTTTGCGTGCCCAGGTAGCTGCCGGGACCACCAGCCGCGTGGCCACCGATGTTCACATCAAAACCGATATTGTGTGGATCGGATCCCGGTGTGCCGATCGCGCCGAAATGCGCCTTGCCGGCGTGTATCGTCCGATAGCCGCCGTCGCGCAGCATTGCCGGAAGTGCTTTGGCGTGGATGGTTCGCTCGATCTCAGGATCGGGACTCAGCCCGTTGACGTTCCACTTTGGGAACTCAAGCGTTGCGTGACGAGCATCGTTGCTCGCGTTCTTCTTCAACGTCCAGTTTGTCACGCGGTGCCGCGCAGCGCTCAGTCCAGTCATCAGGCTGACACGAGTCGGCGAACACACACTACAGGCGTAGGCTTGTGTGAACTTCATTCCCCTCGCTGCCAGTCGCTCCATGTTCGGCGTGCGGTAGCGCCGATTGAGCGGCGTCACTTCCGAATGAAATGGTACGGACGTGTCCTGCCACCCCATGTCATCGACCAGAAAGAGTACGATATTGGAGTTCTGAGCTGCCTCGGCACAGCACAACAGGGCTGTTGCAACAATCAACAGCACCGGCATGCAACGGAATATGAACCATGGCGCGCGGGAGATAGAGGAAGAAAGGAGTGTCTCTGTTTTTCTTGATGATGCGATGGCCATTGCTCTGAAAAGGCTATTCACTATGGGATTCTCCTGCCGGCAATTCTGTAGGAGCCGCCGGCACGTCGACAGCGGCTTTCCGCGAGTTATTACTGCGGCCTGATGCGGGACGGGTGCTTCGGCTTTGTTTCCGGTATTGCTTCAATAGTTCACTCAATTGCTCAGCGACTTCAGGATGTTCGCGAACCAGGTTCTTGGTTTGCGAGCGATCTTGCTCCAGATCGTAGAGCTGTGTGGGAGGGGCATCCTTCTTGAGTTTCCAAGCGGCAATATCGCTGTTGACTTGATGTGTCAGCTTGTGCGCGGCTGGCCCGCCGAGCGTATGATCGCCGATGTTCTTTCCACGAAAGCCGCCGCTTCCCTGGGCAGGAATATACACCCACTGTCCCTTGCGTATCGCGAGATGTTTCTTGCCATGCGGTGCCAGGATAAGATGATCGCGGAGCGGCTCAGCCGGATCGCCCAGCAATGCCTGCAGGATATTGAAGCTGTCCGGTCCGTCCTCACCTTGCAGCGGACGGCCGACAAGGGCGGCCAGTGTCGCCAGCATATCCACGTTGCCGATGAGCTGGTCCGATGTGGTTCCCGCCGGAATGTTCCCCGGCCAACGGGCGATGAACGGAATTCGGTGTCCGCCTTCCCAGACGCCAAACTTAAACCCGAGCAGATCACCGTTCAGTCGATGTCCCGCTTTCCACGCATCCTGCCCGCCGTGGTTGAGCATGCCGCCGTTGTCGCTGGTGAAGATAACAAGTGTGTTCTCGGCCAATTTCAGGTCATCCAACGTCTTGAGAACTTCACCAACGATCCAATCGAGTTCATGAATGAAATCTCCGTAGCGCCCACATTGGCTCGTGCCCTTGAAGCGGGGATGCGGTGTAAACGGGTGATGAATATTGGTTGTAGCGAAGTACATGAAGAAGGGCTTCTCCCGCTTTCCGTTGGTATGGGCGCGAATCCACGCGACCGCTTTTTCCGTGAGCGTCGTCCCGACCATCTCGTCCCGGTAGAGCTCGTGAGCGCGCGTGGCTCCGGCCCAACGACCCATTGCGGCCTTAGCCGGGAAATGCTGCACAGGACTGGGAGGACGGGAGTCGTTTTTCTTTCTAAGCACGAATGGGTCAGCAGGCTCCAAGCCGACAACGTGATGGTTTTCAACGTATACGAACGGCGGGCCGCTGTTAACCAGCGGAACGCCGTAGTAGTAATCAAAACCGACTTCCAGGGGCCCTGGATTGAGCGGCTTGTTCCAGTCGGTTCGCTGCTTCCCAAATCCAAGATGCCATTTCCCGATGCAAGCGGTCGCGTATCCGCGCTGCTTCAGGAGCCCGGGTAAAGTCAACCGCTTCGTATCGATGATCAGCGGCGTTTGCGGTGGCAGTGGCCCCCACCAGTTCTTTCGCCAACCATATCGCCCGGTCAGCAGTCCATAACGCGATGGGGTGCAGACGGCCGATGGCGAATGCGCGTCGGTAAACCTGCGCCCCTCACGCGCCAACCGGTCGATATTGGGCGTCAACACTTTGGTCGCACCGTAACAGCCCACGTCCCCGTAGCCCAGGTCATCGGCGTAGATGAGGACGATGTTGGGGTTTGCCGCAGTTGATGCCGGCCCGGCAGGTGCAGGAGTGCCTTCCTGGGCAAAGCTATTGCCGCAGGCAAGCAGCCCGATCCCGAGAAGAATAAGTTGTCTGGTGATATGTTGCATATGCCCCCTAAACCTTGATTTCGATATGTATGGCCTCGGCGGCGCTGAGAATGGTCTTTTTCTTTAGGAGAATATTTACACGGCCGCCCGCTTCAGTTGTTGATTCAGCACGTTGGCCATCGACGGTGGCACGCACGCGACCGCTCCCCGGATATTGCAGAGCGATGGTCGACAGAGCCAGGCGCCCATGGTTCACGATCAGTTTTGCGGAAAGAACACCATCGCGAATGGTCTGCTCGAAAGTGCCCCACCCCTCTGCCGCCGTAAACGGGGCCTTGAAGTTGTCAGGTGCGACGCGCGGAGCGAAGCCGATGTGACCCTTGGGTCCGTGGTATTCGAACCCGCACGCCGCGAGGAAGACACCGTAGCTAGCCATGGATCGGGCGTAGTGGTCCCCGCACTCGATTTCGTTGTAGGGATTCCGCTTGTCGGCGGCATAGCGGTCGTGGATCGCGCGGATGATGGCGAGTCCCCTTCTGACTAGTTCGTCGCCAGGTTCGCCCTCGTAGACCATGTGGGCGGCGACCTGGTATTCGAAGCCGTTCATGCATTCATTGAAATACCCGCCCGGGCCAGTCCAGACCTCGGGGTTCTTGACAGGGCGGAGCCCCTTTCCGGGAATAGCATCTAGCGCGCCACCTTTCGGCCACGTGCACATGAGCAAGCCGGCTTCTCCGGGCATGGCATACCAGCGGAAGGCCTTTTCGATCTCGCGGTGCTTCATGGAGTAGCCACCGGCATCGGTAGCGAAGTTGTACTTCCAGAGGCTGTTGAGCGCAGAAACGGTCTCCTTTTTCGGAATGACGCGGTTGAGCCCGACCTGATGAGTCCACGCCTGGCCGAGAACCTGGTCGATGTGGCAGCCCTTACCGGTTTGAAGCGCGCGGTGACCGGGATCGGGCTTGTGCATGAAATACTCGCCGTTGAACAATTCGACGACGATGTTCTTGCTGCCCTTGGCGATGAGCCCACGGCACTTTGCGGAGAAGGCGTCGTCGCCCATTTCAAGGGCCATGGCTTCCCCTGCTCTTAACGCGGCGAGGTAAAGCCCGCT
Source organism: Kiritimatiellia bacterium (assembly GCA_030744755.1). Lineage (GTDB taxonomy): Bacteria > Verrucomicrobiota > Kiritimatiellia > UBA8416 > JADHWI01 > JASLPY01. The sequence goes on along the minus strand of JASLPY010000083.1, from coordinate 2,410 downwards.
GATCCAGCCCATCGGCCCAAACCAGGCGGCATCGAGCGTGTGGGGTTGGCGGCCCTCGAGAAGTCCATTGGCGTCGGGATCCTTCGCCATCAGGAACTCGACAGCCTTCCTGATGTTCGGCCAGAGGCGACGCAGGAAGGCGTCGTCCTTCGACATCAGGTGCTCGCGGTAGGCACGCAGAATCGTCCCGGCTTGCCCATCGGTTGCTTCGTGCGCGTGGAAGTCCCCCCGGTCGCTGATCAGACCGCTGTTCGGATGGAAACCTACGCCGGACTTGAAATCCACTTCCTCGCGGAAGGCGCGCTCAAGCCGGGGAAAGACCCGACCCAGCGCCTGGGCATAGTGCCAGACATGAGTGCAAGTGCCGGGACAGCAGTCGACACCTTCCCAGCCATAGGGTCGCCCGTTGTCGAACCAATGGAACATCTGACTCGCGACGCAGTCGAGGCCGATGAACGTGCGGTCCAGCAGCCAGTGAGGCAGTGTGCTATCGTACCAGGTCCGGTTCCACTCACGGGTGCTGCCCAGTAATCGCTCCTTATTGATGGTGAGATGACCCGCCACATCGCCGGCCGACTTGAACCAGGGAGCGTAGTGCCGGCGCAAGTTTCGGAAATCTTTTGTTTTGAGAAACTGCCCGGGCGCGGCATCGATCTCGTTGTAGTCGGGAAAATACCAGGTGATGGCGAAGTCAATCGTCCTTGATTCTCCGGGGGCGAGTTCGAAAGCTGAAAACAGGCCGCCCACCAGCAACGTGTTCAGCGGCTTGACCGCCTGCTCCTGTTGCCAGACGGGTTTTCCCTGGTCGAACAGTCCGGCCGGGCTGTCCGGATCCGTCAATGCAGTGGCCGCCGAGATCGCCAGTCCGTTTTCCTTTGCATCGTGCAGGAGCGTCAGCGTGGTTGATCCGTATCCGTGCTTGGCTTCGATCCCACCGCTGCTCACGGCCGCATCGGAGAAAACTATGTGGTCAACGGCCACGTGCCCCCAGCCCCCATCCACGGCGTCCTTGATGCGCAACCGAGCCTTCTTCCCCTGAAACTCGCTCACATCGAAGAAAGCCGTGCGCATGTGCAGGTTGCTGCTTCCGGTTTTGCTGGCGATCACTTTGCCGCCAACCAGCAACTCGATGCAGGCCTTGCCCGGTTGCCTGCCCCCGCCGACTCGAAAGACGATACGGTTGCGCTTGATAGGGAATTCCGGGCTGGTCAGCGTCCCGAAGAAGCTGTCGGCTTTAACCGGATCATTTTCACCGGCTCGTGTCTCGTGCGTATTAACCAGTCCTTTACCCTCGAATCCCTGCAACTGGTCAAATGACGCCAGTTCGCTTTTGCGGAAGGGATGCGTGCCGAAGGCCTTTCCTTCGACAACCCAGTCGCCGTATGTATCACCCTCAAAGTCGGCGAACACGATGTCGTCTCTGGCCGATCCGCCGTTTGTGTGTGCTTCAACGGTGCTGAGCATGCTGACCCGGCCCTCGGCTTTCACCAGGCGGTTCCTACGCTGTCCGAGCGAGCTGTCCGTTATGTATGGGCAGGTGGCATTCTGCATCCAGCCGCCCAGGTCGACCTCAGCCGGAGCAGTCGATGTGTTCTTCACAGTATAGCTCATGATGGTGGCAGGCAGGGCGGAGTCCCTGGCGTTGAGGGGGATGAACGGGCTGAACGCCTCGAGGTTAATCGTGACAGGGAACCCCTTTTCGGCGTAGGCCACCTTGCCGACCGGGTACTCACCGCGAAACGCTATGCTCGGGAATCCTTGGCGATCGAGAGTCTTGGTGACGGTTTGTCCTCCCGACTTCACACGCACCAGGAATCCCTGCTGCACATCGGCGCCGTTCCACCTCGTGTACTTTTCACCTTGCGCTACAGGGTTGGCGTAGTGGCCTCCGAGTGTGAAGGCTGCAATCCGTTGGCCGTGGTCGGGCTCACGCCGATAGTTGGACTTGAAGATGTCCCACAACCACAGACGACCATCCCCGCCCAGGTAGAGCTGTCCGCATCCGATGCCGCCAACCGGCATGCCGATATACTTCAGCTTATCTTCCTCGAACCATTCCGGTTCGCCGCGCTTGTCCAGAGACGCCAACCACGCATCGTCGAGATTCTTGTCAGCCGGAATCAGGTGGTCTGTCGTACTCACGCCCGTTTCTCTCCCCATGCTGTTCATCGATAGCAGCGCCAGGGCAGCGCCGCTGCCACTGATCGCTTTCATGAAATCACGACGGTCTATTACGGGTGTCAATTCGATTGATTGCATCATGCTATTCCTTTGTATACGGCTCGCGTGGCAGCGCCACCAGTGACGAACTTCTTACGCTGTCAAAACAACTTTCTAGTAGTCCATCGCATGAGTTCTGCTATCTATTCCGGCAATTCATGTTCATCATGCTGCGGCTTTACGCTCCTGT
>JASLPY010000082.1 GCA_030744755.1 Kiritimatiellia bacterium | reverse complement strand
GCCCTGTCTCTTCATCCACAGAGACTTACGGTATCTACTCAACATAAGCGCTGTGGCGTCTTTTGAGAAGGGAGTCTTTGTAGAACTCGTTGAGGACGAGGTCCTCTGATGTTTCCAGGAGATTCCCCAGTTTTCGGGCGCCGTATTACGGAAGTACTTGGCTTTGCAAGGTTTACACGGTATCTGAAGTGTAATAGTTTCTCAGCGGCGAACGGCACCCGAGATGCCTCGCTATGCTCCGCATGACAGAAAACCTTAGAAGATTGTCATCCCGAGCGCAGCCGATGGATCTCTGGCGCGATGCAAACGCCAGAATTGGGGTAAGTCCAACCGATGTTTCATCTTGCCACCCATAGCATCTGGGATAGACTGCCGATTGATTGTGGAAAGAGGATGACATGGATGGATTGCTTCAGATACCTTCCCCGGGACAGTACAGTCTGCGTTACCGGGGTGATATTCAGAGATTCTCTCTGAAACTGCCGGCGGATGCCGAGGGGAGGGCGTGGCTGAGAACCAATATCGGCCGTGGAACGATTGGCCGCCACGAGCTGATCAACAGGGTAGAGAAGGGAAAACCCGTACTTGCACGTGACTGGCATGATGTTCACATGAGGCGCGTTTCCGAGGTCGAGTTCATTCTTGATTTACCGCTGCCTGAGACGGGTATTTTCGAGGCCAAGGCGTTTTTCCTGTCGCGTGGCGAGCGTGAGCCGCTGTGGCCATCGGGCGGCAACACTGTTCTCAAGATTGAGCCTGCCGCCTATTGCGCGGCCAACACCATGTACACGGCTTTCGTCCGGCAATTTGGCCGGAGGGAGGCGGAAGCATCAGCCGGGCAGCGCGATGAACGCATCGAAGGGCTGGAATCGATGGGCTACGCGGTTATTCCCCCTTCGGGCACATTCAGGGACCTTATCCGGAACCTGGACGTGATACTTGACAGGATGCAGTTCAGGATCTTGCAGTTGCTCCCTATTCATCCTACACCTACCACTTTCGCCAGGATGGGGAGCTTTGGGAGCCCGTTCGCGGTAATTGACTTCATGGATGTTGACCCTGCGCTTGCCGAATTCGACCGCCAGACCACGCCCCTTGAGCAATTCAGGGAACTGGTGGATGAGGTACACCGAAGAGGCGCAAAGCTCTTCCTTGATGTTCCGGTGAACCATACAGGCTGGGCTTCAAAGCTGCAGGGACGCCATCCCGACTGGTTCGAGAGGAACGACGACAGCACTTTTCGTTCGCCGGGAGCATGGGGAGTGACCTGGGAGGACTTGTCCCAGCTCGACTATGGTCGTCGCCGGCTGTGGGAGTACCTCGCGGACGTGTTCCTGTACTGGTGTTCAAACGGTGTAGACGGGTTTCGCTGTGATGCGGGATACATGGTTCCTCACGGTGTCTGGGAATACGTCGTGGCGAAGGTCAGGGAGCGTTACCCGGATACGATATTCATGCTGGAGGGTCTTGGGGGAAAGGTCGAGACGACCGAAGATCTTCTTGGCCGTGCCGGCCTGAACTGGGCCTACTCGGAACTGTTTCAGCAGTACAGGAGGGAGCAGGTTGAATCGTACCTGCCCGGATCGCTGCGTATTTCCGGGAACAAGGGAATGCTCATGAGTTTCGCGGAGACTCATGACAACGATCGCCTGGCCGGTGTGTCCGAAACGTACGCGAGAATGCGTACCGCGATGAGTGCCATGCTTTCGGATACGGGTGGATTCGGCATTACCAACGGCGTCGAATGGTTCGCCACGAAGAACGGTGACGTTCATGGGGCACCGTCGCTGAACTGGGGTGACGAAGTCAACCAGGTGGATCACCTTGCCCGCCTCAATACGGTCATCAAGACACATCCCGCTTTTCGGTCGGGTGTCCATTCATGCCTGGTCCATACCGGTTCGAGCAACTCGATCGCCCTGCGGCGTGGCGAAGCCGCGGATGACGATGCCTGTCTTGTTCTTGTAAACCTGGATGCCGGCGAGCATTCCGTGGTGGAATGGCGGAAAGGTGATTTCGACCCGGACGGTAGGGTCCTCGTGAACCTGCTGAGCGGCGAGGATGTCAATGTTGAGGGAGACGGTGAATCGCTTCGCTATTCGCTTGATGAGGGCGAGGTCCTGTGTCTCTGCAGGAACGGCGTGCTCCCGGATGCGGCAGGGGGAGGCGCCGGGGATGTGCAGGCAATACGGAAGCAACTTCTGAAAGCCAAAGCCACAGAGCTCTTTGTTTTCAAGAACGGATTGAAGGACGTTGGGGCATGGAACGTGGAGGAGTCCGCGAGCCGCTTGGCGGCGGGGCCGCGTACATTCTGCGAAAGAATGTTCGGAAGCCCGGTTCCTGTCGTGAGCTGGTCATGGCCGGCTGATGTTCGTCGAACCGTTATGCTTCCTCCTGGGCACCTCCTCTTTATCAGGGCGCCTTCACGTTTTAGAGTTGAGCTGCGCTCGGGAAAGGGCGTTTTGGCTTCTGAATGCAGTATTCTCATGGATGACGGCACATGGTTTACGCTTCTTCTTCCCGTGCACCATATGAGGCTTCCATCGGAACTGACATTGTCAATTACCCTGTACGAGGACAGCGGTGTTGTTCGCCGGGAATCCGCGGTTCTCTATCTTTCGGGCCTTGATCGAATTGCGTTGGGTACTGCTTCATCGAGAGCGATGACCATTGCACTTGACCGTTATGCGCTTTGCACAAACGGAAGGGGAGGGATGGCACAGGTGCATGGCGCATGGGGCCGGCTCCGCAGCCGCTACGACGCATTCCTTGCAGGCAACCTGCATCCACAGTTCCCCGTCGATCGCCATGTCATGCTCACAAGGTGCAGGGCCTGGCTGCAGTACCGTGGGTATTCCCAGGAGATCAATGCGGATTCGCTGGAGACTTTCTCGGTTGAGCCTGATGGTTCCGTGAGATGGGCGTTTCAAGTTCCCGCGGGTTTGGGCAAGCTGGTTCCTTTGACATTTCATCTTGCGATGCTGGAAGGGGCTAACAGAATTGATCTGATCTTGGGTCGCGGCAAATCCCGCGGTGCCCAGAGGCTTGATGACGACAGTGCCATCCGCCTGGTCTTGCGTCCTGACCTGGAGGACCGCCATTTTCACGATGTCACCAAAGCGTACGCGGGTCCCGAAGAATCATGGCCCGGCGCTGTGCAGCCACAGGAGCGCGGCTTTTCTTTTTCACCGAGCGGATCGCACGGTTTGCATATGTTGGCTTCGGAGAGCCACTTCATCCTTGAACATGAATGGTCGTACTCTGTCCCGCTGCCGTTTGACGCGGAACGGGGCCTTGATGGTTCCACTGACCTTTTCAGCCCGGGTTACTTTGCGTTTGATCTGCGTGGCGGGGATAATGTCGTACTGTCTGCCGAGATTCTCACCGGGGATGAAGCTGTCGGGAGTCCTGCTTTGCCGCGGACTGCTTCCGCTGTTTCAACGGGGTTGTCCGGCGAGGTAACGCTGGTGACAAGCGCCGAACGCGCGATGCGTGATTTCGTGGTTGAGCGTGCACCCGGCAAGACGGTGATTGCGGGGTATCCGTGGTTCCTCGATTGGGGAAGGGACACCCTGATCTGCCTGAGAGGACTTATCCGGGGCGGTTACCTGGAGGAGAGCAGAGAAATCCTGATGCAATTCGCAGCCTTGGAAGAGAATGGCACTCTTCCCAATATGCTCAGAGGCGCAGATTCCAGGGACAGGGACACCTCTGATGCGCCCCTTTGGTTTTTCGTAGCCTGCTCAGATCTCCTGGACGCAGAGGGCAACGCCGGGTTCCTGAAGACGGGTTGCGGGGGGCGCACGGTGGCTGATGTGCTCGAATCAATAGTTTCCTCGTATATCAGCGGCACGCCCAACGGGATAATCATGGACAGTGACACGGGGCTGGTTTTCAGCCCATCCCATTTCACCTGGATGGATACAAATTATCCTGCGGGAACACCGCGCCAGGGTTATCCAATCGAAATCCAGGCGCTCTGGTATGCCGCGCTGTGCTTGCTGGCAAAGGTCTCGAAAGACAGCGGGAAATGGTTGGATCTGGCCCTGCGCGTGCAGTCGTCAATTGCCGGGCTATATGTTCGGGATGGACAGGACTATCTTTCAGATTGCCTGCATTGCGGTCCGGGGACAGCTGCTTCTGACGCGATTGCCGACGACGCCCTGCGGCCCAACCAGCTCCTGGCAATCACCCTTGGAGCGTTTACCGACAAAGGTGTGTCGAGGGGTATCCTGGCGGCGTGCGAGGAATTGCTCGTGCCGGGAGGGATACGAAGTCTCGCCGACAGGCCCGTGCGTCATGCGATTCCTGTATCCAGTGAAGGGATGCTTTTGAATGATCCCCAGGCCCCTTACTGGGGCCAGTACAGCGGCGACGAAGACTCCCGGCGCAAACCGGCGTATCACAACGGGACTGCATGGACCTGGATGTTCCCGTCATATTCCGAAGCGCTGGTTGCGGTCTACGGAGAGAGAGCAAAACCGACGGCTCTCGCAATCCTTGGAAGCAGTGCAGTAGTCATTAACCGTGGCTGTGTTGGTCACGTCCCGGAGATACTGGATGGGAACAGGCCCCACTTGAACCGGGGCTGCGGCGCACAGGCATGGGGAGCGACCGAACTGTACCGGGTATTGTCGATTCTCGGGTGAAGCCCGATGAGCTCCTGCTTTTACGCCGGCACTCGAAACCTCGCTTCTGCCCTTTCTCCAGACTTGCAACTCCTGTTCGTTCCTCATAGAGTCCCCCTGTTGAAGTGCCACTGGGTGGGTGTACTTTCATGGTATGTGTCTTCTTGATTGAGTTGGGGTAATGCTGGTTAGGAGCGCCGATTGATCTGGCGCCGTATGTTCATCGAGAGGCGAAAGATGCCGGGATCTTCTGCAAACCGTCGAAAAGAAGTATCCTTCGAGTTTGACGCAGAGCCGGGTTCGAAGGTCTGTCTTGTGGGTAGTTTCAATGACTGGAGTATTGGAAGGATGCTTTTGAAGGAGACCGGCACACCCGGTTGTTTCAAGGGAGGCCTTCTTCTTCACAGGGGCACCTACGAATACAAGTTCGTCATCAACGGAGTCTGGGCCGTGGATCCAGCCTGTGATGACTGGATCGCCAACGATTTTGGATCAATTAACAGTGTAATAACCGTTGCCTGATGATTTCGGAAAAGGCCTGTGCGCCTTTAAGTATTCACTCATCAGGCCGATATGGAGATTTGGGATATGGATAGTGTTCAACTTTTTAACGTGGCGCCGGCAATGCCGGATCAGCTGTCGTTTCTTGAAACACTTGCTAAGAACATGTGGTGGTGCTGGCACGCTGAGTCGATAGATCTTTTCAGGCGGATCAATTCCCAATTATGGCACGAAAGTGGGCAGAACCCCCTGGATTTCCTGAATCGTGTTCCGCAGGCCCGCCTGGAAGCGCTGGCGGGCAACGACGGTTTCCTTAAACACCTCGCCGAGGTCCGCGAGCTTTTCGAAGACGAGATGGGCAAGGGTGATGGCACCAGGAACGATGCCGGGGGGAAATGCATTGCGTACTTCTCGTTGGAATTCGGCATACATGAGAGCGTGCGGCTGTATTCGGGCGGACTCGGGGTGCTTGCCGGCGATCACCTGAAGGCTGCTTCTGACCTCGCGCTTCCATTGGTGGCTGTAGGGCTGATGTACCGACAGGGATACTTCCAGCAATACCTGGACAGGGACGGACTCCAGCAGGAGTACTACCCCGACAACGAAATCCACTGTTTGCCGTTGAGTCCGGCTCTCGATGCAGCTGGAAAGCAGATACTTGTGCACGTGCCGTTACCGGAAGGCAAGATGATGGCGCAGGTCTGGCGCCTTAACGTAGGCCGCGTGCCGTTGTACCTCCTGGACACCAACATCCACGATAACCCGGTAGATTTCAGATGCGTCACGGGACAGCTTTACGGCGGGGACAAGAAGAACAGGTTGCGGCAGGAAATACTACTTGGTGTTGGCGGGTTCCGGGCGCTTGCGTGCCTGGGTATACATCCGAAGGTTTGCCATATGAACGAGGGGCACGCCGCGTTCATGGGCCTCGAACGTATGGCGCACCTGGTTCGCGAGCATGAACTGGACATCGATGAGGCTATGGAAGTGGTGTCCCGGTCCGGTGTCTTCACGACCCATACGCCGGTTGCAGCCGGAAACGAGACTTTCGAGCTCTCACTGCTCAAACCGCACCTGGAGGCGTTGAAAGATGAGATTGGGATTGATCCCGAACGAATCATCTCGTGGGGGCAGCCACAAGACGGCACGAATGAACACGAATTGTCGATGACGGTCCTTGGTTTGAGGACGGCGAGCTTTAGTAACGGTGTCAGCGATCTTCATGGTCTTGTTGCGAGGCGAATGTGGCAGCATCTCTGGCCGGGTCGCCCGCATGACGAGATACCCATTGGACATGTGACCAACGGTATCCATGTTCCGAGCTGGCTGTACAGCGACGTTGGAGTGCTGTTCGACCGCTACCTCGGTGATAGCTGGCGCATTCATCCATCGGAGGCTCGATCGCTGAAGAATATCTCTCATATTCCTGACGAGGAACTCTGGCGGGTACATGAACTTGCCAGGTCGAGGCTTGTCAGGGCGGTAAGGGAGCTCACAGAGAAACAGCTCAGGGCGAGAAACAGTTCGCGCTCCGAAATCTCGCAGGTGAAGTCAATCCTCGATCACGATGCACTGACGATTGGTTTTGCAAGGCGCTTTGCTACTTACAAACGTGGCAATCTCCTGCTACGCGATCCGGAACGTCTTGCGGCCCTTCTCTCGGATGAAGACCGTCCCGTACAATTCGTTTTTGCAGGCAAGGCGCATCCTGCGGATTCGCAGGGCAAGGATTTCATCCGGCAACTGGTTCATTTTGCCCGCAGGGCCAAGGTTCGCCACAGAATGGTGTTTGTCGAGAACTACAACATTGGGCTTGCAAGGTACATGGTGCAGGGGGTTGATGTCTGGTTGAACACGCCGAGGCGCCCGCTCGAGGCAAGTGGAACCTCGGGGATGAAAGCCGCGGTGAACGGCGTCCTCAACCTGAGCACGCTTGATGGTTGGTGGTGCGAGGGCTACGGTCCTGACTGCGGGTGGGCAATTGGTGACGGCGAAGAATACCAGGACCAGGAGTACCAGGATGCGGTGGAGTCCCAGGCTCTCTTTAATCTACTCGAAAACGAAGTGGTTCCGTGCTTCTATGAAAGGGAGGTCGGAGAGCTGCCGAGCAAATGGATCAACATGATGCGTTCTTCGATCCGGATGGCGCTTAACTTCTTCACAAGTCACCGGATGGTGGAGGATTACAACGAATCGTTCTATGTCTCTGCAAGAGACGAGTTTGACAGGTTGATGGCTGATGATGCAGCCGTCACGCACCAGCTCGAAGAGCAGAGAAGGCGTCTCGACGAGCTGTGGCCGAAGGTCTCCTGCTCCTTCCCCGTAACGGACCACGATATATCATCCCTGCACGTGGGAGACCGCTTCACCTGTGCGACAGTTGTCAAGTTGGGGAGTCTGAACCCTGATGAAGTGGATGTTGAGATATATTATGGCCCCGTCAGTTCTGAAAACCAGATCAAGGAGACGCATGTTGAGCAGATGACGATGGTTAAGAACCGTGGGCACGGCGTTTACCTTTACCAGACTGAACTCGAGTGCCGCCACACCGGGCGTTTCGGTTTCTCTGCCCGGGTAACGCCGGCCGGCATGGAATGGCGACACTCGATACCTGGATTCATTACTTGGGCGGAAGGGCAATGAGCGAATCAGAGGCCAGACCACGACGCAGATCCAGGAAGCGCAATCCTCGCATCCTGATGGTTACCCCGGAGATTACCTATCTGCCGGGCGGCATGGGAAACATGGCCAATTCCATGCGGGCGAAGGCCGGCGGCATGGCGGATGTTTCAGCGTCTCTCGTGTCGGCGCTGTTTGATCTTGGTGCTGACGTGCATGTAGCCTTGCCGCACTACAGGCGCATGTTCAATATCGACGTAGGCAAGCTCATCAGCAAGGAGTTGCTGAAGTACAAGAAGAAGTTGCCGCGTGCCCGGATTCACCTGGCCGAGGATCGTACATTCTACTATCGCGACAACGTCTATAACGGGTACGCACCCGACGACTCCAAGTTTGCCCTGGTCTTCCAGAGAGAGGTGATCAACAACATTATTCCGCGTGTGGCCCCCGACCTGATCCACTGCAACGATTGGATGACCGGGTTGATACCCGCGATGGCACGCCGAATGGGCATTCCCTGCCTGTTCACGGTGCACAATATTCATACGTTTGAGATCACTCTTGATCGCATCGAGGATAGCGGAATCGATGCGGCAGAGTTCTGGCCTCACCTTTTCTACAAATGGCCTGCCGGCAACTACGAAGACGTTCGTAACAGCAATCCGGTTGACCTTCTTGCCAGCGGCGTATTCTCAGCTCATTACATCAACACCGTCAGCCCCACGTTTCTCAACGAGATAGTAGACGGGTACCATTTGATTCCAGAGAATATTCGTCACGAAGTGTCGCAGAAGCAACTTTCAGGGTGTGCATCGGGCATTCTGAACGCGCCGGATCCGAGTTACGATCCAACGCGCGATGACAGCCTTTCTGTCAACTATTCGAGCGTGGATCATGGGGAAGGGAAACTTGCAAACAAGCAGGAACTACAATCCAGGATGAGCCTCAACGAGGATCTGCATGCACCGCTTTTCTTCTGGCCGTCACGTCTTGATCCCGTTCAGAAAGGACCCGAGCTGCTCACGGATATACTTTTCGACCTGGTTTCCACTTACTGGGACGAGGGGCTGCAGGTTCTGTTGGTTGCCAACGGGGCGTACCAGCGATATTTCCATGATATCGTTGCGTTCCACAACCTGTTTGGACGGGTTGCGGTCTGCGATTTCGATGAGTCACTTTCACGCCTGGGCTATGCAGCGTCCGATTTCACACTCATGCCTTCGCGGTTCGAACCTTGCGGGCTGCCGCAAATGGTTGGTCCCATCTACGGTTCATTACCCATAGTTCATGACACGGGCGGGCTTCATGATACAATCTCGCACATTGAGCTTTCGAATGGCACCGGCAATGGTTTTGTTTTCGATACATATGACAGCGGCGGGTTACGCTGGGCGGTTGACCGAGCCATGGATTTCTACAGGCAGCCCCAGGACGTCAGGGAACGATACGTGGGCCGCATAATGGACGAGAGCCGTGATTCCTTTAATCACGACGTAACCGCTCAGCGCTACTTCGACGTGTACGAGGAAATGCTCCAACGCCCTCTCATCAACAAGTACTAGAGGCGGCTGTCCGAGAAGGGGGTAACGCCCTGAAAGGGCGAGATATAAGAAGGTTGTTCATGCATGGTCATATATCACGCCCCTTCAGGGCTCAATTCCTTGCCTCTTCCTACCCGGGGCGTTGCCCTCGTTGTTCTACACATCTCCTCTTGCCCTTTGCAAGGTTGGGCCAGGCCGGAGGCCTGCCAGCGATTAGCCGGTGGTTGCGCGAGGAACGAGCGCCACCACCGGACTCTGCGGACAGAGAACCAACCATTCCTGAGGGATGGCAGCGACTCCCGCGCTCTGCCGCGTATCCACCAATGCTGGCATCCCTCCGGGATGCAATTGACATCTCTATTGACCGGTGGTGTCTCCCGCTCCGCGGGATCAACCACCGGCTAATCGCTGACAAGCCTCCGGCTTGCCACGTAGATATGACAACCGAAAGTTGTGTAGAACAACAAGGGCGTTGCCCTGGGCTGATATGTCTCGCCCCTTCGGGGCTTTCTCGACAGGCTCTACCTATATGAAGAAGATCTGTCATTACCAATTGTCCTCGCTTGAGGAGGATTCCTATCTCGATCCGTTTCGTGCCACGATAAGACGCCGGGCCTGCTACGCAAGGGAACTGGAGCACAGGTTGACTGGCGGAACAGAGGGGCTCTCGGATTTTGCATCCGGGCACGAGTACTTCGGGCTGCACCGTGATGGCGACGGTTGGGTTTTCAGGGAGTGGGCTCCAAATGCCACCGGGATTACCATTACCGGCTCTTTCTGCGACTGGCGGGATGACCGGGCCATCGTTTTGGAGAGAGCCGGCGATCACGGCGTCTGGGAAGCACACATTTCTCCCGGTGTCGTTGCTCACGGTGATCTGTACCGGCTGAGGATGTACTGGCAGGGGGGGCAGGGCGATAGAATACCCGCGTATGCCCGCCGGGTGGTGCAGGATGAGGAGACCAAGATTTTCAATGCCCAGGTATGGAGTCCTGACGAACCCTATCTGTGGCGCCATCCAGGCTGGTCGCCATCATTTGATGCGCCCACTGTATACGAGACACACATCGGTATGGCCCAGGAGGCTGCAGGCGTCGGCACATACGAGGAGTTTCGCCTTAATACGTTGCCAAGGATCGCGGCGGCTGGATACAACACCGTCCAGATAATGGCTATTCCCGAACACCCGTACTACGGCTCGTTCGGCTACCACGTGACAAGTTTCTTCGCTGCCTCATCCCGTTTTGGGACACCGGATGAGTTCAAGGCCATGGTGGACGAGGCCCATTCACTGGGGTTGGCGGTGATCATAGACCTGGTGCATTCACATTCCGCTAAGAACGAGGTCGAGGGGCTGTCGAGGTTTGATGGTTCGAGATCCCAGTACTTTCACGCCGGGGGCAGGGGAGATCACCCCGCCTGGGACTCCAGGTGCTTTGACTATGCTAAACCGGAAGTGCTTCACTTCCTCCTTTCCAACTGCCGCTTCTGGCTGGACGAGTACCGCGTTGACGGTTTCAGGTTCGATGGTATAACGAGCATGCTCTATCTTCATCACGGGCTTGGTGATGCTTTTACGTCTTACGATATGTACTTTGATTCCACGGTGGACGAAGACGCCGTTGCCTATCTCACGCTGGCTAACAAGCTGATCCACGATGTGAAAGCGTCGGCCGTGACCATTGCCGAGGACGTTAGCGGCATGCCGGGCCTGGGTGCGCCGCTGGAGGAAGACGGTATAGGTTTCGATTACAGACTTGCGCTTGGTATTCCGGATTGTTGGTTCAAGCTTGTCCGCGATGTCAGTGATGATGACTGGAGCATGCGCCATGTCTGGCACGAGTTGACCAACAGGCGTAGCGATGAGAGAACGATCAGTTACGTGGAGTGCCACGACCAGGCAATTGTCGGAAGCAAGACGCTCATTTTTGAGCTGGTTGATGCCGAGATGTATCACTTTATGCAGAAAGTCGACGACAACGTCAGGATCGAGCGCGGAATGGCGCTTCACAAAATGATTCGTCTTGCCACGCTGACATCGGCAGGCCACGGTTACCTGAATTTCATGGGAAACGAGTTCGGTCATCCCGAATGGATTGATTTCCCCAGGGATGGCAACGGCTGGTCATTTCAGCATGCACGCCGGCAGTGGCATCTGCGTGACTCTGAAGAGCTCAAGTACCACTTCCTGGCAGATTTCGATTCGGCAATGCTGCATCTTGTGAAAGAATCCGGGATCATGAGGGATGACGTACGCCTGCTCACTGTTCGCGAAGATGATCACATCCTGGCTTTCGAACGCGGTGGTGCGTTCTTCTTTTTCAACTTTCACCCCACGCTGTCGCAGGCTGACTATTTTGTTGAAACACCGCGCGGGGAATATGATCATGCCCTTGATACGGACCAGGTGCGGTTCGGCGGGCAGGGGCGAATCAAGTCCGGGCAGGAGTTTGTCACGGAGAAGCTGCTTGATCATCATCTTTGCAGGGAAGGCATGAGGGTTTATCTTCCATGCCGGACGGCGATGGTGCTTGTTAAGAGGTGATGGGTTGAGAATCGTTCGCCGGAAGCACCGGCAAGGAATATCAACATGCAGAACAACGGGGCTAAGCAGGGCGGGGAAGGGTACCAGTTCGGTACCTTCAAGGGCGTCTTCACTCCCAGTATTTTGACCATCCTCGGAGTGGTCATGTACCTGAGGGTTGGCTGGGTGCTGGGCAGTGTTGGTCTTGCCAAGACATTGCTTATCGTCCTGATGGCGTCATCCGTCACTTTTCTCACAGGCCTTTCGCTGTCGGCACTTGCCACCAACAGGAAGGTCGGGGGCGGCGGCGCCTACTACATTATATCACGCTCACTGGGAGTTGAGATCGGTGCTGCCGTGGGTCTCCCGCTCTTCTTCGCTCAGACCCTTGGAATCTCCTTTTATATTGCCGGTTTTTCGGAGGCCGTAACGGTCGTATACCCGGAGTTGTCTCCGACGGTGGTTGGTGTTGTAACGCTGGTTGTTCTCACCGCGCTCGCGTTCAAGTCCGCTGACCTGGCTCTCAAATCGCAGTTCCTGGTGATGGGGTGCATTGTTGCGTCACTGTTTTCCTTCTTCATCGGCGGGGAGCCCGGGCAACTGTCCGAGGCCAGCCATGCCATACCCGCTGGCTCGTCCTTCTGGGTTGTCTTTGCCGTGTTCTTTCCAGCGGTAACGGGTATAGAGGCCGGTATCGCGATGTCCGGTGACCTCAAGAATCCGGCCAAGTCTCTGCCGGTCGGAACAATTGGTGCTGTCGCAACGGGATTCATAGTGTACACGGCGATTCCCTGCTGGATGGCTTTCAAGATTTCTGACCGTGATATACTGCTTTCGTATCCGATGATCATGCGCCAACTCGCCCGCTGGGGAGGCATCGTTGTTTTGGGCGTTTGGGCCGCCTCGCTTTCCAGCGCGATGGGGGCATTGCTTGGTGCGCCTCGTACGCTCCAGGCGCTGGCCAGGGACAATGTTATTCCTCGAATCCTGGGCAGGGGATTTGGAAAAGGGAAGGATCCCCGGATAGCTACTGTCGCATCCTTCCTGGTGGCTCTCGCTGGAATCCTCCTTGGAGGGTTGGATGTGATCGCGCCAATTCTGTCTATGTTCTTCCTCACTTCCTATGGTCTTCTCAATGTTTCAGCCGGTCTCGAGGAAATGATATGTCCGCCTTCCTGGCGCCCCACTTTCCGGATTCCATGGCCGGTATCGATAGCCGGTGCTTTCGTCTGTTTCGCGATCATGTTCATGATCAACGCTGGTGCCACCCTCATTGCCGGTTCTGTGGCAGTGGGCGTCTACCTCCTGATGGAGCGCAGAAGCCTGAAGGCATGGTGGGGCGACATGAGGGCCGGCCTGCTCATGCTTGTCATCAGGCAGGCCATCAACGCACTGGATAAACATCCGTTGGACGAGCGGACCTGGAAGCCGAATATTCTCGTCCTGAGCGGCTCTCCGACCAGCCGCTGGTACCTGATTGAGCTTGCGGACGCCTTATCGCACGACAAGGGTTTTCTGACGGTTGCCAGCATTCTTCCCGTGGATACACCATCCGATCGCATTGCGAGTCTTTCCGACACTGTAGGGGAGTACCTCGAAAAGCGCGGGGTGCAGGCGCTGGTCAAAATGTATGCCGCGCCCACTCCTCTTGAAGGGGCTCGAACATTGATCGACGGTTACGGGTACGGTCCAATCATTCCCAATACGATTGTTTTCGGTGAGACCCGCCGGCCGGAGAACTTCGATGACTTCTCAGCTCTTATGCGGCGCATACATGAGAAGAAGCAAAACCTTGTCATCGTTCTTGAAAGCGAGGATCCGCAAGTTGTCCGGACCGCCACCCGGATCGATGTATGGTGCGGAAGTATCCATAAGAACCTTGGTTTCATGCTGGCACTCTCTTACCTGTTGAAGCGCAGTCCGGCCTGGAAGGATGCGCAGCTCGTGCTCAAGACGATAGTCAGTTCCTCCGATCAACAGAATGATACCATGGAAGGAATAGAGGAATTCATTGCGAAGGTTCGAATCGAGGCCAGGGCCGAAGTACTGGTGTCCACCGGCAGTAATGTGTTCAATATGATACGGGAGCAGAGCGAGGAGTCGGATCTCGTGCTCCTGGGTATTCGCTCACCGGAAGAAGGGGAAACGCCGGAAGCCTACACCGCTTACTACGGCGACCTGCTCGACAAGGTTCAGGGTCTGCCACCGGCTGCCCTGGTTATGGCCGCCGAAGACATTGATTTCCATGCAATCTTCCAGGAGTGACATATGCCACTGAAAGAGAAAACTGAAACGGCCGGGAAGCTTGAACGGATGAAGGCGGTTCTTGCCGGACACAAGAACTTGCTGATCGTCCTGCAGGATTTTCCCGATCCCGATGCCATAGCTGCTGCCTGTGCGATGAAAGAGCTCGCACGTGTTACCTGTTCGCTGCAGAGCTCGATGGCCTGTTCTGGCGTTGTTGGAAGGGCGGAAAACCGGGCGCTCGTCAGGTACCTGGGTCTCAACCTCCTTAAGCTCGATGAGCAGGATCCGGATGCCTACGATCTCGTGGCCATGGTAGACACGCAGCCCGGTACGGGGAACAATTCGCTGCCCTTGAATCACATGCCGGATGTTGTTATCGATCACCATCCTATAAGGTCCACCACCCGCAGGGCTCCATTCTTTGATATAAGGAGCCGTTACGGATCGACGTCGACCATTATGTACGAATACCTTGTGGAGGAAGGTATAACTCCCGAGATTCCGTTGGCAACATCGCTGGTTTACGGCATCCGGTCCGACACCAACGATCTCGGCCGCGATGCAACGCAGGCTGACATAGACGCCTTTCTTGCGCTTTACCCGGTCTCCAACAAGAGGAAGCTGGGCCGTATCGAGACGGAGAGGCTTCCCAGGGAATACTTTGCAATTCTGGACCTGGCGCTCAGAAACGCAAGGTGCTACGGCCGATGCGTGGTGAGCAGGCTGGAGGAGATCGAGAATCCCGACATGATCGGGGAAGTCGCCGACCTGTTGCTGCGGGATGAAGAGAGTACCTGGGCAATGTGCTGTGGGGCACACGGCGGGAAGCTTCTGGTTTCGATTCGCACGTCCGAACCCGACGCCAACGCTGGAATGGTGGCCCGCCGCGTTGCCGGCCGCGGAGGGACAGGAGGAGGACACTCAGCCATGGCAGGCGCCCAGATTCCTTTGTCAGGCTCCACCGCAACGGAACTGACCGCGGCGGAGAAAAAGGCCACCAACCGTTTTCTCAAGATCCTGCGCGTAATTGACACCAGGGGTACTAAGCTGATCAGGTGAGGAGAGAGGGGGGGTGGGGGCAACGTGTGCTTCAGGCACGCCTTCCGAAGCGTCGCCTGGAAACATTTGACAATCTGTCTTTGTCCTGATCGTTGTCTTGATCCTTGTCGTTCGCTATCATCGTCTCGATCGTCTTCCCGATCC
Source organism: Kiritimatiellia bacterium (assembly GCA_030744755.1). Lineage (GTDB taxonomy): Bacteria > Verrucomicrobiota > Kiritimatiellia > UBA8416 > JADHWI01 > JASLPY01. The sequence continues at coordinate 7,560 of JASLPY010000082.1, read as the reverse complement.
TTGTTGAAGAAGATCAAGACAACGATCGGGACAATGATGAAGACTGACGATGATCGCGACAAGGATCGAGACGACGATCAACCTGATCCGGATTGCCTCATTTCATCATCTTTTCTTGTCGAACAAACTGATCACCGATCACTGCTTTCTGCGTTACAACGCAGCTCATTGGACATTCCTTGTTGGACATTGGATGTTGAACTGGTAGATTGCTGCATTCTGTTGATTCATACTTTTATCATTAACGCGACTTGGAGACAAAGATGCAGGTAGTGGTGCTCATCGGTGGTCTGGGAACCAGGCTTTATCCTCTTACTTACACAACACCAAAGTGTTTGTTGCCCATCGGCAACAAGCACTTCCTTTCAATTCTGCTGGATTGGCTTAAACGAAATGCTGTTACGGACGTGGTATTTGCCGTGAGTCATTTTGCGCCTACAATCGCGGAGTTCATCAAGTCTGACCTCGCCGACTGTGGAATTCCTATTACATTGCGCCACGAAACGGATCCGCTCGGCAGCGCGGGTGCCCTCGTGAACTGTGCAGATCTCCTACAAGATGATTTCATTCTCCTTAACGGTGATGTCCTGATGGATCTCAACCTGGAGGAGCTGATCGAGTTCCACCGGAAGAACAGTGCCGCTGTTACAACCACCGTCAGCGAAGTCGACGATCCCAGCCATTATGGCATTCTTGATGTGCAGGAAGATGGTCGTACTCTCGACTGGCAGGAGAAACCCACGCGCGAAGATGCAAAAAGCAAGTGGGGTAATGTTGGGGCCTGGGCGATGACGAAGCGGGTGCTGGACTTCATACCTGCGGGACGGTTCACATCTCTTGAGAAAGAAACGTTTCCGCAGATTCTTGCCGAGGGACTTCTCTTCTACGCGTACAAGTTTAAAGGTTATTGGAAAGATATCGGGACGGTTGATAAGTACGTGCAGGCCAATCGTGATCTTCTCAACGGGGTCATATCAGGACTGCAACCCGCGGGAAAAGAGATTCAACCTGGAATATGGGTGGAAAGCCCCGAGTGCGTTCCTGACGATATCCAGGTCACGTCTCCTGCCGCAATAGGTAAGGATTGCCGCATTGGTTCTGGCGTGAAGCTTGCCGGGCCGGTCGTCATAGGATCGGATGTGCAGATCGGTGACGGAGTGCAGATGGCATCCACGGTAGTCTGGCACGGAGCATCTGTCGGTTCGGGTACGAAAATGAGCAGCTCTGTTCTCGGCGGCGCGACAATCGGCGCGGAATGCGTACTTAACCCGGGGTGCGTGGTGGCAACGAATTCAGCCGTAGCCGACCGCAGCGTCCTTGCCTCAAACACATCCCTGGGCCCCGGCAGCCGCCTGCCGTAACGCCCGGCGCACCACGAGGATGATTACCCTTTTTGCGTTAACAATCTGTCTTTGTCCTGATCGTTGTCTTGATCCTTGTCGTTCGCTATCGTCGTCTCGATCGTCCTCCCGATCTTTGTCCAGGAAGATCAAGACAACGATCGGGACAATGATGAAGGTCGACGATGATCGCGACAAGGATCAAGACGACGATAAAGCTGATCCGGATTACCTCATTTCATCATCTTTTCTTGTCGAACAATCCCTGTCGGGAGGGACCTCTCGGAGATAGGTCCCTACTTTCCGAGTACATGCCTATCTCCGAGAGGCATGTCTTCCAGAATTCATGCCCCTAAGCCACCTCTCCACATCGAGTAGCATGGAAGCATTTGTCCTGATCGTTGTCTTGATCCTTGTCGTTCGCTATCGTCGTCTCGATCGTTCTCCCGATCTTTGTCGAGGAAGATCAAGACAACGATCGGGACAATGATGAAGGTCGACGATGATCGCGACAAGGATCAAGACGACGATAAAGCTGATCCGGGTTACCTCATTTCATCATCTCTTCTTGTCGAACCATCAACCATTTCCCATTAACCCCGAACTCCCTCTTGCCATGGAGCGCATACAGTCGTATCATCTTCCTTAGCCTGTATGGCGTGGCTGAATCATGGTGTTTTCTCGCGGTGGGATGTAACCGGACAAAGGTGGAGGTCGAAAATGAAGAAGCTAGGCATTGTTGTACTGGTTCTGCTGGCAGTAGTGGCTATTCTGCTTGTCGTGGTTGTCACTCGGCTTGGTGATGTCATCAAGAACGCTGTCGAAACCGTTGGCCCTGGTTTCACAGGTGGAGAAGTGACGCTGGCGGATGTCAGCGTGAAACCGCTCAAGGGCGAGGCGGGCCTGAGAGGTTTCGTGGTTGGCAATCCCGAAGGCTACAAGACCGATAAAGCTTTTGAACTGGGCGAGGTCCAGGTGAAGGTGGACCTCGGCTCTGTCACCAAGGACACGATCATCATTAATGAGATAGTTATAGACGGTCCCGAGATTACCTATGAGAAATCGCTCAAGAAGAGCAACATCGCCCAGATATTGGACAACGTCAACAAAGCCGCGGGCGTAGAGGAAGGCGGAGAAGAACCCGAAGAGGAGCCCGCCGAAAAGGGCGAGGGAAAGAAGGTCGTCATAGACCATGTGATAGTGAAGAACGCAAGAGTCCGCCTGAGCACCGCTCTACTGATGGGCAAGGCCGTGAGCATTCCGCTGCCCACGATCGAGCTCGAGGACATTGGCAAGGAATCTGAGGGCACAACGTTTGCCGAGGCCACGTCTGAAATCCTCAAGGCCGTTCTTGGTAGTGTGACAGAGGCCGTTTCCAAATCAGTTGAACTGGCCGGTGATGCCGCAAAGGCTGTCGGCGATGCGGCGATCAAGGGCGCGGACGCCGCCTTGAAAGGCGCGGGTGCTGCCGCCGATGCAGCCGCCAAGGGCGCGGGCGCTGCCACGGATGCAGCGATGAAGGGCGCGGGTGCTGCCGCCGATGCGGCTACCAAGGGCGCCGGTGCGGCGGTTGATGTGGCTGCAGATGCTGGTAAGGCTGTAGGAGATGGTGCAGCTAAAGCCGGCAAAGCCGTCGGTAAAGGCGCCACGAAGGTCGTCAAGGGTATCGGTGGCCTTTTCGGAAAGGGCGATGACGCCGGCAACGAAGAGGTCAAGGAAGAGGTCAAGAAAGAAGAATTTGTCGATTAGGAGATGTACTTTTAGTCATGCCTGACAGTGATCTAGCAGCATTCGTCAAAGGTGACGACGGTCCGGCTGCCCCGACCGTAAAATCGTGTCCGTTTTGCTCGGCGGAACTTCTGCCCAAGGCGCAGAAATGCAAGTTCTGCGGCTCCTGGGTGGTGTCTGCAGACAAGCTGGTGCCTGACTGGCGTGATGAACCTGTGACCCCGGGGCAAGTTAACCTGTTGAAGAATCTCAACGTGCCTATTGCAAGGGGTCTCACACGCGGCGTAGCTGCCGATCGTTTGTCAGCAGCAAGGCAGTTGTCGCCTGCTGCATTTGAGTCTCTCGCAGGCGAAGGGCATCGCCCCGAAAAGAGCTTCTCGGCAGCACCCCTTGTCGCGGTAGTTGTGATCCTGATCCTCGCGGGTGCGGCCTACGGTCTGTATACGACAGGGATGCTCGACGGCCCGCTCAGGAAGACTTTGGGGCGAGCCGGGAGGGATGATCTTTCTGCTGAAGCGGTTGTTGAGAGTTCCGAGGCCGTTGATCCGGTTACACGGCGTGATACAGGAGCCGGAGAAGTGGCGGAGCACAGGCCGGAGGCGTATGTTCGCCCGCCGGTTTCCGAAGATGCGGCTGTTGCTGAACCCGGTGAAGCGGCATCCGGGAATGATCCACTGGCGGAAGCATATCGTGCAAGGTTTAAGAAACTTCCCGCAGGAACGAAGGTGACGCTGGCTACAGTTGCGGGTGCTCCTGTCAAAGGAAGGCTTAAGTACGTCACAGATGATTCTGTCTGCCTTGTAAAGGAGATCAAAGCTGATAGGGCCGAAGTAGTTCTGAAGCGGAGTCAGCTTTCGGCTAAGTCCCGGGCCGCCCTTTATGAAAGTGACTTCGTCGCGTTCATGCTGGAGAGGCATGCGCAGACGCTTGCCTCGGACAGCAGGGCTGACGAAGTTGCCATGAGGCTGAAACGGGAACAGGCTGAGCGCACAAGAACACACGAAGATCGGCAACAGGTCCAGGTCGCCCGCATGAAAGCAAGGAGACGCACGCAGCAAGAAGAGGAAGCAAGGGAAGAAGCAGCACGTGCTGTAAGGAACGAGGGCATGTCGATGCGCGAGTGGATGGAAAACAACGGCATCAGCGACGAGCTCAAGGCCCGTCAGGAAAGAGTCAAATCCCACGAGTCGGGCAATCCGGGGATGTAGAGGGTTTCACAACGTCCAACGCCCAACGCCCAACAACCAACATCCAAGTTGGGAGTCTAGTAGGGACCTATCTCCGAAAGGTCCCTCCCCGCCCAAATGCAAGTCCCCAGTCTCATCTCAACTTGGGCGTTGGCTGTTGGGCGTTGGACGTTGGACGTTGGAATCAGGGCCTTGGGCCCTGATTCTCTCTAACAGTGCCTCAAATCTCCGCCCGTATTCCACGTAGCTTTCGTACTGGGCCTTTTCTTGTGTCTCACCGCCTTCTTCGTGGAAGACTACCTGGAGATGGGGCTCTATGGAGAAGCCGCCGTCGTAGCCGTTATTCAACAGGTCGGCCACGACCTTTTCAACGTCCCCGTCGCCTTCCCCCGGATAAGTGAAAGTCTGGCCTTCGGGGAATGTCTTGCCCGGGATCTCGGCGGCCTCACCCTTGGCGTCCTTGATGTGCACGTACTCTATGCAATCTTTCACGTGACTATAGAACTCCCAGGTGTTCTGGCGGGGTAGGGGAGGAGTAGTTACCCCGGCACCCATGTCGGCTGAGAAGGGCGGATTGCCCGTGTCGAAGACGAGTTTCAGACCTGGTACTGCTTCGAGCAGGCGCAGGGTGTTTTTCCAGCACATACCACCGTAGTTCATGCAGTTCTCGTGGACCGGCTGGATTCCGGCATCCAGGAACATTGGGACAAACTCGTTCATGCGCCTGCAACGTTCTTCGAACATCTGCAGTTCGTCGGGCAACGGCACCCACGTGTCCGGGTCGCGAATGATCGCATAGCTCATTATGCGCACCATTGGCGTCTTCAGTCTCTGGAGGCGCGGGATGCAGCGGCGTACATCTACCAGTGTCTCTTCGAATGGTGTCTCGATGGACTTGCCCCAGTTGGATATGGAAGATCCAAAACAGTTGACCGCAACAGCCGCTTCCCTGAGCGCTGCATAAAGAGATTCAAAGTCATCATCCGACATCGTGGCAAGGTCGCCTTCAAACCCGGTGTTTCGCAACTCGATATTGCTCCATCCCAGTTCCTTCGTGGCAACTATCTGGGTAGCAATGGCGGCCCCCGCCTCATCAGCAAATCCTGTGAGATACATTATGCAATCCCTTTCCGGTTTATTCATTCGAAGCGGCAATAGGATATATGGGCAGGGAGGCGAACTGGCAAGGAATTTCGCCGTTCCTCGCAATCGACCCTGGGATCATGCCTCTCGGAGATAGGCAAGAAAAGATGATAAAATGAGTCAATCCGGACCAGGTTGATCGTCGTCGCGATCGTTGTCGCGATCGTCGTCGATCTTCATCATTATCCCGATCGTTGTCTTGATCTTCCTCGACAATGATAGGGAAGACGATCGAGACGACGACAGCGAACGACAAGGATCGAGACAACGATCAGGACAAAGGCTTCCAGGCTACTCGATGTGGAGAGGTGGCTTAGGGGTATGAATGCGGGAAGACATGCCTCTCGGAGATAGGCATGTACTTCGGAAAGCAAGGACCTATCTCCGAGATGTCCCTCCCCGCACAATGCAAGTCCACCGGCGGGAGGAGCAGCGGCCTCGCTGCCCGTTGTGACTTGATTTGCGCGTGGAAAGCCGGAGCCGGGATGCTCCGGCGACCTTGGGATTACGCTGGACTGTTGCTTTTACATCCGCACGGTCCGCGAGGCCGCGGACCCTCCCATGTGTAAAGCAAGTCCACCGGCGGGAGGGGCAGCGGCCTCGCTGCCCGTTGTGACTTGATTTGCGAGTGGAAAGCCGGAGCCGGGATGCTCCGGCGACATTGGGATTGCGCTGGACTGTTGCTTTTGCATCCGCACGGTCCGCGAGGCCGCGGACCCTCCCATGTGTAAAGCAAGTCCACCGGCGGGAGGGGCAGCGGCCCCGCTGCCCGGCCCGCCCGAGGAGGCCTAACACTTCATCTCTGCAAAATCGTCTCGCTGGCCACCGCTCGCCGTAATGGTGTGGGTCTCGCCTGAAGCGGTTGCCTCCACGATGACATCGCCCTGCACGTTGCAGTATGTGGCAACTATCTTCGCGGCCACTGTTCTCGTCTCCGAATCGCCGTCGGCTCCACTCAGCAGTGCTGACGGGCCTGGAACGTTCTTAGGCACGAGCATTAGCACCCCTTCCTTACCAGCGTGTCTTTCGACCTGTTTGCACTCCTCCTCGTTGCGGCCCAGGATAAGCTTGGCCCCTGAAGGTAGACGGAAATGGCGTCCGAGCTTGAGTAGCGCAATATCCGCCATTTGCAATCCACCGGTGTGGTCGATGTGCTCGCGAAGGCGCACCGCAAAGTTCTTATCAGTCAAAAGACAGCCGCCCGCAGGGCAGGGGTAGTCGCCAAGGTGGAGCTTTTCGGCAAGATCCATCTGTGGGCGCCTCCCGCGCCCGCTAATGTCAAGGAGAGCGTCCCGGTCGATCCATCCCTCTCGCTCGGGCAATGTCGGCGGAAAATGCTGGGCAGATAGCGGCCTGAGGATCAGGCCTTGCAGCGATGTTTCCCTTTCAATGATTGCGAGTTTGTCCCGGAGTTGAGACATCGGGCGCTGTCCCAGCACTTCTCCGGTGAGGATGAATGAGGCGCCTTTTTCAGCCATCAGTACTTTGGCTTTCTCGAACATGAGGATTCTGCAGTCAAGACAGGCATTCATGCCGCTTCCGCGTCCATGCTTGGGATTTACGACATGCTCCAGGTACTCGTTACCCAGCCCGATCGTCGAAAAACTGATACCGAGTTCGCCTGCAATCTTGTTTGCGTAGTGAATACAGCCCCCCGCACCGCGGTTGCACATGCAGAAAGGCCCCGTAAAATGCACGCCGATGATTTCGATTCCCATGTCGTGGACAATGCGCACAGCCAGGTTGCTGTCCAGGCCGCCGGACATCAGGGCTATGGCTTTGTGCTCATTCACAGGTGGCGTAGTTGTTTGCATTTTAGAATAGGGCTCTGCTTGGGGCGGTTCAGGCAATATCTATTGGCACTGTCACATAGGGCCGCGTATACTATTCGCCAGGGATGATGGAGGCAAGCATCTTTTAGGCGCAGCGCGAATTGCACTGGTGGGAATCTGCTGGAGGGTCACGGGCCCCGTGACCGCAGACGCGGAGCCCGCGTCCCTCCATGGAAATGCACGATCGACGGACTGGAGGGTCACGGGCCCCGTGACCGGTGCACAGCTGCGCGCAAGACAAGTGCCTGGAAGACATGCCTCTCGGAGATAGGCAAGAAAAGATGATAGAATGAGTCAATCCGGACCAGGTTGATCGTCGTCGCGATCGTT
>JASLPY010000081.1 GCA_030744755.1 Kiritimatiellia bacterium | reverse complement strand
CGTACTTGCGTCGTTTCATAGTAGATATATCCTCGTATTAAGTGTGAGGACTGTCTACTTTTTCCGGGCAGGATCACGGTCCAGGTAGGAGAAATGAGAACACATACAGAAACGCCTGTTAACGATGTCCTGGCGTTTGAGAGTCAGGGATTAGTGGGAAACGGGGGAGGGGGGCTTAGGGTGAGCTATTTTGTGGGAGATGGGTTGGTTCTGTCTTGACTAATGAATCGGCTCATGGTCGGCTTTAGTTATGAGTGAGAATAGAAATATCGTTCTTGGCGTTACCGGTTCTATTGCGGCCTACAAGGCGGCGGAACTTGTTCGCTTGATGAAGCAGCGTGGGTGGGATGTCAGGGTTGTGATGACAGAGGCCGCTACGGAGTTTGTGGGGGAACTGACCTTTCAGACACTTTCCCAGCATCCGGTGGCCGTCAGAATGTTCGGAACCAGGGAGGAATGGGTCCCGGAACACGTTTCTCTTGCGGATAGTGCGGACCTTACCGTAATTGCACCTTGCACTGCGAATGTCCTGGCCAAGATTGCGAACGGCATGGCGGACGATCTTCTTACCTGTACGGTATTGGCTTCTACGGCGCCGCTTGTGATAGCACCCGCGATGAACGTGAATATGTGGGAGAATCCGGCTACGCGCAAGAATGTTGAAGTTCTCCTTGAACGCGGCGTGCATATTGTTGATGTGGGGTCAGGGGATCTCGCGTGCGGTTACCAGGGCAAGGGGAGAATGGCTTCGCTTGACGCTATTATGGCAGAGATTGAGTCGAACCTGAACAGCGACCCAAAAGGAGGGATTGTCGAATCATGAGCAAGCGTTTGCTATGGGCACTGTTGTTGATTGCTTTAACGGCTATACTGCTGATTTTGAATACAAAGGGCGCGGTCAGCCTGAACCTCGTTTTTGGCGACCTCAAGATGACCACTGCTGTTGCTTTACTTCTCTTCACCAGCATAGGTGTGACAATCGGAATACTACTCAAGTGAAAGCGGCTGAACTGCTGTGTAACGGTTCGGTGATCGTTACGCAGGTGGAGATTCCCCGGGGCTTTATCGCAAGGACCAGGGGCTTGCTGGGTCGCGATTCTCTCGGTGGAGACCGTGGGATGTATTTTGACTCGTGCAATGCTATCCACACTTTCGGAATGAGATTCCCGCTGGACCTGTTCTTTTTCGATCGCCACATGACCGTCACGCGGATTGTACGGGATGTGGGCCCGTCTCGAATGGTCTGTGGCGGTCTGAGGGCCACCAGCGTGATGGAGGTGGAGTCCGGCTGGCTGGCGGATGACGCTGTGCGTTCTGGTGACGTGGTGGAGTTGAGGGTGTTGCGAGGTGATTGATCTGGTCAGTCTCCTAGATGCATGATCCTTTTAGCTGAGAAGGAGTCTGCTCAATGCAGTGCGGGCAGCGAGGCCGCTGCCCCTACCGCCGTCGGGCTTGCGGTGCGCTTGTAAGCGCAAGAAAATCGCATTGGACGCTGGTTGTTGGACGTTGGGCGTTGGACGTTGGGCGTTGAACCGCCTATACCTACTCTTCTTCGCGCAATGGCCGGCGGAAGCGGACGTCCTTGGCGGGGACGGTTCTGATGACGCCGGGACGGAGTTCCAGCTTAACGTCACCGGCAGGAGTGACTTCGAGAAGGACGCCGCGGTGTACCGCGTTCTTGGTGACCACTTCGCAGTTGGGGATAAAGCGTTTTCTGAGTTGCTTGTGGATTGTCAGCTTCTTTCCCTTTTCAACGGTGATGGGCAGCGTGATCGCATAGTACCCCTTCTTGGAGAGCTGTATCTCGTGATGTCCCAGCGCTATGAGGTCCACGTTATAGATCTCCGAGACGCGGTCCGTCTGGTCAGGCTTCGCAACCGTTGTGCCTACAGCTATCCCGTCCACTGATATGGAGATGCCTGCGGGTTCGGTTGTAAGTTCAATGGTTCCGGTGTTGCCGGCCAGACGAAATTCCTCCGTGAGGGCCTGTGCCCTGGCGAGAGTGATGGTTCGTGCTCCTACCTCGTGGCCTGGAAGCTCTGCCCTCACGCGGTACTCACCCGGTGCAAGGTCCTCAATCGTAATGGGCGCTTCACCCTTGAACTGATTATCAATGTAGACCCTGGCCCCCTTGGGGATTGAGACAACCAGCAGACTTGCGGGGATCGGCACAAGAACCACTTCCAACTCCTGACTCTCGCCCGTTGCCAGTCTAACAGTGCGCTTGTAAGCCTCATAACCATCGAGCTTGATTTCGATACTGCTTTCACCCTCGGGAATGCGATCGATGGTGCAGGGGGTAGCGCCCCTGTCAATGCCGTTAACAATTGCGCGGGCTCCCTCAGGATCAGATGTGAGCACTATGGTGGCGGAGTCGGCGGCGAGGTTTATGTCGATTTTTCGAGGCGTACGCTTGTCGAGGAGAAGATCGACCTCCTTTGGACTGAACCCCGGACTCGTGAATTTCATCCGGTAAGTGCCCAGGGGAAGGTTGGACACCAAGAGCGGTGTTTCTCCACGGAATGCTCCTTCAATCTCTACAGAAGCGCCTGGTGGCTCGGAATGCACGAGTAGGAGGCCGAGGATGGGCTTGAGCTTGATCTCAATGTTTACGCGCTGGCCTGCCTCGAGTTCAACCGTACGGCGTATTTCTCCATGTCCCAACTTGCTGACAACTATGAGGTGTTTTCCAGCTGACAGGTTGGTGACGGTCACAGGCGGGGTGGTGAGCACCACGCCGTCACATTTTACTGATGCTCCTTCCGGTTCAACGGTTACATGAACCTGTCCGCCCGGCTTCGCTATCTGGCCGTGGGAGGAGGCGCATATCCCCAGGATCAGGGCCATGGATAGAACCACGTGCTTCACCAATGACATGCTCAATCCTTTATCTATATCCATCTGCTCAACTCACATGTAAGTCGCCCGAAGGCATAACCATCAAAGACATCTACTTAAGCGCCTGGATCCTCGCTTCGACATCAAGAAGCTTCTTCCTGGCCTGCTGATTTCGCTCGTCCTCACGTTCGGGAATCATTTCGCAAAGAATCCGCAACTCCGATGCCGCGCGCTCCCAGTCCTTCAGGTAAATCGCCTTATCGGCCAGGAACTGCTGGTCGTTGTATCTCTTTTCCAGGGCCTCGGTGCATTCGGTGACAAGCCCGCGCAGCGAAATGTAGAAGTCCGGTTTAACTTCTACTGTCTGCAGGTACCATTCCGCTTCCTTGAAGCTTGTTATCGCAGCGGCCAGGTTGCCGTACTTGACTTCCCTTTCATCGCTCAAGTTCTTGCCCTGCAGGTATGCTTCCTGCGCCATTTCCTGCAGCTTCTCAGCAGAGAACTGTATGGCCCAGAGGCCCAGTTCGTTCTTTCCAAAGGCCTCAAGAATCTCGCGCGTGTGTTTGAACGCGTCGGGTTCCGCACGATTCAGGACGCGGGTCCGGTGCGTATTCCTGCCCATCGTGAGGGAAAGATCCCACTGGTGAACAACATCGGGTTGGACTCCGATGTACTCCTCGCTAAGGAGAAAGAAACCCGATCCTCCAAGCGTGCGAACGAGGTTCTTGACCAGGTCGGCGGACACCGTCGCCCGCTCAATGACGTGGCGATTGTTTTCAAGGTCATCGATCTCGATTTTCAGAGTGAGGTCTTCCAGCGTAAGGGAGTAACGGAAGATGTTGTCGCTGGACGCCATAACCTTCTCATAGCTGACCGACAGGTCTACTGCCTGCGGCCGTGCGATGGTAGGCGTAATCGGGCCCGAGCGACGCGGCGCCAGGAGCTTCGGAATCCATATGGCTACGGCTCCGGCGGTGACAAGGACTGCCACGAGAATCAGAACGCCCGTCCGGCGCGGAGCCCTGGCAGGACGGACGGAGGTAGTCTGCAATCCAAGATCAATTACTCCTGCCGGCTTACCGGCGCTACCTTCGGGAACAAAAGAGATCTTGGTTTCGCCAAGCGAGATGATATCCCCGGGGTTCAGAACTGTTTCCTGGACTTCGATGTCGTTGACGTAAGTCTTGTTAACGCTGCCGAGATCGGCTACGCAGAGGTTTCCGTCGGGCCTGAAGAAGAGCCTGCAATGATGACGGGAAAGTCGCGGATCCACGAGAACGACATCGTTTTTGGAAGACCGGCCAATACGAATACCTTCAGGAGTGACAGTGATCTGCTTTCCCCTGTCCGGACCAGCGCTAACAAAGAGATGATTAGCTTGTGTCATGTTCCTACTATAGCAAATCTCACGATTGAGCCAACCCTCTTGTGTGAGGAAGCAATCTGCGTTGTAACGCAAATTGCAGGGGCTAGGAGCTAGGGGTTAAGGATTAGTGGGACGCCTGCATCTGGTAGAGCCATGCCTGTGTGGTAACTCGTTCAGGACCGTGGGGTCGATATCCAGAACGAGGTGGTCGAGCTACTAATGCCTAGCGCCTAACGCCTTACGCTGTGGGGTAATAAGAATCTATCCCTTCAAGATCAGCCTATTATCATTGATTCATCTCGCAGCGCAAAAGGCTCGGGAGGGGAGCATTGTCTGCTTTCAGCAGACAATGCAATGGTTGATGGTTAATCAGGAAGCTCGCCAAGTTCCACGCACCCATACAGGCACATACAACCCTTACAACCCCTCCTGAACCAGACGGTTGATTATGGGGCCGAGCAGGATGAGGAAAACGGCGGGGAAAATGAATACCATCAGGGGGAACAGCATCTTTACGGGAGCTTCGTTGGCCAGTTTTTCAGCCCGCTCGAATCTTCGCTGGCGCATCTGGTCCGCTTGTATCCGGAGAATTGAACCAATGCTCACGCCGAGTTCATCGGCTTGTACAAGCGCGTTGACTACTGAACGGAGGTCGGAAAGGTCAACGCGGTAAGATAAGTCCTTAAGTGCCTGTGCCCTGGTTTTGCCAAGCTGGATTTCCCGGATAACGCGGATCAACTCCTCGCCCAGCGCATCTATATCCCGGCGGCGGATATTCCGCTGCATTGCGGTCATGAAGTCCATGCCCGCTTCCACGGAGAGTGTAAGAAGGTCGAGAACAAAGGGCAGTGCCCGTTGTATCTGCCTGTGGCGCTGGGTCAGCATGCGCCTCAGCCAGAGATCGGGATAGGCGTATAGCCAGATCACTCCAAAGCAGATCAGTGTTACTTGCGATTTTTCGATAATAGTTCCCGGGGCGACGGATGCCGATGCCCTGACGAAGAGAACCCAGAAAACCCCGCTAATAAGGGGCATCAGACAACGCAGGCCGATTATGTGTTCGGCGGTCAGTGCACCTTCGAACCCGGCAGACACCAGGCGCCTGTTCAACCGCGCCCTGCTTCCCTCGAGGATGTTGGCCGAAAGAACGGGGAACAGATTCGGCACCAACGGCAGGTGCAAGCGCATCAGCAAGGGGAGTTTTCTTATCCGCCTGCTGCCGTCCGCAAGTGTGACATACGTTATCTGGCTTCCCACGTACATGACGTACCACGCCATACCCGAGGCAAACAGCGCCCAGAGGAAGGAGTACAGGTATCTTAGAAACTGTGGGTCAGGGTAAAGCATCTAGACATCTATCCTTATGATCTTCCTGATAATGAGTCCGCCACAAGTCACGAGAATGACAACGCCAATCATTGTTGCGAGTCCCACCGTTGAATGCAGGAAAGGCTTCATCAGTTCGGGATCTACAACGAGCAAAGCGAGGGCGATAATGGCAGGCATGGCGCCGACGACTATTCCCTGCAGGCGTCCCTGTGCCGTGAGTGTACGTATTCTGTTCTCGATACGCATTCGTTCTCTTATCGTTGAGGCAATTTTCTCGAAGATCTCGGTAAGGTTGCCACCCGTTTGCCGGGCGATCTCGATGGACTGCACAACGAGAGTGAGGTCATCGCTTCCTACCCGCCGTTCAAGATTCTCCAGCGCATCGGTGAAGCTCACGCCAACCCGAGTTTGCTGGAGAAACAGGTCAAACTCCTGTGCGATTGGATTCTCGCCATTTTTCGCAACTGATTCGAACGTCTGAGTAATGCTGAAACCAGCCCGCAAAGCATTGCTCATGCTAACCAGGGTATCCACGAGCTGAATGTTGAATTTTCTGAGGCGCCGCTGCTTCATGACGGTAAGCAGGAGCCTCGGAGTCTGGAGTGCCATACCCCCGGCGACCGTAGCCAGCACAACGCCAACGATGATGCCCTGTTTGGAGCTGAGACTTGCGGTGAGCAGGAAGACGAGGAGAAACACTACCGCGGAAGCAGCCCAGCCGGCTTCCGCGATGCGTTTTGGCGGGATGAACACGAAGATGTCTTCGAATTGACGGGCTGTAGTCGCGGAGTATTCGCTTGCATAGGTCTCGGCTCCCGAAAACAGAGCCTGCATCAGCATGTATGCCAGGCCCGTAAACGTGAGCATAAAAAGAGAGCAAATAACCCAGTACACGCAGTCTACTCCTTCCACTGCTGAGGGTCGAACATCTGGCGGTTAATCGTGAGCCCTCTAGAGGCCACTTCCTCAATGAACGTTGGTACTGCCCCGGTCGGCCTGAACTGACCTTCCACCTTGGCATCCTCGGTGATACCTGTCTGCTTATACTCGAAGATGTCCTGCATGGTAATCAGATCACCTTCAAGGCCCACGATCTCGGTGACCCTTGTGACCTTCCTGGTGCCGTCGCTAAAGCGTGACTCGTGGACGATCATGTCGATTGCGGATGCGATCTGCTCCCGGATCGCCCGGACGGGCAGGTCCATACCGGACATCAAGACCATTGTCTCCAGACGCGAGATGACGTCTCGCGGCGAGTTGGCATGCACGGTAGTCAGGGAACCGTCGTGGCCAGTATTCATTGCCTGCAGCATGTCGAGTGCCTCCGCGCCACGGCATTCTCCGACGATTATGCGGTCGGGACGCATACGCAAGGCGTTGCGCACGAGATCCCTGATCCCAACTGCACCCTTTCCTTCGATGTTGGGCGGACGCGACTCCAGCCTGACAAGATGTTCCTGTCCGAGGCGAAGTTCCGCGGCATCCTCGATGGTTACTATCCTGTCTCTTTCGGGCAGGTAGTTGCTCAGCACGTTGAGCAAAGTTGTTTTGCCGGATCCCGTTCCGCCCGAGACAATTATGTTTTTTCGCAGCAAAACGCATATCTCGGCGAATTCGGCAATGGACGGCGTAATCGTCCCGAAACGGATCAGGTCTTTGTCGATAAACGGAATCTTTGCGAACTTACGAATCGTAAGGCAGGGGCCGATGAGTGAAAGGGGATGGATAATTGCATTTACACGGGATCCGTCGGGAAGGCGGGCGTCGACGTAGGGCTGGCTTTCATCGATTCTACGTCCAATCGGCGAGACGATTCTTTCGATGATCGCAAGGACAGAATCATCGTTCATAAAAGTCTTCTCGGTAAGAACAAGCTTTCCCTCGCGTTCAATGTAGACCTGGCCATGGCCGTTGACCATGATTTCCGTGATGTCCGGATCCTCCAGCAGCTCTTCGAGTGGCCCCAGGCCGAGCGCCTCGTTGTACACTGTGCGGACCAGTGCTTCCGGGTCAATTGTGGGCGGCAGCCTCGGTGCGACCTCTTTCACGATCGTCTTGATTGTGTCAAGTGCCCGCCGGCTGAGCTCGGCGTGGTCCACTTGCGCGGCAGTAAGACGCTTTATATCAAGGCGGTCCACGAGTTCCTTGTGTATCTGCTTGGTAATCGATCTTCTTTGCTCCATCGCAGGCCGGACCGGAGGGGTAGCGAGGGCGTCATCAGCCGTTGGAGCGGGTTGGGGACTTGGTTCCAGTGCAGGAGCTTTCGGCGAAGGAGGTTTCGGATTCGGTTCAGGCAGAGGCTTTGGGGGTGCCACAGGCCGTCTGGCATGGATTATGAGGACAAAGGGGCCAATTCCTATCTCCTGTTCTGGTTGGACATCGGCGCGGCCAGAGATGGGGCTGCCATTTATCGTGGTTGAACTGGCTGCGCCAAGGTCTTCAACGGAGAACGACTCATCTCGTATTGTGAGAATGGCATGGCGCCCCTCAATCTCGTCATGTGCCAGACGGATGCTGCAGGAGTCTTCGCTGCCCACCGTATAGATGCCGGGGTCTACGTCAAAGACGCTGGGTGATTTGCCGGGCCTTCTAATTTCAAGTTTCATTTCTGCTGCCATGCGTTCTGCCCTCGTGTGCTTCGACGTACGCCTCACCTCGGGGGCGCGGGGTTTTTGCGGATCTTGGTCTGACGCTCGATGTTCAGAACGGGAATCTGGGTCTCGAGGTGCTCGAAATTGACCGTGGGAAGCCTGGGTTCGTAGTAGACATCGCTGGGATTTCGCAGGGCGAGCGTGAGTTTGCCATTGGACTGTTCCGCAAAGACAAGCAATTCGGCCTCCTTTGGAGTCACCTCAACAGTTATCGTGCTATAGCTTGTGGCACGCCTGGTCCTCTGGGCTAGCAGCTGCTGTTTGGCGAGAAGCTGGCCGGTTGCCAGTACGGTGACGTCCTGGAGAACGGTTAGAGTCACCGACTCCATCTCACCAGGAAGAGTCTTGGATGGGAGGACAAACGTTCCGAGAATATCCACCCTGTCGTTGGGCATTATCATACCGCTTACGCCCTGGGAGCCGCCGATATTGAGCGATATTGCGCGCATCTTCTTGTTGATCATGGGGGATAGTCCCATGCCGGAGAGCCCCGCCCCTTCAACGTCAGACCAGAGAATCGGTTCTTTCTTGCTGATGTTGAACATGATTTTCTTGCCGAAGATGAGCTGGACCTGTTCCGGCCTGACGGCCCTGTCTCCCACGTTTCTCAGTGAGACTTTCATCTTTCCAATGTCATCAGGGGAAAGAGTTGTTCCACTCGGAATATCACGAGCAGCCCCCACCACCTCTATCTGCTGAGTGCGCTTGTTGTATTCCTCCCACTCGGCATCCAGCTTGGCGGCTTCGCTTTCAAGAAAGCGGTGGGTCAGAAAAAAGGCGAGAACGCCTATAAGAACCGAAACAATGGGAATGATCTTCTGTTTCATTCATTCACTCCTTGTGAGAAGGATCTTCTCAACCGCGGATTACGCGGATTACACGGATATAGGTTGTTGCTGCGCAGCAAGTTTCCAATGTCCGTGTCCATCCGCGCCCATCCGTGATGAATCCCTCGTTTTCATAGAACCTTTGACAGTTCCAGAATTCTAAAGACGCTGGTATTATTTCACGCCTTGTTTTTTATGCAATATCGTAATCACGTTGCCGTTACCATCCGCCGAAGGTCCAATATACGTGCAGCATACGTCAAGCCCCTTCATGAAGATGGTGAAACTTGTGCCGGAGTTTTTTCCTTTTGTGGGCGGGAGGGCAGGCTGCCATCCTTTACTCGTGAAGTTCCTGACGAGATGCGCCTCAACAGCGTCAACTCCGGCCTTGGTATCAGATACGGCCACGCTTATCTTTCTCCCGGCATCCTTCATGTAGAAACGCGGGGTGCTGTTGGGATAGGAAGGGATGGACTTGAGCATGTTGCGGTCGGGTGCGCGTTCGGAGGCCTTGAATTCTGCGCGAGACTGCTCTACTGCGACGACAATTGTCTGGAGGTTCTCTGCCAGCCTGAACGCCAGGAGGCGGACAACACCCTTGCCCGTTTTGACGATAGCATGGAGGTGATGGCCGCTTTCGACGTCAAGTTCGTCTATTCCCGTGGCACGTCTCAAGATACGAAGGATTTCGGGGAACGCATCTGTGAATCCGATAACGGTGAGTTGTCCTTTTCCGCCGTTAATTGTCACATCCGATTTATATGCTACCTGGCCCCCGGAGGAACGCAGCGCAGTGAGGATATCTCCGCTAGAGCCGGTTCTCTGGAATACGCGTGCATGTGAGGTCGCTGAAAATGCGAGAAGTGCGATTAGAAGAATAGTCGCAATGCCGGAGCGGAGGGAGCGCAGACTCTCGGTCTGCCGGGAGGCGAACCCGAGTGACTGTTGGATCCGAATCAATATATGCCCCTCAACCAGGGCATCCAGACTTCGGATTCGACCTCGATGGAGTCATCATCGTAAATGAGTTTCTGAACGGCCGAGATCAGCGGAACGCTGTCGTTGGCATCGCCCTTGACCATTCCGAGCTCGTATGTGGGAACGGAGCTTGAACGGATTGCGCTGAAACTATTCGAAGGTACGCTGTCGATTATAGCCCACTCTGCGGCGGATGAGCCCGAGGGTTCCACGATGTAGGCTACAAATTCATCTGAACTCACTGTGGTGTGAATATCATCCGCACTGTACTTCGATTCGTCACCGCCCACGAGTACATCTCCGACGAAGTCGGCAGTGCCAAGCAAGCTCGGATCACTCATAGCCTTTTCCGCGGCCTCCCGCCTTGCGTCGATCATGGTGTCGGTTTCGGCTTTTGTCAGGCTGGCAATCTGCAGAAGACCGGCCAGCAGAACCATTACGGCAACGAGGCCAATCACGAATTCAATCATGGCCTGCCCGCTGGATTCCGCGGTTCCCTTCCATGTTTTAAGATAACTCCTCATCGCTTCTTGCCTTTCAGGCGTTAGTGAGCGCTTCGCCGGCCACCGCCGCCGCCGCCGCCACCACCTCCGCCACCGCCGCCCCCGCCGCCACTGGGGATGTCGCAGCTCGGCCCGTATGCGGCTAGCCATGCGGAACCTTCGGCGCGGAACGAGGGATCTTCCCATGTTACGAGCCGCTCGCAATACCAGCAACCGGAGATCGTTCCCGGGCCAAATTCCATGTACTCAGGCAGGTGTGTTTCGATGTGTTCACGCCAATCCAGGTTGAAGGCGCCGCCGGATGGAGCGGAGGAAGCCGACACGGGAATGAGGCGCACTTCCCGGAAAGCGGGCAGTACGATGCCGTACTCGTTCGGGCGGATTTCTTCATCCACTTCCAGGTATCCAAATGGTTTGGCAGCCGAGGTCCAGACTATGGCGTTGGAGACGGCGGCTCCACCCGGTCCGGGGGAGAGGCGGTTGGCGTGGGTCTGGCAGCGCGTGGCTGCGTCTGCTCCCGCGTAATCATACTGCCGCTTCACCGGCCCCACGGAAGGGAAGGGGTAGTCTCCGTCAACGGACATAGCATCCCACGTTGTCCAGACTCCCGGGGAGTAGGTGTACCAGGTTGCATCATTCGTCATTGCCTCATCGGTTACGCTTCCCAGGCCCCTCGCAGATGCGAGGTCGTTGGCGAGGTCCACGTCGACGAAACTATCAAGGGTTGATGTCTGTTTCGTGAGGGCAAGCCCGAAGATCTCGGAGTTCATCGGTTCCGTCACAGATATGGGGGGGAGGGGAGGCCACCAGGTCGGCGGGAAGTTTTCATAATCATCGAGAAGTGTGGGTGCGTTCCTGTAGAACCAGCACCAGGTTTCGCCCGCTATGGCTTCGTAGAAGTCCACGCGCAAAAGCATGTGGTCGGCGCCGCTGGAATCCGTGTAGAACTTCGCATTGTCGGGTCCAACGGCAACGCCGTTATCGGCGACGGCTACGAGCATATCGGCGTATTCTTCCCAGCACCCCGGGTATGGTTCGGGAAAGAGCGGTTCGCCGCCGGGGCCCACGGGGGCGGGGTAGTCGAATCGCACGACATCGGCGTGCGCGTAGATAGCGTCGGTGAAAGCATCGTTTACGAAGAGTCCGTTGTTTTTTGCCGCCTGTTGCGATGCCATGAAACCTATCATTGGACCGGTGAAGCAGAGGCGGGCCTGGATATTCGTTATGGCGTCGGCGGTCGTGGCGTCACCGAGCGATAAGGCTACAGCCTGCATCAGGTTTAGATCGCCAACGAGATTAAGGGTGGTACTTTGCCACCTGGCCGCAATCAAGGCAGCGGCATCACCGGCATTCTGAGTCGTGTTTCGGACACGAATTATCTTGTGGAGGTCAAAATTCCAAAGCACAACGAAGAAAAGAATGACGAGAACCA
This sequence comes from Kiritimatiellia bacterium, assembly GCA_030744755.1. Classification (GTDB taxonomy): domain Bacteria; phylum Verrucomicrobiota; class Kiritimatiellia; order UBA8416; family JADHWI01; genus JASLPY01. The sequence continues at coordinate 11,427 of JASLPY010000081.1, read as the reverse complement.
TCAGGAAGAAGACAATGACCTGTCCGGTGCTCGCGTTTCGCCGGCCTGTTCCAAAGTGCCTGAATTTCATCGTGTTGCCTCCCGGTTAATCACCAGAACATGTCGTCAAGGTACAGAGAGTAATGTTTCTCCAGGTACGAATCACCTTCGAGGTCAATCGAATCAGCGTCGTAGAACGATCTGTGCATAGGAACCCAGAGGGGATATTCCTGGCGGACCGTTGCGTGCAGGACTTCTCCCGGACTGGTGCCGATTGTGCTCATCGTGTAACTGATCCCATCCCAGTCATCGTAGTCCAGGACGTTGTATGCAGTTGCATCGTTTGCGCTCTCGAGGAATTCCGGAATACGCGCTATTTCTATCCCGTACTGGATAGAAGAAGGTTCCGCGGTGCCAAGTACCCAGTCCCAGAGCTCCCCAGGCGTAGATGTCTCAACCTGCGTCCGGAGGGTCCAGTCCTCGTTGGTATAGGCGGGGGTGATCATACGCCCCGAAGTCGGAATGGCGGCGGCCTCGGTTGCCTTGCGTACCATCCAGTAGTTGAATCCCACGGTCTTGGCACGCGCACCGCGGGCGGCGGCGTGACCAAGGACTTCTTTTACAGCGAAAAGTTGGGATACCTGGAAGACTCCGGCGAAAACAAGGCATATCAATACTATAGCCAGGCACGACTCGATCAGTGTCTGACCCTTACGTCGACCTAGACTGGAGGAAGTCAGGCTCATGAGAGAGAGACGACTATAGTCCGTCTACATCGAGATCCTTGAGCACATCGGCTGAAGCCGTATCGGTGGCATCGCTTACTGCACTTTCATCTCCACCGATCTCAACCACGGCACCGCCAAGTTTGGCACGAATGGTGTCGCCGAAGACGCCGAAGATGGCAATCGCCGCAATGGCAATGATTACCACGATGATTATGTACTCAACCATCGTTTGGCCACTATTGCTTTTTCTTAGCCTTTTCACGCATACCTCCAGTTTTCTTGCGCTATCCCAGCGCGTTCAATGCACCTCATCAGGGATACTCTGCTGAGACCAGGTTCAGTATCCGGTCACCGTTCTCCCTGAATGTATATAAGAATATGGACAGGACTGCCACCGAGGCAAGGAGAATTCCTGCAATAATTACATATTCCAACATTGTCTGCCCGCGTGACAAATGCCTGCCGCGCAAGGGCAACCGAAAGAATGAGTTCCAATGCTTCATATATAGAGAATACCACGCTTGACCACATACAGTAAACGAGTATTATCAAGTAAATATTGCAGCTAATTGCGGCAGATTTGGAGTGTAATCCGGTACCCTGGTGGCATTTTTTGATGGCGCTTGGGGTGTCGGGCAATTGGAATGTGCCGTGACCACTTTTGGGCGGGAATGTGCCGAAAATGGCCGGTATCTTCTCTTGGTTGCCCTGAGAGTACTATGATTGAACTGATGAAGTATTCTACAAATAGACCTTTTCTGTGCGCGATTTCTATATGTGCAGCGCTCCTTTTTGGCGTTATGCTGCTCTCTGCCGTCGTACCGGTCTGCCAGAAATGCGGTTATGAGAACTCAGAAGGGCAGCTCAATTGTCGTCACTGCGGTGAGAAACTCCCTGATTGGACGCCGAAATCTAACCTGGACAGCGGAAATGCTTTGAATAAAGCCACCTGGAGAGAAACTCACCTGGATGGCCAATACGTCGAGGAAGAAATCCAGCTAGCGGGGTCGTATGCATCGGAAGGCAAAGCAGAACTTGCCAGGCTGTTTGCCCGGAATGCAATGGCGCTTGATCTTCTCACGAAGCGTGGACTGGAGCCAGAACGGGCCGGAAAAATTGCAAATTTCCTCGAAAGATGCCGGACAAGAACGCTCAGGGTGCCTCGCAAATGTTCAGACTGCGGGGGAACCGGAAAATTGTACCGGAAAACAATGTCCGTTGGGAGAGAAAGCACGCGCAAGGCAGTGCTTGGTAAAAAATGTGCGATGTGTGGCGGTGCTGGAAAGGTTAACGCTTACGGGACGGTTAATGAACGAAAGTTCCGCATGGGACGGGCGATGCGCACCTACGCGACGGTTCAGCAGGGCAGGCAATACGTAGCGATCGGTAATGCGTGGATTCCGCCAGCAGTAAAGGAAAGCCTGAGCGCACGGCAGACGGCCGCTCTGCTGGGATCGACGGCAAGTCCATGCGAGGACTGCATGGAAATCGGCCGTATCGATTGCGGCGATTGTCTTGGTGTAGGGACCGTAAAGTGCACGAATAAACACTGCCTGGATGGTATTTCCCAGAAGGACGAGAAGGGCCAGCTTGTAAAAGGCTCGATGACGCGTTCCAGAAGGTGTACCGTGTGTGAGGGAAATGCCATTCTCGAGTGTGAAGATTGTCGCGGAAAAGGAAGTCTTCTGTGTGATGAATGCAGTGGCACGGGTGAACGGTCTACCTGTACAAAATGCAGTGGACAGGGAGTTGCTCCCTGCAGGCGATGTAAAGGATCGGGCTTGTACAAGGGTGCCACCTGCAATGACTGCAAGGGCGAGGGGCAGGCTCTCTGTAGATCCTGCGATGGGGACGGGCACAAGTAATGGACGAGTTGAGAATACCGGGTTTTGAAGTATTAGAGCTGATCGGCCGTGGGGGTATGGCGTCGGTCTGGAAGGCCAGACAGCTGTCTCTTGACCGGGTTGTTGCTATAAAGGTTCTTTCAACCCGTTTTATTGCCGATTCTTCGGATATTGACCGTTTCCAGGCCGAGGCCAGGGCTGCCGCCAAGCTCAAACACCAGGGGATAGTACAGGTCTATGACACAGGAACCAGCGAGGGCCTTCATTACATAGTAATGGAATATGTTGACGGTTACACGGTGGGTGACTGGTTGCGTAGAAAAGAAGTTCTTTCTGAGGAAGACGCCCTTCTCGTAGCCGAATGCGTTGCAGACGCGCTCGATAATGCATGGAAGAAGGCAGGCCTGATTCATTGTGATATCAAGCCGGACAATGTGATCATCGACGCGGACGGCGCCGTGAAGGTGGCGGATCTCGGCCTTGCCAAGTCTCTCATATCGATGAGCACCGAGGAAGAAAGTGACGAAATACTTGGTACTCCCGCATATATATCTCCCGAGCAGGCGCGTGGTGAGATGGATCTTGATTGTCGCTCGGACATATATTCGCTGGGTGCGATGCTTTACAACCTTGTCACCGGACGGCGTCTTTTTGCTGGGATTTCTGAAGAGGAAATCATTGAGCAGCAGTGCGTTGGTGTTGAGAGCAACCCCTGTGATGTCAACCAGTCGCTGTCTGCCGGTATGGGCATGCTTATCGAGAAGATGCTGGCCAAGGAGAGGAAGTATCGCGAGAAAGATTGGGAGGCTGTCAGGGCTGATATCAGCAGGGTCAAACACGGACATTTCCCCCACGGACGGCTCCCCGAGGCAGCACTCAGTACCGTAGAGAAAAGCAAGCGGGTACCGGTAAAGAGCAGGTCGAGCCGTTCCTCCTCAACGTTACGCCGCTTACGCCGTCGCGAAGTGTCTGCAGGCAAGACTTTCCTTATTCTCGGCCTGGTTTCTGTAGTGGCAGTCGTGCTGGCATTCTACATAAAAAGACAGGCAGAGAAACCAGTAGAGCCCGTTCCGTCACCCGATGTTTCCGTGCCGCCTGATGTGGTCGGGGTCGAACCCGAGCCCGGCACTGAGCCGGGAACGGTAACTCCTGATGAGGAAGCCGCAAAGAGAAGGGCAGAGCGCCGTGAACTGGCCGTTTTCGAAGCCGTCATGGCCTGGGTCGATGGGCACCCCGATGAGCCAGAAAACGCCATTGCAAAACTCAATGGAGCGCTTGAGCTCCTGGAGGGAACGGATTACGAGACGGGCATCAAGGAACGGATCAGTGCGATCAAGGAACTGCGAACCGCCAATGTTGCACAGATTATGGATGAGCTCGATGCGGCTGTTCAGCCTCTCCTTGCGGCCGGGCGCTTTGAGGACGCGGCCATTGTCTATGAAAACTACGATGGACAGCAAGCATCGGAAACTGCACAACTGAGACTGGAAGCCGCCGCACGTGTGAGAGCAGAAGGGCTCGCCGCGGAAACAGCGGCAGTGTCGAAGATAGACCTTGCAGAGCAGGCGTTCAAGGCCCTGATGACAAAGGTGGCAAAGTCTCTGCTTTCCGGAGATATCCTGCAGGCGGTGGTGGATATCTCAAGTCGTATTGATGAAGGGGGCATCGCTGGTAAGACGGCAGAACTGGAGTCCTTGAAAACATTGCTGACAGATGCCGCGGGTGTCGACGCGAGGATTCTTGAATCCTTTAAACAGCAGCGGGGAAGGACCGTTAGAGTTGAGCTCACCTCCGGAGCGACCGACCTCACTATTCTGGATGTTGAAGGTGACAGCATCATGTGCAAGCGGCGAATCTCATCCAGCGTCGCCTCCGCGAGCCGACAGGTAACGATAAGGATTGCCGACCTTGCGACTCGTGAACGGCTCATTCGAATGGGATCTGACACTCTTCCGGAGGTAGCACTCGTCAAGGGTCTTATGGCAATACGCTCGAAGGCCTTCTCGTATGCCGAGAAGTACCTTGCGGATGTGTCCGCGCCCCTCAGAGACGCGCTTCTGGCTGAAATGAAGAGCGTGAACGAGAAACCTGACACAGAGCCGGGATCGGTAGTTGTGGGTCCCGGCACTGAGCCTGAAATTGTGGAGAACGAACTTCCCTTGCGCCCTCTGCCAATCGAGTACAGACCTATAGAGAATGATGCCAAGGCAGTCGTTGCGCTTCTCAGGAAGAGGAACCCGGGAATAGGGGACTACGGCATAGCCCTGAAGCGGGGGCCGGATGGCCTGGCGACCTCTCTGACAATCAAGTCCGACCGTTTGAAAGATCTTGCGCCTGTCATGGCTTTACGCACGTTGAAGTCTCTGACGTGTCTTGCCTCGAGTTATGGCATTCACGATTTGAAGGACATCGCCTGTCTCAAAGGCATGCGCCTGAAGCACTTGGAACTGCAGGAATGCCCCATAACCGACATTTCTCCTCTACGCTCGATGCGACTCGTGTCTCTTGGCCTGCACGGGACCCAGGTGCGTGATCTGTCCCCGCTCAGGGGTATGCCGCTCCAGGAGATTGATCTCTCTGAAACGAAAATCCTGGAGATAGGGGCGTTGCGCGGTATGCCCCTGAAGAGGGTGAATCTAGACAATACCGATGTGAGAAGATTTACGTCGCTCAACGGGGCACCCCTGACTTACGTGTCTGTTCGTGGATGCAAGATGCAGGATTTTAACTGGCTCAAGGGGCTGAAACTCTCCCACCTCGATCTAAGCAACACTGGCTTCAGGCAGATATCGATGCTGTCCGGCATGCCCCTTACTCACCTCTACCTGGACTCTACGCGGGTAGGGGACATCGCGGTGCTCGAGGACAAAGAACTTGTATGCCTTGACATCGGTGGAACGGAGATCCGTGATTTCACACCGCTGAGTACGTTGAAACTTCAGGAACTCTATCTTGACGACACTTCTTTCGATGATGTCGGGTTGTTGGATCTGACGCCCCTGACTAAACTCTCCCTTGCAAGGTCCAAGGTTCGTGACTTGGCCCACTTGCAAGGGGCGAGGCTCTCGTACCTGGACATTGAAGGAACCGCGGTGAAAGACATAAGCACCCTGACCGGCATGCCGCTGACAACTTTCAAGTGCCGCAAGGCGCCGATTGCTAGCCTGGAACCCCTTAGAGACATGCCAATAAGATCGATCTGGCTGGATCAACCAATCAAATCATCGACGTTGTACGCGTTGCTGCCGGCTCTTGCCTACCGGAACGGTTCCGCAGTGTATCGTGGGAAGTAGTCATCATTCCCGCTGGAATCACTACATAATGTCTGCCGGAGTTGCTCCTATGCCATTCTCATTGATGAACCCCGTTATCAGGTTTACGGGAGTCACATCAAACGCCGGTGAATAGACCTTGGCCGCATCCGGAACCGTTCTCCGACCGAACCCGCATGCTACCTCTTCACGTCCCCGCTGCTCGATGGGGATGCCGTCGCCGGTAGCGGTCTTCATGTCAAACGTTGAGGAAGGGGCGAGCACGTAGAAAGGTATGTTATGGGCTCTCGCAAGCAGGGCAACCCCGTACGTGCCTATCTTGTTTGCCGTGTCCCCGTTTGCCGCGATACGGTCCGAGCCAACCATGACCGTGTCTATCCGGCCTTCCTTCATTACCTGGGCCGCCATGTTGTCGCATATCAGCGTTACATCGATGCCGCATTCGGACAGTTCCCATGCCGTGAGGCGCGCCCCTTGCAGGAGTGGGCGTGTTTCGTCAGCGAATACGGAGATCGTCTTGCCCTGTTCCGTGGCCACGTAAATTGGGGATAACGCGGTGCCAAGTTCGGCAGTGGCCAGCGCGCCGGCATTGCAATGAGTGAGCACGGTATCACCATCCTTGAGGAGCGATGCCCCATGCTCGCCAATGGCGCGGCACATCGCGGCATCTTCGTCGCGGATTGCCGATGCCTCGGCAGCCAGACGCTCCTTGAGTTCGGCCACGTCGAGGTGGGCATTGTCGTCAGCTACGCTGCGCATCCGGTCAAGCGCCCAGAACAGGTTCACCGCCGTGGGGCGTGATGTCGCCAGGTGATCGGCAGTCGATTTCACGCAGTTCAGAAGCTCCGGGCTAGTGCCGACTTCGGCATGCTGAACGACTGCCGCAAGGCCCATGGCGGCGGCCACGCCGATTGCTGGTGCGCCCCTCACCTTGAGCACCTTGATCGCATCCCATATCTCGTCGAGGTCGCTGGTCTCCAGATAGACGAGTTCGGTCGGAAGCTTCGTCTGGTCTATCATCCGGACATGCCCGGGAACCAGCGCTTCCCCCGAGTCACTTATCCATTCAATGGGTCGTATCGTTTTCATGTGTCCTCCGTAGTTTTGAGCCCTCTACCGGGTCAGAACGCTCTCTTTGAACAGGATCAGCAATCCTATGTTTGCCGCGTTGAAGATGGCATGCATGAGGATTGGGACCGCGAGGGACCCGGTCCAAATGTATGCGATGGAAAACGCGGCGGCAATTGTGAATAGTGCCGCGAAAGATGGCGCGTGGAAATGGATTGCGCTGAAGACTGCAGATATCAGGCAGATAGCCACTGCAGGATGAAAACGGCGAAGCAGAAGGGGGAGTGCGATACCCCGGAAGAGAATCTCTTCGAAAACAGGGGCAACGAACACGGCCATGCCCGCAAGGTAGACCAGTACCCATGTGGGAACCTGTTCGTCGACAAGCAGGCCGACAACGGGCTGGGGCGACAAAGGGAAGCCCACGAGGGTGAGAAGTGTCAAGTATACCACGCCCGCAGCAATGACCAGCGGAATGGCAGCAAGGTACGCCTGAACGGCCAGCTTTAGAGAGGCCGGGCGCGAGCGGATGCCGAAACCAAAGGCGCGTCGGCCGGAGATTCCCTTCGATCTCGAAAGGAAAACAACTGCAAACAGCCCGCAGAGCGGCATGAGTGCCGTCTGCAGGACGAGTGAAACGACGGATGTTTCCCCGGGGACGCTCCATGCTGAAATGATTCCCAGGTGTGCACAGATAAGGAGGAAGGAGTAGCAAAGGAGAAGAACACAACACAGGAGAACAGAGTCATTCAGATGCCATGGCCGTCTGCATATAGCCCTGACCCGTCCGCGCCATTTCGCCCTGTCCCGCCAGAGGCGGATTCCAGCAGAAAAGCCGGACGCAGTGCCCGCCAGCACGACGCCAAGCAGCAGGAAACCGGCAAGCGCGGCGAGAGGGTTGCCCTCGATGTTTGCCGCTCCGTGAGGTTCAGTGAAAATGTTCATGGTGCTTGCTCAAGAAAAACGAAGCCCGATGTCCAGCAAGAGAAACGGCTTGTTGGCGGGGGTCCGCATCTACTGCGCCTCAACGGTTTCCTTGACTACATAGATCGGCTTGCTCTGGGACTCATGATAGGTTCGTATCTGCAGTTCGGCCAACAGCCCCATGCTTATGAACTGCATGCAGAACAGTATGAGCATGAACGGTGTGATGACCCAGAAGGGCCGCTTGATGAGATCTGCCGCAAAGTTGGTGCCGAAAAGAAGAAATGAAAAGTGACCCATCAGCACGGCGCCGATCATGAGTAGGCCCGGCACACCAAACAGCATTCCTATCTTTCCGAACATCTGGATGGGGTGGGTGCTGTAGCGGAGCAGGAACTTCACGGTCATGAGGTCGAGGAGGACCCTGAGTGTGCGTGATATCCCGTACTTAGACGTGCCATACTGCCTTGCCCGGTGGTTGACGGGGACCTCATCGACCTCCGCACCCACCCAGCTCGCGAGTGCCGGAATGAAACGATGCATTTCGCCGTAGAGATTGAGGTTCTTTACGATCTCCTTCCGGTAGGCCTTCAGGGTGCAACCATAGTCGTGAAGGTAGACCCCGGTAATCTTGCTGATCAGTGCATTGGCAAGCATTGACGGAAGGCGCCTGTTGATAAAGGTATCTTTCCTGTCTTTGCGCCAGCCGCTTACCACGTCGAAACCTGCTTGCATGCGCTCGACGACCAGCGGGATGTCGGCCGGGTCGTTCTGAAGATCTGCGTCCAGAGTAACAATCACGTCTCCCCGGGCTTCATGGAAACCCGCACTCATGGCGGCAGTCTGACCGAAGTTGCGCCGGAAGCGAATCAGCTTGATTCCTTTGTACCTCGAATTGGCTTCAAGCAGAGTCGCCCATGTGTTGTCGCTGCTACCGTCATCAACCAGGACTATCTCGTATGAATACTTGGATCCCGCAAGAACCGCATCGAGCTGCTCGCACAGGTGAGGAACGCTTTCCTCTTCGTTGTATACCGGAGCTACAATAGATATATCTGTCATGCCTATCCTCAAAAGAATCCAGGTATGCCATCAAGACACAGAAACATTTTGCCCACTGGTCAAAGTAAACCGTATACTAATTGACCGGTAGCAGACCAGCAATAATGGATGTGGGGATTCTGCGATTAGAACTTTGTGGACAGGATAAAGACTTGGTACTAGCGATATGAACGAAAATGACCCAATTCGAGACGAGAAATCTAAAAAGCTGCGTAAGTCGATTCGAGACACCGGCGGCATTGCAATTGCCTTTTCCGGAGGTGTAGACAGCACCTACCTGGCAGCCGTGGCGCATGAGGAACTTGCTGACAGGGCCCTGGCCGTGACAGCGCTGTCTCCCACTTATCCTGCAAGGGAGCAGTCGGAAGCAGTGGAGATCGCCAGGCAGATCGGTATAAGGCACGAAGTCGTGGAGTCCAACGAGCTTGAGATTCCCGGTTTCTCGGAGAATCCCGTGGACCGGTGTTACTACTGCAAGAGTGAGCTGTTCGAGGTCGTGAGAGCGATTGCCGACAAGCATGGACTTCCTGCGATCGCTGACGGTTCGAATGCCGACGACCTTGACGATTTCAGGCCTGGCCGAAAAGCTGCCTGCGAGCTCAGTGTCTTGAGTCCCTTGCTTGAGGCCGGTATGACCAAGGATGACATCCGTTGGTTCTCACGCGAAATGGGACTCCCAACTGCTTCGAAGCCCGCGTTTGCATGCCTGGCTTCGCGCTTTCCATACGGCTCGCATATTACCGAAGAAGGACTTAATGCTGTCGACGGCATTGAAGACGCGCTTCGTTCGTTGGGTTTTGGACAGGTAAGGGTGCGGCATCACGGGGAGATTGCCCGGATCGAAGTCGAGCCTGCTGACATCCCAAAAGCGTGCGAGCCGGAGGTACGGGCCCGGATTTCGAAAGTGGCTCACGAGGCGGGTTTCCTGTATGCTGCAGTTGATATTGACGGATACCGCACCGGCAGCATGAACGAAGGGCTTTCGGAATCTGAGAAGACTGTGTAGGGTGGGTGCATTGCATTGGCTTTGTGGACTGGGAACGGGTGATCCTTTTCAAGGAGTGGCATTTCAAAATGAACCGGAATAGTGGGGGTTGTTCATTAAGAAAGCGGGCAATATTCCTGACGGTGTTTCTGCTGCCTGCCGCTATCCACATATCTTTCGGTGCTGATCACGAATACTCGCTTGATCGTTGTATAGTTCTGGGATTGGAACGGAGTCCGCGGGCCGTGAATGCGCGCCGCGACCAGAGTATCGCTGATGAGAGGATAGGGCAGGCAAAGGCTCTTGTTTTTCCCCACCTGTCCTTCCTGGGAGAGTACACCCGTCTTGACGAGCTGCAGGACTTCGAGGTCGGGGACGAGACTTTCGAATTCGGAACCCTCGATAACTACTCGGTGAGTGCCAGCGTGTCGCAGTTGTTGTACGCAGGTGGGAAGGTTGGTGCGGCGCTGCGAGCCGGGTCTCTGACAAGGAGGCAGGCCGAGTGGGGATTGCTGGGTACTGAGAACCGACTTGTAAAAGATATCCGTGTGGGTTTTCACCGTCTCCTGTTGTCCAAGGATTCCGTCAAAGTCATGCAGTTCTCTGTCGAGCAGTTGAAGGCGTTCTTGAGGCAGACAGAACAGAAACACGCTAACGGTGCTGCCGCTGAGTTCGACGTCATTACCGCGAAGGTCCGCCTGGCAAACGAGACTCCGTTACTCATTAGCTCCAGTAATACGTACGAACTGGCCGCAGCCGACTTCAAGAGACTTATCAATCTTGACGACGAGCCGTTTGAGCCGCGGGGCGAGCTTGCTTTCAAGGAATGGAAGCCTGACCTTGAAGAACTCAGACGGCGTGCGCTGGTTCACCGTGCCGAACTCCACGAGGCGGAGGTTCTCGTAGACCTGAGGCGGGAAGCCGCGGTGTCGGCGATGTCCGATGGGCTGCCCAGCCTGAGCGCGGCTCTCACATACACCGGGGCCAACTCGTACCAGTTTGCGGGCTTCGAGGAAGAATGGGAGTGGCACTGGAATGCAGGGCTGGCACTTACCTGGAATTTCTGGGACGGAGGTTTAACTCGTGCTTCTGTCAGGCAGAAGGAGCTTGAGTTAGCCAAGGCGCGAACGGAACTTGACGATTTCGTGAAGAGCATTGAACTCGATGTGACGCGTGCGTTCCTGGATATGAAGGCTGCCCGCGAGGCGGTGGGAGCCGGGGCTGGAAACGTCGAACTTGCCCGGAAGGCTCTCGAAATAGCCCAGGCGCGTCACAAAGCAGGTTTGTCCACTTACCTGGAATTCACGGATGCCAATCTGGCGTTGAGCAGGGCGCGCTTGACTCACCTCCGCGCCATGCACGATCACATGAATGCTGTTGCGCAGCTGGAATATGCATGCGGGATGCATAACCGGCCACCGGACGGAGCTGCAGAAGTTCGATAAAGAGATATGAAAGCAATCAGTCGGGACTCAATATCCAATATCCAGACACTAGTGTCCGGTTAAATTTGGATATTTCGATTGTAACACATTGCTCATGAATTGCTTACAGGATATTTCAGA
>JASLPY010000080.1 GCA_030744755.1 Kiritimatiellia bacterium | reverse complement strand
AGCGTTCTTGCGCTGTGAGCGCAGAACGCAGTGGTTAGTGGTTAGGCGCTAGGCGTTAGCGGGAAAGATCCGCCGTCCGCGTAGCGATGCCATTCGTGCTCATCATAGATCTCCCCCGTTGAGGACTATGTTCTTATCAGTCGACCCGCCTGGCACGGAAAGTGACCCGGTACTCTCGCTTCGGGTCACATGTGCGTGGGTTGGGAATCAGAAGAAAACTGTCGGTAACCACGGGTCGCAGGTCGGCGCCTTCGATAACCCGCATCTCTTTCACACGATGCGGCAGGAACTGCACGATCGGACGCCATCCGCGCTGAGAACCATTGCTGTTAATCGGTTCAAACGTCTTTTCACCGCGTTTCGGAGTAATCTGGAATGTGTAGACGCCGTCGACTTCCTTCAGCGACTGCTCCCAGGCCACTGGTCCCGGAGCCATGCGGGCTTCCCAGGCCGGATCACCGTAGAAAGCCACGACATCGCGATCAAACAGCAACCCCCTGCGTTCTCCAGCGGCGCGGCGGTGCCCCTGCGCTTCCGGCTGTTCAGGAAACTTCGTAACCAGCCGGTGGACCAACGCGTGATGGTTAGCGAAGTATGCCTCTGTGAATGTGTATCGTCCCGGTTGCTCGACGAAGTAATCCAGGCACCCCCAACCAGCGTAGCCGAACCACGTGGGTTTGGTATAGCCGACCATCTGCATCACTCCAACAGTGTTCATCCAGGCCAGCGCCATTGCCTCGCGTGAGTCGATGTGTCCCATCAGGCAGTTACCGATCGGCAGGTAGACTTTCGGATTGGGCGAGTTAATGTCGTGGCGTTTGCCGGCGGTGTCGAGCCCGAACATCTGACCTTGCTTGCATCGAAAGGACCCGTTCCTGTACCGGTAACCGATCTGCCAGTCCTTCTCGGTGGCGTGACCTGAAGTAACGAAAAGGTCGGCCTTGTATACGTTTAAAGTGTCGACTAACGCGCTGGTCGTATCGTCGGGTCCCTGCTCCTCGAGGGGCTTGCCACCGGGTTTCTTGCGCACCACGCGGTTCTTCTTCAGCTCGCAGTACCAGACACCTTCTTCGCACATTTCGAGCGCGACATCCGTGCCCGACGCCACCTTGCGCACGACCAGGGGCTCATTGTGGCGGGCAGTGCGCAGAGCACCGGCCGCGTCGTATCCAGTCAGAATCCCCCACAGGACATCTACATAGGGATCGTCGTCCAGCTTGCGGGTAAGCTCGTGTACCCGGGCCACAGACTCCCTTCCCGCCTCTTCGGGACGGGCGACGAAGCAGACATAGCGAGGAAAGGTTTTCTTGAGCGCCGCCAACGACTCGTCGACCGAGGCATTGTAAGTAATCACCGATGCGCCGTGCTTCTCCCTGAGCGCCTCAACGACCGCCCCCCACCCTGCCGCGTCGGCAGTGCCCTTACTTACGACGACAACATAATCCGGCGCCGGTGCGCCGACCGCAACGCAAAGCCGCGGCACGACGGAGAACACCGTCAGAAGCGCAAGCCTCAACATACCACTCACTCTATTCATGAGGTCACCTCCAGCACAGCCAGACGAAAAAAGCGGAAAAACCAAACCCGATAGTCTAACGAATCCTGGGAACTGTCAAAATATCTATGAGAAGATTTCCATTCTTTGGGGGCGGACCGTCACGATTCAGTTGCCTGGCCCACCTCATAGCGTTGGACCTACTTTTTTGAGTAACTCAATAGACTATGTCTGCCAAACCTACTTCTGCCGGTCGGTTTCGATGACTTCTTTTGGCAGGAGGAGATCCTGGGAGCGGCGGGCGAAGTATGGGGGGACTGTGACCAGGCGGCGGTCTCCCTGACTCTCGACAAACTTCCAGAGTTTGCCGTCCTGGCCTGGTTTGACCGGAGTTTTGAACCAGCCGTCTTCGGTTTCTCTGAAGTCAATTACCGCCTGTCCATCCGGGTCAACCAGTTTTCCGGAAATACGTGGCGCCCAGCTTGCGATACGAGAGGCCCAACCTGCTACATGTTTGGTGCCCCTGGGCACGTAGAAATACAGGGTCCATGCTCCGCGGAACTGGTTTTTGACCCCCTGGGTCTCCATCGACGCGGGCAGTGTCACCGGCATTTCCTCCGGCCATTTGATGTAGCTGTAGTCGCCACCGTCGCGCAGCAGGACACGGTGCAGGCCGGGATACGGTGTTTTCAGGATCACCTCGCGTTCCTTTCCGTCCGGACGGCAGATGTCGTTGGTATCTACTGCCTTGATGTCGACGGCTTTCGGCGAGAAAAGACTGATCAGGTGCGGGCGGTTGTTCCAGACATGCTTGACCGTGACCTTGAGCTTGATTTCGGCTGGCGCCTTGTCCACCCAGACCAGGTAGTTCTGCCAGTCCTGCGGAACGGGGGGTAGCTTTCCGGGCGGCAAGTCCGGAAGCTTCAGGGCGGTGAATGCAGGTTGTAGTTCCTCGCTGAAATTGCGCGTCTGAAAATCCATATCCACAGGCTGGTTGTTCTCGATGCCTACCTCCAGGATTCTCCGAATCTCGCTCTCCCTGAACGGGGCCTCGTCCGTGATGGCCGGATGGTCTTCGGAATTGGCCGCGTTCTGACTGGCTAACCGCGCCCAGATCCCGTAACTGTGAATCATCATGCGCTTACGCGTGCGGTGTGCAAACGCGAGCAACCTGGTCTTGGCGGCATTGGTGCCCCTGGAAGCGTAGGCGTTCTGCAGCTCGGCGTAGCGGGTGTAGAGAACCAGGTCGTCAATGCGAGCAATGACCTTTGGTGTGCCGGCCGCAGCCCCTCGAGCCACTTCCAGGTGCCGGTACATGCGGCCAATGAGATCCGCGCTTGAGCGCTTGGTGCGGTCAACGGTGATGAGTTTGTAGAACTGATCCATCGGTTTCCTGGCAGGGCCGAAAGCGCGAGCCAGAAAATCTTCAATTATGGCATCCACGTTATCAGCGTTATCGACATCCCACATGACACGGCCGGCGACGTAGTAGCCCAGGCCATAGGGACCCCAGGCGTCGCCTGACTCGGCGTCAAGGAACCGGGCGCCTTGCTGGTGATACTTGCGGATGCTTGCCGCCAGACCGTAGGGTCGACTCCCCTTGGCGGCACGGGGCTTGTTCCAGTCCCATGCCACGACACTGTAATAATCATAGACTCCCACAGATGCACCCCTGGCCTGCCAACCCTCCACGATCTGATCAAAGCTGTAAGCGCCGCGAATGAAGGAAGTCGCGACGCTGATGATGACCTTCGGATGTACCGCTATCCGCGGCGGAGGGGCGTGCATGTTGTAAGCGTACATTCCGACGTACTTGTCCCCTACCCCCAGGCCATTGATGGCCTCAGCCACCTCGTTGGCAAGGGTCAGAGCCCGGTCGCTGACGCTGCCGATACGGGCACATCTGGAGCACTCGCACCAACCACCGCCATCACTGGGATCCATGGAGATACTGTCCAGGTGCGGTTGCTTCCTGATCTTCTGCTTCGCGTAGTCGACCACCAGTTGCCGCAGCCCGCTATTGGCCACACAGAATTTCGCCAGCTTGCGCTCCCCCCCGACCAGCGCGCCGTACTCGGGATGCTCATTGAAGGCCTTACGGTTAGCGCCGATAATCGTACCGTATGAGTGACCACTATTAAGATCGAATCCCTTGGCCATGCGGTTGCGTACGCACCAGTCCTTGTATGGGCCGTTGTTGTAGCCCCACATTCCCCAGTTGTACCAGATGCGGCGGGCCAGATAATCAGGAGCCTCCAGACGGTCAACATCAATGGCAAGGCTGTCGTGCATGGGAATGACCTCCCAGGTTTCTCCCGGAAAGAACTGACGGTAGCCAAGCTGGTACAGCAGGTCCCAAACCGCGTGCTGCACCGCGAGGTCGGTGGCACCCAGCAGCCACAGACCTGTCTTGCCCGAACGCAGCAGATACTGCTCGCGATCAAACGGGCCCTTCTTAAAGCTTATTGGGAAAGGCAGTTTCTCGAAGTCTCCTGGCAACCCAACGCAAATACCGCTGGAACCATCGTCAACATGCTGCTCAAAAGTAGCGCCGCTGATTCGCTGCAGGTATGAAGCAAGCTGCCCGGCCAGCTCCCGGGTTCTGTCGGTTGCGTTCTTGCCTGTAACAATTGGGAGCAGAGCCTGTTTCGCGCGGCAGAGCTTGATTTCTTCGGCGTGGGTGCTCAACAGCGTGCCGAGGGAGAGGATGAAGAGGATTGAGGAGGTTTTTTTCCAACGCCCAACATTTAACGCCCAACGCCCAACCTGCCCGCATTGCTGCGCAAAGCGCTGCAGGCAGGCGCCCAAATGTGCGACCACTGAGAGTGGTTTGACTTGCGGCTTTCTACTCACTTTCATCGCTCTATTGCCTTGGTGATTTCCGTCCGGGGCGAATCGGCGCAAGCGTGTCACCAACATTTACAACGGGCACCGAGGCCGCTGCCCCTCCCGCCGATGGACGTTCATTCCACTTGGGAGGGTCGCCGGCCTCGGCGACCGTTGCACAGTCAAAGCGCCAATCGATGACCTCAGACCTGGCTCTAAATCGCTTACAAAGACGCCGGGGCGGGGGGTCTGATCTGCAGGAGCCCTTCTTCGTTCATCATTTGCTCCAATGCATCCAGTTCCAGCGGCGAGGCCTCGGTGAAGTTTTCGATGCCATCTTCGGTGACCACCACGGTGTCTTCGACCCGGTAGTAGATCTCTTGTTCCGGTACCCAGAGCTGGGGATCTAATGCGATTACAACGCCGGGGCGGAGCAGCTCTTTCCGGTAGTTCCCGGGATCATGAACTGCCATGCCGACTCCATGGGTGAGATGCCTGGTTTCCAGGGTCTTGCGGAAACCCGCCTCTACCTCCGGATCCTCAAAGCGTATTGAATCGAGTCTTGGTTCCATCACGCCGGCCGCTTCCGATTCGACCTGTTCCGCGCTAACGCCCGGACGAATCTTCTCGAGCAAGACCTTGTGATACTCCACCACCCACCCATAGAACATGCGTTGGGTTTCGGTGTAGCGTCCATCGACCGGTATCATACGCCCTATGTCGCTGGTGTAGTAGCGGAAATCCGGTGCGTAATCCACCAGGACCAGTTCTCCAGCGTTCAAGGCGCAATCGTTTCGACTGTAGTGGCAGTGCCAGATGTTCTCTCCAGCGGAAATGATCGGGGCATAAGCTCCTCCAAAGGCGCCGTTGACCCTGAAAACGTACTCGGCAGCGGCCGCCAATTCGTATTCCATGACACCGGGACGTATGCTTCGTATTGCCTCGTTGACGGCCAGGGCGGTCAGGTGACCCGCTCGACGCATAACCGCGATTTCCCGGTCGCTTTTAACGATGCGCATCTCTTCGATGATGGGGAACAGATCGTGAAGCCGAATGTTCGGCCGCCGGGCACAGATTCTCTCGGTAAACTGGTCCAGGGCTGCCGGCTTATCGTCCCAGGGATCCGCATCGGCCAACTCATAGGCCTCGCGGATCGTATCCTGGCTCATGGTCGAACCTTCCGAAGGCGTCTGCAGGATAAAGAGGTCGCCCTCCTCGTTAAGATCCTTCTCGATCTGGTCGAGGTCGGCTACCCGGTCGACCCCGGTTTTCCGCACAAGGAGATCCTCGTCCTGCGCACCTATCAAAGGGCCCTCGGCACGCTCACGCCGCTCGTTTCGCTCGAACAGGTAAAGAGTGGTGCGCCGGGTCGAACCATCAAGCAACAGGTAGGCATGCGAGGCCTCAATGCCACAGAGATAATAGAACTCGTTGTTCTGGCGATGGCCGGTGACATCCCCACGAAGCACGGCTCCTTTTACCAGGACCTGGGCTTCGGGGCCAATTGTCTCGAAGACCTTCCTGCGGCGCTCGTTGAATTCTTCGGCGGGAAATTCTCTCTGCAGTAGCTTTTCTCTCATGCCAGAAGGTGATAATAAAAGACTCCCATATTTACAATGAAAGAAATAGGATATGCGGAATTCGGGATGCACGGAAACCATGTTGAACGGCGTCCACCTCGTAGCGGTGGACGTACCAAGTGAAAGAGTAGGTCCACCGCTACGAGGTGGACCAGGCGAGTGGACGGCAAGTGTCTTGCGGCATAAAGGCGTACGCCACACATTGCCACAGCGAAAAGCGGTAGAGTTGAACTTGATTTGAAATCATATCTGCACATTCTTCTCCTTGCCCTAACGGCGACCTGTCTCCTGACAGGTTGCTTCGACAACAACCCCAATCCGCCGGATCCGGAGGGCAAGAAAGTTCTGTACTTCAGCTATTCCGCCCTGATCAAGCACCTCGACCCGGCCAAGGCCTACAACTCGGGCTTCTACCGGATCATGACCAGCATCTACGAGCCACCCTTCGAGTTTCATTACCTTAAACACCCGGCAGAGCTTGTGCCCCGGACTGCAGCCGATATTCCCGAGCCTGTTCGGTACGATTCAGAAGGCAACGTGCTTTCCACGGACGCGTCGGCCAACCAGGTGGCAAAGGTGGTCTTCACAATTCGTATCCGCCCTGGAATCAGCTTCCAGGACCATGCCTGCTTTGCCAGGACCGAATCCGGAGAATTCAAATGGCATCTTGGCCCCGGCGAGTCTTTTCCGTCCGTCTCCCACCCGGACGAGTTGCTGCAAGATCTCTCGATAACCCGCCGGACCCGCAACCTTGAGGCAGCCGATTTCGTCTATCAATTCAAGCGCCTTGCCAACCCGATGCGGGAATGCCCGGTTCGCCAGGTCTTTGAGAGCGTAGTGCTGGGCATGAAGGACTTTCGTGTCGAGATAGAGAACGAGATAGACAGGATTCGCGCCGAACGGCGACGGCTGGCCGGGGCCGGCTACAACCAGGAGAGGGACGAACAGGAGAATCCCATCTGGATTGATTACGACAAGTTCGATCTTCCGGGGGTACAGGTCGTCGACGACCTGACCTATACCATTACCGTGAACCAGGACTTCCCGCAGCTCCTCTACTGGATGACAATGCCCTTTTTCTCTCCAATCCCAAGGGAAGCCGTGCGCTTCTATTTTCAGCATGCAGCGGCTGAACGCAACTTCACCCTCGACCGACACCCGGTTGGAACCGGGCCTTACACCTTGACGGAGAACAGGCCTAACTACCGGCTCGTGCTCGACCGGAACCCGAACTTTCGCGAGGAACTCTATCCCGCAGAAGGATCGCCCGGCGACATGGAAGCCGGATTGCTCGATTCAGCCGGAAAGCCCATGCCATTTGTAGACCGTGCGGTCTACCTACTCGACAGGGAGGCGCCTCCCCGCTGGAACAAGTTTCTACAGGGATACTACGACATCATCGAACTGGAGCCTGCCGACAACGATTTGTCGGGACAGGTCATGGAACTCACGATCGAAGGCCAAACGGGGGTGACAGCGGACATGCAGAAACGCGGCGTGGCTCTCAAAGTGAGTCAGCGTCCCTTCATTCGCTATTACGCGTTCAACATGCGCGACCCTGTCGTGGGTGGGTTGGACGAGAAGAGACGAAAGCTGCGCCAGGCGATTTCGATTGCGCTGGATATCGAACAGTACATCCAAATCTTCGAGAACGGACGCGGGAAGCCGGCTGATGGGCTCTTGCCGGACGGCATCTTCGGCCACGGCGAGGGCAAAGAGGCGATCAACTCTGTGGTTTATCGTTGGGACGAGACGCTGGGCAGACCGGTGCGACGGTCGATTGAGGAAGCGAAGAAACTGATGATCGAGGCCGGTTATCCCGGCGGCCGGGATGCCGAAGGAAATCAGCTCGTTCTGAACTATGACCTTAGACAGGGCCGCGGCGTCAAAACGCAGCGCGACTGGATGAACAAACAACTGGGCCGTATAGGGATTAAGCTCGAGACCAGGACCACGGACGCCAACCGCTGGCTGGCCAAACTCGAGAAGGGTAATTTTCAGTTCATCTACTACGGTTGGTATGCCGACTATCCGGACCCCGAAAACTTCATGTTTCTGCTTTACGGGCCGAACGGAAAAGTCGATCACCACGGCGAGAATTATGCAAACTACCAGAACGCTGAATATGACAAGCGCTTCCTGCAAATGAAGAACATACCCGACTCACCGGAGCGTTCCGCCATCATCAAGGAGATGCTGGACATTGCCAGGGAGGATGCTCCCTGGATCTTCGCCTGGCAACCGACCAGCTACGCGCTTCACCACAGTTGGCTCAAGAACTACAAGCCCAAGTTCATCAGCGAAGACCTCCTGAAGTACCTTGATATCAACGCGGAGGAACGGCAACGCCTGACAGGAGAATGGAACAGACCGGTCACCTGGCCGGTTACCGTCACGCTGGTGTTGCTGCTTATTGCGGTCGTCCCGGCCACGGTCCAGGTCGTTTTCCGGCAGCGAAAGGAGGCAGCAAAATGATGACCTACATCATTCGGCGTTGCCTCTACGCCATCCCTATTCTGATAGGGATTAACATACTTGTCTTTGTTCTCTTCTTCATTGTGAACACGCCCGAGGACATGGCACGTGCTCACCTGGGTGTGAAACGCACTCCCCCGGAAGCCATCGACCGTTGGCTTCGGGAACACGGCCTTGACGTTCCCATGTTCTACAACGCTGGATGGAAACGCGTCGGCACGATGGATGCCTCGTCGGGCGGAAAGGCCCTCACGTTTCAACTGTCCAAGCCGGGGGCGTATCGCTTCCGTATCGAGTCGCCGTCGGATGTCGAGGTACCGGGGCGACGGCTTTCCTGGAACACGATACCATCCGGTGCCGTGGAACCGGCTTCCCTGACATTCGGGAGCGAGGCGAAACAGAAAGTCATTTTCGAGAACAGGTCTTCCGGCGGTCCGGTTGAAATGACTTGCCGGTTTGAGGTAGACGAACAATCACCATTTCATCGTGTCATCGTCGAATTCAAGGATCCGAGGGGTTGGCGTGAAGCGTTTACGGAAACCATGTTCTTCAAGCGTTCACTCAAAATGCTGGTGTTCGACTACGGGCGCACCGACCGCGGTGAAGACATCGCTGCCGAGATCACCTCGCGTATTCTACCAAGTCTCAGCATCACCGTTCCGGCACTCCTCGTAGGCGTCTTCGTCAACATACTGATCGCGATGATCCTCGCGGTCTTTCGCGGAACCTATGTAGACACGGTGGGTACGATTCTCTGCGTGGTCCTGATGTCTATCTCTGCGATGTTCTATATTATCGGCGGTCAATGGCTATTCGGTAAGGTTCTGAGGTTAGTTCCTATCTCCGGGTTTGACGTGGACGCATTCTCGCTGCGGTTCATGATCCTGCCCGTCGCCATAATTGTGATGGCGGGCATGGGAGCTATGACACGATTCTATCGCACACTGTTCCTGGAGGAATTGAATCGTCCCTACGTCCAGACAGCACGGGCCAAGGGTGTCCGCGAATCCCGTGTCCTGTTCGTGCACGTTCTTAAGAATGCGATGATTCCAATCCTCACGGGGTTGGTGGTTCAGCTGCCGCTTCTTTTCCTCGGCAGTTTGCTGATCGAGAACTTCTTTTCGATTCCGGGCATGGGCGCCTACACGGTGGAAGCGATCCAGGGCCAGGACTTCGCAACGGTTCAGGCGATGGTTTCGCTTGGCTCCTTTATGTTCATCATCGGCCTCCTGCTTACGGATATTTCGTATACATGGGTCGATCCCAGGGTGAGATTGGAGTCCTAACCGATGATGACACTTCCTCTGCCCGGAGACCTTGAATTGGTCCTGCTGCCGACCGACCTCCTGGTCTGGCTGATAGCGATCGGCGGGGTTGTATCCTTCCGGCTTTCATTCCGCCGTGCATTCTGGCGCCAGGCGTGG
This sequence comes from Kiritimatiellia bacterium, assembly GCA_030744755.1. GTDB lineage: Bacteria > Verrucomicrobiota > Kiritimatiellia > UBA8416 > JADHWI01 > JASLPY01. The sequence goes on along the minus strand of JASLPY010000080.1, from coordinate 13,804 downwards.
GGCAGGATTGGGGCCGACGGAAAAGCGATGTTCTCCCTCGGGTGGCTGCTTATCCTCGTCGGTATCGCGCTGGCCGATTCGGTTCGTTACCGCCCGGCGAAAGGGGCAGACCTCAGAACCCTGTTGGATCGTGCATGTGTGGCCATCGTGCAGAATGCGGAGGAATCCTATGCTTCGCCGATGGCGATGCGGGGATTCACGGCACGGATGACCGAGACCCCGGAGGGAATTCGCCAGGAACGGCCCCGGCTGGCCTATTCCGGACGCCACATCGCCGACGATGAAGGACACCTGGCCGATGTATTGAAGCGGCTTCTCATCGGATGTGCCCTCGGCTTGGGATTTGGTTTTGCGGTGGGTTGGGTGGCCCTCCTTGCTATTGAGGCGTGGCGCAGGCGATTCATGCCCGGTGAACAGCGTCTGAACCGGGGCTGGAGGTTCGGCGTCATCGGCTTCTTCCTCATGCTTGGTCTCTTCGCCGGCGAAACCCTTTACCTCGGCCACTATTACCACGTGCTGGGAACCGACAAGGTCGGCAATTCCACGCTTTGGATCGCACTCAAGAGTATCCGTACGGCATTCGTAATTGGATCATTGACGACTGTTTTCGTGACGATTCCAGCCGTGATGTTTGGTCTGCTGGCAGGTTATCTTCGCGGGTGGGTCGATGACCTGGTTCAGTATCTCTACACCACGATTTCCTCTATTCCCAACATACTGCTGATCTCGGCGGGGATGCTGATCGTGCAGACTCAACTCGCAGAAGCCGTGGCTGACATGGCCGCGGATCAGCGCCTCATGTTCCTGTGCCTGATTCTCGCCGCTACGGGCTGGGCCGGCTTGTGCCGCCTGGTCCGTGGCGAAGTCCTGAAGCTACGTGAAATCGAGTACGTGCAGGGCGCCAGGGCGATGGGGCTTGGTGCATTTTCCATCATGAGGAGGCATCTCCTCCCTAACGTCATGCACATTGTGCTTATAAACATCCTGCTGAGTTTCAGCCGCCTGGTGCTGGCGGAAGCGGTGCTTGCCTATATTGGGATCGGGGTCCATCCCTCGACCCAGAGTTTTGGAAACATGATTATTGGCGCGCAGGAGCAGTTGGCCCGATCCCCCGTGATCTGGTGGAACCTTGCCACCGCGTTTGTCTTCCTTTTGATCGTGGTGATCCCGGCGAATCTCTTCGGGGACGCGGTGCGCGATGCGTTGGATCCGAAATTGCGGGTGAAGATATGACGGGTAGAGGTATTGAGGCCGACACGAAACCGGGAACAGCCCTTACGGGCTTAACTACAAACAAGAGCCGTGTGGGGATCTCGGTGTTTGTAGTTAACGCCGTAAGGCGTGTGCCCTTAGAAGGAAGCATTTAGAAACTGATTCAGCCATGTTGTTAACCGTTAGAGACCTGAAAACCTACTTCGGCGCACCGGATAGTCCGATTCGCGCGGTTGACGGGGTCTCTTTCGAAATCAATAGCGGTGAAACGTTCTGCCTGGTGGGCGAGTCGGGTAGTGGGAAGAGCGTTACGGCATTATCGGTCATGCGGCTTGTCTCGCCGCAGACGAGTTTTCACCCCTCGGGCTCGATCGAACTCGATGACCAGAATCTGCTCGCACTCTCCAACTGGGCATGTGCCCGGATTCGCGGCCGCCGCATCTCGATGGTTTTCCAGGAACCGATGACAAGCCTGAACCCGGTGTACACCGTCGGAAGCCAGATTGCGGAGCCGATCAGGGGGCACCTCGGGCTTCCGAAGCGCGCGGCGCGGCTCCGGGCAATCGAGGCGCTTGACCAGGTTCATATTCCAAACCCGGAAGCTTGCTACGAGCGTTATCCGCATGAGCTGTCAGGAGGAATGCGGCAGCGGGCGATGATTGCCATGGCCATGGCCTGCGAGCCCGACCTGCTGATCGCTGACGAGCCGACGACCGCGCTGGACGTTACCACCCAGGAGCACATCCTTGAACTGATGCAGGAACTCCAGGAGCGCCGTAACATGGCGATTCTTTTCATCACACATGATTTTGGCGTGGTTAACCGTATCGCGGATCGTGTCGCCGTGATGAAAGAGGGAAGAATTGTCGAAACCGGAAAAAAGGACGATGTGCTTTTCAGACCGGAGCATGACTATACGCAGGAGTTGATCGCCTCCCTACCCTCCAACCTTGACAGGCAGACCCCGGAACCGGTTTCAGCAGAAACGACGCCCCTGGTCTCGATTGCAGATCTCCAGGTTTACTATCCCGTAAAGAAGGGATTGCTCCGGCGAACCGTGGATCATGTGAAAGCAGTTGACGGCGTCGACCTGACCATCGCGCCGGGTTCGATTACCGCCCTTGTCGGAGAGTCGGGCTGCGGGAAGACCACGTTGGGCAAGGCGCTCGTCCGCCTGGAACAACCAACGGAAGGGCGAATCGTTTTCGAAGGAGAAGACCTGGCCGCGCTTTCCGAGGCAGCAATGCGGCAGATACGAAGTGATATTCAGATCATTTTCCAGGACCCGTTCGCCAGTTTGAATCCCCGTATGATGATTGGGGACACCATGCTGGAAGGCATGAATGCTCTGAACGTAGGGGAAGGCCGCGCCGACCGGATGGAACGGATCGGAAAGGTCCTGGAGGAGGTCCAGATGGATAGGGAAGTGATCCACCGGTATCCCCACGAATTCTCGGGGGGGCAGCGACAACGCATCAGCATTGCCCGCTGCCTCGCGGTCGAGCCGCGCTTCATCGTCTGTGACGAGATCACCAGCGCCCTCGATGTCTCGATCCAGGCTTCGATCCTGAGACTTCTGCTGAAGCTGCGCGATAGTCATGACCTGACCATGCTCTTCATCACCCACAACATGGAAGTGGTGGAATACCTCGCGGATGAGGTCGCAGTGATGTACAAGGGCAAACTCGTTGAGTTCGGGCCCACCGAAAATGTCTGCAGGAACCCACAGCACGAATATACACAGACGCTGCTTTCAGCGGTACTGAGGATTGAGAATCCCGACATGTCGGGATCAACGCTTGCCTGAGGCCGATGTTCGCCATCGTTCTTTGTCCTGATCATTATCACGATCGTTGTCGTTCCTTATCGTCGTCACGATCGTAATCGACAAGGATCAAGACAAAGATCGAGACAACGATTGAGATCGACGAAGATCGCGATAAGGATCACGACGACGATTATCCCTGTCACCATTCCTTCAGCACATCTTCATCTCTTTGCCCAATAATCCGAATACAGTCGCATAAACTCCGCCTCTCAAGGCGCACCTATAGGCACAACGGGCAGCGAGGCCCCAGCACCAGAGTAAGGGTGGGGATTAAGGGTGGGATTGCGCCCTGTTGGTGCGAGCGGTTGGGCGAAGGCATGCCTCTCGGAGATAGGCATGTACTGAGAAAGTAGAGACCTATCTCCGAGAGGTCTCTCCCCGTAGCGATTAGCGATTGACGAGTTACGACCAGGAGACTGAGGATTCGTAAATCGTCAATTCCATAATCACTAATCGTCAATCGCTTGCCTGAGGCGCGCCTTATGGCGTCGCCTTGAGGCCGATGTTCGGCCATCGTTCTTTGTCCTGATCATTATCACGATCGTTGTCGTTCCTCATCGTCGTCACGATCGTCGTCCCGATCGCAATCGACAAGGATCAAGACAAAGATCGAGACAACGATTGAGATCGACGAAGATCGCGATAAGGATCACGACGACGATTATCCCTGTCACCATTCCTTCAGCACATCTTCATCTCTTTGCCCAACAACCAGGTTTAGAGCGTGGAGAATCTTCTCATACCGCCCCGTACGCCAGGGATAAGACTGCGTCCAGGAGGAACTTTCCGCCTATCCCCAGCAGCGCCGCTCCGCACACGAGCGTGACCCATCGCTGCAGTTTAGGGCCAAATACGTCAGCTCCGCGATTGCTCATCAGCGACAGGAATTCCAGCCAGACCAGGTCACATAACCAATGGGTCACGCCGAACAGAGCGAAGGCCACTGCACCCAACTCCACTGCACGCGCCGCAAGGTTCAGTCCCATCGTCGCCCACCACAGGAGGAAGTAAGGATTGCAGGCGCTCAGTATTATGCCGATAAAGAGTGGACTCCTGTCAGTCTTCTCATTCTCTTGAGGATCGGAACCGGCCAGTTCCCGTAGCATCATAACGCCCATAAAGACAAGAAACGCACCGCCGGTCAAACCAAGCCCTATCTTCACCGGCTCTCGGGTCAGGACATCGGATACGCTGATAGACACCACGATCAGCAGCATCAAGGGAAATTCCACGATGCCGTGCCCTACCGCAACCAGGCCTCCGGCATGCTTGTTGCGCATGCCGGCCCTGATCGTGACGGCCGTCATGGGCCCGGGTGCAAGCACCCCTGTGAGCGACACTCCCACCGCAACAAGTACAAAACTGATCATAGCTTCCATTTCGCAACCATGTTCCCAGACACGATGGGGCTGGTCAAGACTATGGGAATGAACGCCCAACATCCAACGCCCAACATCCAACATCCAAGTGGGAATATGTGGCGCTTCCGCACTCCCCTTCCTCCCCACTTGGACGTTGGATGTTGGGCGTTGGACGTTGGACGTTGATCCCCTCCCCCTTTCCCTTGACCCGTGCGGCGGCGGGACCTATGGTTTAGCACGTGCCGTCATTTCCGCTATAATGACGGCACCGGGCATTGAGGAGTAGCCTATTTATGAGAGCGATTCATATTGCTTCGCCGAGGAAGATAGAGTTTATCGACGCACCGACGCCCGAGCCGGGGGAAGGCGAAGTGCTGGTCAAGTGCAGCCATGTCGCCCTTTGCGGCAGTAACATGGGACAGTACACCGGTGAAGGAGTCTGGGGTGACCTGGAATTCCCCAATCCGACCGGCTGGGCCGGTCACGAGAACATCGGGACCATCGTTGAGTCGCGCTGTGAAGGCTGGAAGCCGGGCACGCTCGTCCTCGCGCAGCCCGAGGGATACTTCGGATTTGCCGAGTTCATAATATCGAAACCCCCGGGGGTCGCACTCCTTCCTACCGATGCGCCGGACGTGGCGGCGCTGATCGTGGCCCAACCCCTGGCGACTGTGCTGCGGGCGCTTGATCAGACCGGCCCTGTTATCAACCAGCGCTGCGCTGTCATAGGACAGGGGCCGATGGGGCTCATCTGGACTTACATCCTCGGGCTCATGGGTGCCAGGCAGGTGATTTCAACGGATATCCTGGGATGGCGACTGGAATGGGCCCGGCGCTACGGCGCACAGGCGGTCATCGACGCATCAAGAGAGAATGTTCTCGATGTGGTGCAGGAATTGACGGACGGCGAGATGATCGATTTTGTTGTGAATGCCGCCAGTCCCCCGGAATCGTTGACCACCGCGGCATCCCTCGTGAGAAAGGGCGGACGCCTTTTCGTATTCGGTATGCCCGACTACAACGACCAGGAGTTCCCCTGGCACGCTGCATTCCGCAACTGTACCAAGATCATCACCTGCGTGGGCCCGGAATGTTCGGCGTATTTCCAGACGGCTGCAGACATGGTGGTCGACGGACGGGCGTCCAAACTCGCCACAATGGTTACACCGCGTATGCCTTGGGACCAGGCCGAGGAAGCCTTTGAGATGTATGCCAACTGCGCCGACGGTTCGCTGAAGCTCACACTTGAACTATGAGCATGATCGAATACAACGAATCCGATGGCGTATGCCTTCTGCGTCTCAACGCCCCACCCGTCAACGCCTTGTCGTTCGAGCTGCTGGAGCAACTGAAAACTGTTATCGAACGTGCCAACGCGGATAGCGGGGTTGCCCGCATCGTGATTATCGGCGACACACATCATTTCAGCGCCGGCGCGGACATAAAGCTGTTAAGGGATGTCACTTCTGCCAAAGAAGCGATTCGAATCTCCAGCCTGTTTCATGAGATATTTGCCTGTATCGAGGATTCCTCAAAACCTGTCATCGCTGCCCTGTCCGGCAAAGTGATGGGCGGAGCCGCGGAACTCGCGATGGCCTGTCATTTCCGGGTCTGCACCGACCGTACCAGTTTCAGCATGCCGGAAGTCAAACTGGGCATCAATCCCGGGGCGGGCGGTACACAGCGCTTGCCACGGTTGATTGGCGTTGGGCCGGCGCTGCAGATGATGCTGACAGCCGGTCCGGTCCCTGCCGACAAGGCCATGACCATGGGGTTGGTTGATGCGGTATGCGAATGCCGGGATCTCGTCGAAACAGCGCGACAACTGGCGCTGCCGGCAGGTCCTCTTCCCAAGACGCGGAACTTAACGGACAGAATCGACGATGCGGCCGAAAATGGCGCGGCTTTTGCCGAAGCTGAGCAGATCGTGGCCGCTGGTCTGCCGGAACTCATTGCCCCGGGGCAGATTCTCGCTGCCGTAAAATCCGGTTTACCGGATTCATTTGAAGCTGGACTTCGGGCTGAACGGGAGGCGTTCGCCGCGTGCCTGGACACGCTCGCCACGCGTAACAGGATGTATGTTTTCTTTGCCGTCCGGGGAACCGCAAAACTGAAGGAGCTGGCCAACGCGGATCCAACCCGGATTGGGCGGGCAGCCGTGGTCGGCATGGGGTCCATGGGCACCGGCATAGCCCATGCAATGATCATTGCCGGCGTTCCTGTCACGGTTCTTGACCAGGATGAAGAAACGGTTCAGAGAGGATTGGCTCGCATCGAGAATTCGATCCGGAAACGTGTCGAACAGGGCAAGCTCGCGGAAGAACGCGCCGCTGCCATGCTGGGACTCATCCGGACCGCTTCGAGACCGGCGGATATCGGTAATTCGGACTTGGTGATCGAGGCCGTATTTGAGGATGTTGAAGCCAAGCGTGCCGTGCTTGGCAGCATCGAGCAGGCCTGTCGTGACGACGCAATTATAGCATCGAACACGTCGACAATATCCCTGGACGTGCTGGCCGAGGGTATGCAGCACCCCGAACGGCTTGTTGGCTTGCATTTCTTCAATCCTGCCCAACGTATGCCGCTGGTTGAAGTCATCCGCCGTGAATGCACCCCAACCTCTATTGCCGCCACCGCGATGGCGTTCGCCAAGTCAATTCGCAAGACCCCGGTACTGGTCAGAAACCGGGAAGGATTTGCGGTCAACCGGCTTGTTATTCCCTATTTGAACGAGGCCTTCCGCCTTCTAGAGGACGGGGCCGACCCCAGGGCCGTAGACCGGGCCATGGTTGATTTCGGTTTTCCCATGGGGCCTTTAACACTTATCGATATGGCCGGAATTGACATCCTGGCAGCAACTGTTGATTTCCTCGGTCGCGCGTTCCCGCGGCATGGCAAACTGTCGCCGGTTGCAGGCGGCCTGGTTGAAGAAGGCTGTTTTGGACAGAAGACCGGGGCCGGCGTTTACCGGTATGAAAAAGGAAACCGTAAGCCCCAGGACAGCGATGTCACTGCACGAATCATCAGGGAAGTGAGAGAACGTAACCGGGATCCGTCGATCGGGGCTAACGACGATGAAATCGTCGACCGCCTGGTTCTCGGCATGGTGAACGATGCCTTTCACGTGATGCAGGAGGGTGTCGTCGCGCGAGAGGTGGACATGGATGCTGCTACAGTTCTGGGAATGGGATTTCCCGATTTCCGTGGAGGTGTGCTAAAATACGCGCGTGACAGGGGTCTCGGCGAGATACGGCCGCGACTCGAAGAACTGGCAGAACGATGCGGGGAGCGCTTCTCCCCTTGTATGTAGGATAGAGAAAACGAAAGGAACCTGATATGACTACAGCGACTGAAAGGAAAGGTCTTCAAGCCACGAAGCAGATGCGTGGCGTGATGGGGAAGTACTTCGCCGAGCTTGCGGCGGGGCCTGAGCAGGGCAAGAAGACAGCCTGGTGTACGAGTGTTGGTCCCGCGGAACTGCTACGGTCCATGGGGTTCAACGTTTATTTCCCCGAGAATCACGGCGCCATGCTGGGCGCCACCCGCATGGCGACTGACCTCATCCCTGAAGCCAACGCCCGTGGATTCTCGCCGGATATCTGTTCATACCTGACCAGCGACATCGGTTCTTACCTGAAAGGTGAGACTCCTCTGCAGAAAATGGGAATGGAAGGGCCGCCCAAGGCAGACGTGCTGATTTTCAACACCAACCAGTGTCGTGACGTCAAGGACTGGTTCCAGTTCTACGCACGCGAGTGGGACGTTCCCTGTCTTGGCGTACACACACCCCGTTCGATCGGCGATGTAGACGGTCCGATCGTCGACGATCTAGCGCTCCAGACCGAAGCCCTCGTGGAGCCGCTGGAAGAGCTGGGCGGCTGCAAGTTCGATATTGATAAACTCAGAGAGGTGATCATCCTTTCGCGGGAATGCACGGACCTCTGGAAAGCTATACTCGATACGGCCGCAAGTGTTCCGGCACCTATAACCTTCTTCGACGACACCATCCAGATGGGCCCGGCCGTCGTTTTGCGCGGAACCCAGGATGCCGTGGATTACTACAAGATCCTTCTGGCCGAGCTCGAGCAGCGTGCTGCCGACGGAATTGGAGCAATCGAAGACGAGAAATTCAGGATCTACTGGGAAGGGATGCCTGTATGGGGTAAGCTGCGCGACCTTTCTACGCAGTTTATGGAGCTTAAGACAGCAGTCGTGGCTTCGACCTACTGCAACAGTTGGATTTACGAAGATCTCGACCCGGCCGAGCCTTTCAAGGGTATGGCGCGGGCCTATTGCCGTCTCTTCATCTGCCGTAGCGAAGACCGCAAGGAAAAGTACATGGAGGAGATGGCAGCCAAGTACAAGGTGGACGGAATCCTGTACCACGACGCAAAGACCTGTCCAAACAACTCAAACAACCGCTACCAGATGCCCCAACGGCTCGAGGCGAAACTGGGTCTGCCCCATCTCGTCATCAACGGGGACCTCAATGACATGCGGCTATACTCCGAAGAGCAAACACGCACGAACATCGAAGCGTTCGTGGAACAGCTCGCGGAAAGGTGAGGGAATTGGAAATGTGGGGCTGTACCAGAAGGCTACCATGACGGTGGGAGACACGCCTGACGGCGTTAACTACAAACGACTTCCTAACAAACGGCAGTGTTTGTAGTTAAGCCCGTAAGGGCTGTTCTCCTTCTTGATACAGCCTCAACATCGAGAGAGTAAATGCAGTACTTCTGTGGCATTGATATCGGTGCATCCACTGCCAAACTCGTCATTGTCGACGAGAACGGAGATGTGGCGGCTCGATCCATGCAGCGTTCAGGGGTGGATTACACGGGCGTGGCCCGCGAGAATCTCGACGAGGCCCTGGCGGCGGCAGATCTCGCGGAAGATGACGTTAGCTACTCGGTCTCGACCGGCTACGGCCGTGACAACGTTCCCTGGTCAGACGAAAGTATGACGGAGATCGCCTGTCACGGCAAGGGCGCCTGGTTTAACTTCCGCAGGCAGATAACGGTTATCGATATAGGAGCGCAGGACAGCAAGGTGATACACCTCGACGACAAGGGGCGCCGCACAAGTTTCAAGATGAACCGGAAATGTGCTGCCGGAACCGGATCCTTCCTCGAGGAGATTGCGCTTCGGCTCGCGCTGCCCGCGTCGGAACTGAACGGCCTGGCGGAGCAGTCCACGAAAGACGTGACCCTCGGCAGTTTCTGCACGGTGTTTACGGCGACCGAGATCCTTGCCAAGATTCGTGCAGGGGAAAAGGTCGAGGACATCGCCAAGGGGGCGTTTCGTTCCATCGTGAAGCGCGTGTCGGAAATGGATACAATAGATGGAGAACTGGTAATGACGGGGGGCGTGGTAGCACACAATCCACTCCTGGTTTCGCTGGTCGGCGAGTTTTACGGCCGAACCGCACTCGTGCCGCCCGACCCGCAGTATACGGGTGCCTTCGGGGCCGCCCTGTTTGCAATGGAAAAAGGAGCAAAGACATGCTGATACATAACCCTCCGGTTGAGATAACCGGAAACCTGCTGATGTTGGGTACGGACGAGTATCCTCTCTACCTCTTCAAGGACGGGGATGAAGCCATTCTCTTTGAAGGCAGCGTGGGAGTAGTGGGACGACTGGCGGCAGAGCAGATGGCGGAATCCGGCGTCGCGCTCGAATCGATCAAGCAACTGGTAGTTCCACATGCTCATCCCGACCACGTAATGGCTGTGCCCCTGTTCAAGGAGCTTTGCCCCGGTATCACGGTCGTGGCCAGCGAGGCAGCGGCCGGCGTACTTGCGGCTGAAAAGGCTATCTCCTTCTTTTGCAAGATAGACGGCGCGCTAACTGACTTCCTCCTCAAGAATGGCGAAGTCGGCGAGAAGCATCGTATAGACCCACCGGCCGACATGGTAATACCGGTGGACCGTACCATCGGCGAAGGTGATACGCTCACGGCCGGGGACTCGACCTTCAACGTGCTGGCAACACCCGGACACAGCCACTGCAGCCTGAGCTTCCACGAGGAGAACAAGGGAATCCTGATCGTCTCGGATGCGGCCAGCTACTACATGCCGGAAGGCGACTACTGGTGGCCTAACTATTTCACAAGTTACCCGGCCTACGTCGACTCGATCACGCGTGTCGCGGCTCTCAACGCTGAGGTCCTCTGCCTGGGCCACCATGGCGTGGTCAAGGGTACCGCCAGCGTCAAGGCATATTTCGGTGATGCCCTGGCAGCGACCGAGGCCTATCATCAGCGAATCGTCGATGAAATAAAGGCAGGGGTCTCCGTACGGGCCCTTGCCGAGCAGCTCGGCAAGGAAGTCTACCAGAAAACACAGTTGCTACCGCTGGACTTTTTCCAGAAGAACTGTGGACTGGTTATCAAGCAGTCATTGAAACATGAAGGAATCACCGGGGAGGAGCAGGTATGAAAGCTTCACGTATTATGGGAACCGGGCATTATGTGCCACCCAAGGTCGTCACCAACTTCGATCTGGAAAAAATGATGGATACGAACAACGAGTTCATCGTGACCCGCACCGGTGTCCATCAGCGGCGGCATGCCGAGCCGGACGTTGGCGTTACAGATCTTGGCGTTCTTGCGGCACAGGCCGCAGTGGAGGATGCGGGGCTGCAGATGAGCGACATCGACTTGCTCATTATGAACACTATCACACCCGAGCACGCCGACCCCGGAACTGCTTTCTTCCTGCAGGCCAAGCTGGGCATACCCGGAATTGCGGTCATCGACATAAGGCAGCAATGCACGGGCCTGATCTACGGCATAGGCATCGCCGATTCCTTTGTCAAGGCCGGTGCGGCGAAGCACGTGCTGGTCGTGTGTGCCGAGGTGCTCTCGAAGCGTATTGACGGATCCTATGACGGCAGGAACATCGGCATTCTCCTCGGCGATGGCGCCGGAGCCGCGGTCGTTGGGCCATGCGAGGAAGAGGGCAAGGGCATCATTTCGACATTTCTGCATGCCGACGGAAGCGGCGCGAAATGCCTGTATTCGGCAGCACCGGGCACCGGGTCCGGCAGGGCGGAATACATCACGAAAGAAGACATTGACAGCGGTGCCATACATTTCAGAATGGATGGCGGGGCCGTCTTCGAGAATGGTGTAAACCGGATGTCCGAGGCGGTATTCGAGTCACTGGAAGCCAACGGCCTGACCATGGACGACATTGACGTCCTTATTCCTCACCAGGCAAACCTGCGCATGCTCGAAATCATCGTCGAGAAAGTCCAGGCCCCGATGGAGAAGGTGTTTGTGAACGTCGAGGAATACGGCAACATGGCATCGGCCTGCCTGCCGATAGCCTTCGACCAGGCGCGAAAGAACGGCATGGTCAGCGAAGGCAGCCTTGTTCAGCTAGTCGCCTTCGGTTCCGGTTTCGTCTGGGCCTCGTCCCTTATCAGGATGTAGCCGCAGCCGTCTCCTCGGCACCCATTTGGCGCAACTTGTAGCGTTGGATCTTGCCGGTGGCCGTTTTAGGCAGATCGTCGACGAACTTGACCGTGCGAGGATACTTGTGCGGCTCGGTGTTGGTCTTGACGAACGTCTGCAGTTCCTTGGCCAGCTCGTCGCAAGGGTCATGCCCTTCTTTCAGCACTACGTACGCCCAAGGCTTGATCAAGCCGTCGATGTTCGGCACTCCGGCAACCCCGCTCTCAAGGACGGCGGGGTGCTGCATCAGAATGGCTTCGACATCGGCCGGCCACACGGCCAGGCCGCTGACCTTGATCATGTCATCCGTCCGGCCTGCGTACCAGTAGTAGCCGTCCTCGTCCAACCGGAATTTGTCGTGCGTGTTGATCCATTCGCCGAGGAAGGTCGTCTTAGTCTGTTCGTGCTTGTTCCAGTAGCCGGCAGCAATGCTGTCGCCCTTGATCAGCAGCGTCCCTATTTCGCCGACAGGAAGGTCCTTGCCGTCATCGTCAACGATTCGTGCTTCGTAGCCTTCCACGATCTCGCCCGTGCTGCCCGGCTTAACGCGCCCCAGGCGATTCGAAATGAAGATGTGGAGGATCTCCGTGGAACCGATGCCGTCCAGGATTTCCACGCCGAATCGCTCCAGCCACCTGTCGTAAATCGGCTTGGGCAGCGGTTCTCCTGCCGAGACACACATTCGCACCTTGCCGAAGTCCGTCCTCCCGCTCTTCTCGGCGGCATTCAGAAGGCCTGCGTAGCTTGTCGGCACACCGTAGTACACTGTCGGATGATACCGGTCGACTACGCTGAAGATTGTGTCCGGTAATGGTCGGCCCGGCAGGAGCACGGCCGTGCCTCCGGTCCTTAGAGGGAAGTACAGCCCGTTGCCCAGTCCGTATGCGAAGAACAACTTGGCGATAGAAAATGAGACGTCCTCTTCCTTCACTCCAATTGTGTCCCTGGCATAGAGATCAGCTTCCACGATCATGTCATGGTGCAGATGGACCGTGCCCTTCGGAAAACCCGTCGTCCCGGAGCTATACAGCCAGAATGCCGTGTCATCCTTACTGGTATCCGCCGGTTCCAGTTCGGTGGATGCCTTGGCCATCAGGTCGCTCATACCCAGGGGAGCCTTGGTCTCATCCCCGGCAACTACGATATGCTCAAGGTAGTTAAGCTTGCCGCGCACTTCCATGACCTTGGAGATAAGCGACGAATGCACCACCAGTACGCGAGCGCGACTGTCATTGAGCATATACTCGTAATTTTCCGCGAGAAGGATCGTGTTGATGGGAATCGAGGCAGCCCCTATTTTCATGGCGCCGAAAAACGCGTACACGCATTCGGGGGTGTCGGGCATCAGGATGGCCACACGCTCCTCCATCCGTACACCCAATTCCAGCAAGGCGTTCCCGAAACGGTTTACATTCTCGCTCAGTTGCCGGTATGTAACAATCTCGTCTTCACAGAGAATTGCAGCTTTGTCGCCACGCCCTTCGTCAAGGTGAGAGTCCACGAATACGGTCGCCGCATTGAGGCGGTCCGGAAAGTTAAGTTCAGTCATCTTGTTCTCCTTTGCTTCAAAGTGCCCCTCGATCGGGAGCTCGAATTAAATCACAGGAGCTGGCGAGGCGCAAGTATAGAGGAATCGCGGGAGTTTCACGTCCTGTGCTCGAGAAATGGGCGCCCCAGTCGCTTGGTCCACCTCATAACGGTGGACCTACTCTTTGAGCTTTCTGCGCTGTTGCGTGTAGAACGGGTTTAGGTTGAATAGATCCAGCAGGCATTTGAGGATGAGAATGGGAGAACGTAACCACCCGCGCCCCCGCGCTAGAGCTCCCGAGGACCACGCCTATGGCGTGGCCAGCACGGAGGTTAGATGGGGAAGAGGAGACTCAGCTTATGGAGAGCGCAATGAATTCAACGCTCGTTTTGCTGGCACTATACATTTGCAGCATT